>NZ_PPTT01000023.1 GCF_003339815.1 Eggerthella sinensis
ACTTTCGGCGGGCGCAAGGAGAGAGGCGGAGAGAAAGGGAGAGAGAGGGGGGGGGGCAGAGAGAAAGAGGGGGAAAGGGAGAAAAGAGGAAAAGGGGAAGAGGGCAACGATTTCCTTCCTTCCTGTCACCACCTCCTCAGCGCGGGCGTCCGTGAAACGATTGCTGGTATAATCCAAGCCCAGAACGGGAAGGGAACCCATGAATTTGCTGGAACGGGTGCACGGTGCGGCCGGCATCAAAATCATCATCGGCTCGGCGTTTTTCTGGGCATGGCTCGACGCGCTGTTCATGAGCGCGTTCTTCGTGCACCCCGAAGCGGAGGGGTTCATGGCAGAGCTGGCCGCCGTGGCCGTGTTCGGGCTGAGCCTGCCGTGGCTCGTCCTCGCGCTGCTCAAACCGGCGGCCTGCAACAGCCTGCTCGGGCAGAAGCGCGTGCCGCTCGCCTTCGCCGCGCTCGGCGCCGCCGGCTCGTTGCTGTTCCTGCTGGCGGGACTCCGGCTCAACTGGATCGCCCTCGCCGCGGGCGGCGTGTGCGCCGGTGCGTTCATGGCGGCTTTCCAGCTGGCATGGGGCGCGGCGTACTGCCACGACGGCGAGCGCAGCGCCACCCCGTACGTCGCGGGCGGGTTCGCCTGCGCCATCATCATCGACACGCCCCTGCTGTTCATGATTCCCGAAGCGGCGGCCGTGTTCTCCGCCCTGCTGCCGCTCGTCTCGGGCGCGTTCTTCGTGGCGCTCGCCCCCGAGCTGCGCACCTATCGCCGCACGACGCCGCTCGACCCGCTGCCGAAGCGCGGGCTGCGCTCGCGCCTGAAGGTGCACCTCGGCACGTCGATGATGCTTTTGTGCGCCGTGGCCCTCGTCATGACCGGGTTCGGCTACCTGCAGCACCTCGTGTCGTTCTCGCCGGTGGCCAGCGACGGCTCGGCGAACGGCATCCTCGTGCAGGTGGCGCGCGGCATCACAGCCTTGCTCGTGTTCGCCATCGTCGTGGTGGGGAAACGGCGGGCGAGCACCGTGTACCGCGTGGGGCTGCTGGCTATGATCGCCGGGTTCATGATGATGGCGTTTCTGTTCGGCACCGATCTGTTCTGGGTATCGGGAGCCATCATCATCAGCGGCTACACCATCCTCGACCTGCTCATCTGGGTGGCGTTCTCGCAGATCGCCTACGCTCAATCGCGCGACCCGCTGAAAACCATCGCGCTTATGCGGCTGCTGGCGGTGCTGTGCTACGTGGTGGGCGCCCTCGTGGGCATCCTGCTCGTGGGCAACGACGAGATCATGCACGGCAACGTGGCCGCCGAAACCACCGTGGTGGGCTACCTCGTGGTCATCGCGACGGTGCTGCTGCTCAGCAGCGAGGACATGTGGATGCTGTTCGGCCGCACGCGCCCCGGCGAGCTGTCGGGCGACGAGGGCGCCAGCCAGGAAGCGCACATCGACGCCTGGTTCGACCGCATCGGGCTGACCACGCGCGAACGCGAGATCGGCGTGCTGCTGGCGTACGGCCGCACGCAGCCCTGGATTGCCGAACGGCTGAGCATTTCGGAGAACACCGTGGGCACCCACGTGCGCCACATTTACCAGAAGGCGGGCGTGCACGGCCGGCAGGAATTCATCGATTTCGTCTTCTCGCCTGATCAGAGCATGTCACCCGAGTCACGTGAGCATGTCGAATAGCTCACGGAAGACACCTGATATTGTGAAATAAGGTCATTCGCGCGTTGTGCGCCCCAGCCCCTTCCGCCACCCTGATCCCAGCGCACTTCGATGCTGCGCAGCCCGCGTTGCGGGCAGGGAGAGAACCCCGAGGGGTTCGGAGGGAAGGGTATCTACATGGATATCAATCGCAGAAATTTCTTGAAGGGTGCACTCGTCACGGGCGCCGCCGCTGCCGCGGCCGTCGCGCTTCCGGCGTGCAGCCCCGCCGCGTCGGCGGACTCGTCGTCCGACGCGAAGAGCACGTCCTCGAAGGGCGACACCGCCACGACGAAGCACTCGTGGGAAGTCGCGCCTGAGCCCATCACCGACATCGCCGAGACGAAGGACTACGACGTGGTGATCGTGGGCGCCGGCCTCGCAGGCGTCAACGCCGCCGAAGCGGCCGCACGCAACGGCGCCAAGGTGGTCGTGATCGAGCGCAACACCGGCATTTCCATCCGCGGCGTGGACGTGGGCCACATCGGCAGCCGCTTCCACAAGGAGAACGGCTTCGACCTCGATCCGCGCGTTGCCACGCGCTTCCTGCATCAGGCGTCGCACCAGACCACGAACTACGACCTCATCTACGTGTGGGCGTCGCGCTCCGGCGAGGTGTTCGACTACATCGAGGATCTCGGTTCCAAGAACGGCGTGAGCATGGTGCCCGCGCTGTCCGGCACGGCCAAGTACGGCAACTGGTCCACGCTGCCCGACCACTGGCGCGTGTATCCCGACGCCGTATCGTTCGTGCGCGGCGGCGAGACCTACGACGCCCGCGACGACGGCCAGCCGGTCAACGTGACGCTGGGCGAGCTCGTGTACGATTCCGCAACCGCCAACGGCGCCGAGTTCGTGTTCGAGGCACGCGCCGAGCAGCTGGTGGGCGACGCGGCCAGCGGCATCACGGGCGTCATCGCCACCACGAAGGACGGCAAGCACGTGCAGTACAACGCCAAGAACGGCGTCATCCTGGCCACGGGCGACATCGGCGGCAACCAGGAAATGATCGACGTGTTCTGCCCCATCTCGAACCGCTCGGACGCCAACGTGTACGCTCCGGCCGGCTTCAACAACGGCGACGGCCTGCTCATGGGCGCCTGGGCCGGCGCGGCTATCTCGAAGAGCGAAGCCGCCCCGATGATCCACCAGTTCACGCTCGACACGCTTGAGTTCAACATGACCTCGTTCATCATGAGCTGGCTGGCCGTGAACGCCAACGGCGAGCGCTACGGCGCGGAGATGCCGTTCGAGCCCATGCTGACGAACGCCCGCATGAACACACCGGGCAACGTGGCGTGGTCCGTCTTCGACAGCGACTACGAGACCTACATCATGCAGCAGCAGCCCGAGCGCTACGACCGCTTCACCGACGGCCTCGACGCCGTTATGGAGAAGTGGTTGGGCAACGGCAAGCTGATCAAGGCCGACACGCTGGACGACCTGGCCAAGCAGCTCGACATCCCGGCCGACACGTTCAAGGCCACGGTGGAGCGCTACAACAGCATGGCCGAGGCCGGCGAGGACGTCGACTTCGACGTGCCCGCGCAGTGGCTCGCGCCGGTGAAGACCGCCCCCTTCTACGCCACGAAGAACGTGTGCTCCACGCTCACCATCCCGTTCGGCCTTCACGTGAACGCCGACTCGCAGGTGCTCACCGAGGAGGACCAGCCGGTCAAGGGCCTGTTCGCCATCGGCAACGTGCAGGGCGACTTCTTCGGCAAGGACTACCCGGTGCACTGCCCCGGCGTCAGCCACGGGCGCTGCGTGACCTTCGGCCAGCTGGTTGGCGAAGCGTGCGCCCAAGGCAAGGTCATCAGCGAGATCGACTTCGCCTAAGCATCAATCCACTGACCCACGGCGGCGGGACCCCTCCCTCTTTCGCCGCCATTCGACGCAGCCGTCCCTCGGGGCGGCTGCGGTCGTTTGCGCCCCGACGCACGCGCTAGCGCTCGCGCCCGTGCTCCCGCTTGACGGCGCGCATGCGCAGGCGCACGTAGTCGGCCGTCCAGCGGCCGTCGGCGCACAGCGTCGGGCGCAACCGCTCCACGGCGTCGGCCACGATCGCATCGCGCGTCGGCCGGTCGGCGTTCACGCGCTCGAAGGGCGTCTTCACGAACATCTCGATCCAATCGCGCATGCCGTCCGCGCCCGCAAGCGGCGTCGGGCGGTCGAACAGCACCGCGTACGTCACGAGGAAGCCCGCATCCTCGAGCAGCGCGGCGTACGCGCCGACCGTCGGAAAGTAGAACGGCATCTCGTAGCGCAACCCGCGCGCGGCGAACGTCTCGGCCAGAGCTTCGTGGATGAGCGCGTTGTTGCCGAACCCGCCGCACTCGAACACGAACCGCCCGCCGTCGACGAGCGCCCGATGCACGCAGCGCGCGACCGCGGGCTGCCGCTGCGCGCTCACCCAATGGAGCGCGGCGTTCGAGAACACGGCGTCCACCTGGTGCGGCAGCGCGAAGTCGGCCGCATCGGCCTCGAAGAACGCAAGGTCGGGGTGCGCCGCGCGCGCCACGGACAGCAGCTCGGGCGACAGGTCGACGCCGCACGCCTCGCATCCTGCATCGGCCAGCGCGCGCGTCAGCACGCCGTTGCCGCAACCCAGGTCGAGCACCCGCTCGCCCGGCGCGGCGTCGAGCAGCCCCAACACGTCGCGACCGTAGTCCGCGACGAACGAGAACTCCTGCGTATACGTATCCGCATCCCACTTCATATCCAGCATTCCTTCCACTCAGCTTCCCGAACCACGAACGAATGTCCTGCTTGCCCCTTTTGCGCATGACCGCAGGGCGGGCGCCGATCGCAAGCCGCGCTTCGGCGGCGTTTCCGCGTAGCGGGCGGCCCGCGCTGCTACAACTTGACCCCTCCCCGAAATATCGCCAGCGAACAAATGTTTCACGTGAAACATCCGCCTCGCGCGCGCTCATAAGCCGCTTGCTCTACGGCCCACCCTTTCAGCGCCTCGAGCGCGGGCACCAGGTGCTCGCCGCGCGCCGACAGGCGGTACTCCACCTGCAGCGGCACGGCGTCCCGCGCGATGCGCTCCACCACGTCGTGCTGTTCGAGCTCGCGCAGGGCGCGCGTGAGCACCGTGTTCGTGATGCCGGGCAAGCAGCGTTTCAGCTCGTTGTAGCGCTTCGCCCCGCCCGCCAGCCGCCACAAAAGCGACAGCTTCCACCGCCCGCTCACGATATGGAGCGCCTCGAGCGCTGCGCACGACCCATCATACAAGCTCGCGCCCGCCATCGCGTCCCTCGCCGCATCCGCCATCGTATCCGCCTTTCCACGTGTCGCCCCGTAGGGAACATTATTGTGCGTACTTGCCCTCGCTCGCCGTTGGCGCGAAGATCGCTTCGTCTTCCGCACCCCCCCCCCGAGAAAGGAGCGCCCATGCACGCGCTCGCCCTGAACGGCAGCCCGCGCACCACGGGAAACACCGCCGCCTTGCTGCGCCACGCCCTCGACGGCGCCGCGCAGCAAGGAGCCGCAACCGAGTTCGTCAACCTGGGCAGCCTCCGCTTCGAAGGCTGTCGCAGCTGCTTCGCCTGCAAGCGGAAGGACGGCCGCTTCGTCGGTCGCTGCGCCCTGCGCGACGACGCCACCCCCGTGCTCGAGCGCGCGAGCGAGAGCGACGTCGTGCTGCTGGGATCGCCCGTCTACCTGAGTTCGCTCAGCGGCCTCATGAAGTCGTTCTTCGAGCGTCTCGTGTTCCCGAACCTCTCCTACGACGACCCCAGCCGCTCGCAGTGCCCCACGCGCATCGCCACCGGCTTCGTCTACACGATGGGCATGCCGCACGCCCTTGCCGACAAGGCCGGGTACCCGCACCTGTTCGACACCGTCAAAGGCTACCTCGAGTTGCTGCGCGGCCCTTCCGACTACGTCGTCGCCGCCGACACGTACCAGTTCGACGACTACCGGCGCTACGCCGCCTCCAACTTCGACGAAGCCCGCAAGGCCCGCGTGCGCGCCGAGCAGTTCCCCCGCGATTGCCAGGCGGCTTTCGACCTCGGCGCCCGCCTCGTCGCCCCACAACACGTCCCATCATAGCGCAGCGCGCGGTGCGGCGGGCGGGGGCGCGGCTCGTGCGGCTTTCGTGAAGACGATGGCGAATGCTCAACATCGCTTGCGCCGCGCTTCCGGTTCGCTAAACTAGTCTGACTTCGGACTAGTTTTGAAAGGATGGGACATGAGCCATTTCGAGCAGCATCTCGAAGACATGTACGAGGACTTCTTCCTCACCGACAGCCTGTACGGCGAATTCGCCAAGCGCTTCGGCGAGTCGTACACGTCGATGTCCATCCTCTACCTGCTGGGCGAGCATCCCGAGGGCATCAGCCAAAAGCAGCTGGCCCGCGAGCTGTTTCAGCCGAAGCAGACCGTCGGCTCCATCGTGAGCGGCTTCGAGAAGCGCGGCCTGGCCGACCATAAGCCCGATACCGAAGACAAGCGCAGCAAGCTGCACTTCCTCACCCCCGCCGGCACGCGCCACTGCGACGAGGTGATGGGCACGCTGCGCCGCATCGAGCTGCGCTGCGTCGAGCAGGTGGGCGCCGAGGACATGGCCCGCATGCACGACATCAGCACCCGCTACCTGACCCTGTTCAAGCAAGAACTCGACTCGTAAGGAACGTACGCCATGAGCTCTACCCCCTCCAACATCGACACCGTCCCGAACAACGCCCCCTCCCCCGACGAGCTGCCCCAAACCTCGGTGCTCGTCGTGTTCATCGGCCTCTTGGTGGCCATGACCGTCGGCGCGCTCGATCAGACCATCGTGGCCACGGCGCTCCCCACCATCGTAGGGGAGCTTGGCGGCGTGAACCATCTGCTCTGGGTGGTCACGGCCTACGTGCTGGCCGCCACCATCACCATGCCCATCTACGGCAAAATGGGCGATCTCATCGGCCGCAAGGGCCTGTTCATCGGCGCATTGGTGCTGTTCATCGTGGGATCGGTGGTGTGCGGCCTCTCCACATCCATGGGCGGGCTCATCGTCGGGCGCGCCGTGCAGGGCCTTGGCGGCGGCGGGCTCATGATCCTCTCGCAGGCAATCGTGGCCGACATCGTGCCGCCGCGCAAGCGCGCCATGTACCTGAGCGCCATGGGCATCGCCTACGCGGTGCCCATGCTTGCCGGACCGCTGCTCGGCGGCCTGTTCACCGACACCATCGGCTGGCGTTGGGCGTTTTGGATCAACGTGCCGCTCGCGCTCGTCGCCATCGGCACGGCGGTCGCGTTTCTGCCGAAGCCGCGCCGCACCGTGGAAAAAGCGCACTTCGACACCTGGGGCACGGTCACGCTCGTCGTCGCCGTCACGGCGCTCACGCTGGCCACCTCGTGGGGCGGCGTCGAATACGCCTGGGATTCCCCCGTCATCGTTGCGCTGCTGGCCACCGTCGTCGTGGCAGGCGTGCTGTTCGCGGTGGCCGAACGCCACGCGAAGGAACCGCTCATGGCGCTTTCCCTGTTCAAGAACCGCAACTTCAACATCTGCACCGTGGCCGGGTTCGTCACGACGTTCGTCATGATGGGCGTGCTCACGTACCTGCCCACCTACCTCCAAATCGTCGACGGCATGAGCGCCACGGCCGCAGGATACATGGAAGTGCCCATGAACGTGGCCTGGTTCGCCGCGTCGCTCGCTTCGGGCTACGCGGTCAGCAAGCTGGGCACGTACAAGAAGCTCATAGTGGCGAGCTTCGGCATCCTCGTCGTGGGGGTCGGGGCGCTCACGTTCATCACGTCCGGCACGCCCGTGGCGTTCATCGGTGCGCTCTTGGCCATCGTGGGCTTCGGCATCGGCTTGAACTTCGAGATCCTCGTGCTCATCGTGCAGAACGAGTTCGCCGCGTCGGACGTGGGCATGGCCACCGCGGCCACGAACTTCTTCCGCGAAGTGGGCACCACGCTGGGCACGTCCATCGTGGGCGCCCTGTTCACGAGCGGGCTGGCGCGCACGCTGACGGAGAACCTCGCGTCGGTGGGCGGCACCGACGCCCTCGGCGTGGATGCGAACTCGCTCACGCCGGCCATCGTCCATGCGCTGCCGCAGGCCGTGCGGGACGCGGTGGGCGTCGCCTACAACGACGCGCTCGTGCCTGTGTTCTGGTTCATGCTGCCGCTCGCGCTCATCGGGCTGGCGCTCCTGCTCTTCCTGCGCGAGACGCCGCTCGCCACCACCGTGGAAGATTCCGGCCGCATGAGCTGACGCCGCTCGGGATGACGGCCGACCGCGCGCTACACGAGCGCGCGGTCGGCCGCCCACATGCGGGCGTACTTGCCGCCCTGCGCCATCAGCTCGTCGTGCGTGCCCTGTTCGAGCACGCGGCCCTCTCCGATGACCGCGATGGAGTCGGCGGCGCGCACGATGGGCAGCGTGTGGGCCACCATGACCACGGTCTTTCGGTGCGCGAGCAGGTTCGCGATGGCCTCCTTCACGGCAAGCTCGTTCTCGATATCGAGCGATGCCGTGGCCTCGTCGAGCAGCACGATGGGCGCATCGCGCAGAATGGCGCGCGCGATGGACAGCCGTTGACGCTCTCCGCCGGAAAGCCTGCCGCCGTTCTCGCCGATAAGGCTGTCGTAGCCCTGCGGCATCGAACGCACGAAGCCATCGGCGTTCGCGAGCCTGCAAGCCGCCACCACCTCCTCGTCCGTCGCATCGGGGCGCGCGTAGCGCACGTTGTCCATCACCGAATCGTCGAACAGGAACACGTTCTGATCGACGATGGACATGCCCGCAAGCACGCTCTCGGGCGCGTAGCCGGCCGTGTTGGCACCGCCCACGGACACGCATCCCGCATCGGGTCGGTAGTACTGCGCGATCAGGGACAGCACCGTCGATTTGCCGCAGCCCGAATCGCCCACGAGCGCGGTCAGCCCGCCCTCCACGCACACGAGATCGAGCCCGTCGAACACGGGATTCGCGGCCTCGTAGGCGAACGAGACCTCGGAAAGCGCGATCCCCGCGCCCTGCGCCGGAAGCGGCGCCTGGCTCCCCGTCTCTTCCGGCTCGTCCACCACCGCCTGAATGCGGCGCTTCGCGATCATGAGGTTCTTGTACGCCATCAGGTCCACGAAGATGCCGGTGGTGAGCTTCAGGATGAAGATGGGAAGCATGATGATCAGGAGCATGGACACCACGTCGAGCGCGCCCGCGAGCCAGGCGCCGCCGCACACGAGCATGAGCGCGGGAAGCCCCATCCCAATGAGCGCGAACACCACGGCGCCGGGAGGCGTGACCGCCGCCTCGTAGCGGTAGGACACCTCGGAGTAGGCGCGCATGCTCGCGACGATGGCCTCGTTGTCGACGCCGCCGACACCGTAGGCGCGCAGCGTTTGCATGCCGGATACGTGCTCCACCACCTTGCTCGTGTTCGACGCCTGCACGGCGCTTTTGCGCACCCCGAACTTCCGCACCTGCCGCCACGCGTAGGCCAGCCCCGGCACGATGAGAAGGAACATGAGCGCCACAATGGCGCCCGCCGGCGGATACAGCCACGTCACGAAGCCGACGAGCATGATGCCGAGCGCGATGTTCTTCACGATGCTGCCCGTCTTGTGCGTGAGGATCTGCTCGTAATCGTTCACGTTCGACGTGAGCGCGCCCAGGTAGTCGCCGCTCGTGCGCTCGCTGAAACGCGCGAGCGGGATGCGCTTGATCTTGTCGCCGAGGTAGATGCGAATGGTGCGGCTGACCTGCGCGCCGCCGATCTGCCCCTGCACGTAGCCCCACCCGTACACCACGAGGCGCACGGCGAAGATGGCAACGAGCGCGCCCGTGAGGCCGAGCACCGCATCCAGGTTGAAGCTGTCGGCGAACACCTCCTTGATAACCAGGTAGATGAGCATGAAGTTGCAGCCGTCGAGCAAGCCCTCCACCACGGTGCACGCCACCGACGCGGCCAGCTTGCGGTTCTTCGCGAACACGTTGACCTCACGCATGGACCGCCTCCTTCCCGTCCCCGAACCCGATCTCGATGCTGCGCGCCCGGTCGTAGTCGGCCCACACGCGCCGATAGTACGGGCACTGGGCCAGCACCTCGTCGTGTTTGCCGACGCAGCTGAGCCGTCCGGCTTCGATCACGGCCACGCGGTCGCAGGTTTTGACCACGCCCAGCCGGTGCGCCACGATGATGACGGTCTTGCCCTCGCACAGGTTGCGGATGGCCGTGTCGATTTCCAGCTGGTTCTCGGGGTCGGCGGCGCTCGTCGCCTCGTCCAGCACGAGGATGGGCGCGTCCTTCAAGATGGCGCGCGCGATGGCGATACGCTGCCGCTGACCGCCCGACACGCGGTCGCCCAGCGATCCCATTTCCGTGTCGTAGCCCTGCGGCAAGCCCCTGATGAAGTCGTCGATGCAGGCGCGCCGCGCCGCCGCGCGCACCTCCTCGAGCGAGGCGCCCGAGCCCATGCGGATGTTCTCGAGGATGCTGCCGCTCGTGAGGAACGTCTTCTGGAACACCACGGCCACGTGTCGCAGCAGGTCGTCGTAGTCGAGCGCGCGCACGTCCACGCCGCCGATGCGCACCGCGCCCGCCCCCACGTCGTAGAAGCGGCTGATCAACTCGACCACCGTCGACTTGCCGGCGCCGCTCGGGCCCACCACGGCCAAACGCTCGCCCTCGCGCACCGCGAGGTCGATGCCGTGCAGCACCTCCGTTTCGCCGTCGTAGGAGAAATGCACGCCCGACAACTCGATGTCCGTACGAGGCGGAAACGGCCGTCCGCCGCCGAACACGGGAAGATCGAGCAGCCCCTGCACGCGCGCGGCACCGCTTCCCACCTCCGCGAGCTTCGTGCCGATTTCCTGCAACAGGCGTATCTCCGTGAGGTAGAGCGACCCCACGAACGCGAACAGCAGGTAGGTGGCGCCGGGGATGGCGCCCGTGGCGAACATCCAGCCGCCCAGCGGCACGAGGATGACGAGACCGCACTCGATGACCACGAGATAGGCCGCATAGCCCGGTCCGGTCTTGCGGGAGATATCGCACCAGATGGCGTGCTCGGTGTCGATGGCGTCGCGGAAGCGCGCGAACGAGGCCGACCCCATGTCGAGCGCCTTGATGACGCGCATGCCGCTCACGTACTCCACCATGACGGTGTTCATGCACGACAGCGCCGTCGTGGCGCGTTCCATGAGAGCGCCCATGCGCGAGAAGATGACGCCGAGGATGACCAGGGCGGCGGCGAACGGAACGAGCGTCGCCAACGCGAGCGGCACGTTCACCGTGCACAGGAACACGAATGCGGCAACCGGGCCGGTCAGATACATGAACGCCTCGGGGATGTTGTGCGCCAAAAACAGTTCCAGCTTCTCGACGTCCTCCACGAGCACGGTCTTGATCTGCCCGGTGCTGCGCTCGTCGAGCGCGCCGAGGGGCGCATGGGCCAGATGGTCCATCACACGGCACCGCACGTCGAACAGCGTGTTGTACGCGCCCCTGTGCGACAACACGCTCGAGGCGGCGAAGCACGCGTACTGCACGATGAAGCCCACCGCCGTGAGCAGGGCGTTGTCCCGCAGCGTCTGCATGGTGCAGGTGCCCGCGTACGCCGCCTGCATGATGTTGAACACGCCCAGGTACGCCACCATGGAAACGAGCCCCGCAACGGAAGCGCACGCCACCGAGGCGAAGAGATAGCGCTTGTTCGTCCCCGCCCATGCAAGCACGAGGGCAAACGGCCCCGGCTGCCGGACGGCGGATGCGGGCGCAGGCGCGCCGTCGCCTTCGCCGTCGAGCACTGCCGCCGCTTCGTTCGTACCGCTCATCGCACGCTCCTTGCCGTTTCCGCCGCACCCCGGTGCGGCTCCGCCGTTTCCATCAAACCTCGCAGGGCGGCGAGGTCGCCTTCCACCGCCGCTTCGGACGCGATGCGACCGTCCTCCACGAGCAGCGCGCGATCGCAGGCGCACGCGATGAATTCCAAGTCGTGCGTCACCACGAGCACCGCGCGGCCCTCGGCCGCCAACGCGCGCACAAGCTGCGCGACGGCCCGCATGCTGTCGAAGTCGAGGCCGCTCGTCGGTTCGTCGAACACGAGCAGGCGCTTGCCGCTTGCGATGCAGGCCGCTACCGCCAACCGCTGCTTCTGCCCGCCCGACAGCGTGGCCGGATGGCGCTCGGCGAACGCATCCAACCCGAGGTCGCGCAAGATGTCGCGCACCCGCTCGGCCGACGGCCGGTCGTCGCCCTCCAGGCCGAAGCCCACCTCGGCCTCCACGCTCTCGGCGAACAGCTGGTAGTTCACGTCCTGAAACACCATGGCCGCACGGCGCAGACGCTCCTTCGGCGCGCACGGCGCGCCGTCCACCAGCACGTCGCCCGCATCCTCGCGATGCAGCCCCACCGCGGTGCGGCACAGGGTGGACTTGCCCGCGCCGTTGCGCCCCACGATGGCCACCACCTCGTTCGCATGCACCGATGCCTCGACGCCGCGCAGCACCGGGCGCTTGCCGTACGACGCATGCAGGTTGCCGAGGGACAACAGGGGCGGCGCAGCGCACGCGCGCGAACTCCGCGCACGCGCATCCGGCGCCTCCGGCGCGCGCACCGTGGCCACGTCCCGCGCCCGCAGGCCGAGGGCCCGCAGCCGCGCCGCCGGCAGCGCCCGGAACTCCGCGCCGCTGAACCGCGCATCCACGCGCCCGTCGCGCAGGTACACCACCTCGTCCACCGTCTCGGCGAGCCACCACAGCCGATGCTCGGCCACAAGCACGGCCGTACCCCGCGCGCGGGCCGCGCGCAGGTAGCCGCGCAGGGCGTCGATGGCATCCCCGTCCAAGTTGCTGGTGGGCTCGTCCAGCACGAGGTTCGCCGGATGCGGCGCCCAAACGCTCGCGTAGGCGATGCGCTGCTTCTCGCCGCCCGACAAGCTGAAAATGTCGCGGTCGGCCAGGTCGCGCAGGCCCAGCTCGTCCATCGTCTCATGCACCCGGGCGCGCACGCGGTCTTCGGGCCACGCCATGCTCTCGAGCGCGAACGCAACCTCGCCCGTGGAATCGACGTTGAAGAACTGCGTGCGCGGGTTCTGGAACACCGAGCCCACGTGCGCGGCCACCTCCCAGCTGCGCAGGTCGGCCATATCCCGCCCGTCCACGAGCACGCGGCCCGACAGCGCGCCCGGGATGAACGAGGGCGCCAGCCCGTTCGCCAGCCGCGTGACCGTCGTCTTGCCGCAGCCGGACCCGCCGCACACGAGCACGCACGTTCCCGCATCCACCCGCAGGTCCACGTCGCGCACGCCCGCAGGCGCCTCGTGCGGCGCCGCCCGGCGGTACGCGAAGCTCACCTGTTGGAACTCGATCATCGCCGTCCGCCTTTCATCGCAACCCCAGCACGCCGCATGCAACCGCGCTTGCGAGCACCGCCGCGCCAGCCGCCAGAAGCAGCCCGTCCTGCACGCGGAACGCGATGTGCAGGTAGCACGTGCGCGGCGCCGGGTTCTCGATGCCGCGCGCCACCGAGGCCATCGACAGCTCGTCGGCCACGTTCGAAGCGCTCATCAGCAGCGGCACGTAGAGGCACTCCACCGTCATCGCCGGTCGGCGCAGGAACCCCGCGAGGCTGGGCGTCACGCCGCGCATGCGCATGGCGTCCTTGATGAAGCGCCAGTCCTCGCGAATGGCCGGCACGTAGCGCAGCATCACCGCCAGCGGGATGGTGAGCGCCAGCGGGGCGCGCATGCGCGCGAGCGCGCTCATGAACTCGTTCACGTGGGTCGTCGTCACGATGATCGCCGCCAGCAAACCGCACGGGAACACCTTGCGCACCAGCATGAAGAACGACGACAGCATGGTTTTGAGAACGCCGGCATCCATCTGGGCCGTCGCCATCATGAGCGCCATCATGGCCGCGTAGAGCGCCAGCATGCCCAGCGCGAGGCGCCCCCGGCCGCTCGCGAAACCGAACGCCGCCGCCAGCAGCATCATGAGCACCTCGAACCACAGCCCCGGCGAAAGGAACACCGCCACGGCCCACAGCAGCAGCAACGCGAGCTTCGTGCGCGGATCGGGATGGAAGCGGCGCGCGGGAGCTTCCGCGCGCCAGCCGCCCGCAGCCACGGCGCAAACCTCGTCCGTCATGCCGTGACGCCCGCGCGCTCGAACTGCTTCCTCAGCAACCTGCGGCCCACCAGCGCGCTCGCCAGCGCGCAAACCAGCGTGAGCGCGATCATCGCGGGCAGCACCCAGTCCGCGCCGGTTGCCAGCATCGTGTCCAGGTACGCTTGCTCGGTGCCCTTGCCGGTGAGGTACGACGCATAGCCCGACGGGTCCAACCACAGCATCATGTACGAGCCCATGGGGTTGAGCGAGAACACGAGGAAGCTGATCACGTTGAGCTTCACGTTGCGGAACCCGCCCGCGCCGGCAACGAGGTCGCCCACCACGCCCAGCACCACGAGGAACACCGACCAGAGCCAGTACATGCCCGTCACGAACATGATGAGCGCCTCCACCACGCCCAGGATGATGATGGGTCCGTGCTTCGGCACCTTCGCGATGAGCAGCAGGTACACCGGTCCCGTCAAGAGCGCGGCACCCGCCGGCATGAGGAACGTCAGCACGGGATTCGGCGCGAACAGCATGCTTCCCACCATCATGAAGACGAAGTACAGCGCGATGAACACGCCGCACGTCACCAGATCCCGCACGCTCAAGCCACGTGTATCGTCGGATCGCATTCCGCTTTGCATGGCGAACCCTTCCTTTCTCGCACTGAAACGGCCGATCTCTCCCCTCGTGCCGCGCGGGACCCGCCCCGAGCCCTCACCCCATGCACGAAGAAAGGTAGCCTTGGTTAACAATGCGGTATACTAGGGCTGCGAGGCCGATTCCACCCGCTTCGGCACCGCAGCGCGTCCGAACGTCGCACCGCGCCGTCCGATCGTCGCACCGCACGAAAACAGCCCGTCGAAGAAGCGAGGGAGGCACGGCCCACCATGCTCGATGCTCAGCGAAATACGGAAGAACCGCGAGAATCCGGACGTCCCCTCGACGCAGACGCGCAGCGTCCGCGCATCCATCGCGTCGAAAAGGGATGCATGGTCATGGAGCGGGGAGGCGGCATCGCGCGGGCCTCGTTCGACAGCGCGAAGCGTGCGCCCGTCGGCGATGGTGCAAGCCCGTCGCCCGAGGCGGGCATCCATGCCCCGCACCTCGCCGCGCTCGATTTCGCGGAGGTGGAGCCGCCCGAGGGGTTCTGCCCGCTGTGGCACTCGTTCCGCTCGGACGTCGGGCAGACGGTCGGGCACTTCCACGTGCTTGCGCCCGACGAGCGATGGTCGATCACCATCCACGACTTCACCCTGCCCAGCGACACACTCCTCGACTTCAAACTGCCCGAGTACCTGAGCGTGGCCTGGCACGACTCCATATCGGGCGAGCAGTTCACCCCGTACGCCAAGCTGCGGGCGAACAGCATGTGGGGCTTTTGCAGCGACGAGGGCGGCTGGCGCGGCCTCGTCCACGGCCACGTCCCCATCCGCACGGTGTCCATCGAGGTTCGCCCGGAGCTGTCGCGCGCCTACCTCGCGCGCGAGTACGACGGCCAGTTCGAACGCGTGCGCGATGCCTATGCCGCGCTCAACGACGGCACCGACATACCCGAGCTGCGCGCCCTGCTCGCCGGGCTGTGGCCGAAGCCCGGCGACGAGAACCGCAGCCGCCCGTACTACGAGGGCAAGGTGTTCGAGGCCCTCGGGCTCATCGTCGAGCGGACCCGCGCATGCCCGCGCGCAACCGCCCGCGCGGTGTCGCCCGGCGACCGCGAGCGCATCCGCTCGGTGGCCGCCTACGTGGACGACCACTGCTCGAGCACGCTCAAGGTGGCCGATCTCGCCCGCGCCGCGTGCATGAGCCCCACGAAGTTCAAGGAATGCTTCAAAGCCGTCACGGGCTCGACGCTCACGCAGTACGTGCAGGGCCGCCGCATCAGCCAGGCCGAGCTGCTGCTGCGCCAGCCCGACCTGTCCATCGAGCAGGTGGCGCGCGCCGTGGGATACGCGTGCGCGAGCCGCTTCTCCGAGCTGTTCCGCCGCGAAACGGGGCTCCTGCCCAGCGAGTACCGCGCCGGAACGGGCCGCTCGTAGGCTCCGCGCGCCCCTTACGCTCCGCGGCGGGATGGGGCACGCCGTGCGCCGGGTCGCCCTACCCTGCCGCGGGCAGCTCCATGCGGAAGCGCAGCCAGGAGGCACCTTCGCGCTTGTCGAGCTGCGCTTCCAGGGTGCCGCCCATCTGCTCGACGAGCGAGCGCGCGATGGCCAGGCCGAGGCCCGAGCTCTCCGTCGACCGCGCGGCATCGGCGGTGTAGAACGGCTCGAACAGCCGCCCCACCTCGAAGGCGGTCAGCCCGTCGACGTCGTTCGCGCAGGTCACCACCACGCTGCGGCCCTCGTCCGCAACCGCGGCCTCCACCTCGAACGCCGAGCGCGCGTACTTCCCCGCGTTGTGCACGAGGTTCTCCATGACGCGCTCGAGGGCATGCGCGTCGCCCCACACGGGCAGCGGCCGCTCGGGCAGGCGCAGCTCCACGCGCAGCCCGCGCTGCTCCAGCAGGCGGTACTGCCCCGTCACGGCCTCGCGCGCTGCGCGGCCCGCGTCCACCTTCGCCCGCTCGAGCTGCGCGCCCGCGCCCTGCACCTGCGACAACTCGTAGAACGACGCGATGAGCCGCTGCAGCGCGTCGGCCTTGCGGCGCACGGTGACAAGCGACGCGCGCGTTTCGTCGTCGAGTTCCGCCTCGTCCACGAGCGCCAGGTAGCCCACGATGGCGGTGAGCGGCGTGCGCAGGTCGTGACTCATGCTTTCTATCTGGGTTTTCAGCTGCGCCTCGCGCCGGGCGTACGTCACCGCCTGGCGCCGGATGCCCTCGAGCGCCCGGTTGACGGTGCCCAGCAGCGCCTCGAGCTCGGCGCTCGGCTGCGGAAGCTTCACGATGCGGCTGTCCTCGAGATGCTCCACGATTTCGCCCAGCTCGTCGTTCACCTGGCGAAGCGAGCGCTTCAACAGCGCCAGGCGCGCAACGAACCATACCGCCGCCGCCAGCGCAAGCGCGAACAATCCCGCGAACACCATCGTCATGCTTCGCTCCCTCGCCCTCGCTACAGTTCCGTCTTGCCCGCGCGCCACAACCCCACGGCACCGAACAGCGCGATGCCGACAAACCCCGAGATGAGGCACTTCGCCAGGCCGGCGGGGGTGTTCCACAGGAATTCGGCCACACCGCTCTGGTTGATGGCCACCTCGTGCTGGAAGAAATTCGCAGGCAGCCAGCTGGCCACGGCGCCCACCGGCTCCACGACCATGCCCACCATGTGCAGCACCATCGGGATGACGCTGACCACCGCGAGCCACACCAAGAATCCTGCCGTGGATTTCGGCAGCGTCGCGCACACGGCCGCGGCCAGCACGATGCACGCCACGGTGAACGGCAGGGCAGCGCCGATGCCCTGCAGCAGGTAGCCCACCGCTTCGAGCCCCGGCCCTTCCAGCAGCACCAGCGCGCTGCCGACGTACATGATCAGGATAACCGCCATGCTGATCAGGCCCAGCGCCGTTGACACGAGGCACTTCCCCACGAACAGGTCGCGCCGCGACAGGCCGTGCGCGATGGCGTTCTTGAACGTGCCGTCTTTGCGATCGTCGGCGAACAGTATCCACACGAGCAACCCCGCCATGAAGAACAAGAGGCTCAACGACGAGATGAGGTTGCTCAACGAGAACCGCACGGTGGCGTACGGGAAGTTCGGATCGGAAGCACCCACGCTGACCAGCAGCAGGTTCGCCGCCAGCACAAGGGCGCACAGCACGCCGGTGAACACGTAGAATTCTCGGCCGTGCACGATGCGGTACCACTCGCTTCTCATATAGTTCAGCATCATGCGGCCCCCTTCTCCTTCAAATCGAAATAGTACTGCTCAAGCGACATCCGCCGCCGCTCGAGCTTGACGATGCCCAATCCGTGCGCGCTCGCGAGGCCGCTGTAGGCCTCGATATCGAGCTGCGGGTCGAGGACGCGCACCGCGCCGTCGGGCAGCACCTGATAGCGCGCATGATGCAGCTCCTGCTCGAGCAGCACGACGTAGCGCGCGGGGTCCGACACGGCGATGTCGATGCAGTCGGCGCATCGCGCGCGCAGCACCTCGGCGCTCACCTGCTCCATGAGCCGCCCGCGCCGCAGAAACGCGTACTCGGTGGCCACCTGCTCGAGCTCGGCGAGGTGATGGCTCGACAGCACCACGGTGACGCCTCTTTCGCGGTTGAGCCGCTGCAGCAGGTCGCGCATCTCCACGATGCCGCTCGGGTCGAGGCCGCTCGTCGGCTCGTCGAGCACGAGCACCTCCGGCTCGCCCATGAGCGCCATGGCCAGCCCCAGACGCTGCTTCATGCCCATGGACAGGTCCTTCGCGCGCCGCTTTCTCGCATGCTCCAGCTCCACCGTCTCCAGCAGCGCGCCCACCTTGTCAGCGCCCGGCACGCCCTTCTGAATGCGGCAGCACTCGAGGTTCTTCTCCACGCTCAAGGAGGGATAGAATCCGGGCTGCTCGATCATCGAGCCGATGCGCGCCCGCTGCCGCTCGAGGGCGGCCTGCCCGTGCGCGTCGAACAGCCGCACTTCGCCCGCCGTGGGAAACGCGAGGCCGCTCAGCAGCTTGAACAGCGTCGACTTCCCCGCGCCGTTGTCGCCCACCACGCCGAATATCTCGCCGCGCCGCACCGAGATGCTCACGTCGTCGAGGGCGGCAAACCCGCCGTAGCGCTTTGCGAGCCCCCTCGTTTCGATTACCGTATCCATTGAAGCCGCTCTCCCTTTCGCTCGTACGTCGATCGCTTCGGGGAGAAGAATACGATGCCGTCCAAACATAAGTCCTCAAGAAAGGTTAAGGAAAGCGTAAAGGCCGCGGGTCCGCTCGCGCGCCGCCCCTCGCGCATCATGCCAGCTTGAAGCCGATGCCCCACACCGTCTTGATGTAGTCGGCGTCCGCGTCCACCGCCGCCAGCTTCTTGCGGATGTTGCTCACGTGCACGTTCACGGCGTTCTGCTCGCCGTAGTAGCCGCTCTTCCACACCAGCTCGTACAGCAATTCGCGCGAGAACACCCGGTCGGGCGCCTGCATCAGCACGTGCAGGATGTCGAACTCGTGCGCCGTGAGCGCCACCTCCGCGCCCTTGAGCGCGACGCGGCGGCGGGCCACGTCGAGGTGCAGGTCGCGATGGTCGTACGCTTCGCCGTCGGCTTCCGGGGCCCCGGCGCCCCTGCCGTCGCAGCGGCGCAGCACCGCGTGCATGCGCGCGGCCACCTCGTGCGCGTCGAACGGCTTCGTCACGTAGTCGTCGGCACCCAAGGTGAGCAGGTCCACCTTGTCGGCCGCGCCCGCCTTCGCCGACACGACGATCACCGGCACGCTCGAGCGCAGCTCGTCGCGTACGAGCGCGATGAGGGCCGCGCCGTCCATGCCGGGCAGCATCACGTCGAGCAGCACGAGGTCGAACGCCGCGTGCTCCAGCTGCAGCCGCGCCTCGGTGCCCGAGTAGGCCTGCACGGGGCGATACCCTTCGCGCTCGGCGATCTTCGCCAGCAGCGCATTGATATCGGGGTCGTCCTCCACAACGAGGACCCTGCGCGCGTCCATGAATGCTCCTTTCGTCGACCTTCCCAGCATACCGGAAAGACGAAGCGCGGGCCACGGGAGCCTGGCCGTTGCGCTATCATGGCCCCCTACCGCACGAAAGGAGCTGCCCCATGACGAACGACGACCGCCGCCCCCTCCCGCTGCCCGACCGCGAGGAGCTCGAGCGGCGCGCGCTTGAGCTGCACGGCAAGAAGTACAACTGCGCCCAGTCGGTGGCCTGCACGTTCGCGCCCTTCGTCGGCGCCGACGAGGATGCGTGCTTCCGCGCCACCGAAGGGCTCGGGGCGGGCATGGGCGGCTTCACCGAAACCTGCGGAGCCGTGACCGGCGCGGCCGTGGTCATCGGCATGGCGAACAGCTCGGGCAAGGACGACCCCACGAGCAAGGCGCGCACGTACCGCATCGTGCGGAAACTGGCCGGCGACTTCCGCACGCTCAACGGCTCGACCGTCTGCTCCACGCTCAAGGGCATCGAAACCAAGCAGCCCCTGCGCAGCTGCAACGGCTGCATTGCCGACGCCATCGACCTCACCGCCGACGCCCTCCAGCAGCTGCGCGCCTAGCGGACGAGCTCACCGAGAAGAGCGGCTTTCCGGATCATCGGCGGCTTTTTGGAGTTGGACGACTGCGACGAATGCACTATGATGCTTCTTGTTCGCTTTGGTTAACTTTGCTCCGGAGCCTTGCCACAGCGGGACCGAAACCCACTTCGTCTGGAAAGGCCGCATCATGGAACCACAAACCTCCCCCGCCGTCGGGCGGGCCGCCGGCGCACGTCTCGGCGGCAAGGACTTCATCAACATCGGCATATTCACCGCCATCTACTTCGTCATCGTGTTCGCGGTGGCCTGCCTCGGCTTCGTCCCCCTGCTCATGGCACTCATCTGCGGCATCGTGCCGCTCGTGGCAGGCATCCCCTACATGCTCTACCTCACCCGCGTGAAGAAGTTCGGCATGATCACCATCATGGGACTGCTCATCGGCATCATCATGTTCGTCACGGGCATGGGGTATTTCAGCATTCTCACCGGCCTCGTGTTCGGGCTGCTGGCCGACCTCGTCGCCCGCAGGGGCTCGTACGCGAGCGCCAAGATGAGCGTGCTGTCGCACGGCGTGTTCAGCTGCTGGATCGTGGGCAACTTCCTGCCCATGCTGCTGACGGCCGACAGCTATTACGCCACGATGCGCGTGCAATACGGCGATGCCTACGTCAACGAGCTGATGAGCTACCTGCAGCCATGGGCCTACCCGCTCATGCTTGCGGCCGCGTTCATCACGGGCATCATCGGCGGTTACATCGGCCTCAAGGTGCTGAAGAAGCACTTCAAGCGCGCAGGCATCGCGTAGGCGCGCGCCATGGAACTCCTGCAAACCGGCGCCGTCGAACGAACGGTGCGCCTCGACCCCCGCACGAAGCTCGTCTTGCTCGTGTCCGTTTCCACCGTGCTGCTGATCGGCGGAAACGGGACGATCATGGACGCCGCCCGCACGATCATGCTGCTGGCGCCGTTCGGCCTGCTGGCCGTGTCGGGCCGACGGGGGGCGGCCGCCGCGCTGCTGGCGGCCTACGCGGGCGCGCAGGCGCTGAGCGCGCTTGTCGTGCCCAACGTCGACGGGCCGCTCAACTTCCTCATCGTGGCTTCGTGCATGATAGCCGCGCGCTTTCTGCCCACCATCGCCACGGCGTACTTCGTGTTCGCCACCACCACGGTGTCGGAGTTCATGGCGGCCGCCGAACGCGTGCACGCCCCTCAATGGCTCGTCATCCCGCTGTCGGTGCTGTTCCGCTTCTTCCCCACTCTCGGGGTAGAAGCGCGCGCCATCGGCAGCGCCATGCGCATGCGCGGGTTGCGCGTGGGCAGCGCAGGGCCCGTCAAGCTGGTCGAATGCCGTCTCGTGCCGCTCATCACCTGCGCGGTGCAGATCGGCGAGGATCTGTCGGCCGCCTCGCTCACGCGGGGGCTCGGCGCGCCCGTGCGGCGGACGAACGTCTGCGAGATCGGGTTCGGGCCGGCCGATGCGGCAGTGCTGGCAACGTGCGCCGCCTGCTTGGCGGTGCTGGCCGCAAGCAGCCTCGGATGGACGGTGGGATAGATGCGCGACCAAGCGGAATCGAGACCCGTGCTCGCCTTGGAACACGTCTCATTCTCCTACGCGAGCGGGCGGGCCGGAGCGGGCGTGCGAGACGTCTCGCTGCGGGTGCATGCGGGCGAGGTCGTGCTGCTCTGCGGGCCATCGGGCTGCGGGAAAACCACCGTCACACGCCTGGCGAACGGCCTCGCGCCCGCCTACTACGAGGGTGCGCCCGACGGGAGCATAACCGTCTGCGGGCGCGACGTTTCCACCGCGCCGCTCTACGAGACCGCGCGCTCGGTGGGGTCGGTGTTCCAGAATCCGAAGTCCCAGTTCTTCAGCGTGGACGTGAAGGGCGAGCTGGCATTCGGATGCGAGAACCAGGGCATGGAACGGAGCGAGGTCGAGCGGCGCGTGGCAGCGGCCGCGCGAGCGTTCGACCTTGAGCCGTTCGTCGGACGGAGCCTGTTCGACCTCTCGGGCGGGCAGAAGCAGCGCATCGCCTGCGCGAGCGCAACGGCTGCCGGGCCGACGCTCGTCGTGCTCGACGAGCCTTCGTCGAACCTCGATTTCCCTTCGATAGCGCATGTGCGCGCCGCCATCGAGCGCTGGAAGGACGAAGGGCGGGCGGTGCTCGTGGCCGAGCACCGGCTGCACTACCTGGCCGACCTCGCCGACCGCGTCCACTACCTGCGCGACGGAGCGATCGAGCGCACCTGGACGGGCACGGAATTCCGCGCGCTCGGGACGGGCGAACTGGCCGCGCTCGGGCTGCGGGCGCTCGGGCTGGACGACGCGTTCGCAGCCCAGACGAGCCGGAGGGGCGAGGAAGCGGGCGGCCCGCAGCTCGAGCTGGACGACTTCTCCTTCGCCTATCGCCGCGGCGCGCGCGGGCACCATGCCCTCGACATTGCGCACGCTTCGCTGCCGCGCCACGCGGTGACGGCCGTGATCGGCGCGAACGGCGCCGGCAAGTCGACGTTCGCCGCCGCGCTCTGCGGTCTCAACCGCTGCGCGGGCACGTTGTCGATCGACGGAAAGGTTCTCAAGCGCCGGGCGCGCACGGAAAGCTGCTTCGAGGTCATGCAAGAGGTGAACCACCAGCTGTTCGCGGAAAGCGTGCTCGACGAAGTGCTGCTCAGCATGGCCGCGCCCGACGAAGCCGAGGCGCATCGCCTGCTGGCCGCGCTCGATTTGGACGAGCGGGCCGACGATCATCCGCTCGCGCTCTCGGGCGGCCAGAAGCAGCGGGCATGCATCGCGTCGGCCCTGGCCAGCAAGCGCGACCTCATCGTGTACGACGAGCCGACGAGCGGGCTCGACCTCCACCACATGCTGCAGGTTGCCCGCATGATCGCCCGCGTGCGCGAACAGGGCGCCGCCCAGCTCGTCATCACCCACGACCCCGAATTCATCCTCGCATGCTGCACCTGGGTCGTGCGCCTCGATCAGGGGCGTATCGTGGAATCCTACCCGCTCGACCACGCGGGCGTGCGCACGCTGCACGCGTTCTTCGCATAGAAGGAGGCCGTTCGTGAAAAACCTCGAGTACCTCGCCTCGCGCAACACCGGACGCTTCGACGTCCTGGACGCGGACGGCCCGAAGACGACGTTTCGGCTGACGCTCGACGGCGGAGAAACGGGGCTTCTGGAGGACTGGGCGTTGTTCGACGGCGTGAACCTCACGTTCAACGACGTGCCGCGCGGCACGCTCGCCTGGCAGAGCGGCGAGCCGCGCACGTTGCAGTTCGAGTGGAGCCAGCGAGGGCGCGGCGAGATCGCATGCGCCAACGGAAAGAGCTACTTCGTGCACGAGGGGCAGTGCGCGGCGCACGATCAGCGCATCGTCAAGCGGCAGATGCGCTACCCCATGCCCCGCTACGTCGGCTTCACCCTGAGCGTGGAGTACGAGGCGGGCAGCGCGGCGCTCAAGGCGCAGCCGGCCACGCGGCACCTCGACTTCAACGCTCTGCGCGAACGCTTCGCGGGCGAGGAGGGGTGCCGCGTGTTCCTGCCCGACCGCGGCGTCGCGTCGCTGTTCTCCTCGTTCTTCGAGGTTGACGAGCGGGCACGCCTCGAGCGGCTGCGCCTCAAAGCGCTCGAGCTGCTCGTGCTGCTCGACGCCACCGAACGCCCCGCCTGGATGACGTTCCCCTACCACACGCGCGATCACGCGGCCGCGCTCGAGCGCGCCGTCGACCTTTTGGGGAGCAGCCTCGACGACGACCTGGCGCTCGGAGACGTCGCGCGGTGCGCCGACATGGGGCTCTCCCTGTTCAAGGAGCGTTTTCGCGCGGCGTACGGGCTGTCGCCCATGGCGTATCGCCGCCAGTGCCGCATCGAGGAAGCCGCACGGCGCCTCGAGCGCACCGACGACAGCGTCGCCCACATCGCCGCGCAGGTGGGCTACCGCAATCCCAGCAAGTTCGCCGCCGCCTTCGCCGAGGTCATCGGCCAGGCGCCCTCCGCCTACCGCACAGACCGCCGCTGAGCGCGGGGACTCAGGCCTCCCAGCGCAGAAGCGACTCACGGTGCGCGGCCAGGCGCACGGCGGAGCCTTTGCCTCCGCGGCAATCGAAGATCACCGGCTTGAGACACCCCTGCTCCACGAGATGATCGAGCACGCGCTCGAACGCCGCGCCGCTCAAGCCGAACCGTTTGGCCAGATCATCGAAAGCATACGTCCGACCCTCTTCAAGCGACTTGCGCACGCCTACCACCATCACGACCGCCTTCCCTCCGTTGCATGTTGGAAGCATTCTAGCATAAGTTAGCTTAAGGTAACTTAGAAAGGCGCACGGGTTTGCGGGGAGGGTTTGCGGGGAGCGATCGCGGGGTTGCGGAAGCTGGCGCGTTTCGCGAAATACGAACGGATGTTTCACGTGAAACACTCCTCTCCCCCTCCCGTGCTTTTTCCCGATTTCCCATTGACGGAAGCATTTCGCTCGGGTATATGTTATCCATAGTTAACTTATCAGCAAGGAGGCCGAAGCCGCATGGAGACCACCGAGGACGTCGCATCCTGCGAGGCGTTCGAGCGCAAGCTCGTGCACCACTGCACCCCCACGCTCGCGGCGCTCAAGCCGGCGAACCTGTTCACCTGCCGCAGCTCCGACGCCCCGGCGAGCGGGCGCGCCGCGAACCGCCCCGCGGCAACGGGCCTGCGCGACGACGAGCTGTCCCGCGCGCTGCGCGCCTGCCGCGCCAAGCTGGCGCCCTGCGGCGTGCGCATCGAGGTGCTCGCACGGCGCACGAGCGGCGTGCTCGTGTACGTGTACCGCCCGGCCCTGCTCAAACCCATTATCGAGCAGGAACCCGTCGCATCCTTCCTCGCGCGGGAAGGCTACGACCCCGCATCGCTCTCCGCGTGCATCGAGCGCCTCCATCGCCGCATCTGCGGCACCGACGTGCAAAGCCAGCTCACCGGCGGCTGTTCCTTCCCCCATGAGATCGGCCTGTTCTTGGGCTACCCCTTCGACGACGTCATGGGCTTCATCGAGAACCGCGGCGAGAACTTCCTGTGCAGCGGCTGCTGGAAGGTGTACGCGAAGGAGCGCGACGCGCTGGCGTGCTTTTGCAGCTACAAGGATTGCACGGCCCTCTACGAGAATCTGTTTGCCGAAGGCGTGTCCCTCGAGTGCCTGGCCAGCGTCGACGAGGACTTCCCCGCCGCCGAGGCCTTCCGCCCCGCAAGCTGACGCCGCCCGCGGCTCCCTCGGCGTTCAGCGACGTGGGCGGCCCCGCGCCGCACGCCGCCCACGTCGCTCAACACCGAGCACATCACCCTCAACGTAAGGAGCAAGCATATGAGCAAGGTTGCAATCGTCTACTGGAGCGGCACCGGCAACACCGAGGCCATGGCCGACCTCATCGCGCAGGGCGTGCGCGCCCAAGGCGGCACGGCGGAGCTCATCCACGCGTCGTCGTTCAACGCGACGCGCCTCGACGACTTCGACGCCTTCGCCTTCGGCTGCCCCGCCATGGGCGACGAGGAGCTGGAGGACATGGAATTCCTGCCCATGTACGACGAGGTGGAGCCGTTGCTGGCAGGCCGCGACGTCGTGTTGTTCGGCTCGTACGAGTGGAACGACGGCGAGTGGATGGAGCTATGGGAGCAGCGCGCCGAAGCGGCCGGCGTGAACGTGGTGGACTCCGTAGCCGCCTACGACTACCCCGACGACGAAGCCAGCGCCGAATGCGTCCGCGTCGGCGGCAAGCTGGCGGCATAGAACCCCTCGGGCGCTCCCGCTTGCCAGCCCGGAGCGCCCGTCAGCACCCTCCATCCACCAGATCCTCCATGCGCACACGGCACGTGCAGCAACGCTTCGCCAGTTCGCCGTCATGGGTGATGACCACGATGGCCCGTCCCTGCGCCGCTGCGCTCGACAGAGCATCGGCCACCACGGTCATCGAGCCGCCGTCCAATCCGCTGGTAGGCTCATCGAAGATGAGCACTGGCCGGTCGGAAAGCAAGCCGCACGCCACCATCAGGCGCAGCTTTTGACCGCCCGAGAGCGTGGCAGGATGGGCGTCCCGCAAAGGATAGAGTCCCAATCCCCGCACCACCATGCGGGCACGCTCGAGGAGCGCTTCGTCGTCGGTGCGCCCCAGCAGAACCTCGTCGGAAACGCTGCTGGTGAAGAACTGCTGCGCCGTGTCGTTGGAGCCGTACCATACGTGCGCGCGGCGCGCGCCCGGGCGCATCGTCGCGCCGCAGATGCGCACCGTGCCGGCATCGGGCCGCTCCAAACCGGCCAGCACCCGGGCAAGCGTGCTCTTGCCCGCTCCGTTGCGCCCCGTCAGAGCCGCTACCTGACCCGGCCAAACCGCAAGAGAGACGGCGCTCCACAGCGTAGAGCCGCCACGCGAGCACGTGAGCCCGCACGTCTCCAGAACGGGTTGCGACGGCCGACGCGTCGACGATCCCGCTTCCGCCGCACGAGCTTCGGAAGGCAATGGCAGGTCGGGAAGCGCAACGAACGTGGCCGAACGCAAGCCCAGCGCTGCACGCTCGTCCTCGCCCAGCGACTCCATCTGCGCAGCCGAACGCTGCCACAACACGCTCCCGTCGCGCACGTACACGTAACGATCCGCGATACCGGCAAGCCAGGCCAAGCGATGCTCCGACACCAGCACCGCACGACCCTCGGCCTTCAGACGCGCCACGTGCCGAGCCAACAGCA
Source organism: Eggerthella sinensis (assembly GCF_003339815.1). Taxonomy (GTDB): domain Bacteria; phylum Actinomycetota; class Coriobacteriia; order Coriobacteriales; family Eggerthellaceae; genus Eggerthella; species Eggerthella sinensis. Next base: position 26,602 of record NZ_PPTT01000023.1, read on the forward strand.
GCGCGCCCTCTTCGTCGAGGTTGGCCGTGGGCTCGTCGCACACCACCACGGCCGGACGCGGAGCGCACGCCGACGCCACGGCCACGCGCTGCTTCTCGCCGCTCGACAACGCATCGAGCGGGCGCCCGCGAACGTCATCCAGCCCGAACGAGGAGATGGCTGCATCGGCGAGCGCCACCACCTCGCGATGGGCCAACCCGTAGTTCTCGCACCCGAACGCCACCTCGCCCGCCAAATCGGACGAGAAGAACTGGCTGGCCGGGTCCTGGAACACGCTTCCCACCATCCGGCCGCGCTCCCACAGGGGCACGGTTTCCGCATCGGCTCCCAAAAGACGGATCGTGCCGGTCAAGGTTCCCGGCCAGTATGCCGGAGCCAGGCCGTTCGCCACGCGCGTGATCGTGGTCTTGCCGCTTCCCGAAGGGCCGGTCAGCACCACGCATTCCCCAGGAAGCACCCGCAGGCTCACCTGCGCGATGCCCGCGCCCTCCCCCTCCGCCGCGCCGTCCGAGGCATAGCGAAACGACACGTCCGCGAACTCTATCGCGGGCGCAGCCTGCTCCACGCTCATGCCACGGCCCTCCACGCAAGGAACGCACCGGCACCCAGCAGCCAGAATGCCGCCCATGCGGCGTCGGCCGCGCCCATGCGGCGCTCATGGTAGCTGCTGCGAACGCCGGGGGCCTCCACTCCTCGAGCCACCGCGGACACCGCCAGCTGATCGGCCGTCTGCAAGCAGCGCAGCAGCAGCGGCACGGCCACGTACTCGGCAGCGCGCACCGGATGCATCGCCACCGCACGCGGCGTCGCCAGCCCCCGATTGCGCATCGACTGCACCGTCGCCCGCACGGCGGCGCGCATGGTGGGAAAGAAGCGAAACACCACCAGCACCCCCAGCAGTACCGGGCGCGGCGCGCGCATGCGCGACAAAAACGCCGACAGCTCCCCCGGAGGAGTCGTCACCACATCGCCCGCAACCAGGAACACCGGCGAGAGGTTCCAGAACATGAGCACGTAGAACTCCGAGAACAGCACCATGCGCAGGCCCGCGAACCTGATCAACGCAAGCAAGCACCCGAGCACGGCGACGAGCACGACCCCTCCCGCAAGAAGGCGCCAACGTCGCTGCGCCGCAAGGTAGGCCAGCGCCGCACACGACAGAAGGCCCGACGCACCGGGCTCCGCCGCCACGATCGATCCCGTCAACGCGCAGGCGAACGCGAGCAGCTTCACCGGCACCGCAACCGGACGCGGCGCACCGGAATCTGCGCGCACTACAGCACTCCCGCCTTCTTGAAGTGCTTGCCCATGAGCCTGGTGCCCGCCAACGCCCCCGCCAACCCGCAAACCGTGGTGAACACGACGATGAGCGCAACCCATCCGGGCTCGGTGAAATAGCTCACGTAGGCATCGATGTAGCTCTGCTCCATGCCGCTTGCCACGGCGAACGAATAGTACGCATCCCAGAAGAACCACATCGGCAGCAGGTTCGTGCCGTTGTACAGCAGACTGGCCACCGTCCACGAAGCCGTCAGGCGCGCCGGCCGCTCGTAGGAACCCCGCTTCCACAGTATCGCCTCGCATACCAGACCCACGCCGACGAACCACGGCAGCAAAAACCAGGTGCCCATGAGCAAGTACACCGCGCCGAGCAGCGTCATGTACGCAAGCGTGACGCCTCGTTTGCGCACGCGGCTCGCCATAAGCACGTATATCGGCCCGCACAGAAGCATGGTGATGCCCACCGATAAGACCATGCTCGCGAACTCGTTCGCCATGCACACCATGCTCACCGCCACCTGCACGACCACGAGCAGCACCGACAGCAGCACCGTTGTCACGACGTCGCGCACCGTCCATCCCGTCCGCTTGGACGCGCCCGCCGCATCCGTCTCCATCGACGCTCCCAACCGCGCTTCCTTCTGCATACGCGTCTCCTTTCGGTTCAGGGGAATTCCAAAAGCTTCTCATGCGCCCGTCGGCACTGCGGCGGACGACGACTTGCCGCCCAGTTTCCAACCGATGGCTCGCTCGCGCATGCCCACGAAGTCGGCGTAGATGCCTTCTTGCGCCATCAGCTGGTCATGCGTACCGCGCTGCACGATACGGCCGGCATCCAGCACGACGATCTGGTCGGCGTCCGTCACGGTTTTCAGCCGATGCGCAATCATGATCACCGTTTTATCGTGCGTGAGCGCCTCGACGGCCCGCTGCAGATCGCGCTCGTTCTCCGGATCGACGTTGGCCGTCGCCTCGTCCAAAATGACGATGGGCGCGTCTTTCAGGATGGCGCGCGCGATGCTGATGCGCTGGCGCTCGCCACCCGAAACGGCGGCGCCGCCCTCCCCCAAACGCGTCGCATAGCCCTGAGGCAAGCTCTCGATGAACTCGTGGCAGCAGGCGCGCTTCGCCGCTTTCACCACGTCCTCGTGCGAAGCGTCCGGACGACCGAATTTGATATTGTTTTCGATGGTATCGTCGAACAGGTACACGCCCTGAAACACCATGGAGAATCGCGCCAGCAAATCATCCATCTTCCAGTCGCGCACATCCACCCCGCCCAGCGTGATGCGCCCTTCGCCCACGTCCCAAAACCGCGCCAGCAGCCGGACGAGCGTGGTCTTGCCCGAACCCGACGGGCCCACGATGGCGCACGTGGTGCGCTCGGGGATGACCAGGCTCACGTTGTCGATGACGGTGCGGCCTTCATAGCCGAACGACACGTTCTCCACCTCGATGTCCAGGTTTTCGGAGCTGCTCACCCCGGCCCCTTCGGGCATCGACGGCGTGGCCACCATGTCGTTCACCTTGTCCATGCACAGATCTATCTGGCGCAGCAGGCTTGCGAACATGCCCGAGGCTTCCAACTTGCCGTACACCATGAACGATGCCGCGATGGCCACCAGGCACACGCCCGCGTCCATCGTACCCGCCAACCAGCACCACACCGACACGAGGCACAGGGCTACGCTCGACGTTTTCGTGACGATGGTCTGCAGAACCCCGAACATGAGAAAGCGCAGCTCCATGGTCACGTTCATGCGCTCGCATCGCGCTATGGCATCGTCCAGCTTTCGCTCGGCCTTGCCCACAAGCGAGAACGCACGCACCACGCTCATGCCCTGGATATATTCCAATACGGCGCCCACGATTGCGCGCTGAGCCTCGACGCGCCGGCCGGATATATCCCGCGCCGCACGTTGCATCCAGGCGTTCACCAGCAAGAACACCGCGATGGTGACCACAACCACCAACCCCAGCCGCCAGTCGAACGCAAGCAGCATGAGCGCCATGAAACCCGAGAACACGAACCCCGAGATGACGTTCGTGTACACCTGGCCGCCCGCGTTCTGCACGTCGTCCAACGTGTTGGTCATGGTGCTGGAAATGGCTCCCAGACGATGCTCGTTGAAGTAGCCCATGGGCAGATAGCGCATCTTATCGCCTATCTGGGTACGCTTCTCGCCGGTCATGGAGAAATTGCCCCGGCAGAAGTTCTCGCTTTTGAAATGCGAGGTGACGAAGCACCCGACGATGCTGCCCACCATGATCGCGAGCGCCGTCCACATGGTGGCCGCCGACAACGTGCCCTCCGCAAGGGCGAACAGGACCACGGCGAATGCCATCATCTGCCACGCTTCGAAGAACGAGTTCAGCACCGAGAACGCCATGCCGCGCTTCAGAAGACCCGCATAGCTGCCTCCGAACGCAAAATACTTTTTGAACGTTGCGAACATCCGAACCTCCTTTCTAGGCCGCATCCTTGGATTCCATATGGGCGCGATACATGTCGGCATACAGCGGGCACGCCGCCATAAGCTCGTCGTGCGTGCCCTCGGCCTCGATGCGGCCGTCCCGCACGACGACGATCTTGTCGGCATCGACGACCGTCGACAGCCTATGCGCCACCACCACCAGCGTTTTGCCTGCGACAAGCCGGCCTACGGCCTGCTCGATAACCGCTTCGTTTTCAGGATCGGTGTAGGCCGTCGCCTCGTCCAGCATGACGATGGGCGCGTCTTTCATCATGGCGCGCGCGATGGCAATACGCTGACGCTCGCCCCCCGAAAGGTGCCCGCCGCTGCCTCCCACCACCGTCTGGTACCCGTGCTCCAAGCCCTCGATGAACGCATGGCAGCCCGATGCCTTCGCGCAGGCGACCACTTCCTCGTCGGTGGCGGCGGGACGGCCCATGCGTATGTTGTCCATCACCGTCTCATCGAACAGGTAGTTGTCCTGCTCGACGTACGAAATGCACGCCGCCAGCTGAGCGGCTTCCAAATCGTTCACCGACACGCCGCCTATCTTCACGGCGCCCCCATCGACATCCCAGAATCCGGCCACCAGGCGGGCGAGCGTCGACTTGCCCGACCCGCTCGGGCCCACGAGCGCCGTCACCTGGCCCGGTTCGATAGTCAGGTTCACGCCGTGGATCACCTCTTCGCGCCCGTAGGAGAAGCGCACGTCCTCAAGCTCGATGCGTTTGCCGTCAAGCACGGCCGATCGATCAGCGCGGCGCTGCTCGGGCACGTCGAGCACCGAGGATATCTGCTCGACCACGGTACCGATCTGCGCGAGCGTGTCGATGAAGTTCATAGCGGCGTACAAGGGAGGAAACAGGGAAAGCGACAGCACCGCCACCATCACGAACGTCGCCGGCGCAAGCGTGCCCTGCATGACGAACATGCAGCCCACCGGCAGCACGGTGACCAGCGTTGCCGGCCAAATGGCCAATCCCAAGTCTTGGAACACCTGGACATGGTGCATCCAGTCGATGAACGAGTGCGCGTAGCGATGCACCGCCTGGGAGAACTTGTCGTACGAACTCGCCGAGCGGCCGAACGCCTTTATCACCTCGATGCCGCCCACGTACTCCACCGAAGCGGCGCTCATGGCCTCGCCGGCGCTCACCGTCTTCTCGTACCACGACCGATAGTCCTTCATCATGCCCATGTACGCCAAAAACCCGATAGGCAACGTTATCAGGGCCACAAGGGCCATGCGCCAATCCAGCGCGAACATATACGCCACCACGGCGAGGGGGACCAGCAGATTCGACGTCATTTCGGGCAACACGTGCGCAAGCGTCGTTTCGATGCTGTCCACCTTTTCCACCATGATGTTCTTCAACGCGCCCGACGGCTTGTCCAGCACGTACCCCAAAGGCACGCGCGTCAGTTTGGCGGCCATGCGTCGGCGGATCATCGAGATGGTGGAGAACGCCGACACGTGCGACACGGCCGTCGATGCGTAGTGAAATACCAGATACAGCCCATAGCCGCCGGCAGCCACACCGCACCAGCCCACGTAGTACGCGAAATCGCGCACGCCTTCCAATACGCCCACGATCATCTGCCCCGCTGCGTAATACGGAACGATGCTGCCGGCCACGCCCACCACGGCCAAGGCCACCGACAGGGCGAATCGCACGCGGTTCGCCCTGCCCGCCCACTCCAGCAGCAGCGCCACCGGACTTGCCGGCACGCCTCTCGCATCCGTTTCGGCGTCCGAGATATTCGGGACACCGTCGGCCATCGCCGCGCTTCCTCCATTCATACGCTGTCCTCTCAAAAAGTTATCCAATGCTTACTTTGGAGTATAACACTGTTATATCTTTCATTGAAGATGCTTTCCGGATAAAAAACGCCCGCCGGCTCACTCGCCAGCGGGCGTTCGCACCCCTGCGCCTCTCGAGATCGTCTACCGCTCGCTCGCGCGGCCGACCTCCGGATTCATGAGCTCCTCGTAGCCGGCGCGGAAGAACCGTTCAAGATCGTCGGCGAACGCATGCGCCTCCTCGCGGGGGACGCCCCGCAGCAACGGCTCGAAGTAGCCGTGCAGGAACATGCTTGCCACGATGCGCGCCATGCGCGGCTCGACGTCGTTCACGGCAACGCCCCGTTCGCGCATCTCGCGCACGTAGCGAAACGTGCTGTCCACCTCTACGTCGACGAAGGCGTCCAGATACCGCTCCCACGACGTGCCCGCCGACTTGGAGAGCACGAGCACGAAAACGTCGCGATGGTCGTACACGAAGTCGAGCAGCCCGCTGATCTCGTCGTGTTCGTAGTCCTGCATGCGTTCGAACGTCTGGTCTTCGGGGGGAAGCTGGTAGAATTCCTCCTGCATCCGCCGGTACCGGCGATACAGCTCGTCGGCCGCGGGCGACACAACGGCGTCGAACAGCGCCTCCTTGCCTGCGAAATAGCCGTAGATCGCGCCGGTCGTCATCTGCGCCGCCGACGCGATCGTTCTCAGGGACGCGCCCGAGAAGCCCTTCTCCAAGAACTCCTTCGTCGCGCACGCGACGATGCGCTCGCGCGAGGCCGATTCGCCCGCTTCGTCTCTCGCGCCGACCATGTCGCCACCCCCGTCTTCGCCGTCCGCACGCTCATTTGGATTCTGCGACTATGATACCGCATCCGTTTGGCTTGCCGACGTGCAGCTCGCGTCCCAGCTCCCCCGCCGCCTACCGCTGGAGATTCGCCGCTCCCGCAAGCCGCCACCCGGCCGCCTCGCGGCGCAGGGTGATGAAGTCGCGGTAGAGCCCCGCTTCGGCCACGAGCTGCGCATGCGTGCCGCGCTGCACGATGCGGCCGGCGTCCACCACGAGAATCTGGTCGGCCGCCGTCACCGTGTTCAGACGGTGCGCGATGGAAACGAGGGTCTTGCCCCGGGTCAGCTCATCGATGGCGGCGATCAGCTCGTGCTCGTTCTCCGGATCGACCGAGCTCGTAGCCTCGTCCAAGATGACGATGGGCGCATCCTTCATGATGGCGCGGGCGATGGAAATGCGCTGCCGCTCGCCGCCGGACAAGCTTGCGCCGCCCTCCTCGAGCACGGTGGCGTAGCCCTCGGGCATCTGCTCGATGAAGTCGTGGCAGCGGGCGCGCCGCGCGGCGGCCACCACCTGGTCGTGCGTGGCGTCGGGGCAGCCGAACTTGATGTTGTTCTCCACCGTGTCGTTGAACAGGTACACGTTCTGGAACACCATGGACACGTGCTCGAGCAGGCTCTCCGCCGTCCCCGCGCGCACGTCCGCGCCGCCCAGGCGCACCGCGCCGGCGTCCACGTCCCAGAAGCGCGCCATGAGGTTCACGAGCGTCGTCTTGCCCGAACCCGACGGCCCTACGATGGCGCAGCTCGAGCCGGCCGGAATGCGCAGCGACACGTCGTTGATGATGCGTCGACCGGAGTCGTAGCCGAAGCTCACGCCGTCGAGGGCGATCTCGAAACCGACCGGCCTCAGCGGCACGTCGACGCTGTCCTGCCGCGGGATGGCGCACACCTCGTCCACGCGGTCGAGCTCGCCTTCGATCTTCTTCGTGAGGAAGGCCGCATCGTTGGCATGGATGAGCTCGCCGTATATCATGAACGCGGCCACGAGCAGCGTGAGCGCCCACGACAACGGCAGCGTCCCGTTCAGGTACAGCGCGCACGCGGCGAACAGCGCCGCGCAGCTGGCCAGGTTGAACACGAGCGCGTACAGCTTGAGCACGCCCTGCGCCGCCGCCTCCTGCGCGTAGTCGGCCGCGCGCTTCTGCTCGAAAGACGCCTTCGCGGCCGCCAGCGCCTCGTCGGGCGTGGCGAACGTACGCAGCACCGCCATGCCGCGCGCGTACTCCACCACCTTGTCGCACATGGCCTCCTGCGCCGCCGCCACCTCGCGCGTCACGGCGGTGGCCCGACGCCGCAGCACGCGCAGCACGAACAGGCCCGCGGCGATGCCGACGAACGTGATGACCGCGATGGGCCATGCCGCCGCCAGGAAGAACAGGCCCATGATGACCGCCATGGCCACGCCGCCCGACAGCCCCGTCAAGCAGATGGTCATGAACTCCTCGAGCTGATGCACCGTCGTGGTGAGCGTCGTGGCGATGGCCGACAGGCGCTGCTCCGAGAAGTAGCCCATGGGCGCGGCTTTCAGGCGATCGCCCACCCGCAGACGCAGGTCGCGGAAGATGTGGAAGCCTTCCGCGTCCATCTTGATGTCCACGAGGTACTGGAACGCGAACTGCCCGGCCACGCTCACCAGCAGGATGCCGAGGCACTGCAGCGCCACCGTCGCATCGAGGTGGTCGCGATGCTCGAGCGCCCAGAACACGGCGCCCAGCATGCCGGCCATGAAGAACGCCTTCAAGATATTGCACACCATGCCCCACATCAGGCTCGTACGGCTTGCCGGCGAGAAGCTTCCCGCCAGGTCGAGCACCCGTTTGATCAATGCGAACATGCTACCTCGCCTCCTTGACATCGTCGGAACCCACGGTGCTCCCCATCTCGACGCCCTCGACGCCCTCGATCTCGCTATCCTCGAAGCACGCCGAACTCATGTGCTCGCGCCACATGCGCGCGTACAGCGGGCACGCCGCCAGCAGCTCGGCGTGGGTGCCCCGACCCACGATGCGTCCCTCGTCCACGACGAGGATCTGCTGGGCCTCCTTGATGGTGGACAGGCGGTGCGCGATGGTGACGAGGGTTTTCCCGGCCACGAGCTTGCTGATGGCGCGCTCCACGAGCGCCTCGTTTTCCGGGTCGGCGTAGGCCGTGGCCTCGTCGAGGATGACCACCGGCGCGTTCTTCAACATGGCACGCGCGATGGTGATGCGCTGCTTTTCGCCGCCGCTCAGCCGCTCGCCCGCCTCGCCGGCGCGCGTGGCGTACCCCTGCGGCAACGCGCTGATGAAGTCGTGGCAGCCCGCCGCGCGCGCTGCCGCCTCCACCTCCGCATCGGTGGCCGCAGGCTTGCCCATGCGGATGTTGTCGGCAAGCGTGCGGTCGAACAGGAACGTATCCTGGGCAACGTAGGAGATATGCTCCATGAGCTGTTCGTGCGGAATGTCGCGCACATCGCACCCGCCGAACGTGATGCGGCCTTCCGTCGCATCCCAGAAACCCGCCATGAGCTTCGCAATGGTGGACTTGCCGGAGCCCGACGGCCCCACGATGGCCGTGATCTGCCCGGGGCGCGTTGCGAAGCTCGCGTCCCGCAGCACCTCGACGCCCTCCCGATAGCCGAACGACACGCGCTCGAACGCGAACGATTCGCCCGCCAGCTTCACGCGCTGCGCAGGGCGGACAAGCTCCGGCGTTCCCAAAAAGTCCCATATGACGTTCAGGCACACGTCCATGCGAGAGATCATGCCGCCCGCCTGCGCGAACTTCAACAACGGCGCGATGAACCCGAGCGGGATGACGATGCACGTGAGGAACACGGGCAGCGTGAGCTGCCCGATGGACATGAGCCACACGCCCAGCGGCAGCGACACGAGCAGCGTGCACGGAACCACCGCCTTGACGGCCGCCATCCACACCCAGCTCTGCCGAAACCACGCCAAGGTCGAATCATGGTACGCGGCCACCGCCTGCGAGAACGCGCCGTACGACGAGGCGGAGCGTCCGAACGCCTTGATCACCTGAATGCCGTTCACGTACTCCACGAGCGACGAGTTCATCTTCTGCTCGCTCGAAAGGTACCGCGCCATCTTCGGCTTGTAGTCGCGCATCATGGCCGCATAGAACAGCACGCCGAGCGGGATGGTGGCCAGGCCCGCCAACCCCATGCGCCAATCGAGCGCGAACACCACCCCCATGGCCAGAAGGGGCCCGAACACATTCGACGGCAACTCGGGCATGAAGTGCGCGATGGCGTCTTCAAGCTGGTTCACGTTGTCGACGAAGCGGTTTTTGAAGGCGCCGGTGGGCGTGTCGATGATGGTGCCCATGGGTACGCGCTCCATCTTTTCGGCCATCTGCTCGCGCATGGTGCGCAGGGCCCTGAACGCAACGCGGTGGCTCATCATGGACGAGCGCCAGGTGAGGAAGAACCGCGCCGTATGCGCGAGGGCGGCCGCGGCCGCGAGCCATGCGGCGCGCTCGAGCGTGAGCGTGCCCTCGACGAGCCCCGCCGCCAGCAGCGCGATGACCAGGTAGGGCACCATGCCCACGGCCTCGCCCACGCAGGCCAGCAGCAGCGATACCGCCATCCGCCCCCGGTCCGGCCGCATGAAGTAGTACAGTTTGGCGAACGCGCTCGGTCGAGCCGAGCGATTCGCAGGCGAAACGTCGTTCATGAAGATGCCTCTCTGTTGCGATCGTGCGTTGTTCCTTCGTTGCCCGCTTCCAACCTCACCGTGCAGTCGCCCGCAAGGCGGGCCAGCAACTCGTCGTGGGTGATGACGACCACGGCCTTGCCCGCTGCGGCGAGCGCGCGGCACCACTGCGCCACCTCGGACACGCCGCGTCCGTCCAGGCCGCTCGTGGGCTCGTCGAGCACGACGAGCTGCGCGTCCGAGCAGTAGGCCGCCGCCAGCGTCACGCGCTGCTTTTGGCCGCCCGACAGGCTTGCCGGATGCCGATCAGCCAGGTCGACCAGGTCGAATGCTTCGAGCGCCTCCCAAGCCCGCGCCTTGAGCGCATCGTCGACGCGGCGCCCGAGCACCACCTCGTCGGCCACGCTGCCCGCATACAGTTGGTAGTCGGCGTCCTGCATGACGAAGTAGCTGAGCCGCCTGCGGACGCGACGCGACACGGGCGCGCCGTCGAGCGTGACGGCTCCCGCCTGCGCGCGCACCGCGCCGCACAGCACGCGCGCCAGCGTGGTCTTCCCGGCTCCGTTCGGCCCCGCCACCACGGTGACGGCGCCGGCGGGAATGTGCGCGTCGAGCGCGCGCACGCCCCGCCGCGTCGAGGGATACACGTACGTCAGACCCTCGACACGCCAGCCGCCCCCGGTCCCCGGCGCCGCCGCGGCGCTTGCGCTCCCGGCCTCCATGGCGGGATGCCGCAGCCCGAACGCGGCGGCCTCGCGCACGGTGAGGCGGGCGAAGGCGTCGGCGTCCCACCGGCGGACGATGCGCCCCGCGCGCAGGCACACGTAAGCGTCGGCCACCTTGAGGAACCGATGGAGTCGATGCTCCGACACCACGATGGCCACCCCGCGCCGCTTGAGCTCCACCAGGATGTCCACGAGCGCCTCCGACCCCTCTTCGTCCAGGTTGGACGTGGGTTCGTCCAGCACAAGCACCTGCGGGTCGCAGGCGATGGCGGCGGCGAGCGCCACGCGCTGCTTCTGCCCGCTCGACAGCTCGTCGAGCCGCTCGGCCAGCAGGTGCCCCACGCCGCACAGCGTCGCGGCCCGTTGCACGCGCTCGCGCGTCTCGGCCGGGTCGACGCCCAGGTTCTCCGACGAGAACGCCACCTCGTCGCCCACGGTGCCCATGAAGAACTGGCTGCGCGGGTCCTGCATCACCACGCCCATCCGCTCCGTGCGCTGCCGCGGCGCCATCGCGTGCACCTCCGTTCCGCACACGGCCACCACGCCGTGCGCCACGCCGGGGAAGAACGTGCCGGCAAGACCGTTCACCAGCCGCAACACCGTCGACTTGCCGTCGCCCGACCGCCCGCACAGCACCGTGCACGCCCCCGGCGCAACCGTGAACGACAGGTCGTCCACCCGGCTGCCAACCGGTGCGGCCCCCTGCGCTCCCGCCTCGTCCTCCGACTCGTCCACGTAGCGAAACGACGCATGGTCGAGCTGCACCGCCACCTTCGCCCCGCTCATGCGACAGCCTCCCCCACGCACACGCCCGCGCAGGCGGCCGCCAGCAGCGCAAGCGCCGCCACATCGCGCAGACCCCAGCCCACGTGGTGGATCGACGTGCGGCCGCCTTCGATCTCGATTCCCCGCAGCTCGGCCGACGCCGCCAATTCCGACGAAAGCCGCAGGCAGCGCATGACGAGCGGGGTGTACACGCACTCGTAGGCCAGCGCCGGATGCAGCACGACGTCCACGGCGCGCGGGAACACGCCGCGCATGCGAATGCCCCGCACGATGGAGCGCGCCTCGAACGACAGCGTCGAGGCGAAGCGGAACACCATGCACACGCCCACGAGCACGCGCTGCGGCACGTGCCACCGCGCAAGCGCGCACATGACGGCCGAGGGCGACAGCGTGAACAGCGCGCACCCCGCCGTGAACGGCGGCACCATGTGCATGAGGCTCACGAACAGCACGCCGTACAGCCCCGGCAGCGGCACGAAGCTGAGTCCGCACACCACGGCGAAGCTCAGACAGCACCGCCCCGCCATCCGCGCGCGCCCGTCCCCCGCGAGGTACAAGGCGGCCGCCGCCTGCAGCGCCGCCGTCGCGAGCACGCCCGTCACCAGCAGCGCAGCCGTTCCCATCACCGCGATGGCAAACAGGTGCGCCCGCGGGTCGAGCCCCAGCACGCCCTCCCGCGCATCCTCGCCCGCCGCGGCACCGGGCGCCGCCCGTCCCGCGCCCGTGGCGCTCGTGGCACTCGTGACGCCCGTGGCGCTCGTCGCATTCGCATCCATCGCCGCCCGCCTACGCGATCTTCGCCTTGCGCACATGCTTCTTGAGGAACTTCGCTCCGATAACGCCGCCCACCGCCGTGCCCACGGCGAACATCGCCAGCATGAGCAGAATCCACGGCAGCTCGGTGTACTGCGCCACCATGGCCGCCACGTCGGCGGCGCTGTAGTACGCGCCGAGCTGCTCCATGTAGGCGTCGCGGAACAGCAGGTACGGGAAAATGCCGTAGCAGGCGAACGTCGCCCAGTACACGAAGAACCCCGCCGTCGCGCGCTTGACGGAGCGATACGACCCCTTCCCCCACATCACCAGCTCGCCCACGAACGCTCCCACGAGGGCCACGGGGGCGCAGTACAGCCCGCCCATGAGCGTGTACAGCAGCCCGAACACGAGGATGGAGCCCGCCAGCACGCCGCGTTTGCCAATGCGATCGGCCATCACGAGGTAGAACGGCGTCGACACGAGCGGGAACAGCCAAGATCCCACGAAGAACGTGTTCTGCGGCGAGAGGATCATGTCCTCCGCCATCTTCACCACCATCGTCACCATGACGATAATGAGGTTGAACACGACGAACGTCAGAACGTCGCGCGTCGTCCACCGACTCGACGCAACCGCGCTCCCGCCGCCATGCGCACGTGCAGCATTCGATGCCATGAAGCATGCTCCTTTCGCGAGAGGGGATCGTTCTCCCCTCCTGTAGTTAGCCTTTGGTAACTTTTGCTATAATGGAGCACGAGGATGCCCGCGGCGAGCGCATCGACGCGCTCGCGACGATTCGCGGCATCGAAACGACCGTTTCGGGCGCGCAGCTGAGGAGGTCCCGCCATGCGCGACATCAAGAAGGATATGTACGAGGATGCGTTCCGCCTCTTCGACATGGTGCCCATCGACCTGACGGACGGCTACGGCCCCGCCGGAAGCCTCTACCGGTTCGCGAACGGACGCGGCCGCGGCGAATACTGGACCTACATCCGCGGCAACCTGTTCGCCGTGAACGCCTTCGACATGCAGTTCGGCAGCCCGGGCGTCATGCGCTACCGGCATACCGAGCACCTGTCCATCGGCTATTACGAAGCCGTGCACCTTGTGGAGCAGAATCGGGGGTGCGCCCTGCGCGCGGGCGCCCTCTCCGCGTACATCGCCGACGAAGGCGCCGAATACGTCGCGCGCTACGCGGCCGGGTCGAACACCCGCGCCACGTCCCTCACCATCTCGCCGGACTACTATCGCGATTACCTGCAGGAGCGCTTCGGGAACATCCCCGACGTGCGCCGCGCGTTCGCGCTCATCGACGGTCGACGCGACTTTCCCGAGCTCATCGCCCTGTTCAAGCAGATTCGAGCCTATCGGGGCACCGGCATGGCGGCCGAGCTGTTCTACGAGGGGGCGGTATCGGAGGCGATGGCGCTCATCATCGAGCGCGCAACCCAGTTGGAGCGGGAACACGACGAGGGCAGCACGCCGACGCTGTCGTCCGACGATCGCGCGGCGCTCGACCGCCTGCATGCCTACATCACCGAGCATCCCGACGCCGACCTATCGTGCGAGGAGCTTTCCCGGCGAGCCTGCATGGGGCAAACGAAGCTCAAGGCGGCGTTCAAGGCGGCGTTCGGAACCTCCCCCGCCGCCTTCGTGGCCGCCGCGCGCATCGAGCGCGCCGTCGAGCTGCTGGACGCAACCGACCTGCCCATCGCGCAGGTGGCGCGCATGGTGGGCTACCGCAAGCCCGGCGCGTTCGCCGAAGCCTTCCGCCGCCGCACCGGCACGGTGCCCAGCGCGTACCGGAGCGGGTCCCGCCGTCCGCTTTAGCGGCGCAGCTCAACCAGCACGGCGTTCTTCAGCCGCTGCGCGAGCCCCACGAGGTCGGCCAGCTGATCGGCGTCGTCGCCCGCTTCGAGCACCTTCTGCGCCGCCGTGTTGTAGCGGAGCACCTCCACGCGATGCTCCATCATCACGGCGTACACCACCACCCCGGCGGCCAGCCCGAGGAAGCCGAACAGCGTCATGCTGCCGAATTGCATCGTGTGGAAGTTCGCGAACAGGGCGGGCGTGCCAAGGCCGAGCACCGCGAGCACGATGCCCACCACCACGCCGCTCGCCTTGCGATGGGCCGCTTCGGCCTTTCGCGCGGGCGGGTAGAAGTCCTCGATGTGCGGATGCGCCTGCTGGAACGCCACATGGTTCCGATACATCGGCATCGTCAGCGCCAGCGCGATGGCGATGCCCACGAGGTACACGGCGCAGGACGCCGGCAGCGAACCGGCCATATGCCCGCCCGTGATGAAGAAGTCCACGCCGATGCTCGCGATGAACACCGCCACCGCAGCCGCCGTATCCCACGCCCGCACGCGCATGTGCTCGTCGTACCCGTGCTCGTCCACAACGCGCGGCGCCTCCGCGTCCGGCGCATCCTCCGCCCGCGGCGCCTCCTCCGCCGCAAGTTCAACCTGCGGGCATTCCTCCACCGGCGCGCCCGTGAGGTCGCCGCGCACGAGGTCGTCGAGCGAGCAGCCGAACAGGTCGCACAGCTTGATGAGCTTGTCGATCTCGGGATAGCTCTTCTCGGCTTCCCACTTCGCCACCGACTGGCGGCTCACGCCAAGCTCCTGCGCAAGCTCCGCCTGACTCATGGTGCGCGTCCCACGCAAATACTGGAGGTTGTCTCGAAAGGTCATCGCGTGCTCCTCTCGTCTTCGTCCGCGTCTTCCCTACGCCTACCAGCATGCCCCGAACGAGCGGTTCCCGCAACCAACCTCAGGATGCTTTTTCAGCGGAAGCCCCGACAACCCGCAGTTGTCATCGCAGTTCAGAGCACGCTCAGCGAGCGCGGTAGAGAGCGCAGTTGTTCGGCGTCTCGTACATCTCCACGCATGCGACGGGCAGGTTCTGCTCCACGAGCCGGTCGTGGAAGTACCGGGCCAGGTTCTCGGCCGTCATGCGAAACGGCAGCACGGTCAGGCTGAAGCCCTCGCCCTCGAGCGCCGCGACGGTCGCCGGCTTGAGCGACCCCTCTTCCACGAGGAAGGTGTGGTCGAGCTCTTCGGCCACCGCGCGCACCGCGCGCTTGAACACGCCGAAGTCGAGCACCATGTCTTTCATCGTGCCCTCGTCCTGCAGCTCGTCGGCTTCCAGATACACGACGCAACGCCAGCGGTGGCCGTGCAGGTTCTCGCACTTGCCGTAGTAGTCGGTCAGAAAGTGAGCCGAATCGAAGCTGGCCTCAGTTTTAAGTCCGTACATGTTCGCTCCTTGCTTCCGCATCGCCTTGGTTTTCGCCATCATAGCAAATACCGCCCGCATACCGCGGCGCGGACAGGTATCATGAGGGCATCGGATCGAAGAACCATGCTCGACAGAAGGCGGCATCCATGCATCTCTCCCCAACGAACCCGCGCGCGGCGAAGCACGGCCGCGTCCTCATCGCCCTGATCATCGCAGCGCTGGCATCGCTCTTGCTGGCATCGTGCGCCACGCAGCCGGCGCCGGAAAGCGAGCAGCAGGCCCCGGCCGAACCCCTCGTGGTGAACGACACGCCGGCCCCGCCCGTGCCCGATCCGGAGTACATCCTCGTCATCGGCGACGATTCCTGGGAGAAGTACACGCCCGGCCACGCCGACCTCATGATGCTCATGCGCCTCGACTTCGAGCGCAACCAGATCACCCTCGTAACCGTGCCGCGCGACACCGCCTACGTCTTCCCCGACGGAAACACCGCGAAGCTCAACCAGATGCTCACGAACGCCGGCCCCGAGGCTCAGTGCGAAGCCGTGTCCGACGTGGTGGGCGTCGAGGTGACGAACTACGTGGTGGTCGGGTTCGACGGGCTGCAGAGCATCGTCGAGCACTTCGGCGGCCTCGACGTGAACCTGCCCTACGGCCTCACGTACAACTTCTACACGAAGGACTTCGACGACGAGGTGTACGAAGCCGGCGAGCAGACGCTCACGCCGTGGCGCGTCATGGCGCTGTCCCGCGCGCGCACCGGCTACGGCGACACCGGCTATCAGCAGGAGATGATTCGCCAGGTGGTCGACCGCCAGATGATGACGCAGTTCATCAAGCTCGCGTACGCCGACCCGACGCAGACGGGCGACCTGCTGGCGCTGCTGCAGGGCTTCGTCACCACGAACGTCTCGCTGGCCGACCAGCAGGCATGGGCCGAGGAGCTGGCGTCGGGCGATCAGATCACCGTGTACGGCACCACCGGCCCGTACTACGGCGACTTCCTCGAAGAGCTCGACGGCCTGTGGCTCGTGCCGGCGAATCCCGAGGCCTGGAAGGATCTCATGGACGCCGTCGACGCCGGCAAGGACCCGGCGCCCGTCGTGAGCGTGTGGAGCGCCGACACCGAATCGCCCCTCGCGCCCGTCAGCACCACCACGGTCATCGACCTACCCTGATCCGAACGCCCGAACGCGCACCCCACGGAGGATGCCATGGACTTCATCACCGTCACGCCCGAGAACCTGGAGCAGGAGCACATCTGCTGCGCCATCTCGAACAACAAGGACTGCCAGGTGGCCTCCAAGAAAGCGTGGATGGCCGAGCGCTTCGCCGACGGGCTCGTGTTCCGCAAGGCCGACGCGCGCGGCAAATGCTTCATCGAGTACCTGCCCGCGGAGCGCGCCTGGGCGCCCATCGAAGCGCCCGGCTACCTGCACATCGACTGCTTCTGGGTGTCAGGCCAGCTCAAAGGGCACGGCTACGCCGACGAGCTGCTCGATTCCTGCATCGAGGACGCGCGAGCGCAGGGCAAAGCCGGCCTCACCGTGCTGTCGAGCGCGAAGAAGCAGCCTTTCCTGTCCGACCCGGCCTACCTGCGCAAGCGCGGCTTCCGCACCGCCGACACCGCAGCGCCCGGCTACGAGCTGCTCCATCTGCCCCTCGGCGACGCAGCCGATGCAGCCGAACTGCCGCGCTTCAAGTCGCACGTGAAAGAGCCGCGCACCGACGATGCGGGCTTCGCGCTGTACTACAGCCCGCAATGCCCGTTCACGGCCAAGTACGTCCCCCTCGTTGCCGACGTCGCGGCCGCGCGCGGCGTGCCGCTCAAGACGATCCTGCTCGAAACCGCCGAGCAGGCGCAGAACGCGCCCGCGCCCTTCACGGCGTACAGCCTGTTCCACGACGGCGTGCTGCTCACCCACGAAATTCTCTCGCCGAAGAAGTTCGAGAAGCTGCTCGACGAGCGCGGCCTCTAAACGAGCTCCTTCACGTCGTCGATCGACGTGATGCGAACCACCTTCGTCACCGCGCCCTTGCGCTCGGTCACCGACAGCAGCACCCACTCGTCGTCCACGTCCACGACGGCGGCCTTGCCCGTCATCCCTGAGTTGAACGTGGTGAGGTTCTTCATGGTGAACTCGCACAACCTGCCCTTGAGCTGGGGAAGCCGTTGCGCCATCATGAGTTCTTTCCGGGAAGCCACCTGCTCTTCCTCCTTCTTGCGCGCAGGGTCCTTCGGCAGCTTGCAGGCGATGTAGACGACGGTCACCGCGATGACCAGCAACAGGATTTCCGTCATGAGTCCTCCCCTACCACCGTGATGCTGCTCACCACGTTCACGTCGATCAGCTGCACCACCGTTTCCTTTTTGCCGATGCCCGACGAGCGCTCGTACTCCACCCGAATCCAGTTCTCGTCCGCGTCGAGGATGCGCATGGTTCGCGTGCGGCCCATCGCGTCCATGCTCGACAGCATGAACTCGGGGCTCTCAACCATGAACTGGCACGACGCGCCCACAAGCGAGCGCAGCACGTGCAGGTCCTTGCCCGGCGCGGCCTCGGCGGGCCCCGTCACCACCTCCACCTCGTCGGACACGAGGTCGTCGAGGCCCACGCGGTAGCAGCGCGCAAGCTCGGCCGCCTTGTCGAGCGCCGGCGCGCCCTGATCGCTCTCCCAGTTGGAAATGGTCTGCCGCGTCACGCCCAGCAGGTCGGCCACCTCCTGCTGACTCATCCCCTGCTTTCTGCGCAGGCTCTGCAACTTCTCTCCCACCATGATGTCGCTCCCTTTCCGTCGTTCGTCACCTGCTATTCTGCGGGAATTCGCGGAAGAGGGAAAGCAAATCACCTTGGAACCTTGTCCAATTCCTTTGACATCCCGCAGGTTCGCGTACCCGCGCGGAACACGGACGCCGAACGACGAACTCGAACGGATGTTTCACGTGAAACATCCGCCTGCCCCGTGCGAACTTCTCGCCAGGTCCGCTCCCCTGGCCCCAAGGGGGGACGCGGCCACGCTCCGCGCTCAGGCGTGCCAGCGGCGCGAGGCGCAACCGGAGGTTATGGCGCCCTCGAAGGCCATGCGGTGCGCGCAGCCGGGGGCCATGCCCTGCGCGACGAGGCAGCGCTCGACGGCTTCCACCGCGGCAGCCAGCGCCTGCGCCTCCGCGGCGCCCTGCGCCGTGAGCAGCAGGCGATGCCGCCCATCCTCCGCCACAAGCCCCATCCCCACCAGGCGCTCCACCGCCTTCGTCACGCTCGGGCGCGCCACCGCCAGCTCGTCGGCCAACTCCACGCGCCGTGTCGCACCGTCGCGAATGGCCAGCAGGTAGCGCGCGAGCGCCGGCGTCAAGCCGCTCACTTCACCGCCTTCGCCAGACACCCGTGCGCGCCGGCCTTCCGCCACGACACGCTGCCGAACCACGTGCCCAGGATGTCGCGCAGCTCGGCCTCGGAGTAGATGCGCACGTCGCCCTCGTTGTTGTACGGCATGAACGCGTTCATCACCGTGCGCGCCGGAGCCGGCAGCCAGCAGTCGCCGATGACGAACGCGCCGCCGGGCCGCAGCACCCGCCACGCCTCGAACGCCGCACGGCGCGGGTCGGGATAGTGGTGGAACGAGTCGTTGCAGTACACCGCGTCGAAGGTCTCGTCGGCGAACGGAACGTGCTCGCTGTCGGCCAGGCGCACATCGGCGCGGTCGCCCAGGCGCTCCCGCGCGCGGGCCAACATGGCATCGGACAGGTCGATGCCCGCCAGTGTGCAGCCGGGCAGCGCGTCGAGCACGAGCTGCGCGAGCGCACCCGTGCCGCACCCCAGGTCCAACACGCACGACGGCGCCGCGGCCACGACCTCCTCCAGCACGAACGGGTACAGCCGCCGCGCGTGCTCGCCCTTCATGTCGTCGTCGTACGTCGCCGCCTGCGCGTCGAACGCCTGCTTCGACGCCTCCTTGTAGTCACGTGCCGGCATGGCCGTCGATTCGTCCATAACAGGTTCCTTTCTTCACTTCATTGAACAATGTTTAATCTAAGGGTTGAACAATGCCCCGGCAGAACCGGGGCGCAGGTTACGCGGAAGGTTCGGTTTGCGAATCGAGCAGGGCGCGCACGTAGGTGCGCACGAGTTCGACCGCCTCGCGATCGGGGGCGTTCGTGCTCGACAGGATGTTGAGCTGCCCGTGCGTGATGAAGTCGACGAGCGTCTCGGGCGACCTCACCGTCACGCCGCGCCTCCGCGCGTCGGCCGTCACCGCGGCCACCATGTGCGGCCGGATGCGGTCGCACAGCTCGAAGGCGAGCTGCCGATGGAATTCCCGATTGCCCTCCGCGTGGAAGAACTCGTGATAGCGCAGGTTCTCCTCCTCGAACACGGCCGCGAACAACCGCTCGATCTTCTCGTCGAGCGAGATGCTCGCGTCGTCGAGCACGCGGATGTAGTCGCGGCAGCACTCCTCCGCGTACGCGGCGAGCGCGGCGGCGAACAGCTTCTGCTTGGAATCGAAGTAGTGATAGCACAGTCCGGGCGTGATGCCGGCTTCGCGCGAGATGTCGCGCATGGACACCGCCTCGTAGCCGCGCTCGACGAACAGCCGCATGGCCGTGTCGAGGATGTCGCGCTTCCGCTCCTCGGGGTCCATCACCGTTCTCACCATGCGCCTCGCACGTCCTTCCCTCGTTCGCTCATACGGCCGCCATGACGATCCCAACACGATCGCTTCCCGATCATCTCACCCTATTGAACAAATGTCAATAAACATCGTTCAATACTCACGCGGAGGAGTGCGCACCGAACAAATGTTTCACGTGAAACATCGAACACGAGAAGCGCGGAGCGGCGGCGCATCCGCACCGCCGCCGCTCCTCAACCTGCTACGCGCCCACGCCGCGCACCGTCACCGACCGGCACGTCGCGAGCTTCACCTTCAGCACGTCAACGTCCAGCCCGCTCGGCGCGCTCACCCGGCCCGCCTCCACGAGCCGTTCCAGCTCGCGCCGCGACACGCCCAGCTTGCGCCGCAGCACGTCGGCAAGCCGGATGCCGCCGGTGTCGAACGCGCAGTCGATGTCCACCCGGCAGTCTTCGTCGCCGCATGCCGGCCCCTCGACCTCGTAGGCAACCGGGCCCCGCTTCGCGCCGTTGCGCTTCAGCAGGTCGGGGTCGAGCGCGCAGGCCAGCGCCAGCTCGGCATCGTTGCGGTGGTAGCGTTCCAGCTCGTCGATGCCGACGGCCTTCATGCTGGCGCGGCTGATCACCGCGTTGTTCCACACGCTGCCGCACGCGGCGCAGCGGTAGACCAGCCACACGTCCACCAGCTTCTTCTGAGCGTTCACGCGGAACAAGCCGGTCGACGCGAACGCGGCGTTAGCACCGCATCGCCCACAGGGGCGCACGGCCACCGGCGCGTCGGCCGCAGCCACGCGCCATCGTATTGTGTTCATGGTAAGGAGTGCCTTCCTTCGCAATTCGGACAGATTCGAAAAGGAAGGTACGCACAGGCGGCACCACGCCGTTGTTCAGCTTTTTCATGGAAGAACCTCTTCTGTTCGTCTCAACCGGAACACGCCGTCGCGAAACCGCCGCACCTCATGCGGCGCGGTTCGTCGGACAGGCAATGAATGCGTTGCTTAGCGGTTGGGAGGAGTCGTCATGAAGAGAGGCCTTTCGAGATACGGACGGGTCGCGCGATCGCGGCCCGGGCTCGCCATCATAACGAACCCCGCCGCCCGAGTCAACCGCCCCGCCCCGGCCGCTGCGTCATGGCGCTTGCGTAACGCGGCATCCCGCGGGCGCGTCCATATGCTACGATGCATGTTTGAGAAAGGACGTCGCCCCATGCCCATCAACAAGGCGGTTCTTGCCGCATTCAAAGCTGCCACCAGGCTCCGGCCCGACATCAGGGAGTTCTACAAGGCGCAGCGCTTCGCCGAAGACGTGAGCGCCAAGCTCGTGCTGCCCAACCCCCGATGCCGCATCGACGAGGCCACGGCCGTCATGCCGGACGGCTTCGAGGTGCCGCTGCGCGTGTTCACCCCGCTCGACTTCGACTTCTCGCTTGCCGAGGGCCTCAAGGTGTGCGAGGATTCGCGCGGCACGGTCCTGTTCTTCCACGGCGGCGGCTGGGTGAACGGCACGGTGGACTTCTACATCGACGCGTGCACGGCCATGGCCATCCACCTCGAGCGCCGCATCGTGTCGGTGGACTACCGGCGCGCGCCCGAGCACCGCTTCCCGCAGGCGCCCGAAGATTGCTACGAGGTGGCGCGCCAGCTGTACGCGGGCACGCTGCTGCCCGACGTCGACCCCGATCACGTCGTGCTGTTCGGCGACAGCGCCGGCGGCAACCTGGCCGCCGCGCTGTCCCTCATGGCCCGCGACCGCGGCGACTTCACGCCGCGCACCCAGGTGCTGCTCTACCCCGTCACCTACGACGACCACAACCCGGTCTCGTCGTGGTTCGACTCGGTGCGCGAGAACGGCGAAGACTACCTGCTCACCTGGCGCGACATCGAAGGCTACATGGAGCTGTACCAATCCTCGCCCCTCGACCGCGCAAACCCCTACTTCGCGCCGCTGCTCGAGCCCGACCTGTCGCACCAGCCGCGCACGCTCGTCATCAGCGCCGAATACTGCCCGCTGCGCGACGAGGGCGAGGCGTTCGCCGCGCGACTCGAGCTGGAAGGCTCCGACGTGCAATGCTACCGCATGCTCGACGCCGTGCACGGCTACCTGCTGTACCCCTCCATCCTCAGCCTGGTGAGGGACACGTACCGCATCATCAAGCACTTCCTGGACGACGAGGAACTCACGCAGGAGGGTGAACCCGCATGGCTCGGGATACTTGGTACCGACTAGACAACGTCGGCAAGTTCTACTCGTCCCAGGCCGGCAGCTCGGCCCAGACGGTGTTCCGCTACGCGGCCACCGTGCGCGACGACGTGGACCCCGCCATCCTGCAGCGCGCGCTCGAGAAGACGGTGGACGTGTTCCCCAACTTCAACGTGTGCCTGCGCAGCGGCATGTTCTGGCACTACCTCGAACAGGCCGCCGAACCGCCCGCCGTGCACCGCGAGAACCTCCCCCTCTGCTACGGCCTGCACGTTCACGCGAAGAGCGTGCTGTTCCGCGTGAGCTACTACGAATCGCGCATCAACCTCGAGGTGTCGCACATCGTCTCCGACGGGCGCGGCACCCTGAGCTTCTTCAAGGCCCTCCTGCACGCCTACGTCGAAGAACGCTACGGCGTGGAAGGCGTGCCCGCCGAGTACGACGGCTCCGACCACCAGAAGTCGGAGGACAGCTTCAACAAGTTCTACGAACCCGCCCTGGCCGCGCCCACCCACGCGCCGAAGGTGTACCGGCTCAAAGGCTGGCGCGACGAGGGCGACCCCACCTTCCTCGAGTACCACCTGCCCGCCCGCCGCGTGCTCGACCTCGCGCACGACTACGGCGTGAGCCTCACGGCCCTCGTCATCGCGGTGGTCATGTGCGCCATCCGCGCCGAGATGCCCCGTCGCGACCGGCAGCGCGCCATCCGCATGGACATCCCGGTCGACCTGCGGCGCTTCTTCAAATCCACCACGGTGAAGAACTTCTTCGGCCTCGCGTTCGTATCCTACGTGCCCGGCGACGAGGACGAGCCCGTGGACGTCGTGGCGCGCACCGTGCACGCGCAGCTCAAGGCCGCCACGCAGGCCGACGAGCTCAAGTCGCGCATGAACCGCATGATCAAGCTCGAGAAGAACCCGCTGCTGCGCCTGGCGCCGCTGTTCGTGAAGGACGCCCTCCTCGAGCTGGCCGACCACCTCGCCGCGCGCGACGTGACCACCACGGTGTCAAACCTGGGCAGCATCAGCCTCGACGAGCGCCTGATGCCCTACATCCGCGACATCAACATCCTCACGTCCACCACCGGCTTGAACTTCATGGCCTGCTCCTTCGGCGACGATCTGAGCATCGGCATATCCACGGTGTACTCGAACCCCGACATCGTGAAGAACTTCGTGCGCTTCTTCTCGGGCCAGGGCATCGAGGGTCGCATCAACATCAACAAGACGAGCGAGGAAGTGGCCGAGGATCGTCGCGAGACCAAGATCGAGACGTCGATGAAGCGCGCTCGCGGCCAGGTCCCGGCGCGCGACGGGGAGGAGGGCAGCCGATGAAGCGATGCGACAAGTGCGGCGTCGAGTTCTCCGGCAACCTCGATTGCTGCCCGCTCTGCCAATCCGAGCTGTCGGGCGACGCGACGCCGCCCGTGTTCCCGCGCAACGAGGTGCGCAAGTCGGGCGCCATCGCGCTCGCGGTGCTCGCGTTCGCCACGGGCGTGTGCCTGCTCGTCATGCTGTTTTTAGGATACCTGCTCAAGCTGCCGGGCGACATCGTGCTCACCGTGTGCCTGGGCCTCGTGGTGAACTACCTGTTCGTGCGCAACATCATCACGCACACGCCCGACTTCTTGCGCGTGGTGGTGCGCTACTTCCTCGTGCTGCTGGCCATCGCCGCCGTGTGGTTCCTCGTGTCACGCAACCTCGTCGTGACCACGTTCGTCATCCCCGGCATCTGCCTCGTGGCGCTCGTGTTCGACGGCGTGCTGTTCGCGGTGTTCCGCGGCACCTTCGTCACCACCTACGCGAAGTACCTGCTGTTCGACGTCGCGTTCGGCCTCATTCCCATCGCCCTGACGGCGCTCGGCCTCACCACCTGGGACGTCCTCGCCCTCATCAGCGCCTTCGTGGCCCTCGTCTTCCTGCTGGGCATGGTGGTGTTCACCCGCAAGCAGCTCATAGCCGAAGTCCGCAAGCTGTTCTCAGCGTAGGGCCACGCGCTTGAACCAGGTTCGAGCGGGAACCGTCGGCATTTCAAGTAGAATGGACGCAGCGCCCCGACCCGGGCGCCCAAACGAAGCGAAGGAGCACCCATGAGACAGTGTATGGATGCGGACAACCTGCATCGCAGACTCAAGAAGATCATCGGGCAGGTGCAAGCCATCGATCGCATGGTGGACGAAGACGTGCCCTGCGAAGACGTGCTTTCCCAGATCAATGCTGCTAAATCGGCACTGCACAAATGCGGACAAGTAGTCCTCGAGGGGCATATTCAACACTGCGTGCGCGACGGCATCGAACACGGCGATGCCGACAAAACCATTGAGAGTTTCACGAAAGCGGTGGAGCGTTTCTCCAACATGAGCTAATCGCCGCTTCCCCGATCGCTGAAAAGTTACCTATGGTAAATATTTTCCGTATGCGATACTATACCTATACCCCCATAGGTACAAATCGCACGGGAAAGGACCAACCATGCGCAGCGTCGACGTCGTAGTGAACAAAGCGGAGCATGTTTTGGCATGGGGAGGCGTAAAACGCGACGTGACGTTCCTCGTCATCTCCGCCGTATCCCTCGTTCTCAGTTTCTTCGCACCAGAAAGCCTCCCCTTCAACCCTGCGTGGGTCGCCATCGTCTTATGTGGCGCGCCTATCATGCTCGAAGCGATTATCGGCCTCATCACTTCCTTCGACATCAAGGCCGACGTGCTCGTGGCACTGGCGCTCATCGCCTCGCTCGTTATCGGCGAGTACTTCGCGGCGGGGGAAGTGGCTCTCATCATGCAGCTGGGCGCGCTTCTCGAAGACCTGACCGTAGCGAAGGCGCGCGCTGGCATCGAACGGCTCGTCCACTTGACGCCACGCACGGCGCGCATCGTGCGCGCGGAGGGCTCCGAGGATATCGTCGCAGCCGAGGAGGTGCGCGTAGACGACATCGTGCGCGTGCTGCCGGGAGAAACGGTACCTGTCGACGGGACCATCATGATAGGCCAAACATCCATCGACGAATCCGTTCTCACCGGAGAGCCGCTCCCCGTAGACAAGGCACCCGGAGACAACGTGCGCAGTGGCACGGTCAATCAGTTCGGCGCATTCGACCTGCGCGCCGTGCACGTGGGAGAAGACAGTTCCATCGCCCGCATGATCGAGCTCGTGCAATCGGCCGATGCCGGAAAGGCGAAGATCGTGCGCCTGGCCGACCGATGGGCTACGTGGATCGTCATCGTGGCCCTTGTCGCAGCCGCCGGCACATGGCTCATCACCGGCGAGATCATCCGCGCCGTCACCATTCTCGTCGTGTTTTGCCCCTGCGCGCTCGTGCTGGCTACCCCGACAGCCATCATGGCAGCCATCGGCAACGTGACGAAACACGGCGTTCTTGTGCGCGAGGGCGATGCTCTTGAACGTCTAGCAGCGGTGAGAAACGTGGCCTTCGACAAGACGGGAACGCTTACGTTCGGACATCCGGACGTGGTAGCCGTGGAGACGCTCGCCACGGCGAACCTGGACGATCGAGCGCTGTTCTCCCTGGCAGCTGCCGCCGAGGGTTTGAGCGAACACCCGCTGGGCAAAGCGGTCGTACGCAGCTGGCGTGCGACAGGGGCCGGGAAGACCGATGTCGCCACCAACTTCGTCATGGCGCCCGGGCGGGGCGTGCGTGCGACGGTGAACGGCCGCCAAGTCGTCGCCGGCAACGCCGAAATGCTATCTGAACTGGATGTTTCCGGCGTCGAGACGCTCATGGCCGCCGCGCAGGAGCACATACGCGAAGGCTGCACCCTCATCTACGTCGCCCTCGACGGCGCGGCGGCCGGCTACGTCGCGCTCGCCGATGTCGTACGCCCCACGGCACGCGAAACCGTCGCAGGCATCAAGGCACTCGGCATTGAGCCGGTGCTGCTCACCGGCGATCATGCGTCCGCAGCGCGCCATATCGCCTCGCAAACGAGCATCGAACACGTCGAGGCCAACTGCCTTCCGGAGAGCAAGATGCACGCAATCGAGCGTCTCGAACGCGCGGGCGAACCGGTGTGCATGGTGGGCGACGGCATCAACGACGCTCCGGCCCTCAAGCGCGCCACCGTCGGCATCGCGATGGGCGGAGCGGGAAGCGACATCGCCGTCGACGCAGCCGACATCGTGCTCGTGCGCGACGACATCGCATCGCTACCCCACCTGCTGGCTATCTCAAAACGCATGATGACCACCATCAAGCTGAACATGACCTTCTCCATGACGCTCAACTTCGTCGCGATCGTCCTGGCGATGACCGGCATCCTGAACCCGGTGGTGGGCGCGCTCGTGCACAACGCCGGATCGGTCGTCGTCATCGCGAACTCAGCCACGTTGTTGAAATGGCGTCGCCTCGAACAGAGGGACGAGCGCTCGAGCAGACCGGTCGAGACGACGACCGCAGAGTACGAGACGGACGTTCCGGATATCGAGGCAAACGCGGTTTAGCCGATTATCTGCGCACGACACGAAACCGGCGATTCGCTCGCGGCCACACGCTCTCCGATGCGCCAACCCTCGGCCGCCGCGCGCAGCTCCACGAAGCGGCGGTACGTGCCGCCCTCGGCCATGAGCTCGTCGTGCGTGCCGCGCTGGGCCACCGTGCCGCCGTCCACCACGAGTATCTGGTCGGCCGCCTCGATGGTGGCCAGACGATGTGCGATCACCACGACGGTCTTGCCCGCAGTGAGCTCGCCGATGGCTTGCTGGATAAGCGCTTCGTTCTCCGGGTCGACGCTGGCCGTGGCCTCGTCGAGAATGACGAGGGGCGCGTCCTTCAGCAGCGCCCGCGCGATGGAGATGCGCTGCTTCTGCCCGCCGGACAGGCTGGAACCGCCCTCGCCCACCACGGTGTCGTAGCCCTGCGGGAGCGCCTCGATGAAGTCGTGGCACTGCGCGCGCCTCGCCGCCTCCACCACGTCCTCGTCCGTGGCGCCGGGGCGCCCGAACGCGATGTTGGCGCGCACCGTGTCGTTGAACAGGTACACGTTCTGAAACACCATGCTGATAGCGCGCAGCAGGCTGTCGCACGTGAGTTCCCGCACGTCGTGCCCGCCCACGCGCACCCGGCCCTCGTCCACGTCGTAGAACCGCGCCATGAGGTTCGCCACCGTGGTCTTGCCCGCGCCCGACGGCCCCACGATGGCGCAGGTGCTGCCTTGCGGGATGCGGAAGCTCACGTCGTGCAGCACGCGTCGCGCTTCGGCCCCTTCGCCGTGCGAGAACGCCACATTCTCGAACTCGACGTCGAACCGCTCGAGCGCCACGTCGCGGCCGTCCTCGTCGATGAACGGAGCGCGCTCGATAGCCTCCAACCGGTCGAGCACGTCGTTCAGGTCGCCCAGCATGTGCGCCGAGTCGTTCACGCGCTCGACGCTGCCGAAGAGGGTGAAGGAGAACAGCGCGATGGCCAGGAACATCCACAGCGACAGCTCGCCGTGCAAACACGCCCACGCGGCGCATCCCACGAGCGCCACCGAAGCCAGGTTGAGCGCGATGAGGTGCAGCACGTTGAACGGGGTGAAGCCGTACTCCACGTCGAGGCGCGCCTGCTTCGCCTCCGCGCAAGCGGCGTACATCGGCTCGAGGGCGCTCGTGCCGCGGCCGTACGACTTCGCCGTGCCCAAGCCGCGCGCGTATTCCACGATGGAACCGGCCAGATGCTCGGTGGCAACGTGCGTGGCAGGCGTGAGCGCACGGCTGCGCCGGTTGATGCCCGCAAGCGCCAGCCCCGACAGCGCCACGCCCGCAACCGCGGCGACGGCGCACGGCCAGTACATGAACGCCAGGAACACGACGATGGCCGCCACGGACAGGTAGCCGTTCACCACCGCGTCCACCATCTTCATGCCCTGCAGTTCCAACATGCCCAGCTCGGTGGTGGCCGTGGCCAGGATGTCGCCGGTTTTCACCGTGGAGAAGTAGCCGAGCGGCACGCGCTTCAGGATGGTGCCGATGCGAACGCGCTCCTCGGGCGCCACCTCGTAGCCGATGCTCTCCTGCAAACGGTTCTTGCCGTACGAGAACGCGAAGCGCACGAGGATGCACGCGACGATGATGATGAGCGAGAGCCACACCCAGCGGGGATCGAGCGCCGCGATGCCGCGTGCGTCGTCCTGCACCTGCGCGAGCATCCACGCCGCCAGCATGACGGGCGCCGCCGTGGCCCACGTCATGAGGAACGAGCAGACGCACCCCAGGTAGAGATTGCGCTTGTACGGTCCCGTCCACGCGATGATGCGCCTGATGGCCTTAAACATGGGACTCCTCCTTCCGCGTCGCGCGCGTCGGCGCGAACGCCGCGCGCCTGCCGCTCGCAGCCCACGCCTGCGCGCCCACATGGGCCTCCCACATGCTCCGGTACAGCGGGCACGCGGCCAGCAGCTCGTCGTGGGTGCCCGTTGCCGCGATACGGCCGTCCTCCACCACCGCAATGCAGTCGGCGCCGACGATGGTGGACAGCCGATGCGCGATGACCAGCAGCGTTTTGCCGCGCGTGAGCTGGGCGATGGAACGCTGGATACGCTCCTCGCTCTCGGGGTCGGTGAAGGCCGTGGCCTCGTCGAGAATCACGATGGGCGCGTCCTTCAGGATGGCGCGCGCGATGGAGATGCGCTGACGCTCGCCGCCCGACAACGCGTGGCCCGCCTCGCCGGCAGGCGTGTCCCAGCCATCGGCGAGCCGTCCGATGAAGTCGTCGCAGCACGCGGCGCGCGCGGCCGCCAACACGTCCTCGTCCGAGGCGTCGGGCTTGCCCATCCGGATGTTCTCCTTGAGCGAGCAGTCGAACAGGTAGTTGTCCTGCGCCACGAAGCTCACCAACTCCGACAGCTGATCGAGCGGCATATCCCGCACATCCACGCCGCCGATGCGCACCGATCCCGCGCCCACGTCCCAGTGACGCGCGACGAGCCGCGCGATGGTGGACTTGCCGCCGCCCGACGGCCCCACGAGCGCGGTGAACGACCCGGCGGGCGCGACAAGGTCGATGCCGTGCAGCACGTCCTCGCCGTCCGTGTACGAGAACGACACGTTCGAAAGCTCGAGGTCGGTAGCGCGCACCGTCGCCCGCGCCGCCGGTTCGGGCAGCTCGGGCAGGTCGAGGAATGCGCGCGCATCGGCCACGGCGTACTCCATCGACTTCGCTTCGTTGAGAAACGCGCCCACCCGCACGATAGGCGGCACCACGGCCAGCGCCAGCAGCAGCGCGAGCCCCAGCTCGGCCGGCCCCAGGGCGCCGGACAGGTACAGCGCGAGCCCCGCGGGCAGCGCGCCCAACAGGGTGGTAGGCAGGATGGCCATCGACAGGTTCATGCCCACCCACGTGGCTTTGAACCATCCCATGGTGAAGTCCTTGAATGCGTGCACCGCGTCGGCGTACTTCTCGTAGGAGCTCGTCGCCTGGTTGAACGCCTTCACCACCTGGATGCCCTCGATGTACTCCACCATCACGCTGTTCACATGGTTGCTCTCGGCCATGTAGGAGGCGTACATCTTGTTGTACGTGGACAGGCCGCTCACGAACACGAGCAGCCCCACCGGCACGGTGACGAGGCAGGCCAAGGCGAAGCGCCCGTCGATGACCGCGAGCCAGACCACGATGCCGAGCGCCACCAGCAGGTTGCCCGCAATCTCGGGGATCATGTGCGCGAGCGGCACCTCCACGCCCTCGATGCGGTCCACGAACACGTTCTTGATCTGACCGATGCTTTTGGAAGCCGCCGTGCCGAGCGACGTCTTCATGAGCTTCTCCACCACGTCGCGCCGCAACGACTCGAGGATGGTGTAGGCCGACACGTGCGACAGCAGCGTCGAGATGCCGAACAGCACCTTGCTGGCCACGTAGCTGAGAGCGGCCACGCCCAGCCAGTACGCCACAACCGACCAGTCGGCGGGGGCCGACAGCGCCATCACGTCGTCGATGATGCGGTAGACCGCGTAAAACGGAGCGAGCCCCGCCGCCACGCTGGCCGCGGAGCACACGAGCGCCGCCGCCATCTTCCCCCGGCAACGGCCGGCGTAGGACAGCAGGGTCGAAATCCAGGAGCGCCCGCGGGCGCGCCCGGCAACGGCTTGTGCCATGGAACCACCTTCCCGAAACGGATGCGCCACCGCCAGCGGCGGTGCGCAATCGAACGAACGGGTTCGACTATAGTGCGGGGCTCCGCCCGCGTCCGCTCCGCACGGACGCGCACTGCTCCATTCAGTCAGGAAGTTCGCTCGAGGTTACTTACCGCTCGCGGCGATAGGCGGTCGGCGTCGAGCCGAGGACGTCCCTGAACGCGGCGGTGAACTTGGACGGGCTGTCGTAGCCCACCATGAGGCCGATGTCCGCCACGCGCAGGTCGGTGTCGCGCAGAAGCTGCGCGGCGCGCTCCATCCGGCAGGAGCGCAGATACGCGTACGGCGGCATGCCGTACACGCCTTTGAAGCACGACTTGAACGCGGTAGGCGGCAGGTCGAAATGCGCGGCCAGCTCCTCGATGGTGCGGTCGACGGAGAGGTCGGCCACCATGAGACCGCGCGCCGCCTTTACCTTCTCCACCTGCGAACGGTAGAAGTACGGCCGGCGCGCGTCGGCGGGCGCCGGCTCCTGCACCTGCAAAAACAGCAGCAGCTCGAGCACCTTGAGCTTGCTGTACGGCTCGCGAATCTCCTCGGGCACCGAGTACAGCTCGCTGAAGATGTGCTCCACGCCGGGCACGTCATGCATGATGAGCGGATCGCCGTCATGGCAGAATCGCTCGCGCAGCGCGCGCAGATTCACCGGGAACCCTTCGATCGCCTCGGCGATAGAGCGCTCGGCGTGCTCGAGCTCGAACGACACGGTGATGCCGCGGTAGTGCGCACGCGGCAGGACGAACTCGCCCGTGTGCCGCGTGCGATCGTCGATTTTCAAATCGCCGGCCGCCACATAGGAGTACGTGCCTCCCGACAGCGGCTGCTCGATGCGCCCCTCGCGGCAATGGTCGATGCACAGCATGTCGGCGCCCACCTGGAAACCCGAATGGTAGGAATCCAGGCGAAAATCGTTGTACGCGATGCTCACGCCCGGAAACACCCGGTAAAACGACATGGTGCCCTCCCCCGTGCCGTTCGCCACCCTGATGATGCCGCGTCCTTCACGCTCGGTCATCTCAAAGTCGTCGCTCCCAGAGCGCCCGCTCGGCGGAAGCACGCCCCATACCGTGCCGGGCCCCGCCGGCGCTTCGCCTACTCCCACCGCTTACCTGCCCTCCAGCTCGTACACGCAATCGCAAACAGCACGAAAGGAACTCGCAGTCGTGGCTTACCACCACGATGCAGATGTTCCGTTCGGCCAGCGTTCTCACCAATCTGCCTACCTCCATCATATGCCGAAGGTCAAGCCCGCTCGTCGGCTCGTCCAGCAGCAGCGCCTCGCGTCCCGCCAGCAGCGCGCACGCGATGGCCAGCCGCTGTTTTTGGCCGCCGGAGAGCGCCATGGGATGACGCTCTTCCAGGTGCGCGAGATCGAGGGCCGCCAGCACCTCGTCGATGCGCGCAGCGGGCGAGCCGAGGCCCGAAGCACCGTCCGCGTCCCTCGGCGAGCCCGCCGCCAGCTCGCATTCGCCGCGCACGCTGTCGCTGAACAGCTGATGGTTCACATCCTGCATGACAAGCGAGCACGCACGCCGGCGTTCCTTGCGCCGCAAAGGCGCGCCGTCGAAGCACACCGCGCCCTCGCATGCGCGCTCGAGTCCCGCCACGGCGCGCACGAGCGTCGTTTTCCCGGCACCGTTCGCCCCCATCACGCCCACGACGGCCCCGCGCGGCACGTCGAGATCCACCGGGCTGAACACGCGCCCGGCTTTTCGGACGCACGAGAATCCGCGCAGCGACAACCCGCGCTCGAGCGGCTCCGGAGCGCAGGGAGACGCGCTCGGGCAGCGTACGGCCAGGGCATCGTCCGGGTCGGCGGCGCGCAGGCCCAGCTCCTCGCGCTCCGCGTCCGTAAGCGCACGCAGCTCGGCAGGCGAGAACTCGCGCACGATGCGGCCGCCGTCCACGAGCACGGCCCGATCGATGAGGTCGGCCATGAAGTACAGGCGATGCTCCGCCACGATCACCGTCTTGCCGTGCGCGAGGATGGCGGCTATCTGATCGTGCAGCACGCGCACGGCTTCCGCATCCAGGTTGGCCGTGGGCTCGTCCAACACGTACACGTCCGGGCTCATGACGTCGACCGACGCGAACACGAGGCTCTGCTTCTCGCCGCCCGACATCTTCGTCACGCTGCGGCCGAGCAGGCGCTCGGCGCGCAAGGCGGTCACCGTCTCCCCGATGCGGCGCTCGATGACGTCGGCGTCCTCCCCGGCGGCTTCCAGCCCGAAAGCCAGCTCGTCGTTCGAGGTGAGGTTGAAGAACTGCGACTTCGGATTCTGGAACACGCTGCCCACGCGACGCGCCAGCTCGTACATCTCGCAGACTGCCGGGTCGAGCCCGCGCACCTCCACGTCCCCGATGCGTTCAATGCCGGGCTCGAACTGCGGAATCAGGCCGTTGATGCACTTCGTGACCGTCGTCTTCCCCATGCCCGAGCGCCCGCACAACAGCACGCATTCGCCGGGGCGCACGCGCAGGTTCACGTCATCAAGGATGAGCGACCCGTCGGCCGTGCGGCACGACACGCCGCGCAGCTCAACGGCGGGCGCTTCCCGAACGCCTTGCCTCGTCTGCGCCGCCATCAGTACGCGCCTCCCCACAGCGCCACCGCCACCACCGCTGCCGCCGCAAGAACCAACACGATCGCGTCGACGGGCCGCATGCGCAACCGTTCGGTGTCGGTGGTCGGTGCCGGATTCTCGATGCCGCGACACGTAGCCGCGCGCGACAGCTCGTCGGCGGTGTTCGTGGCCGACATGACCAGCGGCACGACGAAGCACTCCATCCGCTCGGACATCGGGATATCGCGCAGACGCATGGCATCGCGGATGTGCGAAGCCTCGTCCTTGAGCGCCGGGAAGTAGCGCATGGTCACCGTGAGCGGGATGAGGATGGCGGACGGGACGCGCAGCCGCATGAGCGCGGCCGTCAGGCGATGCACCGAGCACTCGCTCACCAGCAGCGTGCCCGCCATGAGGCACAGGTATATCTTCCGCGCCAGCGTGAAGCTGAACACGAGCGCCGTCAGCAGCATAGTTCCCACCTGGGGAAACACGAAGTTGAGCACCACCCACAGAACCCCGTAGCCCGCCACGAACCCCACGGCCATCCTCACATGCCCCAGCAGCACCTGCACGGCAGCCAAGCACCCGATGAGCACCAGCTCGGTTGTCACGCTCTTCGACATGAAGGCGATGACCGAAGCCGCCGCCAGCAGGCCCATGAGCGTGCGCGGATCGAGGGCCACCACGCCGCGCCGGTCGACGCGCCCCAGCATGCGGCCCGTTTCCGCAACCGAAGCGGCGTCGGGCGCGGCGGCGTGCGCCGTCCCCGACGCCGCCTGCACGAGACGCTCCATTAGACGAGACCCGCTTTCACGAAGTGCTTTTTGAACAGGCCGCGCGCGAGGTAGGCGCCCGCAAAACCGGCGATGAACGTGCCGATGAACATCACGAACAGCATCGGCGTTCCCGTGACGGCGTCCAGCGTGGAAATGTACTCGGCGCTCATGCCCTGCGAGGCGATCTGCGCGAAGAACGAATCACGGAACACCCAGATGGGAAGCGGGCTGCCGCACATCCCCAGGCCGAAGACGGCGAACGCCACCGTGTTGCCCTTGAAGCTGGTGTACTTCGTCGCCGCGCGAATGAGCTCGGCCACCAAGCAGGCAACGGCCATGAGCCCGATGATGAACGGCGTGAACGTGCCCGTCACGAAGTAGATGAGCGCCGTGATGAGTCCCATGATAAGCACCGCGCCCGGCTTCTGCACCTTCGCGCACATCAACATGAACGGAATGCCCGTGAACAGGGCAATAAGCACGGGCATGAGCACCCACAGCAGCGGGTGGAACCCTCCTATCAGCATGAACGCGAAATTGATGACGAAGTAGAGCGCCGAGAAGATACCCACGGTGATAAGGTCGCGCCCCTTGAGCATGCGGCCTTCCGAGTTCGCGCGACGCGCCTGCGCAGCAGCTTGGGTTGCCATGATGTCTCCTAACTAGTTAGCCTAGGGTTACTTATGTCGGGAGACAGTATGCGGCAAAACACGCCGAAGCTCTAATCCGATCCGTCAGAACCGTTCCATTCAGTCAGAAAACCGCCGCCCTACCCCTCCAGCGGCCCCGGGACGCACACGAGACGCTCGCCGAGCGTGCACACGTTGATCTCGATGCCGTAGAGGGCGCGCAGGTTGTCGGCGGTCACCACCTCGTGGGCGGGGCCGACGTGCGCGATGCGCCCGCCGCTCATGACGGCGGTCGTGCCGCCCAGCTCAAGTGCGTGATCGGGGAAATGGGTGGTCATGATGACGCCCATGCCCTCGGCGCACAGCTGCTCCACCAGCTTCACGAAGCGGTACTGATTGCCGAAGTCGAGATGAGCCGTGGGTTCGTCGAGCACGAGCACGTCGGGCTCCTGCGCCAGCGCCGACGCGATCATCACGAGCTGACGCTCGCCGCCCGAAATCTGCGTGTACGGCTTGTCGCGCAGGTGCGCGATGCCGAGGAAGTCCAGCTTCTCGAGCGCGCGCTCCTCGTCGGCGGCGCTCGGCGTGGAAAACCGGCCGATGATGGACGTGCGCCCCATCGTGACCACGTCGATGACCGGGTACTCGAAAGCGGGCACGTGCGTCTGCGGGATGTAGGAGATGCGCCGCGCCAGATCGCGCGCCGAGAACGAGCCCACGGGCCTGCCGTCGATGCGCACGTCGCCGCGCGTGGGCTTGAACGCCCCGATGACGCATTGCAGCAGCGTGCTCTTCCCCGTGCCGTTCGACCCCAGGATGCACAGCGCGTCGGGCGACTCGTAGCCAAGCGTCAGGCCGTCGATGACGGAGCGGCCGCCGTCGTAGGAAAAGCCCAGATCGTCGATGTCGAGGCGCATTACCACGCAACCTTTCGCCGATAGATGAAGTACAGGAACATGGGCACGCCGATGATGCCCGTGATCACGCCGATGGGAATCTCGAACGCCGACACCGTGCGGCACAGGTCGTCGATGGCGATGAGGTAGCACATGCCGAGCGAGATCGACGCCGGCAGCAGCCGCCGGAAGTCGGGCCCCACGAGCATGCGCGCAAGGTGCGGCACCACGATGCCCACCCAGCCGATGATGCCCGACATGCTCACCGTGAGCGCCGTCACCACCGAGCACGACGCGATGATGATGCCGCGGTCGCGCCCCACGTCGATGCCGAACGAGCGCGCCTCCGCATCGCCCAGGCTCAGCACGTTCGCCTTCCAACGGAACAGGAACAGCACGGCCATGAACACGAGGTACAGCGGCAGCACCGCGAGGATGGCGTCATAGCCCACGCCCGAGAGCGATCCCATGAGCCAGTACACGATCTGCGGCAGCTTCTCGGTGGGATCGGCCACGAATTTGAGCAGCGACACGAGCGACGAGAACAGCGAGCCAATGAGCATGCCCGACAGGATGAGCGTCACCGTGGAAGCGCGTCCGCGCGACACGATGGCGAAGGCGAGCCCCACGGCCACGAGGCCGAACACGATGGCGCCCACCTGCGTGCCGAATCCCGACAGGCCCAGCACGATGGCGAGCGCCGCGCCGAAGCCGGCGCCGTTCGACACGCCCAGCGTGTCGGGCGCGGCCAACGGGTTCTTGAACAGCCCCTGGAACAGGGCGCCCGTAGCCGACAGGCCCGCGCCCACCATGGCCGCCGCCAGCACGCGCGGCATGCGCACCTCCCACACGAGGTTCGCCGCCATCGGGTCGACGCCCGCGCCCTGCCCCGTGATGCGCGCCAGGATGATCTGGCACACCTCGAGCGGGCTGATGGCGTAGGCGCCCAGCGCGAGCGACCCCACCGCGAAGAGGAGCGGGAGCGCGATGAGCGCCCCCACCGTCAGCGCGCCGAGGCCCCGTTTGACCGTCGCATCGCCCATGGCCTACACGGTGCCCGTGAACTCGACGCCGTAGAAGTCGTGGTAGAACCGCTTCGCGTACTCGCGCACGGTATCGGCGTCCACCTTCTCGGGATAGAACTGGTTGGCCAGCCACAGCTCGCCGAGCGCGATGGAGTCGGTGTCGGGGTTGCCCCACGGCTTCGTCCAATACGGCGCCAGCAGCACCTTGCCGTTCTTCACGGCGGACAGCTCCTGGTACTTCGCGTCGGTGGTGATGGTGTCGTACACGTCCTGGTAGCGGTCCTGCACGATGATCACCTCGGGGTCCCACGTGGCAAGCATCTCGAAGGTGTAGGGCTTGTAGCCCTGGATGTCCGCGGCGGCCACGTTCACGGCGCCGGCGCGCAGCAGCTGGCAGCCCACGTACTTGTCGTTGCCGTAGGTCTGGTCCTTCGTGTTCGCCACGAACACGCGGATGCGGTCGGCGTCGTCCATCTGCCCGATGGCCGCATCCACGATGGCACGGCTTTCCAGACACATCTTCCAGATGTCGCCGGCTTTCTGATCGGCACCGGTCAGCTTGCCCAGCGTGGAGATGGCCCACTGGCAGCCCTCGGTGTAGGCGGCGTCGGCGTCGGACAGGCGCGGGTTCTGCGCCTCGGCCTGCTTGCCCTCGCCGCGCAGCGACACCACGACCACGGGAATGCCCAGGTCGGACACCTGCTTCATCGCGTCGGGATCGGCCTGCGACGCGGCTATCACCACGTCGGGCTTGAGCGCCGCGATGGCTTCCACATTCCAGTCGGTCAAATCGCCCGGCACGGGCAGCTCGTCGATGCCGGGGAACACGTCGCGCATGTAGTCGCCGAGGTCGCCCTCCCAGTTCTTCTCGGTGCCCACCACCTTGTCCTGCATGCCCAGCTGCGCGAGCATGTCGAGCGAGTGATGCTGCATGACCACCATGCGCTGCACGGGCACGTTCACCGTGACGGTGTTGCCCGCCTGATCGTCGAACGTCCACGGCTCCTGCGAGACGGCCTGCTGCCCCTCGCCGCTGGCCGCGGCGCCCTCGTCGGCGGGCGCGTCGGCTGCGGGCGCGGAGCACCCCGCGATGCCGAAGGCGGCCACGCTGCCGATGCCCACGAGCGTGCCCTTCAAAAACGTGCGGCGCGTGAATAGTTCCATAGATCTCCCTGCTTTCGTTATGAATACTCCCTCTATAGCCCGGCCTGCGGATGCGAACCGGGCGGTCAACGCGTTACTTCCGCGCGCAGACGATGAACAGTGCGGCGCGTTCCTGCGCGCTCGCCTGAGCGGAGAAGCGCTCGGATTCGTCGATGCCCAGCAGCCGCTCCGCGTCCTGGAAGCAGCGCACCTCGGACGCGCCGAGGTCGAGCAGGGTGGCCAGGTCCCACGCCGGACGCTGCGCGCGGGTGATGGGCAGGTCGGCCACGATGGCGTTGCGCTCGAGCAGCTGTGCCGTGCTCTGCGTGGGGTGCACGGGCTCGCCGCCGGCCGCAGCGGCCGCGTTGAAGGCGCGCCCGTAGTTCGCGTCGAGGTTGACGAACACCCCGCCCGTGCGCAGCGCATGGAGCACGCCCGCGTAGGCCGCAGCCGCGTCGGGCAGCACCCACAGCACGTTGCGCGACACGGCGAAGTCGAAGGCGCCCTCGTCGAACGGAAGGCGCTGCACGTCGGCCTGTTGAAACGCGATGGAGGAAACGCCCGCACGCTCGGCGTTTCGGGCGGCTTCGGCCAGCATGTCCTCGGAGAAGTCGACCGCGGTCACCTCGCAGCCCAATTCGGCCAGGATGAGCGACATGAAACCCGAGCCGCAGCCCACATCGAGCGCCCGCACCGAGCGCCCTTCCACCTGCGGCATGAAGTCGCGCAGCAGCGTGCGCAGCGATGCGCGCAGCGCCTCGTGTCGCCGGGCATCGTGCAGCGCCGCATACTCGGGGGCGCGCTCGGACCAGTACGCATGGGATCGATCCAACAGCTCCGACGAGGCGTCTTCCATAGCATCCCCTTCGACTCGATTCAGGCTATAGTTGAGTTGAAATATTCTCGAAGAGTATAACGTGCCGAGGGCGAAGTCAACAGGAAGGTAACGAACGGACGCATCGCCCCTCCCTACGCACGAAGGCCCGACCCCCTACGGGGCCGGGCCTTCGCTCGCTTCACGCCGCGCGATGCGGCTCAATGGACGTCGATGCTACAGCTTGCCTACCAGGTCGATGCCCGGGTGCAGCACCTCGGCGCCCGGCACCCAACCGGCGGGGCACACGGAGTCACCGTGCTCGGCCACGAACTGGCTCGCCTGCACGCGGCGCAGCAGCTCGGCGGCGTTACGGCCGATGTTACCGGCGTTCACCTCGTAGCACACGATCTTGCCCTCGGGGTTCACCACGAAGCTACCGCGCTCGGCCACGCCCTCCTCCTCGATGTAGACGTCGAAGATGTCCGCCAGCTTGTGCGTGGGGTCGGCCAGCATCGGGTACGGCAGGTTCTTGATGTTCTCGGACGCGTCGTGCCAGGCCTTGTGCGCGAAATGCGTGTCGCACGACACCGCGTAAATTTCGCAGTTCGCTTCCTGGAACTTATCGTACAGCGCGCCGAGGTCTTCCAGCTCGGTCGGGCACACGAACGTGAAGTCGGCCGGGTAGAAGAAGAACACGCCCCACTTGCCCAAAACGTCGTCCTTCGTCACGGTCTCGAAGTCGTCGTTGTGGAACGCCTGCACGCTGAAGTCGTCGATTTCCTTGTTGATCATGGACATGGTTGTGCTCCTATCTGCGATCTATCTTCGCCAAGTTGTTATCCTAAGCAAACTTTCTCACAAATGTTACCTTTGCGCCATCGTATTTTAACGTCTTCGAACAATCTCCAAACGCGCGGGTGCGCTTCGCCGCCGTCCCATGGAAGCTTTGTTATATTCTCGACAAGTTTCGCCCGCTCGCGCGCACGCGGTGGCATACTGGCGCAGCTCGGAAAACCGCGCCGCTCTTGCCACGCCCAGCATGTTCGCCACGGTCTGCCCCAGCACCATGATGGAGACGGCCCGACCCTCGCGGCCGGGGTCGGCCAACTCCTTCGCCACGATGGTGGCGGTGCCGAAGAACGCGCCGTGCGGCAGG
>NZ_PPTT01000024.1 GCF_003339815.1 Eggerthella sinensis
ACCCCGCTGCCCGCGCCCGAGCCCGCGGCCACGCCGTCCAACCCCAAGCCGCTCGCAAGCACCAGCGATCCCCTCGGCGCCGCAGTCGTCGGAGCCGTTGCGATCGCCGCAGCAGCAGGAGCCGTCGCCGCGAGCGCCCAACGCTGAAAGACACTCCCAGCACGGAAAACGCTCCGCCGATGATATTATTGTCATCGTGTTGGTTACGATTACCGTATTCCGGGACGCTGGACACATGACGCAGAGAGAGGTGGCTCCATGCATTCGCATGCAGACAGGATCGTGAAGGCGGCTCTCGTGCTCGCCCTGCTCATGTCGTGCCTCCCGTCGATGGCCGCGTGCAACGGCATACAGGAAGATGACTGGCCTAAGCCGCCGGATACCAGCAGAGACGTGCAGCCGGAAGGAGGCATAGCCGTTCTCAACAATGGCCTGATCTACTACGATCCCTCCAACGAGGACTTCTACTTCCTTCCGGAAGGCAAGACGACCTACGATGAGGCGAGCGGGCAGACGATGACATCCAAGGGATGGAGCAACGACGACGTCTACCTGCACGAGGTCACAAAGCCCGCGCTCGTCGAGCTGATCCAGCTGAATCTCGATGCCGCGGAGAACGCCGCCGAAGACTTCTCGTCGATGAGTCCGCTGTCCGAATACTACAGTGAGTTCTGGCATCGGAGATGGACAAAGATTGCTGCGGGGTTGAAGCCACTTCTGAAGAAGGTTGAGGCGACCGACGAGAACGACAACGATGCCCTCCAATCAGAATACGAGGAGTTCCATGACGCTATCGGGATAACAAGCAGCCTGGACTAAACGTTGCGTTGCGGGCTTCATGTGACGGATAAAAAAAGGGGGGCTTGCATGTGCGAGCGCCCCCCTTCGCAGAAGTTACGCCATCAGCTTGGTGACGGCGTTGGCGTAGGCTACCGGGTCGTCGATGGGCAGGCCTTCGACGAGTAGCGCCTGGTTGTACAGGATGTCGGTGTACAGCTTCACCTTTTCGGCGTCGCCGGCCGCCTGCGCATCCTTGAGCGTGTCGAACACGGCGTGCTTCGCGTTGATCTCGAGCACGCGCTCGGACTTCGGGCCGTCGGCCCCGTCGGGCATCTGCGCCATGATGCGCTCCATCTCGAGCGACACCGGGCCCGCCGCGGTGATGCACGCCGGCGCATCGGTGAGGCGCGACGACACCGCCACCTTCGTCACCGCATCGCCCAGCGCTTCCTTCATGGCGGCGAACAGGTCCTCGTTGTCCTTCGTCACCGCTTCGGCGTCTTTCTTCTCCTCTTCGGTGGCCAAGTCGAGATCGCCCGACGCGACGTTCTTGAGCTCGAGCGGCTCGGGCGCGTCCTCGCCCTCGGCGTCTGCGGGGGCGTACGCCATCATGGCCTGGAAGCAGAACTCGTCGACGTCCTTCGTGCACAGCAGCACGTCGTAGCCCTTGCCCAGCACCGTCTTCACGATGGGCATCTTGCCCAGGCGCTCAAGGCTCTCGCCGGCTGCGTAGTAGATGGCCTTCTGATCGGCCGGCGCCGCGGCCACGTACTCGTCGAGCGTGACGAGCTTCTCCTGCTTGGCCGAGTAGAACAGCAGCAGGTCAGCCAGCTGATCCTTCAGCATGCCGTAGCTCGTGTAAATGCCGAACTCCAGGCCACGGCCGAAGTTCTCGAAGAACTTCTCGTACTCTTCGCGGTCGTTGTCGCGCATCTTCTTCAGCTCGGACGTGATCTTCTTCTCGATCTTCTTCGCAATGGCGCGCAGCTGGCTGTTGTGCTGCAGCGTCTCGCGCGAGATGTTCAGCTGCAGATCCTGGCTGTCCACCACGCCGCGCACGAAGTTGAAGTGGTCGGGCAGCAGCTCTTCGCACTTCTCCATGATCAGCACGTTGGAGCTGTACAGCGCGAGGCCCTTCTTGAAGTCCTTGCTGTACAGGTCGTACGGAGCGCGACCGGGGATGAACAGCAGCGCGTCGTAGCTGAGCGCGCCTTCGGCGTGGATGGAGAACGTGCGCGCCGGGTCGGCGAAGTCGTGGAAGTCGGTCTTGTAGAACTCGTGGTACTCGTCTTCGGTGACCTCGGACTTGCTGCGCTTCCAGATGGGGATCATCGAGTTGATGGTTTCGACCTCGGTGTAGTCCTCGTACTCGGGCGTGTAGTCGTCGCCAGCGTCCTCGGGCTTCGGCAGCGCGCGCGACTTCGACACCTCCATCTGCACGGGGTAGCGCACGTAGTTGCTGTAGCGCTTGATGAGATTCTTCAGGCCGAACTCGCTGAGGAACGTGTCGTAGTTGTCATCGGTGGTGTTGTCTTTGAGCGTGAGGATGACGTCCGTACCGTGGTCTTCGCGCTCCGCCTGCTCGATGGAGTAGCCCTCCACGCCGTCGCTTTCCCAGGCCCAGGCTTCGTCGCTGCCGTACGCCTTCGACACGACGCGCACCTTGCTCGCCACCATGAACGCGGAGTAGAAGCCCACGCCGAACTGGCCGATAATGTCCACGTCCTCGCCCTGGCTGTCGGCGTTGTCCGCCTTGAAGGCCATGCTGTCGGAGTGCGCGATGGTGCCGAGGTTGCGGTCGAGGTCGTCCTTCGACATGCCGATGCCGCTGTCCGATACGGTGATGGTGCGCGCGTCCTTGTCGAACGCCACGCGGATGCCCAGCTCGTCCTTGCTCAGCTGGATGTCCTTGTCGGTGAGGCTGCGGAAGTACAGCTTGTCCACCGCGTCCGACGCGTTCGAGATGAGCTCGCGCAGGAAGATCTCGCGGTTCGTGTAGATGGAGTTGATCATGAGGTCGAGCAGCTTTTTGCTCTCGGTTTTGAATTTGCGCATGTGGCGTCGCTCCCTTTCGTACCT
The DNA here is from genome assembly GCF_003339815.1 of Eggerthella sinensis. GTDB lineage: Bacteria > Actinomycetota > Coriobacteriia > Coriobacteriales > Eggerthellaceae > Eggerthella > Eggerthella sinensis. Next base: position 2,860 of record NZ_PPTT01000024.1, read on the forward strand.
GCCGGTCTGCCCCGTTAGCAGTCTCGGGCTTCGAGTGCTAACACGTGATTTTAGTACGGCGTTGGAAGATGTCAAGCAAGAGACCCCGCAATTGCAGAACAGCTGCACAAGCGGCGGGGACGAGCTACGGCGAATGTTTCACGTGAAACATTCGTTCGGGGGATGGCTTGCGCTGGAATGACGCCGGAGCGACGTTAGGAGGGCGTTGGAAACGCGTCGGATTCGCTTGCGAAACATGCTAGAACCGCACTCGATTTCCGCCAGAATCGTGCAAGGTCCAGGCGGCTTTACGTAGTGAGGCACGCCATCGAAGTGCAAGATGAGCTTGGTATCATGGAAGTACGGATCAGCCGGGCGGCTTGGTGCCTCTCCCTCTCAGTATTCTAGATGGACGGAGGTGAAGACCATGACCGTTTTGGAGTTTGTTGCTTTGGCAGCGTTGCTCTTGGAGTTCGTTTCCCGCGTCATCGAGCTGGCTTTGGTGATAAGGAGCGCGCTCCTAACCCGAAGGGGAAAGGAGCGCCAGCAATAAACCCAAACCGCCGAGGCGATCCGAGAGCCGTGGGGAGTTCACGCTCCCTGCGGCTCGTCCATTATACAAAACGGCAAAGCATTCTGCAAAGCGCAAAGGCGAGGAGAAACATGAACGACCCCCGCATTTCACGCCCCACCTTCGTTCGGGGGCCGGAGCGCCTCGTGGCGGCGCTCTTCGCTATTGCGTTGCCTCCGCGGTATCCTCCAGCTGGGGGGATTTGCGCTTTGCGAGAGCGCTTTCAATGCCGACGGCCGCGATGCCGCACCAGATGAGCGCGAAGCACACGCCGTGCGCGAAGGTGAACTGCTCGCCGAAGAACGCCACGGCCAGCACCATCGCGATGGTGGGGCTCACGTACTGGATGAACCCGAGCACCGTCATGGAGATGCGGTTGGCGGCAGCCGAATACAGCAGCAGCGGAATAGCCGTGAGCAGACCGCAACCGACGAGCAGCGCGAAGTCGAGCGTCGGCGATGTGACCGCGATGAAGTCGGGGGTTGCAGGGGCCACCTGCCAAATCCAGGGAGCCACGGCACCCACCGCCAACGCGCCCGCCCCCAGCAAGCCCGTGAGCAGGGATTCAAGCGCCATACCCGGCAACGCGGGGTAGCCGCCCTTCTTCTTCACCGCGCCGTAGGCGCTGAACGACACCGCTAAGGCCAGGGCGATCCACACGTCGCCGCCGTGCACCACCATGAAGAACACCACGCCCGCGGCGGCCAGCACGGTGGCCAGCTTCTGCATGGGCGTCAGCCGCTCTTTGAACACGAGCAGGCCGAATGCGATGTTACACAGCGGGCACAGGTAGTAGCCGATGCTCGTCTCAAGCAGGTGCCCGCTGTTCGTGGCCCACACGTACACGCCCCAGTTGCAGGTGACGATGAGGCCCGATGCCAAGAACGTGCCCACGGCGCGCGGGTCGCGCAGCAGGTGGAGGAAGCGCGTGCGCTTCACGAACGCGCACAGCAGCACGACGAACACGCAGGACCACACCATGCGCCACGACAGCACCTCGAGCGCGGGAATGGCCGACAGCAGCTTCCAGTAGATGGGCATGATGCCCCACACCAGATGGCAGCCGATGCCCTGCATAAAGCCGATCCGCTCGGATCGGCTGTCGTTCGTCGTGATGGTTCCTTCGCTTGCCGCTTGCACGCTGCGTCTCCCCTAGCTCGTGTTGCCTCTGTCGTCGAATGCGCGTCCCGCCATGCTACATCCGAATGCCGGCCCGCGCAAATACATCGTAAGGGAGCCCTGTCCCGCCATAAACGATACGGAGGCAGACACCAGCAACGAACAACCGGCGGCCGCCCGAAGGTGACCGCCGGTTTCCGAAAGCAGCGCCGTTGCAGCTGACGCTTTACTCCCCGGTCGGCAGCGCGGCGTCCTCGTCGGCCGTCAGCCACCCTTGCGGCGTTTCGGCGTCGGCATGGCACTGCGAGCAGTAGTTCACCGACGCGCGGTGCGCCTTGTGGCACGATCCACACGAGATGTCGCCGTGGTACGCCAGGTGCGGGTTGCGCACCATGTCGGCCGTCGCATTCGCCAGGTCGTCGCGCGTGAGATTGTGGCACGACTCGTTCAGGCAGAACGTGTCGGGCTCCAACCCCCGCGCCGCCGTCAGATCCTCGAGCGTCGCCTCCTGCAGCGGCACGCCGTAGCCGCCGGTCGCCCACGCCACGCCCTCGGTGAGCTGCTCGCCCAGCGTGGGCACGTGGCAGTCCAGGCACGTCTGGCCATCGGCCTTGTGCGCCACCGCCAACATGCTGGAAGTGTCGGCCACCTCGTTGCCCCACTTGTCCACGCCCGCCTGACCGACGGGCTGATCGTAGGTTTCCACGTAGGGGTCCATGGGCGTGTGGCAGATGGCGCCGCAGAAACTGGGCTGCTCATGCCACACCCAAAATCCCATACCGGCCACCACCAGCACCAGCGCTACCGTGCCGACGACGATGGGCCATTTCCTCGGTTTCATCGCGTCCCCTTCCTATGCGCGCTCAACCTGGCACAGACCCGATTTGAACGGCGGGTAGCCCGTCACGTGATCGAACTCGCGCGCCGTGAGCTTATTGACGTTCGCCTTCTCCCAGCCGTGGAAGATGTCCACCACGCCGGGAAGCACGAGGTTCGTCACCTCCAGCTTAACCTCGATCTCGCCCAGCTGGTTGAACACGCGCACCTGCTCGCCATCTTCCAAGCCGCGCTCGGCCGCCGTCTTCGGATGCAGCCGCACGATGGGCTCGGGCATGAACTGGTTGAGCCAGGGGCAGTCGCGCAGCTTCGAATGCGAGTACATGGGCACGCGCGAGCCCGTGTTCAGGATGAGTGGGTAGTCCTTCGCCAAATCGGGCGTGCTGATAGGGCTGTACACCGGTTCGTTGTACAGGGGCAGCCCCTCGAAACCACACTCCTTCATCACCTCGGACACCAGCTCTATCTTGCCGCTGGGCGTGTTGAAGCCCGGCTGACCATCCTTGCGAATCTTGCCCGTCTCGTACTTCTTGGGCTCGTAGGGCGCCCCGCCCGGCACGGCGTAGCCGTCGGGGTTGTCGCGCAGATCCTGCATGGTCACGCCCAGCTCGGTGGTGCGCAGCACCTCGGCCAATGCTTCCTCCACGCTGCCATTGAAGCACTCCTCGGCATAACCCAGGCGCGACCCCAGCTCCATGGCCACCTGCCAGTCCTCGCGCGCCTCGCCGCGCGGCTCGATCACCGGTTCGCGCAGGTATATCTTGCGGCCGAACACGGCAAAGGGCGCCATGCGTTCGTAGCACATCGCCGCAGGCAGGATGATGTCCACGTAATCGTGCGTCCACGGGCGGATGTAGTAATCGGCGGCGCAGGCGAAGTCCAGCTTGCCGATGGCCTCTTGGTACAGGTGGCTCTGCGGCCACATCATCGCGTTGCCGCCGAACATGACCATGGCCTTGATCTTTCCCTCGTCCACGTATTCGGGGAAGCGGTTCGTCTGCATCTGCTTCACGAACTTCGTCCAAACGGGGAAGTCCTCAAGGTCGTAGCGCTTGGTGGCGAGCTGGGCATCGTAGATGTCCTCGCGGTTGAAGGCGGGCGTGGCAGCGAACAGGTCGAACGGAAGTCCTGGATCAATCTGCAAGCCGCCGGCCACGTCCACGTTGCCCGCCAGCGCCACAAGCGACGAGATGGCGCGCATGTTGTTGCCGGCGTTGGTGTGGTGCACCTGGGGGCTGGCGCTCGTGATAAACGTGCCGGGCGTCTCCTCGCCCCACAGCTTCGCCGCGGCCTCGATCTTCTCGGCCGGAACCCACGTGATCTCGGCCACCTTCTCGGGCGTGAATTCCTGCACGTATTCCTTGAACTCGTCGAAACCGTGCGTCCAGTTCTGGCAGAACTCCTCGTCGAAGTAGCCGTCGCGCAGCATGACGTGCGCGATGCCCAGCGCCAGGGCGCCGTCGGTGCCAGGGCGCAGCTGCAAATGGATGTCGGCCAGACCGGTCACGGTCGGGGTGACGCGCGGGTCGACGATGATGAACTTGCAGCCCTTCTCCTTCGCGTTCATCAGCTTGCCGAATCGGTTGGGCAGCGACCACGCCGGATTGAGCGACCAAATGAGGCACGACTTGGAGTTGTCAGTGGGATTGGCGCCCATCGTCTGCGCGCCGAACACGAGCCCCGTGCCAATGAGCGCCGCGTAGGCGCAGGTGGAGCTCTCGTTGCCGTAGGTGGGCGAGCCGAACAGGTTGGCCAGGCGGTTTACCGCGCCACGCGGCTCCTTCGGGTCGCCGCAGTAGAAGAACACGCCCTCGGGGCCCATCTCGTCTTTAACCTTGTTGAGCGCCGCGACGATGGTGTCGTAGGCCTCGTCCCAGGTGATCTGCTCCCAGCCGGCATCGCCCTGGCCCTTCGGCTTCGTGCGCTTCATGGGATGCAGCAGCCGGTGCGGATCGTAGAGCTCCTGCAAGCTCGACAGGCCCTTCGCGCACAGCGGGTCGTTGGGGTAGTTCGCGCGCGACACGACGCGCACGATCTTGTCTTCCTTCACCGTGGCGGTGATACCGCACTTCGGCGTGTGGTTGCACATGTCGCAGTACGTGTGCTTGGTCACTTCGGGAGCGTTCTCGTCGGCGAAGGCGTTCTCGGGATACACGAACTCGAAGCCGCCGTCCACCGCTGCGATGCCCACGGCCGCCGCGGCCGCTCCTTTGAGGAAGCTTCGCCGGGAAACGTTCGCGCAGGTCGCGTTTTCAATCGCGCTATTCATGGTCGTCGCCGCCTTTCGCCGTCTGATGATTGTCCGCCGTCGGGGCCGCGTTCTTCGCGCCCTTCGCGTTCTTCACGCCGATGCCGATGCCCGCACCCGCCGCCGCAGCAACCGCCACCGCTCCGATAGCGGCCGGGAGCGGGATGCCCGCCTCGGCCGGCTTGGAGTCCACGCCCTTATTCGCCACGGCCTGCACTTCGGCATGCGGAAGCAGATCCTTCGGCATGCCGTCCACGGGACGGTAGCAGAAGTGGGTGTTGCCCACCCGCACCACGCCGTCCTTCGCAAGAAACGCGCTGATGGGGCTTTCGGGATCGTCCAAATCGCCGAACACGCGGGCGTTGCCCGGGCAGTTCTGCACGCAGGCGGGCTGCAACCCCGCATCCACGCGACCCGCGCAGAAGATGCACTTCTCCACCACCTGCGTGCGCTGGATTCCTTCGGCTTCGTACGGCGCCTGCTCGGCGGTGTCGAAGAAGTTGCCTTCCACGTCGTTTTGCACGCGTGCGCCGAACGGACAGGCGTGCAGGCACGATCCGCAGTTGATGCACTGGTCGTAATCCACCATCACGATGTCATCCTCGCGCACGTACGACGCGCCCGTCGGGCACACCTTCACGCAGGGCGCGTCCTCGCAGTGCATGCACGCGTGCGGCAGGTAGCACCGCCGGTTGTCGGGGTCCTCGCCCCATTCCTTCGCGTCCACGTGGCCCCACGCAACGCCCGGCTTGGTGTTGTTGTGCATTTGGCAGGCGACGACGCACGCGTAACACCCCGCGCAGCGCCGAAGATCGATTGCCATCCCCATGGTTGCCATACTCAAACTCCTCCTCTCGTCCATGTGATACCCCTGTGAGCGGAAGGGGAAGGCGTCTCGTGAGGGAGGGATGGAAACCGCGAACGATCTGGGGGAACTTTGCGATTTCCTCGGGACGCCTTCCCGCTCCCAGCTCACCATTCACTCTACGGAATCGCGGGGAGCGCAACTAGCAGCGCCGACACAAGTTGTACTTATCGTGCGAAACCTGCGCGCTTTCCCGCGATAGCGAAAAACCTTGCGCAGGAAACATCCGGCAAGCGTCCGAGACGGGTTGGGATACAATAGGCCACGTCCGTGGAACGCGACGACAGGAGGGGTTCGTGACGACCACGCAGGACTACGATGCCATTCTCATACCCACGCTTCCGTTCAAGAAGCTGAAGTTCGGCGACTACATCGACCAGGCGCGCAAGCGCAAGCTGTTCAAAGGCGAATACATCGACCTCGCCTGCGCCGACAAGGACGACCGCTACTTCTACTACATCGAAAAGGGTCAGATGAAATGCTGCTTCGAAAACGAAGACGGCATGCAGATCGTGCTCTACTACCGCAACGAGGGCAATGCGTTCCAGTCGGAATACCGCCGGTTCGCCTCCATCGGGCAGAACCGGATGAAGTTCATCGCCACAAAGGACACCGTGGTGTTCGCCTTCACGCAGCACCAGCTGTTCGACATCGTGAGGGACGATTTCGAGCTGTTCGATGAACTTTTGTATGTGGTGCACATGAGCTTCGCCCAGATCGGCCACCGCATTGGCACCAGCGGCATCCACTCGTCGAGCAAGCGCATCCTCACGTGGCTGACGAAGCTGTGCGAAGTGCGCGAGCCCGACGAGCGCGGCGTGTACGACATCGAGTGCAACCTCACCTTGCAGGCACTGTCGGACATCCTGTTGGTGCACATCACCACGTGCAGCAAGCTCATGACGGCGCTCGAGACGCAGGGTGTCGTCGAGCGCACGAAGAACCACCTGCTGGTGAAGGATTACGAGAAGCTGCTGGCCTACTGCAACGAGGAAAACCCCGTGCTGTATTAGGCCCTACGCCGTCGCGGCCGCCGGTAGCGCCTGTTGAGAGGCACGTTAGAGCGACACGCGCAGACACGCGAATTCCTCATCGGTGAGGGTCCCGCCGGCAACTTGGCACACGCCGCCTGCCACGCGGTTCGCAAGCGCGAGCGCCGCTTCCCACGCGCGGCCCGCAGTGCGCGCAGCTGCAAGCGCGCCCAAGTGCGCGTCGCCGGCACCGATGGTGTCCACGACCTGCACCGGCTCGGTGGGCACCACCACATGGCGCTCGCGTTCGAACACGTGCGCGCCCACGGCGCCCTCTGTGACGATCACCGCGTTGCCGCATGCCTCGACCAGGGCGAACCCCGCCTCCTCGAGCGACGATCGCCCCGTATACGAGCGCGCTTCCAAGTCGTTGAGGTGCCACACGGGATGCAGCGCGTTGATGCGCGCCGTCTTTTCGACCCCCACGCCCTCGATGCGCGGCCCGGGCGCGTAGTACAGCAGGATGTCGGGGTGCGCCTCGAAGAAGCCGATGATGGCGTCGCCGCCCGCGCCCTCCACCTCGTAGCCGCTTGCGAAACCGCAGGCGAACCGCGACGCATCCACGCGCTCGAACCAGGCCTCCTCGAAGTGCCGCTCGACGCCGGGCAACGTGACCATGGTGCGCTCGCCGTTCGGCTCGACGAAGCACACGCAGCCGCCGCTGTCGCACGTGCCGAAGTGCGGCGCCTGCAGCCCGCGCGCATCGAGCTCGCGCTCGACGAAACCGGCGAAGATGCCCACGCCCACCGGCGCGAACAGCTCATGCGGCGCGCCGAGCTGCCTCATCACGTTCGCGGCGTTGAACGCGCACCCGCCAACCACGGCATGCGACTCGTCCACCACCACGCCCTCGCCCGACAACGGCAAGCGCCCAACCTGGCACACCATATCGACCATGATGGCCCCCACAGCCAGAACCGCATTCCCTTGCTCGGACACGACACGCTCCCTTCGCCGCACGAAACCAAAAACGGGCCCGAACGCATCGCCATCGCGCACGTTCGGACCCGCCATCACTCAAAAACCTACTGCCCGTTACACGTCCAAATGCTTGAACGCTTCGGGGACTTCCTTGAAGCCCTTCGACTTCACGGCGCCTATGATCAGGCCGATGATCAGCCAGGCGATGCCCACGCCGTACGTGGCGGCCTCGAACCCGGTGAACACGTATCCCAGGATGAAAATGCCGATCCAGGGGCAGATCAGGTACATGAGCACGTCTTTCACCGACGTGCGCTGCTTCTGCTTCACGAAGAAGAACCAGAACACCGCGAAGTTCAGCAGGATGAACGACGCAAGCGCGCCGAAGTTCACGAAGCCGGCCAGCGTGCCCATGTAGTCCTGCAGCGGCAGCGCCAGGCACAGCGTGACCACGCCCAGGAAGACGGATGCAACCCACGGCGTCTTGAACTTGGGATGCACCTTGCCGAACACGCGCGGGATCACGCCGTCGCGACCCATGGAGTACAGCAGGCGCGACGAGGCCATCTGCGCGTTGATGATGTTCGCGATACCCACGGCGATGATGTTCACCAGCAGCATGATCTTGTAGAACACCGGACCGCCCACCAGGTACACGGAATCGAAGAAGCCCATGTCGGGGTCGGTGGCCGCCCAGTCGGGCTGCACGATGGCGGCGATGTAGGTCTGCGCCACGAACACGACGATGATGATGGACAGCGCGATGATGATGCCGCGGCCAATGTTCTTCTCCGGCTCGTGCGTTTCCTCAGCCAGCGTCGACATGCCGTCGAAGCCGAGGAACGACAGCGCGGCGATGGAGATGCCCGCCGCCACGAAGTGCGCGTCCACCTGGCCGGGCTGGTAAATCGGGTCGAGTACGAAGCCACCTGCACCGCCGCCGCCCAGCACGAAGTTCGTACCCAGCGCGATGAATGCCACCACAGCCACGATCTCGACGACGAAGATAACCCAGTCCACGCCGCGGCTCATCTGGATGCCGCGGATGTTGACGAACGTGTTGAACGCGATGAACGCGACGGCCCACAGCCACGCCGGGCTGCCCGGGATGAGCGCGATGCCCCAGTTCATCACCATGACGATGAGCAGGGACGGCACCAGGATGTAGTCGAGCAGGATCAGCCAGCCGGCGATGAAGCCCACGTGCGGGTTCATGCCGCGCTGCACGTAGGAGTACACGGAGCCCGCGATGGGGAACTTCTTGCTCATGCGCATGTAGCTCATGGCCGTGAACAGGATGGCCACGAAGCCGATGATGTACACGAGCGGCGTCATGCCGTGGCTGTTCTGCTGGATCGTGCCGAAAATGGATTGCGGGGCGATGATCACCATGAACAGGACGCCGTACAGCACCACGTCCCACAGTCCCATGCCCCTTCGCAGCTCCTGCTTATAGCCGAACTGCTCGATGTTCTCTCCGGACGCCTTCGCCGGAGCCTCGTTCTGTGCCATCGCACCGCCCCCTTATACTCGTCTCGTTTCACGCAACCCCCGTTGCGCTTCGTCGGGTGCCACTTTACCACAGTAGAGTAGCACCCGCATCTCCCAACCACTATAGGTGCGCGTCGTTTCGTGCGCGCGCCTAACCCACCAGCGGCGGGAACTGCGGCAGCTTCGGCGTGCCGAAACGCAGGCTCAGCTGCACCTCGCACGGCTTGCATGCTTGGCTCAGTTCCACGTCGCTTTGCACCGACATGTACATGTACGTTTCCACCGCGTCCCAGCCCGTGATGCGCATGAGCAGGCGCTGCAGCTCTTTCGACGCGTTCATCAGGGCTTCGTCGAACTCCTGCGCGCTCGCGTTCACGTACCACTTGCCCTGCGGGCCGAACGTTTCCAGCACGGGCCAGTTCAGCTCGAAGTTCTTCAGCAGCGACACCTTCACCGTGATCTCGGCGGCGATCTCGATGCCCGTGCCGCACAGCTCGGCGTCGCCCATCGTGGCGTGCACGTCTCCCATCTGCAGCAGCGCGCCCGGCACGCGCACGGGGAAGTACATGCGCGTCCCCTTCGTGACCAGCTTGTTGTCCAGGTTGCCGCCATGCGCGCCCACGAAACCGTCGATGACGTCCTCGCCGTCGGGCGCGGTGCCGATGACGCCGATCATGGGGTCGATGGGGAACTTCACGCCGTTGAAGTCGGCCATGCCGCCCTCGATGGGGATGATCTTGCTGCGATAGTCCGTGGTCTCGAACAGCGGTCCGCAGTGGTCGTCGGTGGCGATGACGCCCTGATCGGCCACGACGATGTCGTAGATGTCCACCACCAGCACGTCGCCCGGCTCGGCGCCTTCCACGTACACGGGGCCGGCCGCCGGGTTCGTGAACCCGTACGAGAAGTTGAGGTCCTTCATGGTCACGTCTTCGGAGGGGATGCGCCCGGCGAAACAGTCCTGCGTCTTGAACAGCAGCACCTCGCCTGGCTGCGCGGTATAGCACGGCGCGTTGTCCTTGGAAAACTTGATGACCTGATCTTCGATAACCTGCATAATGCCTCCTCTAGTTGATGGCGCGCTCGCCAACGCATGGTGCGGTTAGTATACCGCTGCGCCTTCGCTTTCTCTCGCGCAACCGATGACCAACAATGCGCGCTCCCCGCACCCGAAACGCGGTATGGTGAAGCGGAGCGCCGCGCTCACGACGCGGCAGACGTCGAGAGGAGCCTCCATGAGCGAACCGCATGCCACCGACATCGCCGATGCCACCGACAACCTGTGCCTCGTCGAAGGGCATCTGCCCGTAGACGAGACGGTCCGCCGCCTCAAGAGCGCGTTGGAAGCGCGTTCCATTCCCGTGTTCGCCACGTTCGACCACGCCCAGAACGCCGAAGAGGCGGGGCTCGACCTGCGACCGACCACGGTGGTCGTGTTCGGCGCGCCCCAGGTGGGCACCGCCCTCATGCAGGCGAACCAGCGCTTCTCGATCGAGCTGCCCCTGCGTCTGTCCGTATGGGAAGACGCAGCCGGACGCACGTGGCTCGCGTTTCCCCGCATGAGCGCGCTTGCGGCTCGGTACGACCTCGGCAACCTGCCGGCCATTCCCAAGATGCAAGCGCTCCTGGAGAGCCTGGCCGCCGAAGCCGCAGGCAGCCGGTAGTCGCGGGCTACGACTACCGGCGCCCCCCTTCGCTACGCCATGCCCAACCAGGTGGCGAACTTCGGCACGTAGCCCATCACGAAGATCACGATGATGAGCACCGGAATGCCGAACTTGAGCCATAGGCGCGACCACGCCGGGAACCGCAAGCCCTTGCCCGTATCGGCCTCGGCCAGGAAGTTGTCCCAGCCCCAGCCGCCCTTCGTCACGCAGAACAGCACGTACAGCAGGCTGCCCAGCGGCAGCAGGTTGTTCGACACGATGAAGTCCTCGATGGACTGGATGTCGCCGATGGCCGGAATCTGCACGCCCGCCAGCACGTTGAACCCGAGCGCGCACGGCAGGCTGAGCACCGTCACGATGAGGGCGGTGCGGGCGACGGCCGTCTTGCGCGACCAGCCCCACTTGTCCATGGACCAGCTGATGAGGTTCTCGAACACCGCAATGATGGTGGACAGCGCGGCGAAGCTCATGAACACGAAGAACAGCGCGCCCCACAGCTGACCGAGCGGCATCTGGTTGAACACGCTGGGCAGCGTGACGAACACGAGGCCCGGGCCGCTGTCGGGCTGCACGGAGAACGCGAAGCACGCCGGGAAGATGATGAGGCCGGCCACGAGGGCAACCGCCGTGTCGAGGCCGCAGATGCGCAGCGCCTCGCCCGTGAGCGAGCGCTCCTTGCCGATGTAGCTGCCGAAAATTTCCATGGCCGAGATGCCCAGCGACAGCGTGAAGAACGCCTGGCCCATGGCCGCGTACACGGCATCGCCGAATGTGGCCCACTGCTCGGCCGACGTCGCGCCCGCGAACAGCTTGCCGAAGTCGGGAATGAGGTAGAACTTGAGGCCCTCGAGGCCGCCCGGCAGCGTGACCGCGCGCACCACGAGCAGCGCCATGATGGCCAGCAGGCAGATCATCATCACCTTCGTGATGCGCTCGACGCCCTTCTGCAACCCCAGGCTGCACACGAGAAAGCCCAGCACGATGACCACGAGCATCCACCCCACGAGCTCGGTGGGGTTCGCCAGCATGTCGTTGAACACGGCGCCGACGCCCGCGCTGTCCAGGCCGTTGAACGCGCCCGTGCCCATCTTCACCACGAACGACAGCATCCAGCCGCCCACCGTGGTGTAGAACATCATGAGCACCATGCACCCGATGTAGCCCCACCACGAAAACCAATGCCACTTCCGCGAGGGCTGCAGCGTGTCGAACGCCACCGCCGAACTCTTCTGGCTCGCGCGGCCCACGGCGAATTCCATCACCATGACCGGCAAGCCCAAAATGACGAGGAACACGAGGTACATGAGCACGAAGGCCGCGCCGCCGTACTCGCCCGTGATGTAGGGGAAGCGCCACACGTTGCCCAGCCCGATGGCACAGCCCGCAGAAATCAAGATGAAGCCCAGTCGCGAGCCGAACCGCTCGCGGTTGACGACTCCCTCCGAGGGGGCGCTTGCCCGATCGGTCCCGTTACCCATTAGCATACCTCTCCCGCAGGTTCTTGCACAAAATTGCTCGTAAGCAAAACGTTACGATTGTAGCGCAAGAATTGCGAGGATGGGACCCGAGCTGCTAGTTCACCGCGTCAACGACGAAAAGCGAGGCTTCCTGATTCAAAACATGCTACTGCATCTCTTTCATGGCGCTTGATAGCCAGAGGCTGATCAGCAGGTCGGCGATGCCCTTCACGATGAGCAGCACGCCCAGCACCAGCACGAACATCACGGTGGTGTCGAAGGGGTTGACGATGATGACGACGCCGCCCAGCGCGATGATGATGCCGGCGATGAGCGCCGCCACCCACATGCCGCCCTGATAGCGCCGCAGCTCCATCGCGCGCACGGCGTTCACCACACCGCCGATGACCAGCAGCAGGCCCAGGATGAGCGAGAAGAAACCGGCAACCGCTTCCGGAAACACGAACACCACAAGCGCGAGAGCAAGCAACAGCACGCCGCTTGCCAGCGCGCCGAACGAACCCGAGCGGTCGCCCTTCGTGCGGAAGTAGGCAATCAGCGACACGACGCCCGTCACCGCCAGGTAGAGCGCCAGCAGATAGACGATGGTGATCACCGTGATGTCGGGCCAAAACGCCAGCAGCACGCCCAGCGCAATGGACAGGATGGCCTGCGCGATGATATTGGAACGAACAGCCTTGAGAAACGATGTCATAGGAGCCTCCGTTACGTACAACCGAAGAATGCGTCCTCTTATCATAGAACGTCAGGATGGCGAAGAGGAGGTCATCTGCGTAACGGGTTTCCGACGTTACGCGATTGGCAACGCCGCCGCGCGTTCGCTGCGATCGCCTATAATGGTGCGATCGCACGACGCGAACGCCGCCGGGGCGCGGCGACACGACGGAGGGGATATGACACCAGGGAGACAGCTGATCGATGTGACCTCGGGCGCGGCTCGCCGGCCGTTCCTCGTTGCCGTCCTTGGGTTCGCCCTGCTCTACGCGGTGTGCGTGTCGTTTTTCTACTCGAGCTGGCTGGTGGGACAGCCGGACTTTTCCGTGACGATGTTCGACAACGCGCTGAACCCGTCCATCTTCCTCGCATCGGTGCTGTTCTCGTTCATCGTGGGGGCGAAGCTGCCGGTGAAGCGCCTGCCGCTGCTCGTCGTGGGATACGTCGCGTTCGCGGCGGCCATCGGCGGCATGATCGCTGCCGCCCTCACCGGGGCCGCACCCGGCCTCGTGTCGGGAGCAGCCATCGCCGCCGGGGTGGGCATGGGCTTCGTCATGCCGTTTTACTTCGAGCTGTTCGCACCGTACTCGTCGCGCGCGATTGCCGCAGCCTGCGGGATGATGTCGTTGGGCGGCATGGCCATCGCCATGGTGGCCGACCTGCTTCCGTCGCCGGTGGGCTTCGCGCTGTACGCCGCATGCCTTGCGGGGTCGGCCTGCTGCTTCGCGTATGCCGCGCGTCGACGGGAGGGGGCGGGAGCGGGAGCTACGACGGCCCCGGCGGCGGGCGGCACGGCCGCTTCCCCGGCCTCGGCGCCCGCCGGCAAGGCGCTCTCGCGGCGGGACTTCCTCGACGTGTTCCTCGTGTCGGGCATCTGCACGTTCGCGCTGTCCATCGTGTACGGCATCGTGGACACCGCCGCCATGGGAGGCAGCTTCTCGCCCGAGGTTTCGCTGCTCATCTCGCAGTTTGGCGGCATCGCCGCCGCCATCGTGTTCCTGCTGTACTTCGGCACGCGGTCGAACCCTTCGCCGTCGCTGCTGTTCAACGTGGTGTTCGGCATTCTGGCCACGGGCATCCTGTTTCTGCCCTTCCTTTCGGGCGACTACGCCGTCTCGCTCAACATTCTGGCCGCGGCCGGGTGGAAGCTCGTCATGCTATCGTTGTTCTTCCTCGTGGTGGTCACGTACGCCCACGACGGAAAGCGGCTGCTCGTGGGCATTTCGCTGGCGTACGCGCTGCCGCGCCTGGGGCTGTTCATCGGCCAGAACATCGCGCTGTTTCTGGGCATCGGCAGCACGGCCGACTTCGTGCGCATGACCGCCGTGACGTTCTTCCTGCTGTACCTCGTGCTCATGGTTATCTGGATGGTGAACTCGCACGAACGCAAGAAGGCCGTGGCGCAGGCGCGCGTGGCCGACGAGTTGCTGGACCGCATGGCCCACGAGCAGCAGGACGTGCGCCGCGCGCGCTGCGACGTGTTGGCCGACGAGCACGGGCTGACGAATCGCGAGAAGGACATCCTCTATCTGCTGGCGCAGGGCCGCGACCTCGCATTCATCTGCGAGACGCTGTTCCTGTCGAAGAACACGGTGAAGAGCTATCAGAAAACCATCTACGCGAAGCTTGACGTGCACAGCAAGCAGGAGATCATCGACCGCACGCAAGATTAAGCGTTTCCCCAGGTCGAGCACCCCACCTCAAGGGGGGTTTCGACATTTCCCGCTCCAGGTGGGGTGTGCGCGCCCCCGCCCGCGCCTATGGTGAACTCCAGAGCAGCACGTTGGAGGAACGTGCTCGGATCATCGATCGAGGAGGATGCATCACATGAGGGAGATTTCGGCATCGACTGGTTCCACGGGCGTTTCGGGCGTTTCGGGCGTTTCGGGCGTTTCGCGTCGCTCGTTCATCACCGGCGCGGCAGCGGCCGGCGTCATGGCAACGCTGGGGCTTGCGGGCTGCGCGCCGCAGGGCAAGCAGGAGACCGCGGCTGCCGCGAACGGCGCGGACACGAAGTGGGACGAAGAGTGCGACGTCCTTATCGTGGGCAGCGGCTACACTGGGCTTGCCGCAGCGCTTGAGGCGAAGAGCGCCGGCGCCGACGTCAAGGTGATCGAGAAGACCGGGCGCGTGGGCGGCAACTCGGCGCTTGCCGCGGGCGACTTCGCCGTGTGTAACTCGAGCGTGCAGGAGCGCGAAGGCGTGCAGGACTCCGTCGACCAGTACGTGGACGACATGCTCGTGGCCGGCCTGTACCTCAACGACAAGGACAAGTGCCGCGTCATTGCCGAGAAGTCGAACGAAACGTGGGAGTGGACCATGGAAATGGGCGCGACCTGGGACGTGAACGACGACGGCGAGCATTTTCTGTACCCGTACGGCGGCCACACCGTCATGCGCTCCATCGCGCAGGGTGCCGGCGGCGGCGCGAACGTCACGGGCCCCTTCGCCGAGAAGCTCAAGGAGATGGGCGTCGAGGTTGAGACGAAGCGCATGCTCACCGACCTGGTGAAGGATGAAAACGGTCGCGTGATTGGCGCCATCGTGCACGACAAACCCAGCGGCAACGACGTGGATAGCGGCACGCCCGTGGCCATCCGCGCCAAGAAGGCCGTGGTGCTGACGAACGGCGGCTTCGGGCGCGACCTGGCCTTCCGCCAGGCGCAGGACCCGCGTCTCGACGAGTCCGTCGACTGCACGAACCAGGAGGGCGCCACGGCCGAGGGCCTGCGCGCTTCGGTGGCCGCCGGCGCGATGACCGTGCACAACGACTGGATTCAGCTGCTGCCCTTCATGAGCCCCGACGAGCCGGGCTACGGCGTGGCCGCGTTCTACACCGACGGCCAGGCCAGCTACGCGCCCACGCTTGACGTCGCCACGGGCAAGCGCATCGTGAACGAGCTCACCGACCGCAAGCGCTACGCCGACGCCATCCTGGAAACGGGCCAGCCCTGCGTGCAAATCACCTGCAAGAAGGCCCTGTACGACGGCGGCAGCGGCCTCGAAGGTGCCCTGAAGGCCGGCATCACGCTGGAATTCGCGTCCATCGAAGAGGCGGCCGAGCACTACGGCATGCCGGTGGATGCGGTGAAGGAAGAGATCGCGCGCTACAACACCTTCGTCACGAACAAGGTGGACGAAGACTTCAAGAAGCCCATCCCCGATGACGCTCAGACCATCGACGAGGCCCCCTTCTACGGCGTGCGCCTGTGGCCGAAGGTGCACCACTGCATGGGCGGCGTCAAGACCGACGTGGACTGCAAGGTGCTCGACATGGACCTGCAGGTGATCCCCGGCCTGTACGCCGCGGGCGAAGCGGTCGGCGGCATCCACGGCGCGTGCCGCCTGGGCTCGTGCGCCACGGCCGACTGCCTGGTGAACGGCCGCATCGCCGGTCAGAACGCCGCCAAGGAGCAAACCGCCTAACCCCGCCCGCCAACCAACCCGCGTCGCCCCGGCCTCCCCTCCCTCCGGCCCGCGACGATCAAGCCCCCAGCCCGCGCTGGGGGCTTTTTGTGCAGGGAGGTCGCGCCCACTTCGGGCGCTTTATGTGACCAATTCTGGGCAGAAGAGCATAGCACAGCATGACCAACAAGGGTTGAACGAGACGAGGCGGGAAGGGTCGCCTATCGCGTCCCTCCCCGCCCCCGGATCATTTTTGGGAACGCTATCGCTCGAACACGGTTTCGCCTCCGACGACGGTGAGCACCACCGAAGCCTCCACGATGTCGTGCAGGCTGTCGAGCGCGAACAGGTTGCGGTCGATCACCACAAGGTCGGCCAGCTTGCCGGGCTCGAGCGTGCCCAGCTCGTGGTCGAAGCTTTCAACCCAGGCCGAGCCCTGCGTCATGCACTGCAGCGCTTCGCCCAAGGCCAGCGCGTACTCGCGATGGAAGCCCTCGGCCGGCTCGCCGTCGGGCATGCAGCGCGCCACCGCGGCGTACAGCACCTGCAACGGCTCCACCATGGGGGCCGCCGGGAAGTCGGTGGACAATCCCAGGGGGACGCCCGCGTCACGCACGGTGCGGAAGCGCCAGCAGCGCGACGCGCGGTCGGCCCCGATGCACACGTCGTAGAAGCCCGTGGACGAACCGAACGTCGCATGGAGCGGCTGCACGCTCGCGCCCACGCCGAGGGCGGCCATGCGCTCGATGTCCTCGTCGACGATGGTCTCGATGTGCTCGAGGCAGTGATGCAGCTCCTTGCGGCCGTTCGCCCGCTGCGCCTCCTCGTGCGCGTCGAGCGCCAGACGCGCCGCCGCATCGCCGATGCAGTGCACGCGCACGGCAAGCCCCGCCGCGTCGGCCGCGCGCACAAGCTCCTTGAACTGCGCAGGCGGCAGGTTCGTCTCGCCACGATGATCGGTGCCCTCGTACGGCTCCAGCATGAACGCCGTCTGAGCCTCAACCACGCCGTCGAGCACCTGCTTCACGCCTCCCACGCGCAAACGATCGCTCGCGAACGACGTCTTCATCTCCAGCGCTTCGGGGATTTCCAGCAGCGACGGGAAGAACGTGATGCGGCAGCTCAGGTCGCCTTCGTCCTCGATCTGCCGATACGTGTCGTAGATGTCGTCGTTCGACAAATCGCGCGGGAACATGTCGCCCACGGCCGTGATGCCCAGCCCGCGGAACACGTCGAGCAGGCGCAGGATGGAGCCCTTCAGGCCCTTCACCAGCAGCGCGAGGTCGGACACCTGCGTCGATGCCGGCTGCCCCAGCAGCAGGCCCGTGGGACGCCCCGAAGCGTCGCGCACGATTTCGCCACCTTCGGGCTGCGGCGTTTCGGCCGTGATGCCCGCTTTCGCCAGCGCCGCGCCGTTCACCCACGCGGCATGATGATCGAAGCTGCTCAGGCAAATGGGCTGCTCGGGCGCGAAGCAATCGAGCGATTCGCGGCTGGGGGTTTCGTGCTGCTCCCACATGGCCGTATCCCAGCCCACGCCGTACACCCACTCGTTGTGCGGGTGCGCCTCACAGAAGGCGCGCACGCGCTCGGCGCACTCCCGCTCGCTCGTGCACCCCATCAGGTTCACGCAAAAGTCGGGGTCGTTCAGCGCCGCCGCCGAGGCGAAGTGCAGGTGCGAGTCGTTGAATCCGGGGGCAATCAAGCGCGCGCCGTAGTCCTCCACGAGGGTATCGGGGCCGGCCAGCGCCATAACCTCGTCCTTCGAGCCCGCGGCCAGCACGCGGTTTCCCGCAATGGCCACGCCTCCCGCGAACGGTTCCAGCGTGTTGCCCGTGAACACCGCCTCGGACAACAGAATGCGATCGGCAACCATTACGCTTCGCTCCCTTCAAGCTCTTCGGGCGCGCCGGCCTTGCGCTTGCGGTCGAGCGAGCGCGGAAGCAGCAGCACGGGAATGAACGCGACGGCGAAGAAGATGCCCTCCAGGATGAAGTTCAGCGTGTAGTCGGTGCCGGCGATCATGCCGATGCCGATGGGCAGCACGTAGGAGATGATCAGGCTCACGGAGCCGATGACGCCACCCGCGGAGGCCGCGTACTTGAGGCCGATTTCAGGAAGCTGGAACGGCAGCGCTTGCAGGATGGGGCCCGACGCGGCGGAGAAGATGCCGTTGAGGAACAGGAGCACCCACAGGATGATGCCGATCGGCGAGAACCAGTTGGCAATCATCACGACGCCGCCAAGCAGGCAGATGATGACCAGCACGAGGCGCGGCTTGCCGGAGCGCTGGCACCACACCGGGCCGATGATGGAGCCGAAGATGGACACGATGGTGAGGAACGCCGCCATGTTGTTGGCAGCCATGATGTCCACGCCGCGCATTTCAACCATAGCCTGCGGCAGAATGCCGGAGTAGTTCGTGGCGGTGGCCATGCCCAAGCCCGTCGCGATGGCGATGAGCCACACGAACTTGTTCTTGATAGCCACGCCGAAGTACTGCATGACCGGCTCAGACGGCGGAACCTCAGCGCCCTTCGGCTGATTCTTCGCCAGCACGAACCACAGCACGAGGATCGCAGCGAACGCGATGGACGACCACAGGTAGGCATCCTGCACGCTCGGGAAGAAGGCGGACGTCGCCAGGCCGGCCGCGATGCCGCAGCAAGCGGCCGCGAAGTAGATGCCCATGGCGAAATCCATCTTGTCCTCGAACCACGCGCCGAACAGCTTGATGGTGGCGGCTTGCAGCACGGACGGCGCGATGCCGGTGCCCAGCATCATGATGAGCATGACGGTGAAGTCGCCCGCCACGAGACGGCCGAAGGCGAGCACTACCGAGATTGCCGTCGCCACGCCCACGACGATCTTCGCGCCGAACTTGTCGGCAAGCGAGCCGCCCGGGATGGACACGAACACGCCCGCCAGCAGCGGCGCGAGCAGCAGAGCAGAGAACTGAGCCACGTCGATACCCAGCGCGGGCATGATTTCGGTGGCCAATGCGGAAAGCTGGAATTGAATGTAGTCCGCGATGAAGATGATGAGGCACGAAACAAGCAGTACCACCCAACGATACGAGGACAACGTACGCGATTCCATGATTTCCCCTCCTTATTCGATGTGAATGCAATAGTTGATACGCCGGCATCACCAGGAAGTATAGGGACTGGCTTCAGCGCCCACCATCGACTGAACTTCGTATCTTTCTACGCAAAAAGGGGTAGACGATGGTAGCAACACGCTATTTACCAGCGGAAACGTCAGCTTTTCCCGCGAGAAAGAATACGCGTTACGGGCGGTTGCCGCGGTGTCGGGAGGGGTTTCGGGCTATAATGCCCCCATGGCAGCGGGTGCGTGCCGCGCGCCTTCCACACATTCTTCGGGGTACGGGGTAAAGAGGGGCCATGTCAGACGAACAATCCGCGACGTCGTTCAACCTGCTCACCGACGGCGAATGGCTGCAGCTCATCAAGATCATCGGCCTGGCAAACCGCCTCAACGAGGACTACGCGTTTCGCCGTACCATCCTCGAGCAGCTGCGCATCCTCATCCCCTACGAATCGGCTGCGTTCTTCCTCACCGATCTGTCGAAGGTGTCCACCACGCCCAACTTCTTCGCATCGCCCATCGGCATCGACTGCGAGGAGGGGCGTCTCGATGAGTACCTCGAAACGGCGTGGAAGGACGACAAGATTCGCGAGCTCGTTCCCACCGACGAGTCGCGCGTCATCCGCGAAAGCGACTTCGTAACGAAGGAAGAGAAGCAATCGTCTGCGTACTACGCGGACTTTCTCGGTGGACGCAACGTGCTCACCTGCACCTTCGCCTGCGCGAAGGGGCCGCTCGGGTCCCTCAACCTCAACCGCAAGCTCGTCGACTTCAGCGACAAGGAAGTGTTCATCCTGGAAGTGCTCGAGCCGCACATCACCGAGCGCCTCACGCAGCATCGCCTGTCCGACGGCAGCCAACGCGACTTCGAGAAGTTTTTGCAGGACCACAGCATCACGGCGCGCGAGGGCGAGGTGCTGTCCTGCCTATTGCAGGGTAAAAGCAACGGCGAAATCAGCGAAGATCTGTGCATCAGCCCCGCCACCACGCGCAAGCATCTGGAGAATCTCTACAAGAAAGCGGGTGCGAAAAGCCGCCTCGAACTGGCGATGTTCGCGCGCAAGCACATGCGCGTTCGCTAGCGGGTGCAGGGCGTCTCGCGCGGCTTCGACAACAGGGCGATGGGCACCACGGCCACGGCGAAACAGAGCGATTCCAGGATGAGGTTGAGCGAGTAGTCCGCGCCGGCCACGCCCGACACGGCAAGCGGAAGCGCGTAGCTGATGGCCAGGCTCACGCTGCCCACGAGGCCGCCGGCCGAGCCGGCGTACTTGTGCCCGATCTCGGGAAACGCTCCGGGAAGCGCCTCGAGCACCGGCCCCGCCGCCGAGCCCAGCGCGCCGTTCACCAGCAGCAACACCCAAACGCCCTCGCCGCCGAACAGCATCCAGCTCACCAGCTTCGCCACGCCGCCCAACAGCACGATGGCCGCCAGCATGCCCTTGACGCTGCCAAGCCGCCGGCACGCAAGCGGACCCAGCACCGAGCCGGCTATCGAGCCCAACGACAGCACGGCCGCCGTCACGCCGGCCGCTTCCGGATCAAGGCCGTGCACCTCGTACAGCGCTTGCGGGAACAGCCCCATGTACGCGGTGGACGTGGCCATGCCCAACCCCACGGCCAGCGCGATGAGCCAGACGTTTTTGCTGGTGGCGGCGGTTTTCAGGTAGCGCACGATGCGCTCGCCCTCGGGCGGTGCCTCGCCTTCGGGCACGTCGCGCGCGAACAGCGCCCAGGCCACGCCGCACAGCAGAAACAGCACCGAGGGCGCGAAGAACGCCGCGTCCATGGTGGGAAACAGGTTCGACGTGGCCTGCGCGCACGCGATGCCCACCGACGCGCTGGCGAAGTAGAGGCCCATGGCCAGGTTGCTGGCTCCTTTGAACCAGATGCAGAACAGCTTGATGAGCGATGCCTGCAACACGGCCGGGCAGCATCCCAGCAGCAGCATCGCGCAGAACAGCGACGAGTAGTCCCCCGCCCCCACCCGCGCGAACCCGGCCGCCACCGACACCGCCGTGGCAACGGCCACCACCACGCGCGGGCCGAAACGGTCGCACAGCACCCCGCCGGGGATGCTTAGGAACACGCCCGACAGCAGCGGCGCCAGCAGCAGGCTGGACAGTTCCACCGAGTCGAGCCCGAAGCGCACCACGATGAGCGGCGCGAGCGACGACACTTGGAATTGCAGGTAGTTCGTCATGAAGATGAGCGCGCAGGCAACAAGCAGGATCACCCAACGGTACGCCGATAAACGTCGATCACTGCCATCTTTGCCGTCGCTCATGCAGCATCCCCTTGTATCGAACCGAACCCCCGACGTGCTCATCATCCCAACTTGCAGGGTCGTTCGTAAGTACGCAAAGCGCGTATTTCCTTAGGGTAATATGCGTAGGAAGGAGGCGCCGGGTCGCCGCGAGAGCGGGCGTTACTGCGGCAGGCGCACCTGTTCGTCCATGTTCAAGCCGTGCAGCAGGCCGTGGAACGTGAGCTTCGTCAGCAGCTCGGCCATCGCGGCGGGAGGCTCGCGCAGGCCGCCGTTGATCCACTTCACCGTGATGCCGATATGAGCCGAGATGATGTACTGGATGAAGTAGTCGAGGGGCGCGCCCATGCTGTCCGCCTGCACCTTGCGGAAGATGTCCTGGTACGTGGCGTAGGCGCTCTCTTCGAACTTCTTGTTGAACAGCGGAGCGCCGTGCTCGCCCAGCATCGTCTGGAAGAAGTGCGCGTGATCGTAGATGTACTCGAAGTGCCGCTGGTAGTACGCGTGGCTCTCCCACTCGAGGCCCTTCTCCAGCTGCTCGGACGGGTTCGCGGCGCGGCGCAGGTCGCCCAGCACGTCGTCGATGATCTGGTTGAGGAAGCAGTACTTGTCCTCGAACTGGAAGTAGAAGGTGCTGCGCGACACGCGCGCCCGCTTCACAATCTCGTTGACCGAGATGCTTTCGAAGTCCTTCTCGCGCATCAGGTCGAGCAGCGCGTCCGTCATATACTGCCGGCTGCGAGCCTTCCGCATATCGTTCGTGCGGTCCATGATCCCCTCCTCGTGCATTCTCAACCAATTTTACTACATCTGTCCGAATTCGTACAATCTGTGTGATTTTGCAGATACCGGTCCGAAAATCCCGTTGCTAGAATGCGGATCATCGCAATCGATCCACTCACAAGGAGGCACACCCACCATGGAGCACGAACTTCGCACCGAATTCATCGAGGACTACGTGGCGCCCTACGGCCAGGAAGTCACCCACGGCAAAATCGCGCTCGAGGAGCACTACGAGTCCCCCACCTGGGACGCAACCGGCGACCCCGAGAACGAGACGGCTCGCAACAAGGAGGACTACTTCGAGGCCGTGAAAGCGCGCCTGCATTCTCCCGAAATCCGCATCAAGGAGATGGACCGCAACGGCGTGGAGATGTTCATCATGTCGCTCACGCAGCCGGGTATCCAGGAGGTGCTCGACACCGACGAGGCCGTGAAGCGCGCGCATGAGATGAACATCTGGATCTACGAGAACTACGTGCAGAAGTACCCGACGCGCTTCAACGCGTTCGCCGCCGTGGCCCTGCAAGACCCCGAGGCCGCCTGCAAGGAGCTCGAGTTCTGCGTCAAGGAGCTGGGATTCGTCGGCGCGCTCATCAACGGCTACACGATGAAGAACGACAAGAACAACATCGAGTACCTCGACGAGAAGCAGAACTTCCCCTTCTGGCAGAAGCTTGTCGAGCTCAACGTGCCGCTCTACCTGCACCCCCGCGACCCCGCCCCGAACCAGCAGCGCGGCTACGAGGGGTACGAGGGCCTGCTCGGCTCGGCCTGGGGCTTCGGCGCCGAGACCGCGCTCCACGCGCTGCGCCTGCTGTGCAGCGGCCTGTTCGACGAGCTGCCCGAGGCCAAGCTCATCATGGGCCACCTCGGCGAAGGCCTGCCCTTCGGCCTGCCGCGCGTGCAGCATCGCCTGAACAACCAGAAGCCCTGCGGCGCCCACAAGAAGCCCCTCACCGAGTACTTCGAGAAGAACGTGTACGTCACCACGAGCGGTCACTTCAACACGCAAGCGTTCCTGAACACCCTCATGGAATGCGACGCGTCGCACGTCATGTTCTCGTCCGACACCCCGTACGAGAGCCTCGACGAAGCCGCCCTCTGGTTCGACAACACCCCCCTGAGCTACGCCGACCGCGAGCAAATCGGCCGCCAAAACGCCATCAACCTGCTGGGATTGGATTTATAACATCCCCGCCAAGCAAGGGCCGCCGCGTCATCGAGCGCGGCGGCCCTTGCTATTCCTACCTTTTGCCCCCGCCGAAGACGTAAAGCCTCGGAGCGGGCACCTCGGTTTCCTGGGCAAGTTTCCAAAACAATTCTCGACAAGCATTCGTATCGCACAAGGCGTCATGGTGCTGATCGAGGGAGATACCGTAGTAGTCGCAGCACATCGACAGCCCGTATTTCCGACCACCCAGCACCCGCTTCGCCATCTCGCCGGTATCGATGTAAAGGAGCTCGGGCATTTCGATTTCGACGTACTCGAGGCTCCGGTAGATGGCGGGACAATCCGCCGTTTTGGCACAATGTGCAACCACCACGTGAGACTCGACCAATTCGCCAAGTGATTGGTTCCACACGACGTCGAAGGTCGGTTCCTGCGCCACCATCTCTTCGGTTATCCCGTGAACGCGCTGCGTCATCGGATCGAAATCGCACAGGGGATTCACCAAGTGATACTGGCTGTCGAGAAGGTCACCATCGTAGTTCGTCCGTTGATAGGCCACCGAGCAAATATGACGCCTTGCATCGGCCCACTCCACGTCCAAGAATAAATAGCCATCCATGCCGACGGTCCTCCCCCAACGAAATAACGATCCAGATTGCAGTATATAATCATTTTTCGCTCAAGGAGCGCAACAGCACTTCGCGATCAGGCTCAATCGACCGAGTTCGAAAACCCGGCATTCAGCATCGGCGCGATCATGATTCAAGCAGTTCCTGCATATGCGCAGCCAAATACGCACGAGCCTCGGCCGAATAGCACGGAGATATGTACGGACCCTTGGCGTCAGAGGATGAGAATTCGGAAATGCCGATGCTTCTACCTCGTTCCGACGGCTTTCGTTTGCGATAATTGCCGTCCTCAAGTACTTGATACCCAGCACTCACAAGACGCCGGTTCATATCCGCAGCGCTCACGTCTACCAACAACTCGGCCAAAGCGGAGTCCTGACGCCACTCTTCAAGACATTTGGTGATGGACACGTTCTCGGATCCGGAATTACACGCATTTCGCTCATTGTGTCCAGGCTGCTTCGCGGGCGGCGTCGCCACGTGTTCACCCTCTTCGCCGAGATAACGAAGTAAGTTTTTGGCGGCGTTCTGAGTGTTAAGCCGCCGCTGCTTTTCGAGATATTCCTCTATGGTCGGCGGCAGATAGTCGTTGGCAATAACCTTATTGGCGCCAAGTGCCAGGGCCTTCTCGTGAAGCGCCTCGGTTTCCCAAAACGTGCTGCCGTCGGACGGAATACGCAGAAACACGAAGTTTGCATCGGTGCTGATTTTGCTGGGAAAGCATTTCCAACTGGGCCAAGCGCTTCTCGGTGCACTTTTCGACGCAGATTCTCCCTCGATGGCTTCCGCGTTTCCCGTTTCCGTCGCGAGCGACCCCATGCGAATTTTGCCCAACCAGCAGAGATCCGCGCCGCACACCTCTTTAGCCACGGCGTTCTTCGTCTCGTCGAGCTCGCGCTGCGAGTCATCAGGACGGCCGCTCTTGCGCTTGAAGCGATGCTGCATGCCATCAACTTCGATGGCCATCAAAACGTGCTTGGAGTGGGATTCGTACAGAACAAAATCGTAATGAGCCTCATCGGATTTGATATAACGACCGGCACACGCCTCGCTAACCAGCGCGCCGTCTGACAGGCTGAGTTGATCGAGTTTAACGTTTTGCGCAACCGATACTCCTTCTACCCTCAAATCCTGCAGAGATTCCTTGATGCACGACTCTGGAGCCCACTCTTTGTTCCGCTTTCGCCCTTGTCTAAAGGGCACCTCGTCGAACACCGAAGTGATCACCGACTTGTGGAAACCGTAGTAGGCGTCGCACCCGGACTGTCCCTCTTTCTCCGGAGCAAGGCGTCTAACGTATTCGACAAGGCGACGGACGTACATTTCCTGATTGTTCTTGTCGTCGGCTGCTCTCGCCGGTTGGGTGACGTTCGCGTTCCTCCCAGCAAGCCAGTATTGCGTATCGTCCTCCATAAGCTTCGTCGAGAGGATAACGACAAGCTCCTCTTTTGCCCTCGAGGCCGCGACGTTGACGAGTCGACGCCCTTGCGACCAGGGCCACTCCCAGTTGCCATCCTCGACGGGAAGCAGGTACACGGAATCGAACTCCCTGCCTTGGGACTTATGGATAGTCAGCGTGTAGATGGGGTCGTACACCCTCGGAGAGTCGCTCTCTTCCTCATAACTGGTTTCGAGGGCGATATCAGAGTCTTGAACAATGCCGGCCAATATCCATTTCACAGAATTCATCAGCGCATATATCTGCCCACGGAAAGGCGAGAGTATACAGATAGACTTTCCAGCATGCGCAAGATCTTGAAGATGCGCAGCCTCTTCTTGTTCCAGGATAAGCAGTTGCTTACGGTTCACATAGGTGGACCGCTGCTTTTGATTCGGGTTTTCTTCCGGCGGAGCTTTGGGAGGCCAAACCCCTTCGCGGTAGTCCCCTTCGTACCAACAAATACGGATAGGACAGGGCGTCGCCAGGTTTTTCGGATGCGACTTGATGACCAATTCGCCACCGTACACTTCCTGATTGCAAAATCCGATAATGGCCGGATGGCAACGAAAATGTTCGTTCAGCATGGTCATGAGAACAGGACTGCGATCGCTAAACACCTCATAGCACGAGGTAAGAAAGCTGAGGCCGTCTCGACTTATATCGTAAGGCGATGCGCCGCCCTTCTTGAACAGCTTTTTGCGTTTGGCGTAGGTGCTCATGGCTTCTTGGTGCACTTCAGTGATCACCGGCGGCAACTGTTCCTCATCGCCCACGAGCACCATGCGTTTCGCACAACTCATCGCCACGATTCCAACTATGAGATTCGTCTGCGACGCCTCATCCATTATTACTAAGTCGTACTTTTCGACATCTCCATCGGCGAAGCATTTTTTGAGCGAATGAACGGTGCTGGTGACGAGAGGATGCTTGGCGGTAAATTCTCCATGCAGTTTGTTCTGCTCCCAGCCGGACATGCTCTCGCCGTCGGCGAATACATGGATACCGTGGTTTGTCTCCGCATCAAAAGCGAGCCACGCGCTGGTCACAGGATCTTCCGCTTTCGCACGCTTTTTCTTGTCGCCCAGGCTCGCATGCTTGCACGCCGCAGCGAAAGCAAGGTCGTTCGTCTCATGGAGGGAGAGCAGGTCGAAGGACGGAGGCCCGTAAAACCGCAAAGCCTCTCTTTCAAGTTTCTGGTCGACGTTCTCCACTGCCGCTTTGTTCGTGGAAACAACGGCCACGTTTTGGCCTTTGGCCACGGCCAGCGCGGCTATGCGCAAGATGGTTTCGGTCTTCCCGGTTCCAGGAGGGCCCTTAATAATTGAGAAGGGGAAATGCAGCGCCTTATGCACCGCCTCGATCTGACGCGGGTTCAACGGATACTCGCTTTGGGGAAACATGGTGTCCAGCAGACGCCGTTCTTCCGCGCGTTGCGCATCGTCGATTCTCGGCGGATTAATGATTGCGGAGATATCGCCGTTCAGATATGCATCCAGCAGGGGGTTGAAGCATGGCGATTTTGGGTCAAGATCGCGTTCGATGCAGTGTTCAAAATACCAAAGCAGCGAATAGAACGCCTGACCATTGGGATAGCACTTGTTCTGGATGACCGCTTCTTCGCTGGCTTGTCCGACATCTTTGGCCGCGTATGTGAAATATTTCACGAGTTTTTTCTGGGACGGATTCGACGCTTTCTTGTTTCGACCCATCTCCATCACCTCGTTTATCGATTCTGCGTACCACGAACCTATCGTGTCCACAGGATCAGTATACCTGTTCAACAAGGATAGACCTACTCGGTTTTGAACACTATGCGCATCAGACAGGGTGGGCGCTCCGAAAGACAGTATTATGAGCCGAACGATATCGCATCACGCGATGCGACGGATCCTAAAAAGGTTGGGACATGTGTCCCTCCCTGTTAGGTTCATGGTCACGAGAGCGGGGTTTGAACCTACGGCCTCCGGGCTATGAGCGAATAAGGGTATGCGTTCATCGTAATCAGATTGATAAGGAGAATCGTATGTAGTCTTTTGACCTGCATTTTTCCCTGTATCATGATCAATAACTCCAAATGATCCAAGAGTTCTGCAACGAGCGGAAAATAGAATCAAGCAAGACACTCAGGGAGCTGTCTGATAGCGACCGACGCGAATTCCTGTACGGTGAGAGTGCGAACAAATTCTCAATCCGCTACAAGAAGGCTGGCGCGCATTCGCGCAGAACCATGAAGTTCTATGGCGTAATGACTGGCGAGCCGATGATGGTCGGATTCGATCCCTCGAAGAAGCTCTATAGCGATGTCGCATGCGAGAGCTGCCACGGGGAAAGATTTGCTCTGTTTTTTGATGATTACAAGGTTGAGGGCTTGTCCATAGGCGAATTCATGGCGCTGCCATTCGGCGAGCTCGTAAAGCATGTGGAGCAAATCAGAGATGATGGTGGCTCCTCAGGCGTGGCGTTTGCCATCAAGGGCATAATACATGCCTTTCTTTCGAAGGCAGTGGAGCTCAATTCGGGACATCTCAACCTAAACCGCTCGATACCGACACTTTCGGGTGGAGAGTTGCAGAGATTGAGAATGGTGCAGCTCTTCAACGCGCAGCTGTCGGACATGCTCGTCGTGCTAGATGAGCCACTCGCGGGGCTTTCCGGAGAAGAGCGCGATTCGGTGTTCGAAAATATCGTGGGACTTGCTTCCAGGCACACGATAGTAGTCGTGAACCACAGCGAGATGTTCGTCGACCGCGCGCAGAACATCATTGCCCTGGGCGAGGGCGGCGGCAGGAACGGCGGGAAGCTGATAGATGCTGATGCGTTTCTAGATCGCCAGAGGAGAAGTCTCGACGTTGCCGCCGGCCAACCGAATCGCATGGTCCATCTAACATCAAGAAACCATGCGTACAACTTCACAGGCATCGACGTCAGCATAGGGGAAGGCTCCCTCAATCTCTTGTCGGGAACATCGGGGGTAGGCAAATCGACCCTGCTTCGTGAATATTTGCCGCAGCACTTCGATCGTTACCTCCGCATCGACCAGAAGCCCCTCGCGGGCAATAAGTATTCCCATGCCGCCACGCTGCTCGGCATCTTCGTACGCACAACAGGACCGTTTGCGGCGAAGCACGAGAAGGACAGGAATTCTTCACCAACCAGTTTGGGTGCAACGGCGCCTGCCAGTTTGCTCGGGCGCAGGCTATCTAGAGTATGGCGATGATGTTTCAAGTCGCGCATTGAATGCGGGGGGATGCGGCGGCACGGGCTTCCACAAGCTGCTGGCCAAGCACTCGCTCGATGGAAAGACAATGCTTGACGCGTGGAGGATGACCATCGACGAAGCAGCCGAGTTCTTCAAGGGCAAAGACGATCGCATAGCCAAACCGCTGATTGTCGCCTCCAGGCTCATGCTTGGGCACCTCGTACTTGGTCAGCCATCGGAGTCGCTGTCGGGTGGCGAGAACATAAGAATTAAGCTGCTTACGGCTATGGGGACAACATCGAAGTTCATCGGTGTTGATGAGCCGTTTAGAGGGCTTAGTAATGAGGGAATTTTTCAAGTGGCTAAGTACCTAGATGCATTGTGAGAAAAAGGTAAAGCCATTATCGTGGTCGATCACACCGATGCGGCAGAGAAGTATTTCGGCGTTCACATTGTGCTGAAGAGCAACGATGGCGTGCTGACGGACCATCTTTAGAAACCGCTCTTGCATTGCCACTTGACTAGTTCCAAAACGTGACCGAAAAATTTGGTTACATTTTGGAACTAAGGAGAGCATCGCGCCCATACATGAATAATACCGCACAAACTGCAAGCGAAGATTCCTCTGTCGATGACAAGCCTATCTCCACCTCACCCGATCCCAGCGTTGACCTGATTCATGAAGTAGTGGCGGCTGTCTACGACCCTTACGTCATCTGCATGCCTGACTTCTCGCCCTTGAACGGACGCGGGCTTGAACCCTGTCTCTGCGCGACCGGAAGCCTCCGCGATTGTCTGAGCATGAAGGATTGGCGCGCAAAGAATTTCTCAGAGGTGCCCAGCGTTTCGATCGTTTGGGGACGTGCGATGTCGAGAAGGAGGCAAATGCACTTGCCTCCGCATTTCTCATGCCAAGCCGCGGCTTCCGCTTGAAGAGCCGCGAGGGCTGTCACTCAGTAATGTCATGAGGGCCAAGCAGTTCTGGAAGGTGTCGACATTTGCGACCTCATTTGTCGCACATACTGAATCTTGTGAGCGATTAGCAATATCATGGTCTATGCAAGAAATTGGGCACACGAGACATGAAGACAAAAGAGCCTAACGTCATAGAGTCGGAGCGCTCTCAGATTGCAGACAAGGTTTTGGATCTTGAGAAGGATAGCTCTGGCAACGTCTTTGAAATTGCCAACGCTACGAATATCCCGTTCCAGCTTATCCAAAGCCTTGCTTTCCATCCGCCTATAAATGTTATCTCTGGCGGCAAACGCGACTCCTCGTCGGGTTTAGAACAGTCCCGGCACTCAAGGTAATATGCACGGACAGGACGTAGAGCTATGCACCATTGTGAACATGTTGCGATTGTCAATCTCGAACACCGACCAGAATGCAACCACCGTGCCTATCTCGACCGGGATGACCACTGGAATGGCTGGATATGCCCTTACTTTGAGAAATCCGAAATTGAGCGCATGACAGCATTGCTGCCAGAATTCGATGACGGCCTCGTATACGCCTCTGAGGCGATACGTTCACCACGACGTACGGCCCAGATAATCCTGGCATTCCCCGGTGCAGATGTCGACACCATGCATCTATATCCTATCGGCACCAGATTCCGGACGTGGGTAATCGTCGAAGGGTTATCACCAGCAGCCGGCTTACCCGATGATCGTAAGCAGACTGGCGCTATCGAGTGATGAATCAGACAAGTAGGCGTCGAAAACTCGCGTTGCGGGAATCTTGAACAGCTCGACAACATTGGAGAGCGGCTCCTTCTCCTCAGGTATGACCATGGGGAAGCTTACGCGTCCCGAGTGCTGGATGCTGCCCTCCGATGTCGGCGCGATGAACGCATTGACCACAGAGTCGAAGCCGTTATCCTCTATGAACTTGCGATATGCGGCCTGGTAGAGGAACTGCTTCGTCACCGATTCGACGCCAGGCGCCCCCGTCACCTTATCACCGAGCATGGGCGTGTAGTATTTTGCATCCAATATTGCGAAGACGCTTCTCCCCTCAGCGTCATGCGCTAGCAGCACCGTATCCGGAATCAGAGTCAGGACTTCCCCATAAGGAACACCGTATGCTGAGGACCATTTTGGCCTCGGTATGATTCCAAGCACCGTCTCGTTCTTCCTAGCAGCCCAATCTTTCGCAAGATCAAGACCAAGATCGCCAATCCTCTTACCGAGAACGTCATTGAAGGCCACTTTGCACGCTGCTTCCCAGACGTGATAGAAGGATGATGATCCGAGGCATAGCGGTGCATCAAGCTGCACTGTTGAGTCACCCTCGCCCACATAGCGCAGCAGAAGGTCGATGACATCCTGCTTCCATGTCACGTACTGAACGGCACGCTCCTGTTGCAGACAGTATATGATGAAGTCAGCGTCTCCGAAATCCCCTACTTCGGCGTCAGATAGCCACACCTCATCGAGCGCGAGGAGATCTGCGAGCCCGCTGTCTTGCATGAACGCTGAACACCTGGTCAACACGCACTGATGTAGCCGCATGACGAAGTCTGCGGCATCTTGGTCGCTCTCGTCGGTTTTGTATTGCATGTATATCGGCCTGCCGCTGGTCAGATATGGGAGGTTAGCGTTGATAGTACGCTCCCAATTGATGTTGCCAGGACCATTGTCTGCAAGGGTGCGTACGTAATTCGAGTAAACGCCATACTCGTCGTAATACTCAAGCAACGCAAGCATTAGCGCAAGACGGTCATTAGCCCGCAACCCCTCCTCGGTCATAGCTGCAATCTGCGAGTAGCTGCCACCTCTCTTGCGTAGCACGCGGAAAATCTGCCGCATTGCCGCCTTCGCGTCTTCACCGGGATCATGCGCATCTGCCAAGGGTAGATACTTCGGATATACGATGAAGCAGAGGTCATCCACCATAGCAAGACCGACATAGGCGAACTGATACTTTCCGCGTACGTCATCCCCGAAGTCGGCGTCGTACTCTTCGCCGTCGTTGTCCGTGCTCAGTTTAAGCACCCCGTGCGCACAGAGCCGTTCGATGAGCCGCTGCGTAGCAGTGGCGTCAATCGAGAGTAATCTCGACAAACTCTGTGGGGAATGGAAGGATAGCTCGCGAACGTAGACCGTCTGCATCAGCCTACTCCTCGGCGTCGACGATGTCGGCATCCTCCGTCACTTGGTCATGCAGTCCTTCGGAAGAGAGAGGTTCGTCCTTCCAGTTGAAGGCAAACTCGCCCTTCTCGCGAAAGTCGGCGCACACCTGAGAGTAGGTGAACGTCCCGTCGCGCTTGAACACCTTCGACTTCTTCGTCTTGGCTGCATCCTCGAAGAGGTAGAGCAGCACCTTGTCCTGGAATGTCTCGGTAAAGCGCTCGGCGTCCTTGAGACGGAAAGGCGGGATGAAGAAGGGGCCGAGCAACTTGTCCTCGTTCACGCCCGCGCTGAGAAGCACGTTATTGATCCCGCGACGAAACTTGTCCCAGCTCACAGGATGCGAGTGCCCCGCTACGGGTACGCAATATTGCGCAATGACAGAACTGCCCGCATCGATATCCATGTAACGGAAGTCCCAACGACGCTTGAATGCCGTATCCATCGGGAACACACCTTGGTCGGCGCTATTCATGGTTGCCCAGATATACATGTTGGGAGGCAGGCAGAGTCGTTCGCACTCCTCCTTCAACCGTAACCGCTCAGAGAACAATTTTGCCGGGTTGCTTATGTGCGCGTTGGTCGCATATTCCGGCAGAAAGGCCTTGAGATAGCTGCGCATCTCTATGGGCACAGCGATTTCGTATTCGCTCATGCCGCCTTCCTTGCGGTCAAGCAACTGAAAAATGTCGCCGAACGTCGCGGTAAGGTTTGCACGGTTGATCTCCTCAATAATGAGCAGATAGTTAGTACCGGGGTTCTGAACGGCCTTGATATAGGTTTCCAGAAACGGTCCCGGCACGAAGCGGTAGGTGATTTCCTCCTCTATCTTGCTCGCAGCATCATCCCCGCCCTGCTCCTTTACGGCGGAGTAGGGCTTAAAGCAGCCAACAAATTGAGCATAAGTATAATCGTAGTGGAAGGTAACTCGCGTTATATTCGCCTGGTCGAAGCATCCCAGCTCCTCGTCGGTGCCAATGGCGAGCTTGTTCAGCTCGTATGACTTGCCCGTGCCCGGGGCACCAAAGAAGATGAGGTTGCGTGGCTCGTGAATGTCAAGGGACTTCTCCACAGGGACGCGCAAGGAGTCATCATCTCGCCCACATAGCTCCATGAGAAAGACGAGGGGATCACTGTACCCAGAGTAGGCATCGCTGTAGTCCAACGACAGCTTGCCCATGAGCTCTTGGATCTTTCCGGCACCGCTCTCGTAGTCGAATGCCTCGTTGCCGAGGTAGATATCGCGGTAGTAACCCAAGGTCTCACGAGCATAGATAGGCAGGTTGACTTCATCGGCTAGAGAGACGATGTCCTCGATTCTGCGCAAGTAATCGAGCTTGAAGAATTGCTGATTGCCTTCCACTGTATCCCTTTGGGAGGTCACGCCCTGCCTCTTCGAAAGTCCGCCCTCGAAAACGAAGTCTTTCGGTATAAAAGTTACCGTGTTCGTTTTGCCACGATCAACGTCAAGCCACATCGAACGAAGCCAGTAGTTTTCCGTAGTGAGCGGCGAGACCATGATGGATACCGCCATGTTGCGCCCGCATGTTTTGGGAAGCATCAGTGCTGCGGCTATGAGGAGGTTTGGGTTTACTTTCCCCTGCACGCCGAGTTTCATGCTCTGGCTACCGGCACCTCGTGGAAATATTTCATATGAGCCGCCGCCATTGTTACTGAGGTCGATTAGCTGATCTCGGAACCGAATAGCGAAGCCAACAGTACGACCCTCAAGTTCGCTCGATGATGCGGACACTCCAGCTGCATCGACGATCTTCCCACCCAGAAACGCTTGTCCACCACCGCTGTTAGCGTTGAAGTCATAGTGGAACTCGGAGTCGTGCCCTAAGTACGTTTGACAATCGGAGATCTTCTTGAAGTACGTCATGATTCCTTCCTCAGGACAATGCAGGGCTCTATTCTTCAGCGTAATCCTTTATGCAGGTCGCGACATATTTCGAGAGATTTGGCGGGACGGCATTGCCGATTGCAAGTTCCACATCAGTCTTCGCTCCGGGAAACTCGAACGAGTCGGGGAACGTCTGCAAGTAGCCACGCTCACGCGTCGTGAGCGCCCTCACGCCATCGGAAATATCTGCCTTGTCAGCGTGGTGGTGTTTATAGCTCTCTGGAATCGGCCGATTGATGCCGCGAATCGTTGCCGATGGTTCATCGATAGAGAATACAGCGCGACGGTTATAGCTGCGGGGATGCATGTAATAATACTGCGTCCCAAGTTTATCGCCAAGATAGTCGCGAACGGTCATCTGCTTTTTCGAGAAGTTCGCAACGATCGCATCGTCGAAGAAGCCATCCTTCTCTCCGAGTTTGCCGATCAGGAAAAAACGCCTGCGCTTCTGCGGCACACCACAACGGCTTGCATCAAGCACATGCGTGGTGATTCCATATCCGGCGTCACGAAGCCTCTGCTCCATCTTCGGCAACGTAGGGAAGCGCTCGATGTTGTAGACGTTCTCGAAAACGACCCAGGTCGGCTTGATAGCGATGACGAGCTCGGCGTACTTCACGGTAAGGTTCGCACGCTCACCGATCTGCCTCTTCCCAGCAATCGAGTAGTCTTGGCAAGGAGGCCCGCCCACAATGACATCGGGCTTCAGCTTGCGAACCGTCGGAGTGATGTCATCGATACTGAGGTCACGCTTGTATATGGGGTGGTCGAAGTTAGCCTCGTAAATCCTGATGGCAGAGTCCCAGTTGTCGAAGGCGGCAACGACGTCGAAGCCCGCCTGCTCGAACCCGTACGACATGCCACCGCATCCTGCAAAAAGGTCAACTACGCGCATCGCCGGCTCCCTCCTGCTTGCTGACAACGTAGCGCATAAGAGCGTTGCCAACGTATGAGGCAAGATTCACTGGAACGGCGTTGCCGATCATAGTGTTCATGTCTGACTTGCCACCGAAGAACTCGAAATCCTCGGGAAAGGTTTGTATGAGGCTGCGCTCCTTAGGAGTAAGCCCCCTGACCTCGCTCACAGGTACGGGATCGCTGGGATGACCCTTGTATCCCTTCGGGATAGGTCGGTCCACGGCGCGAATGGTCATAGATGGCTCGTCTATGCTGAAGACCCCTCTACGCGTATAGTTCGTCGGTACGCGGAAGTAGTAGTCGATTCCGAGAGAATCCCCGAGGTGGTCGCGGATGGTCATGGGTTTATCGGCGAACCCTCGCTCAAGTTCTTCGTCGAGAAAACCATCATCGCCGCCAAGCTCGCCGACTACGAACATACGCTTGCGCGTCTGCGGGACACCGCAGTATGCGGCGTTGAGCATCTTCTGCGTAAGCCCATAGCCTGCCTCTTTGAAGGCAACGATCACCTTACGAAACGATTCAGTGTTTCGAATCGTGGCAACGTTCTCCATGACGAAGTAGTGCGGCTTCACCGCTGCCACTACACGTGCGTAGCAGACGGAGAGAATCGCCCTCCCACGGGTCTCATCCTGGTAGCCGGCAGTTGAAAAGTCCTGGCAGGGCGGGCCTCCAATGACGATGTCCGGGTAGTAAGCTCTTATCTTTTCGACAGACTCATCGACCTTCGAAAGGTCCTGCTCCACAACAGGATGCGAAAAGTTCGCTTTATAGACATCAATCGCTGGCCTCCAGAACTCGAACGCTGCCGAAATATCATAGCCAGCGTTTTCGAAGCCTTTGGACATGCCTCCGCATCCCGCGAACAAGTCCACGGCTCGCAGCTTGACAGTCTTTCCAGCAATCGGCATCCAATTATCCTTCTCAATACGGAGACGAGCGCATCTGCCAAGACACGCTCGGAAGAGGCAAATCCAGCTGAAAAGTATAACGGAAACCCTGCTGCCCTCATACCCCCAAAACGGTTAGCAGGAAAAAGACATTCTACCACGTACTGCGAGTGCTTCTGCCAGCCATAATATCCACTTATGAGAAGAACGACAAGCTCGCGTTACCAACAAGCGAGAAGAACGATGCACTCTTAGCTCATCCACGCAGAAGATAAAAGCCCGCTATATAAATATGCGTTGAATTATCATCGAATATACAAGTCGCCATATTTATCTGTCTGCGAAGCGCGTGGCACAGCCACTACCGCACGCAAGCCCATCGAAGGTTGTCCGCGTCCGGCGTAGCGGGGTGTGCACCAAGTCCCCGCAGGCAAACCCCACTTCAAGTCATGGGCAGCAGCCTATGGTCATCAAAGTGTTCGCGACCACACTCCCTTCATTGGGAAGAGAGGTATAGGCATCAAGGGTATCTTCATAAAGGATCACGTCTAAGATGCCCCCATACGCCTCCGTCCTCTTTTGAAGGGGTTTGCGCTTTCTGCAAAAATCACAACCGTCTGATGCGTCCATGAAGAACCCCCCCCCCCATTCCATTTTTCAATTTCGAAGCCAGCTTGCAACCGCGTCTTCCCAAGGCTCCAACTCACAATCGTCCCCTCCACCCACGACGGAAACATTTTCGTCGTCAATGAGCAGCATGCTCCTGTCCCCGAGCGGTCGCATGCTGCTGTTCAGCGAGAACGTATCGCAGAACCATAGTCGTTCGTCTGCATCAAAAGCATCGAATCCTCCATCGCCCGATTCGCATGTGCTCAAAGGAGTATGTCCGACTATTTGGCCGATGCCGGGAAAGGGGTCTTCCCTTAGCTCCTCGCAATCGGTCCACAAAGGACTCGGCGTATCCCAACCTCCTCTGCCCGGACCGCATGCGGCCAGCACACGGTGATCTGGGAACTTTGATACATGTCGTTAAGCTGAACGTATGCGTCCGCAGCATCGCAAGGCTCGTCAAGGCAGCGCTCGGCCCAACCATCGGTTACGCCGGCATGGATAAACAAAAAACCCGTCGATCTCGACGGCAATAACGGGTTCAAGATCAATCAGAAAGGCACGCACCATGCCCATGAGGCCAGCATGGGGCCCGGTCCCTCTCCTCCAGGAAGATATTGGTAACCGTGGTTCCCCAGCAGCACGTCAACCCGCAAGCCCGGAGACCGGCACTCGTCCACCCAATCGGCAAGGCAGTACAGGCCCCTCATGCACATGTCGTTGTCCGCGTGGCATTCGTCGCAGCAGTCGCCAAGCAGCACTACGCAATCAACCTCGTACCGCTCTGCCAACACGACAATCCTCGGCAGGATGATCTCCTGCTTCAAGTGCATATCCCCAATGGCAAGCACCTTAAACATGGCTCTCCCTCCGCACGCTTATTCACAGCCCGTGATACAGGGTGCTCGCATATCCGAAAAGGGAGAAGTACAAAAAACGTACAAAACAAGGCGCAGTCAAAGATGAAACAAAAAGGTCGGAAGCTTAGCTTCCGACCTGTTAGGTTCAATGGTCGCGGGGGCAGGATTTGAACCTACGACCTCCGGGTTATGAGCCCGGCGAGCTACCAGACTGCTCCACCCCGCACCGTTATGTTGCGCCTACCCTTCCTGCCCGAATAGCTTTCAAACAGGAAAAGCGGCAAGAAAGGATATTACTCTTCTCCTCCTTGATGAGCAAACATTATCTCGCTACTTCACAAAACGTTCATAAATTTCCGCTCATGGTTTCGCGCTATAATGGCATCTCGCCATGAGACGAAAGAGGGGGTTCGTGGAACGTAGCGTAGCGCATCCGTGGTGGCTGCTGGCCGCCGTCATGCTTGGTGACGGGGCGTTCGTCGTACTGCAAGTGCCGTCTCCTAGCTTTGGGGCGTTCGGTCTGACGCCCTTTCCCCTGCTCATCGCCGAGACGCTCACGTACCTCGTCGGCGGATACCTCGCGTACCGCTTCCGCGCGCACTCGTCGCGTGCGCTGTACTTCATCTGCGCTGCCGCGTGCGCGCTTGCCATGGTAGCTCTCGCCTCGGGCATGTTTCCCAACAGCCTCGTCATGCCGCTGCAAACCGTCGTGTACATCGCCCTCGCGCTGCTCAACCTGTGCTGGGGCGTGTGCTTCGCCTCGTTCATTCCCGCCGTCTCCACCGTGCTCGTGGCGGGCGCCTACCTGCTATGGAGCACGTTCTCGCTGCTCATCTCGCTGAGCACCGGCACCGATGCGGGAACCGCCATGCAGGCGGTGCTGCCCGTAGCGTCAGTGCTGCTGCTCGGGTGCTGCTTGGCGAAGCTCGACTTCAGCATGAACGCCGTCGAGGCGCCCCGCTCGGACGCACCCGCCCGCCTATCGTCGTTCACGAAGGTGTCGCTTGTGGGCAGCTTCGCGTTCTCGTTCCTGTTTGGCACGATGATGCAAATCGACGCGCTCATGGCGTCGGAGCAGTTCATCACCTCGCCCGAGGTGCAAATTGGCATCATCGCCATCTCGCTCGCCGTGCTGCTGTACGCCATCAAAGCGAAACCCAGCTCGAGCGTCGTCGTCATGATCATCGTTCCCATCGTGCTGGCCACCGTGCTCATGGGTCGCTCGCTTGTCACCGACCAATCGTTCTTCACGAGCGGCTTTCCTGCGGTGCTGTTCAACTTCTTCGGCCTGTTCGTGTGGGTGGTGTTCGCCTGGGAGGGGCATCGCAGCCCGCTCGGCGGCTTCGTCATCTACGCGCTGGGGCTGGGCACCATGCGCCTGGGGTTGCTGGGCGGTCGCGGGCTGGCCATGGCGCTGTCGAGCGCGGGGCCGCTCTCGCCCGCGGTCGCGAGCGCGCTGTCCACCGTGAGCCTGTGGATTCTGTTCATCGGCTGCTTGGCCATCGGGCTGTACGTGTTGAAGCAACAGCGCACCGAGCAGCTGCTTGCCAGCCCGAACACCGCCGCATCCGGAGCGGCCACCGAGCACCTCGAGGATGCAAGCGACCTCTTCGCCGCCCGCTTGGCCGCCGTCGCCGAACCGGCCGGCCTCACATCGCGCGAGCAAGAGATCCTCGGATTGTACGCGCAGGGCCGCAGCGCCGTCTATATCGCCGAAAAGCTTGTGCTGTCGAACTACACGGTGAAGACGCACATCCGTCGCGCCTATGCGAAATTGGACGTACACTCCCGGCAAGACTTGCTCGATCTGCTGCAAGGCGCGCAAAGCGACGAAGAAAACGCCTGATCGCAGCCTCGTACCTCCTTTTGGTCGACCACGTCGCACCCCGGTTTTTCCCGAAAATAGCTCCAATGGTGGTACACGCATGTTTCCGCAACCTGCCATGCTCCCCTCGACACTTGCACCGGCCGTCCGCGACGGGTGCACTACCAAGCGCATACGCGCATGCAATCGGGAGGATGCATATGAACACGCAGATGGGGAGAAGGAATTTTCTGAAGGGGCTCGCCGTTGGGTCCGTGGCGCTCGCGGGGGCGGGCCTGGCTGGCTGCGCGCCGAAGAACGCGGACGCCGCGTCCGCGCAACCGGGTTCGGGCACGGGGCTGCCTGCGTCGTGGGACGAAGAGTGCGAAGTGCTGGTTGTCGGCTCGGGCTACGCGGGACTTGCCGCGGCGTACGAAGCCAAGAACGCCGGTGCCGACACGAAGGTCATCGAGAAAATGGGCACGCCGGGCGGTAACTCCATGATCGCCGACGGCGACTTCGCCGTATGCATGTCGTCCGCGCAGAAGGCCAAGGGCATCGAAGACTCCGTGGACAAGTACGTGGCCGATATGATGGCCGCCGGCTTGAACATGAACGACGAAGAGAAGTGCCGCACCATCGCCGAGAAGTCCAACGAGACATGGGAGTGGACGCGCGACGTGCTGGGGGTGGAGTGGGACACCGACGAAGCGGGCAACGTCAACGTCATCCCCTACGGCGGCCACAACACCGTGCGCACGCTGCATCCCAAAATCGGCCACGGCTCGGCTATGGTGCAGCCGCTTCTGGACAAGCTGTCCGAGATGGGCGTGGAAGTTGAAACCGGCCGCATGCTGACGAAGCTCTTCCGCGACGATGCCGGCCGCGTGGTGGGCGTGCAGGTGAACAAGGGCGCGAAGAACAACGACCCCTCATCGGGCACCCCCTACACCATCAAGGCGTCGCGCGCCGTGGTGATGGCATCCGGCGGCTTCGGCAACGACGTGGTGTGGCGCTCGAAGCACGACCCGCGCGTGGGCGAGGACGTGGACTGCACGAACCAGCCGGGCGCAACGTCCGAGGCTTTGGCCGCCGCGATGGCATCCGGCGCGCTGCCCGTGCATCTCGACTGGATTCAGCTGGGCCCGTGGTGCAGCCCCGACGAGGTGGGATACGGCAAGGGCCCCAGCTACATCGACGCGAACGTGGCGTACTGCCTCACCGTCGATCCGCAAACCGGCAAGCGCGTGGTGAACGAGCTGGCCGATCGCCGCGTGTACTCCGACGCCATCGTTGCCAACGGCGTGCCGCTCATTCAGATTGTGGACGAGCAGAACATTCCTGCATGGAACTTCGAGGCGAACCTGCAGCCCGCCATGGACAACGGCATCACGTGGAAGATGGACAGCGTCGAGGACATCGCCGCGAAGTTCGACATTCCGCTCGACGCGCTCAAGGCTGAAATCGACCGCTACAACGGGTTCGTCGAAGCGCGCAACGACGAGGACTTCCACAAGATGATCCCCGAGGAGGCCAAGCCGGTGTCCGTGCCGCCGTACTACGTCACGCGCGTCTGGCCGAAGGTGCACCACACCATGGGTGGCCTCAAAACCGACACGAACGCGCAGGTGCTCGACGTGAGCCTGAATCCCATCCCCGGCCTGTACGCCGCGGGCGAAGTGACCGGCGGCGTACACGGCGCCTGCCGTCTGGGGTCGTGCGCTACGGCCGACTGCCTGATCAACGGCCGCGTTGCCGGTCAGCAAGCGGCGCAGGCGTAAACCGATTGCGGGGACGCGGTGCCGAACGGGCCGCGCCCCTGCCTTTTCTGCGCACCCCTCACCTCTACCCCACGGAGTCCAGAGCGAAGGAGCCGCTGGCCATGCGGGCGGTGATGCGGGCGGAGCCGTCGCCGTGGCGGTATGCGCCGCCGCTTTGCTCGAGCGGGAAACCGCTCGAGAACCTGCCCGACGCTTTCGTGATGCGCGCGGTGAACCCCGCCGTGGCAGGCAGCGCCACGTGCACGCCGCCGCTCGCGATGGTGGTATCGATGGTGCGCGGGCACAGGCCGTCGCACGCGATCCACGCCTTGCCCGACGCCGCATGCACGGCGACGCTGTCCTCGAAACGGCCCGAAGCCGACACCTGCCCGCTTGCCACATCGACGCTCAGCGCGTGCGCCGCCACCTGCTGAACGTCGATCTTTCCCGAAGCCAATTTGAGCCGCAGCGTGCCGCATCCGACGCCACGCACACGGTACGAGCCCGATGCCCCATCGATGGTCACCCGCTCGAAGGCGCTCGCGTATGCGCGGGGGATGCGCACTTCGAGGTCCTTTCGCCACACCATCATGCATTCCAACCAGGAACCGTAATCGATCTCAAGCGTGCCGCCCACAACGCGCCACCGCATCTGCTGCCCCTCGAACAAGGGGCGCGATGCCGTCTCGGTCAGCTCGATGGCGTCGCACGTCCCGTCGTCCACCACAACCACGTCAACCGCGCCCGATGCCCACTTGATTTCCAACCCGGTGATTCCCGCCGCCTGCACCCGCACATCTGCCATGAAAGCTCCTTTGTCGTTTCTTTGCATCCCATAGTAGACGGGCGGGAGCCGGTTGCACCAGCATATCTGGTGGGCAAAAGCCGCAAGTATTGGTTGCGGCGGCCAAGCGACGCCCTCAAATCCCCAAGAACCGCGCTTTGATTAATGCGACGACGGCACCGATGCTCTACAATCGGAAGGCGAAACACGAAACGGGTCGCAAGGCCCCGCCCGGCACCGCCGGCACCATCCTAACGAAGTCGCAGCGAAGGAGCATTCCCCATGGCCGTCATCGATGCCCATGCCCATATCTATCCCGAGAAAATCGCGCCGAAAGCCGTCGACGCCGTCGGCGATTTCTACCTGGTCGACATGTTCGGCGAAGGCACGGTGGAGCACCTGCTGTCCGCGCAGGAGCAGGCGCCCATCACGCACTTCATCGTGCACTCGGTGGCAACCACGCCGGGCAGCGTGGAATCCATCAACAACTTCATCGCCGAGCAATGTCGGCTGCACCCCGAGTTCATCGGCTTCATGGCCATGCATCAAGATTATCCCGAGCCGGAAAAAGAGATCGAGCGTGCCATCGGCCTCGGCCTCAAGGGCATGAAGCTGCACCCGGACACGCAGCACGTGAACATGGACGATCCGCGGCTCATGAACATCTACGAGATCATCGAGGGGCGCCTGCCCATCGTCATCCACACGGGCGACTACCGCTACGATTACTCGCACCCGAATCGCCTCATGAACGTGCTCAAGGCGTTCCCGAACCTCGTGGTGGATGCCGCCCACTTCGGCTGCTGGTCGCGCTACGAAGTGGGCTACGATATTCTGCACAACGCCGAGAACCTGTTCGTGGACGCCTCAAGCTCCCAGTTCTTCCTGGGGCAGCGCCGCACGGTGGAGCTCGCGCGCATGTGGGGCACCGACCGCATCATGTTCGGGTCGGACTACCCCATGTGGAGCCCCGCGGCCGAGTACGACCAGTTCGTCACGGCAGGCTTCACCGAGGACGAACTGGAGAACATGCTCTGGCACAACGCCGAACGCTTCGCCGGCGTGACGGTGAGCTAGCGGCTAGTCGGCGTCGCCCTCCGGGGCGCGCTCGAGCACGACGCGAATCTTGTCGATGCGATGGCGGTCCATGTCAACCACGGTAAACGTGGCTTTGGCGCGGTCGCCGTCCTCAACCGTGACGGAGTCGCCCTCGGCGGGGATGCGGTCGAACACGGTGAGCAGCAGGCCGCCGGCCGTCTCGCATTCCTCGGACTCGACGGGCTCGAAGCCGATAAGCTCGCCCACCTCGTCGATGGGCAGCGAGCCGTCGATGAGGTAGCTGCCGTCG
Source organism: Eggerthella sinensis (assembly GCF_003339815.1). Classification (GTDB taxonomy): domain Bacteria; phylum Actinomycetota; class Coriobacteriia; order Coriobacteriales; family Eggerthellaceae; genus Eggerthella; species Eggerthella sinensis. The sequence continues at coordinate 45,793 of NZ_PPTT01000024.1, forward strand.
TCAAGCTGCACCACTTCGTCCGAGCCGCCGTGCGCGTACTCGTCGTCGATGCGGCCCACGATCTGCTCCATGATGTCGCTCATCGTGACGATGCCGGCCGTACCGCCGTGCTCGTCGATGACCACGGCAATCTTCGTGCGCTTCTCCTGCAGCGTCTGCAGGAGCTTCGCGATGGGCACGCTCTCGGGCACCGCCTGAATCATGCGGATGCGCAAATCCTCGTTGGTGCTATGGGGCGGCAGCGTGTACAGGTCTTTCACGTGCACGAAGCCGACGATGCGGTCCTTGCTGCCGCGGCACACCGGGTAGCGCGTGTACTTGTACTGCAGCACCGTTTGCAGGTTCTCCTCGAGCGGGTCGTCGAGGTCGATGCACACCACATCGGTACGCGGCGTCATGATGGCCTCGGCGTCTTTGTCGCCCAGGTCGAAGATGTTGTCCACGTATTCGTTCTGCTCGGGGTCGATGAGGCCGCTTTCGGTACTCTCGTCGATGAGCAGCTTGATTTCCTCGTCGGTGTACACCTCGTGCTCGTTGGCCACGTCATGGCCGAGCAGCTTCATCACGCCGTTCGTGATGCTGTTGAACAGCCACATGATGGGGTACGTGATGCGGTAGAACCACACCAGCGGCGTAGCCGTGAACAGGGCATATCGTTCGGTGGAGAAAATGGCCAGCGACTTCGGGATAAGCTCGCCCACCACGATGTGCAGCGCCGTGATCACCACGAAGCCGATGACGAGGGCGATGGCGTGGATGGCTGCCTCGGGCAGGCCGAAGGCGGCAAGCAGCGGGCCGATGAGCTCGGACACCGCGGGTTCGCCCAACCAGCCGAGAGCGAGCGATGCCAGCGTGATGCCAAGCTGGCAGGCCGACAGGTACGCGTTCACGTTGTCGGCGACAAGCTTGGTGTTCTTGGCGCCCTTGCGACCTTCGTCGACAAGGATTTCAACTTGCGACTTTCGCACGCGCACGAGCGAGAACTCGGCGGCGACGAAGAACGCATTCATGAGCAGGAAAAACAGGACAAGAAGCAAACTGACTGCTGGGTGCATAATTGCGGATGGTCCTCCTTTGTATGACTATTCGCCTTGCAATCGTACGGCATTGTTGCACCCGGTCATATGTCCGTTACCTGAAACCCGCATGTTTCCACAAGTGCGACACTCCCTTATGTCAAAGTGACGAAAATGTAAGGGAAACGGTGGGTTTTGTCATGTTCTCGCAAAGCGGGACGGGTAAGGTGGAAGGCGTCACGCACCGCAACGAAAGGAAGCGCGCATGAGCACTCCCATGAAAGTCATCATCCCCATCGCCGCCATCGGCATCCTTGGCCTCTGCCTCGTAGCCCAAGTCCCCGTTCTCACAAAAGCCCGCTAGAAAGGCAGCCCTCGTCGCGAGCCATCCCACCGCGCCGTCTCTACGCCGGCGCGAGATCACCATCCTCTTCGAGGACGGGAACATCGCTCGACGTCTCACCCTCGGCTGCAACTGCGTCGTTCGTGCCGGCATCCTTCGGCAGCACGAGGTTCGCCACGACGGCTACCAGGAACACGACGGCCACGCAGTTCTGCGCGAACACGCTTTGCACGAGCGCCGGGAAGCTGGCGAACAGGGCCGACACCTGCGTGAAGCCGATGCCCACGGCCAGCGACAGCGCGGCAATCAAAATGTTGCGCTGCGTGAAACCCGCCCGCGCGATCATCTGGAACCCGCTCACGATGATGTTGCCGAACATCATAATGGTGCAGCCGCCCAGCACCGCCTCGGGCAGCGACGCGAAGATAACGCTGATGATCGGCAGGAACGCCGCCAGCACCATGATCACGGCGCCCGTGGCGATAGCCTTGCGGTTCACCACCTTCGTCATGGCCACGAGACCCACGTTCTGCGAGAAGGACGTGATGGGCAGGCAGCCGAAGCACGCGGACAGCGAGCTGACGAAGCCGTCGCACGCGATGGAGCCCGTGAGTTCCTTCTCCTTCACCTCGCGATTGAGGCCCACCATCGTCAAAGCCGACGTGTCGCCGATGGTCTCGGTAGCCGACACCAGGAAGATGAGCGTCACCGACACGATGGCGCCCAGGTCGAAATCGGGGGCGAACGGCATGAGCTGCGGCAGCGCGAACAGCTGCAGGTTCGCGAACCCGCTGAAGTCCACCGCGCCCACCACCACGGCGCACGCGTACCCGATGACCAGGCCGAACAGGACCGACAGCTGCTTCGTCTTCCCCTTCGCCAGCACCTGGAATACCAGGCACGACACCAGCGAGATGGTACCCAGCAGCAGGTTCTGCGGCGAGCCGAAGTCGGCCGCCCCGCTGCCGCCGCCGAATGAAGACGCACCCACGCCCAGCAGCGAGAAGCCGATGGCCGTCACCACCACCGCGGCCACGATGGGCGAGATGATGCGGCGCCAATACTTCGCGAACAGGCCCAACACGCCCTCGATGAGACCTCCCACGATGATGGCGCCAATGGCCACGTTGTAGCCGTACGTTGCCACGATACCCGTGAGCACGGTGACGAACGTGAAGCTGATGCCCATGACGATGGGCAGCCCCGAGCCGATACGCCACAGGGGAAACAGCTGGATGAGCGTGCCGATGCCCGCGATGAGCATGGCGCTTTGCACGAGCATGCCAATTTGGTCGTCGGCGAGCCCCGCCGCCGCGCCTACGATGAGGATGGGCGCGAGGTTGGCCACGAACATGGCCAGGATGTGCTGGATGCCATACGGGATGGCGCGCACGACGGGGATGTCGCCGTCGAGCTTGAACAGGTTCTCGTGTGCGAATGGCTTCATCGGAACGCGATCTCCCCCGTCTCGGGGTTCATGCCGTCCACGATGGCCAGCGACTCGAGGCGGTACCCACGGCGGCGCAGGTCATCGCCGCCCGGCTGAAAGCCCTTCTCGATGGCGATGCCGATGCCCTCCACCGTGGCGCCGGCCTCGTCAACGAGCTCGATGAGCCCGTTAAGCGCGCAGCCGTTCGCCAGGAAATCGTCGATGATCAGCACGTGGTCGTCGGCACCGAGGAATTTCTTGGACACGATGACGTCGTACACGCGGCTGTGCGTGAACGATTCGATGCGCGTCGTGTACATCTCGCCGTCGAGATTGATGCTTTGCGCCTTCTTCGCGAACACCACCGGCACGCCGAAGTGCCGCGCCACCACGCATGCGATGCCAATGCCGGACGCCTCGATGGTGAGAATCTTCGTGATAGGCGCGTCGGCGAACAGCCGCTTGAACTCCTCGCCCATCGCGTCGAACAGGTCGATGTCCAGCTGGTGATTCAGAAAGCTGTCCACCTTGAGCACGCCCTCCGACTTCACCACCCCGTCGTGCTTGATGCGCTCCTCTAAAAGCTCCATGCGTTTCCTCCGTCAGCCGCCCGGACCCGAAAATGTCGTGTACCGTTCAGTGTACCCGAGCGAGCGGCCGAGCGGGAGGGGTCAACCCAACGCCTCGGAAGGCGGCAACATGTTCTCATGCAGGTACGTGCGCAGGAAGGCGCGCCCCTCGTCGGTAATCTGGTAGGCGCTCTCCCGCTGACCGCCGTCTTCGCGAAAGCAGGCGATCACTCGCACGCACCCGCACCGCACAAGCGTGTACAGCACGTTGCGCAGACGTCCGGGCGTGATGCCAAGCTCGCACTGCAGCACGTGCCGCGAGACGATGGCGAAGGGGCCGTCGGGGCGTTCGTGCTCCGCGAGGTACTGCAAGACGCGCGCCATGACCCGGCGTGTTCTGGCCTGCGGCTTCGCAAGCGGGCCTTCGTAGGGAATAGGGTCGCCCGGCACGATGCGCTCGACGGAGCGCACGCCCTCGCGCGCAACCGCGTCCGTCAGCTCGCCCATCGTCCTCGCGCCTCCCTCCGTGCGACATTTCCTTACCCATCCACATATAATGCCCCCCCCCCGATCATTTTGTCAAGTGGGAGGGTAAGGATTGCAGGGAGCACGGGCGGGGTGAGCCTCCTTCCCCAAACAACGAGGAGGCCCGCGCTTGCAGTTTGCGCGGGCCTCCTCGGGGAGGGTCGATGTCGAAGGGCGGCGGCGCTACAGCACCACTTGCCCCGTGAGCAGCAGCACGAGCGAGATCACGGCGGCAATCAGGATGATGGCCACCACCACCTTGTCCACCGTGCTCTTCAGGTACGGCTCGTTGCGCTCCTTCTTTCCCCAGATGTACATCACAATGCCGGGCGCGTACAGCAGCGACATGAGCGTGAGGCCCACCGCTCCCGACGCCCACGCCAGGAAGAAGCTGTACACCACGCCGAAGATGCCGAAGATGCGCCACAGGATGAGCGCGCCGCCCACCTTGCCCTTGAACGCCTCAGGCTCGGTGAACGTGATTTTGGCGAAGTACGCCGCCGACAGCAGGTACGGCAGCAGAATCATGCCGGCCGACAGCGCGTAGAAGAACTGGTACGTGCTGTCCGAGAACAGCATGGCGATGAGGAACACTTCCACGACGATGTTCGTCACCACGAGCGTGACGATGGGAGCGCCCTTCTTGTTCGTTTTCGCGAACGCCTTGATAAACACGCCCTGCTCGGCGGCCTCGTAGGGCGACTCGCTCGACAGCACCGTGTAGCCCAGCATGGCGCCCACGAGCGACAGCACCACGCCGCCGTTGATGAGGATGGCGCCCCACTGCCCCACCGCGTGCTCCAGCACGCCGGCAAGCGCCGGGTTCGGCAGCTCGGCCAGCTCGGACAGCGGCATAACGCCCATGCTGAGCATGCTCACCATAAGATAGATGGACAGCACGCACACGAACGCGATGATGGTGGCCTTGCCCACGTCGCGCTCTTTCTTGGCACGACCCGAAATAGCCACCGCGCCCTCGATGCCGACGAACACCCAGATGGTGATCATCATGGTGCTGCTCACCTGGTCGAAGAACGGCAGGCCGGGATCGGCGCCGGTGGTCATGTTCGCCATGAAGATGCCCAGGTCGAACTTCTGGAAGAAGATGATGGCCGTGATGCCCACGAAGATGGGCACGAACTTCGAGATGGTGATGACGGCGTTGACGCCCGTCGCCTCCTTGATGCCGCGCGACACGAGGAACACGTAGAACCAGATGAGACAGCTTGCCGCGATGACCGAGGGAAGGTTCGTCCCCTCGCCGAAGATGGGGAAGAAGTACGCGAGCGCGCCGCACAGCAGCGCCGAGAAGCTCACCGTGCACAGCAGCGCGCTGATCCAATAGCCCCAGGCGCTGTTGAAGCCCAGGAAGTCGCCGAAACCGGCGCTTGCATAGCTGTAGATGCCGCCCTTCAATTCGGGCTTGATGCGCGAGAGCGCGAAGAACGTCATGACCAGGCACAGAACGCCGATGCCCGAGATACTCCATGCGGTAAGGATAGCTGCGCCACTGGCGCCACCTGCTGCCTGGTCGCCTGCCAGGGTGAACACGCCACCGCCAACGATGAGCGTGATAACCGTGGTGACCAGGCGGAAGATACCTAAACCGCCTTGGGGTCGGGGAATGTCCGGAGACGCGGACGACGCAGCCGAAACTGCCGTGGTCGGGTGGTGCGATGCGGATTCGCTCATAAAATCACCGTTTCCTCGTTGTACGACTGGTAGCATGATACTCCACAACGCTGCAATCCGGCACACCGTTATGCAACATTTTGCATGCAGGGCAATCCCAATCGAACATGCACGAGCACACGTACGGGATCCTTCGGCACGCTTCGCTCGCTCAGGGTGACAAGAGGGGTTATTCGATGACCATGCGCTCTACGAGCACGCCGTCCAGCACCGATCGGTTGAGGTCGCAGCCCAATCCGGAACCGTATCCCTCGCGATTGAGCGTGACCATGCCGCGCTCGGCCGTGTACGGCGGGTCGGTGATGTCGCTGGAGAAGTAGCGCGCCGTCGCGCCGATATCGCCCGGCGACCCCACGGCGGGCAGCGTCTCGAACGCGGCATGCAGGCGCTTGGAAACGCCCGTGTCGTACATCCCGCCCATCCACACGTCGATGCCGCGCGTCTGCGCCATACGCAGGAAGTCGAGCGCCGGTTGCACGCCGCCGCATTTGCCCAGCTTGAGCGCGTAACAGCGCAGCTCGGGATGCGCGAGCGCGCGCGGCAGGTCGTCGGGGCGCGCGATGGATTCGTCGAGGCAGAGGGGCGTGCGCATCCCCCGCTGCAGGCGCGCGAGGCGGCTGAACAGGTCCGTCGGGCCGACGGCGGGCAGGCGGCGCGGGTCGAGCGGCTCTTCGATCCAGGCGACGTTCAGGCCGTCGAGGGCGCGCAGCTCTTCGGCTTCGCGCTCCGAGAAGCTTTGGTTGGCGTCGAGCGTGATCATGATGTCGGGCAACGCGGCGCGCACCGCCTGCACGCAGGCGAGCGCCGAGCCCGGCTTCACCTTGAGCTTCACGCGCTTGTAGCCCGCATCGGCGCAGCGGCGCGCGGCGGCCACCGTTTCCACTGCCGAACCGAGGCCGAGCACCGCCCCGGCCGGCACAGCGACGCTGCCGCCCTTGACGGCGGCGCCCGCGGATGCGTTCGCACTCTCGGGCGTACCCCCGATGAGCTGCCACAACGGCTTCTCCACGATCTTGCCGTACAGGTCCCACAGGGCGGGCTCGAGCGCTCCGCACGCAAGCGGGAACGCCTTGAGTTCGGGCACCGCGGCGAACGTGGCGCTCACCTCGCGCGGATGGAGGAACATCTCGTGCAGCACGAGCGGCGCAAGCACGTCGTGCAGGATGCGCACGTCCTGGTCGAGCGTCTCGGGCAGGTACCAGTCGGTGGGGAACGCCACGCATTCGCCGAGGCCCGTGCGGCCCTGATGGTCGGTCACTTCCACGATGACCGATTCGCGGTGCGTCAGCGTGCCCTTCGCCGTTTTGAAGGGCGTGATGAACGGCAGGCGGATGCGGTGCAGCGTGACGCGCACGACCTCGATGCGCTGGTCGTACGCCTGCTCGAGCGCGGCGCGGTTGACTTTGCCGATGCCCGTGCGCGGAAACTCGTCGAGCACGCACACGTGCTTGGGCAGGTACAGCTTCGACAGGCGCGGTGCCAAGCTCGCGCGAATGGCGGCGGCAAGCTGGCGGTTCGACAGGTTCGCAAGCCCGGCGGCTTGAGCCTGCGCCTGCTGCGCGTAGCGGCTCGTTGCCTTCTGCGGCTGACGCGGCTTTTCGCGCTCCACGAAGGCGATGGGACGCCGCCCCCATCGCGCGTCGGGCGCGCCGAACACGTGCGCGTCGGCCACCCCGGCCACGCGCAGCAGCTTTTCCTTGATCTCGGCCGGGTACACGTTCTCGCCACCCGACACGAACATGTCTTCCGTGCGCTCCTTCACGAACAGCCGCCCGCCGTACAGCGCCGCCGTGTCGCCCGTGAGGAAGAACCCGTCCACCGTGTACGCCGCGCGCGCGTTGAGGTACCCGCCGAACAGGCCCGGGCCCTTCACGGCAAGGCGGCCGAACCCGTCCTCGCCCGGGTCCACGATGTGGGCCTCGTACCCGGGCAGCAGACGCAACCCGCCCGTGAACGAGCCGGTCACCTGGGCGTGCGCAATCTGGCTCGACGTCTCGGTCATGCCGTAGCTCGCGTACACCCGCGCGCCCGCGCGCTGCGCGCGATCGAGCGTCTGCGGGTTGAGGGCGCCGCCGCCCAGCAGGATGCAGGCGTAGCGCGCCACCGTTTCGGCATGGTCGAGCGCCAGCATGTCCTGCAGCATCTTGTCCACCACCGACACATGAGTGGCGCCCTTCTTCGCCGCGTCGGCCAGCAGGCGCTTCGCGTCGAAGCGCGCGTACAGCGCGAACGGGCAGCAGTTGAGGATGCTGCGCACAATCACCTGGAAGCCGCCGATGTGGTAGAGCGGCAGCACCGCCTGCCACAGGCCTTCGCCGTGACGGTTGAGGGCGGTGTTGGAAGCAAGGGATGCCCCGCAGATGTTCGACCAGGTGAGCGACACGGCTTTGGCGCGACCGGTGGTGCCCGAGGTGAACATGACCACGGCGCGCGCGTCGAGGTCGAACACGTGCGAGGCATGCTCGGCGAAGTGGATGACGCTCTCGGCGGCGTCCTGTTGCGCCACTTCGTTGCGACGACGCAGCGAGGCGCGGCCCGTGCTTGCGCGCCCGAGCGCTTTCGTGGTGCGCGCCTCAGCGGTGGCCGCGTTGGCACGACCTGCGAAGCTCGTGCGCGGCGCGCGGCCCGCCGTGCGCGAGGCCACCCCGGAGCTCACCTGCATCTCGCCCGCAAGCAGCGCCTGCGCGCTGTCCACGAGACGGCTCGCGTTGCTTCCGTCGATGCGCAGGGACGCCAGTCGCACGTCGGGCTTGCGCTCGATGTCGAGCAAGCGGCTGAACTTCTCGGCATCGGTCAGGCGATTGTTCAGCGTGACGAGGGCGAATCCGCCGTACGCGGCGGCCAGCATGAGCATCACGTACTCGGGGCAGTTCGGCAAATCGACGGCCACGCAGTCACCCGAACGCACGCCGCGATCGAGCAGGAGCCGAGCAAGCGCAGCGGACAACATACGCGTCTCGCGATACGAGTACGCTGTCTCGTTGCCCGCTTCGTCAACGTACGTGAAGCATGTGCGCTGCGGACACTGCCGCACCATGCTTTCAAACGCGCCGATCATCGCTGCCGGATTCCTGCCTCTCGACGTGCCGCTTCGATCCTAGGGGAATTTGGGGAACTGGGTGAAGTCGGGAGCGCGCTTCTCCTTGAACGCGTCGCGACCCTCTTTCGCCTCGTCAGTGGTGTAGTACAAAAGCGTCGCGTCGCCGGCGAGCTGCTGAATGCCTGCAAGCCCGTCCGTCGCCGCGTTGAACGACGCCTTCATGAAGCGCAGCGCCGTGGGGCTGAACTGCAGCATCTCCTGCGCCCAGCTCACGCACTCCGCTTCCAGGTCATCGAAGGGAACCACTTTGTTGACGAGGCCCATCTCAAGCGCTTCGGCCGCCGAATACTGACGGCAGAGGTACCAGATTTCGCGCGCCTTCTTCTGGCCCACGATGTCGGCCAGATAGCCGGCGCCGTAGCCCGCGTCGAAGCTGCCCACCTTCGGACCGGTCTGGCCGAACTTGGCCGTTTCGGCCGCGATGGACAGGTCGCACAGGATGTGCAGCACGTGCCCGCCGCCGATGGCGTAGCCGTTCACCATGGCGATGACGGGCTTCGGCACCACGCGGATGAGGCGCTGCAGGTCGAGCACGTTGAGGCGCGGGATGTTGTCCTCGCCCACGTAGCCGCCGTTGCCGCGGATCTTCTGATCGCCGCCGGAGCAGAACGCCTCGTCCTCGTGACGGCCGCCGTGGTTGGCGCCCGTGAGGATGATGACGCCGATATTCGCGTCGTCGCGCGCTTCGCTGAATGCGTCGTACAGTTCGTTGACGGTGAGCGGGGTGAACGCATTGCGTCGCTCGGGCCGATTGATGCTGATTTTGGCGATGCCGCCTGCTGTTTCGTAGATGATCTCGCGGTATGCCTTGCCCGCCTGCCACGCGATGTCGCCCATGGCCGTCCTTTCGTCGCGCACGCTGATGCGGCGGCGCGGTGTGTAGAAGGGGATCTCCAACTAGATACCTCGTATAGTACCGCGTATTCCGCGTTCTCGCACCTCATAGCAAAATTTCTCCGAAAAGAGGAGCAATATTTCGACAATGGTTGAGGGTGGGGCGGGCCCCTGTCCCTACCCCGTGTTCTGCAGGCCGGCGGAGACGCCGGTCACGGTGGCCAGGATGAGCGCCAGGTACTCGGCCTTCGCCTCGTCGGACAGCTCCTCGCGCTGGCTGCGCACGAAGCGCAGCGCGCGCACCTGCGCCAGCGAGAGCGCGTCCACGTACGGGTTGCGCACGCGGATGGCGCAGCCCAGCACGCGGCGGTGCTCGAGCGGCCACTCGTCGCCCACGATGGCCAGCGCCCACGAGCGCGTCAGCTGCATCTCGTCGAACACCGTTTGCGCCAAATCATCCCGGTCGCCCAAGGCCAGGTACATCTTCGCGATGCGCCCGTCCGTCTTGGCAATGGACATCTCCACGTTGTCGATGAACGTGCGGAACAGGGGCCATTCGCGATAGGCGCGCCGCAGCAGCTCGAGGTCGTCCAGCTGCTCGCACGCCGTGCCCAGGCCGTACCACGCGGCCAGGTTGATGCGCGCTTGCGACCACGAGAACACCCACGGGATGGTGCGCAGGTCGTCGAGCGATTGGGCGCCGAGGCCGCGCTTGGCCGGGCGGCTGCCGATGGGCAGCAGACCCACTTCGGTGAGGGGCGTGACGGTGGAGAACCACGGCGCGAAGCCGTCGGTGTGCAGCAGGTCCAGGTAGCGCTCGTGCGCGGCCTCGTTCAGGCGGGCGGCCGCGTCGGCGTAGCGTTCGGTGGCCTCGGTGTTGACGCGCTCCACCGACGGCGCGGAGTTCAGCAGCGTCGCCGCCGCCACGCTTTCGATATGGCGCAGCGCGAGCGAGCGGTTACCGTAGCGCGCGAAGATGACCTCGCCCTGCTCGGTCACCTTGAAACGGCAGTTCACCGACCCCTTCGGCTGCGCGAGCACCGCGCGGTTCGCCGGGCCGCCGCCGCGTCCCACGGCCCCGCCGCGGCCGTGCATGAGCACGACGTCGATAGCGTGCTCCTCGGCCCAGCGGGCGATGCGCTCCTGTGCGGAGTGCAGGGCGAGCGTGGCCGTCACCGGGCCGGCGTCCTTCGAGGAATCCGAGTAACCCAGCATGACCTCCATCCGACGGCCCGTCTGCTCCAAGCGGCGCTGCACGGGCGGCAGCTGCAGCATCTCGTCCAGCACGTCGACGCAGTTCTCCAGGTCTTCTAACTGCTCGAACAGGGGAATCACGTCGAGTTCCGGCACGTCCTGCGCGTGGGAGAACGCGAGCTGCGCCAGCTCGTACACGTCCGCCATATGGGCGGCGCTCTTGGTGAACGACACGATGTAGCGGCGGGCCATCTTCTGCCCGTAGCGCTTCTGAATGGCGCCGATGGCGCGGAAGGTGTCCAGCACCTCGCGCGTGACGGGATCGAGCGTGCCGTGCACGCCGTGGGCGCGGATGTCGGCCAACGCGCGCTCGTGCACGAGCGAATGCTGTCGGAATTCCATTTCCACCATATGGAACCCGAACGTCTCCACCTGCCAGATGAGCGTTTGCACGGGGCCGTACGCGGCGCGGTTCGCGCCGGCGCGCGCGAGCGAATCCTGCACCGTGCGCAGGTCGGCCACCAGCTCCTCGGGCGCGTGGTACATGATGTCGGTGTTGCGCCCCGCGGTGCCCTCCAGACGCGCGGCCATCACCAGCATGACGGCGCGATGCGGCTCGAAGCCCAGGTCGGCCGCCACGCGCTCCGTCAGCGTCTCGCTCATCTCCACGAGATGGCTCCACAGGTTCATGAGGTCTTCGGAGGGCGCGGTGTGCCTCGATTCCAGCGTGAGGTTGCGTCCGATGGTGCGGCACGCCTCGGCCAGCTTGGACACCATGTGCGCGAAATACTTCGCCGCCACGCGACGCGACACCTTCGCCGTGACGTTCGGGTTGCCGTCGCGGTCCGACCCGATCCAGCTGCCGGGACGGAAGAACGCCGGGCACACGGGCGGCACGCTGCCGGCGTCCTCGCCCAGCACCCAGTCGTCGAACCGGCGATACACCTGCGGTACCGTGTCGAACAGCGTGTTGTCGAAGATGTCGATGATGGTGTCGGCCTCCTCGAGCGGCGTCGGCTTCTTGAGCTCGGTGGGCGACGTGCGCACGAGCGCGTCGATTTCCTGCAGCATGTGGCGCTCGTTTTCCACGAGGGCCGATCCGCCCAGGTGAGGATGCTGGTCCAGCAGCGCGGCGATGCGGCGGATCTTGCCCTCGACCGCCTTGCGGCGCGCCTCGGTGGGGTGCGCGGTGAACACGGGGTGGAACTCGAGGCGGCCCAGCAGCGCGGCCGTGCGCTCGGGACCCACCTCCTCCAACAGACGGTTGTACGCCACGATCAGCTCGTTCGAGGTGTCGACGGCCGACTCCATCGACACGTCGCGCTCCAGCTGGCGCAGCGTTTCCACGCGATAGTTCTCTTCGGACAGGTTCGCCAGATGGAAGAACGACGTGAACGCCCGCACCACCACCTGAGCCTGATCGACCGGCAACGCGTCGATGAGCTCGACGGCCTGACGAAACGCCTGCGCGCCGTCGGTGTCCGCCGTGGGAATGCCCTGCCCGTCCGTGGGCTCGTCGGCTGCAACCGTGCCGGGGTTGCCCTCGTTCGCCCTGATCACGCTATTGAAGAGGCGGTCGAACAGGTCGCAGATGACGGGATCGTACTCCTTGAGCACCTTGCGCTCCAACCGCAGGAACAGCGCCAGGTTGTCGCGCAGGCTCTCGGGGATCTCGATTTCCGTGTAGGACGCGATTGCCTCGGCGGTATCCGACGCGCCCAGATGGCGGTCGAGGGAAAGGGGTGTTCCGCCTTCGAGATCGGCCATGGTGTCTCCTGTTCTCCTGCGCTTGTTCATCCCGCCATTATACGCATCCCGCGCCGGGAGACGGCAGCCGTAACTCAACGAGCAGAAAGGAAGGCTCCACTTCGCGGACGAAGGCGGCAGGGGCCTCGAGGTGCGTATTGTGGCCGGCACCGGGGACGATGCAGGTTGCGGCATGCGTGGCCGCAGCGAAGTCGTGGGCCTGCGCGCGGTATTTCTGGTCGTGCTCGCCGGCGAGGTAGAGCAGGGGAAGCGGCTGCGCGTGCGAGGATGCGAGGGCAGCGAGCGTCGCGAGGTTTGCTGCGCGGTCGGGCATGACGTGCTGGCCGGCGTGCTCGAAGGTGCGCGCGAGCGCTTCGGCGTCGTTGGCCATGCGGGCGGCATGCAGGCGCTCGCGCACGTCGGCGGGCAGCGTGCGCTGCGTGGCGAACAGAGGCAGCTGCTCCCAGAAGTCCATGAAGGCGGCAAGGCCGTCGACGCGCAGGCGGGCGGCGCAGCGTGCGTCGCGCTCGGCCGCGGCGGCGCGCTCGGCCGGGGAGGCCGGGCCGAGGCCGGCGGCTTCGAGGATGACGGCCGAGAACGCATGTGGATCGCTGCTCAGCGCGGACAGCGTCACGCGACCGCCCATCGAGTAGCCGAGGACGGCGGGACGCGCGTTCTCGACAGCGGCAACGTGGTGCGCGAACGCGCACAGGGCGGCGCCTTGCGCATCGAGCGCGTAGGCCTCCGGATTGTCTGGCCGGTCGCTTGCGCCGTGACCGACGAGGTCGAGCGCGTACACGGGGCGCGTCGCTCCAAGCTGCACGGCAACATCGTCCCAGGAAGCGGCGCTCTGCGAGAAGCCGTGCAGCAGGATGAGGGGCATCGCAGGCGCGGCGGCGGACGCGGGCGCGCCCCACCGCTCCACGCCGTAGCGCACGCCATCGTGCACGAAGGGGGTTTGTGAACCCTGCATCGCTTACGACCAGTACGGGGCGTAGCGTTCGGGCAGGCCTTCCAGCGGCACGCGCACCTCGATGAGCGAGATGCCCGGCACGTCGAGCGCGGCGCGATATGCCTCGTCGAACGCCGCCACCGTCTCGGCTGCCGCATACGGCACGCCGAACGCCTGCGCAGCCGCGCCGAAGTCCACGTCCTGCGGCGTGAGGAACAGCCGCTCGAAATACGCCTCGCTCGAGCGCTGCGGTAGCATGTCGAAGATGCCGCCGCCGTTGTTGTTCAGCAGCACGATGACGATGGAGGGGGCCGCCCCGCCCGCGTCGCGCTGCACGCGCAGCTCACGCTGCAGCGCGAGCGCGTTCAGGTCGTGCAGCAGCGTGAGGTCGCCCGTAAGCAACGTCGTGTGCGCGAAGTACTGCGCCGCGCCGAGCGCCGTGGACACCGTACCATCGATGCCGTTCAGCCCGCGGTTGCACAGCACCGTGAGGTCTTTGCCGCCCTTCATGTAGAACGTGTCGAGCGCCCGCACGCTCATGGAGTTGGCCGCGAACAGGCACGATCCGTCGGGCGCGCGATCCACCACCCGACGCACGAACGCGCCCTCGAAGCCCTCCTCCGCCGCATCGACAGCGTCGATGCGCGCCGCGGCCGCATCGTTCGCGCGCACCCACTCGTAGGCGAACTGACGCTGCCGATCGTTCAGCATCGTCTCGCGTTCAACGCCGCGCAGCCCCGCCAGCAGCGACTGCGAGAAATCGAGCGGCGTGCAGCGCAGCAGCAGGTCGGTTGCGCTGTTGTAGTCGCGCGTCTCGTACGGGTCCACCACGATGTTCACCGCGTCGGCTTGCGCCATGAACGTCGTGGCGCGCTTCGACACCGGGAAGCGGCCGAAGCGGATGACCACCTCGGGGGTCAGGTCGTCCGCCGTAGTGGCGAGCACCGTATCGTAATTGTCGATGATCAGCGGGTCGCTCACGCTGCGCAAGCCCGACAGCGGGTCGGCAAGCACCGGGTACCCGAACGCGTCGGACCAGGCAAGCAACGCGTTCGCCTCGTTCAGCGTGGCGACGGAGCCCTCGCCGGCAAGCACGACCACGCGGCGCTCGCGCAGCAGGTCGAGCACGCGGCGCGCGTCGACGGGGTCGAGGTACGACGGCAGGTTGACGGCACGCAGGTCGGGCAGCACGTCGGAGCGGCGTCCGGTTTCGAACAGCCCCTCGGCTTGCAGGTTGGGCTTGAGCGGCTCGTCGAACGGGAAGTTGAGATGCACGGGTCCACCCAGGCATGCCCCGGCCGCGCGCGACTCGCCCGCGAAGGGGGCAGCCTCGCGGCCGGCCGCGGCGCATGCCTCGCGCGCCGCCTGGCGCGCGAACGCGAGGGCGGCGGGCTCGCCGGTGGGAAGGGGCATCTGGCGGAATGCCCGGACGTGGGAGCCGTAGGCGTTCAGCTGGTCGCAGGTTTGCGGCGCGCCGAGACCTTGCAGGCGCGGCGGGCGGTCGCCCGTCAGCACGATGAGCGGCACGCGCGACGATTCCGCCTCGAGCACCGCGGGATAGTAGTTCGCGATGGCGGTGCCCGACGTGCAGATGACCGCCGCGGGATTGCCGCTCACCTTCGCCAAACCCAGCGCGAAGAACGCGGCACCGCGCTCGTCAACATCCACGTACAGGCGCATGCGCTCAGGAAAGCGGCAGGACAGCTCGTGGGCCACCATGCTCAGCGGCGTCGAACGCGACCCAGGGCTCACCACCACGTCGTGCACGCCCCAGCGCTCGAGCTCGTCGAAGAATGCGCCCAGGAACAGGGCGCTTGCCGTAGGGTCCACACTCATCGAGCGACCTCCTCCTCGCCGTCGAACGCCGACAGCACCGTTTTCAGTTTCATGCCAATCTCGTCGTACTCGTCATCGGCCACGCTGCCGGCCACGATGCCGCAGCCGGCGTACACCCAGCCCACTTCGCCGTCGAACACACCGGTGCGCAGCGCCACGGAGAACTCGCCGTCGCCCGCTCCGTCCACGTAACCGCACGCGCCGGCGAAGAAGCCGCGGTTGTACGATTCGATGCTGCGGATGAGCATGCTCGCCTCGCCAACGGGCGTGCCCGACACCGCCGGCGTGGGATGCAGGTCGTCCTTCATGGTCCACAGATCCACGCCTTCCAGCATGCGCGCGCTCGCGGGCGTGCACAGGTGCTGCACGTGCGTGAGCGGCAGGATGCCCGGCGTTGCGGGAACGTCCACGTCGTAGCACGTGCGGCGGAACACCTCGCGGATGAACTGCACCACGTGGTCGTGCTCGGCGCGGTTCTTCTTGTCGGCCATCAGCTCGTCGGCAAGGCGCAGGCGCTCCTGCTCGTTCGCCCCGGCAGGACACGTGCCCGCCAGGCACATGCTTTCCACCTCGTTGCCGCGCTTGCGCACGAGCAGCTCGGGCGTGCAGCCGCAGAAGAACACGTCGGCGTAGCGGTACAGCAGCACGGTACCGCGCGCCGGGCCGTCGATAAGGTTCACCAGCAGGTCCTTCGACGAGAACGGTTCGAGCGCCACGAGGCGCTGCCGACGCGACAACACCACCTTGCTGATGCGGCCGCGCTCGATGGCGTCGAGCGCCGTTTCCACGTTCGCGCGCCACACGGGGCGCGGGTCGGGTTTCAGCTTGAACGGGATGGTGCGACGGGTGCGGCGCGGGGCGTTCAGCGCTTGTCGCGTGAAGCGCTCGATACGGCCCGGATACACGGGGCTCAGCGAGTTCACCTGCAAGTACGAGCCGCGCTCGTCCTCGATGAGAATCACTTCGGGCAGCATGAACTTCAAGCGCGGAAAGGCCTCGAACAGCTCGTCGGTCGGCACCGGGTTTTCCGCGTCGAAACGGTTGAACGAGAAGAAAATAGGCTGCTGATCGGCGGGTCCTTCAAGTTCGCACTCCACGTTGTCAAGCGTGGGAAGCGCGATGCAGCGTCCCATGCCCATGAAGCGCGTCGGGCGGTCTTTGCGGTAGTAGACGAACTGATCGGTGAAACCCTTCTGCAGCACGCAATACGCATCGACGATGTCGGCTCCGATCGGCTGCGTGAATGAAAAGATCTTCGTCATATTCCTCTCCCGTCCTCAACTGCCCTGCGCCCAGATCAGCGAATAGGCAACAAATCGGCGCATCCATCGCATTCTAGCACGATGGATTCTACACTGATCTCATAGGGCGGCAGACGCGAAAGCCACCGTCCCCGCAGGCACGCAAGAAAGGCACAACATGAAGAAGTTTTTCGAGGAGTTCAAGGAGTTCATCAACCAGGGCAACGTCATGGATTTGGCCGTTGCGGTTGTCATCGGCGCCGCGTTCACCGCCATTGTGAACTCGGTGGTGAGCGACCTCATCATGCCCCTCATTTCGCTCGTCACGGGCGGCGTCAATTTCTCGGATATGAAGATTTCGCTGGGCAGCGGCCCCGATGCCGCGGCGTTCACGTACGGCAACTTCATCAATGCGGTCATCCAGTTCGTCATCATCGCGTTCGTGGTGTTCCTCATCGTGAAGGCGATGAACCAGGCGCGCATGTTCGCACGGCGCGGCAAGCACGCCGAGGAAATGGATGCGCCCCACTGCCCGTACTGCCTCGAAGAGGTTGCCGAAGGTGCCACCCGGTGCCCCCACTGCACGTCCGAGCTGCCCGCTCCCGCCGCGCCCACGCCGAAAGCGTAGGGCTAACGAACCGGCTCGTAGTCGAGGGTTGAAGGCTCGTCGGTTGCTTCCAGCTTGAAAATCACCGGGCGCAGGCCGTCGTTGCAGCTGCAGATGGCCACGCCCGGCGTGCGAATCCAGTCGCCGTAGTAGAACAGCCCGCCGTCTTCGCCCACCCCGTGCGCCAGCGCGAATACGTACTGGTAGATGGCCTTCCACGCCTCATCGCAGAAGCCATCGGGCTTCGCGTAGTCCGCGTAGAAGGTTTGGCCCGCTTGCAGCATGGGGCAAGCATCGAGCCCCACCACCCCATACTCCGCCGCCAACTCCTCGTCAAGCGTAGTCTTGAGCACAGTGATTTTGACCTTGTTCATTGTTCGACTCCCTTTCTCCCTTTTTATGCGCCCGCGGGGGACTCCCGGACCTACGCGCTTTCCCGGGCGCAACCAGTATCTCTCACGGATTGCGCCTGTCCCCGTCTCTTCCAACCAAGAACGCCATCGTCAGGCGCATGGGGAGAGGGGAGGGAGCCCTATTCCCCCTCTTCCTCCGTCACGGCTCGCAGCACTACGAAGCCTGCGATTCCGGCCAGCAGCGAGGCGGCCAGGATGGCCGCTTTCGCCATGGCGATCATGCTCGGGTCCACGAACGCCAGATTCGTCACGAAGATGGCCATGGTGAAGCCCACGCCGCCTAGCACCGACACGCCCACGATGTGGCCCCAGTTCACGCCCTTCGGCAAATCCGACAGCTTCAGCTTCACCGTCAGCCACGTGGCCAGGAAGATGCCCAGCGGCTTGCCCACCAGCAGGCCGAAGAACACGCCGATGGTCACCGGATTCGTGATGATAGCCAGCGGGTCCATGCCCACCAGCACCACGCTCGCATTCGAGAAGGCGAACAACGGTAGAATAAAGAAGTACACGGGCACGTGCAGACGATGGTCCAACCGCGTGATGGGAGGAATCGACAGGCGCGACACGCGTTCGATTTCGCCCACTTCGGACAGATATTCCTTCTGCACGATATCGGGCTCGCCGGGGTCGTAGCGATCCTCGGCCGTGCGCGCCCGCGCCTCGAACCAGCCGGTGACGCGATCGAGCTTCACCTGCGAGCGCGCCGGGATGGCCAGCGCCAGCAGCACGCCGGCGATGGTCGCGTGTACGCCCGACAACAGGAAGCACGCCCACATGCCGAGCCCCACCAGGATGTACGGCAGCAGGTCGTATATGTGCAGCCGGTTGAACACGATGAGCACGGCGAACAGCCCCAGCCCGCCCATGAGCCACGCCACGTCGAGGTCGGCCGTGTAGAAAATCGCGATCACGAGGATGGCGATGATGTCGTCGGCAATGGTGAGCGTCGACAAAAACGAGCGCAGCCCCGCGGGAATGCGGCTGCCCAGCAGCGCGAGGATGCCCAGGCAGAACGCGATGTCGTTCGCCATGGGAACGCCCCAGCCCTGCTCGAACCCGCTGCCGATGTTCACGAACGTGTACACGAGCGCCGGCACGATAGCGCCACCCGCCGCGCCCAGGATGGGCAACAGCGCCTTGCGCGGGTTCTTCAGCTCGCCCGCCGTCATCTCGAACTTGATTTCGAGACCCACAAGCAAGAAGAAGATGGCCATGAGGAAGTCGTTGATGAAATGCTCGAGCGACAGATGCGGGGCGAACGATCCCAGCGTGATGCCGATCTCGAACGTGTGCCAAAACTCCGCGAAGTAGGGCAGCACCGGGGTGTTCTCCACGACGAACGCCGCCACGGCCGCCGCCAACATCAGCATGGTGGCGCGCGTGGACGAGTGCGTGAACTCGAGGAACTTGCGCTTGCGCCGATGATGGTGCCGCACCTCGGGCTCGAGGATGCGCTCGCTCGCCGCGCACGAGGGGTCACCGTTCAAGCACGCAGGCGGTTGAGGCTCGTTTTGAGCTTCATCCGGTGCGGTTTTCGGGTCCTTGTTTTTCGATGATGTCATGCGTCCTAGTATACAAAACGGGCCGCAACCTCTCGGTCACAGCCCGGCAACGATCAAAAGATGGCCAAGATTTTTCGACTAGCATCCGTTCGAGCAGCTGAACGCTTTGTCTTCGCGATACACGCCATGCTTGACGCGGTCGGCTTCCTCGGACGTCTTCGCGTCGTTCCATCGATCCATCGTGCCCACGAGATACCCCGTGATGCGACGGATGCGATCGAACGGCACCGGCGCCAGCTCGTAGCGGATGCCCACGTCCTCACCGTCAACCAGCAGCGCGAGCCCCGTGACGGCACTGTTCGGATGCTGCAGCGCGCCTCGTTTGAGGTACGCGCGAATCTCGTCTTCGTTCACGTGCATATCGTTCTCGTTGGTGTACCCCACCAGCACGTTCACCCCGTCAACCATCACCCGGTCGTTGACAACCATATCGCCCATTGCATGCGCCGTGTCCAAAACCGCTTCCATACCGTACTCCTTATCGAGTTCGTCGTTCGTCTGGAATATGTTATAACAATAGTATCATTTCAGATGAAAACATGCCAGCGCCAAGCATCAACAATCCCGAAACAAAATCATGAACCACCCTTCAAAAGGGTGGTTTGCTCAGGGCCTATAAGGCCGAGGGATGCCGGGCGGCGTCTCAAGGCGCTGCCCTTCCCTTCGTTCAGGGCGCACCGCCTTTGACTCGTCGCCGCCG
>NZ_PPTT01000025.1 GCF_003339815.1 Eggerthella sinensis
CGGCGGCGACGAGTCAAAGGCGGTGCGCCCTGAACGAAGGGAAGGGCAGCGCCTTGAGACGCCGCCCGGCATCCCTCGGCCTTATAGGCCCTGAGCAAACCACCCTTTTGAAGGGTGGTTCATGATTGCGTCATCGCGGCGTGCCCCCCATCGTGCCCCCCCACCATGGCGTGCCTGTGCGCGTGCTTGTCGAACATGCGCCCCGCACGCCGTCCGGCGAACCCGCCGGTCGCCCCAAAGGCGCGCAGCGCCTCAACGGCAAGCAACCCTCCAGGCGCGCCAATAAGAGGAGGGATGCCACCGCGCGCGAATGGGAGGAGGGGTCGCCACCGCGCGCGAATGCGGGGAGGGGGCGCCACCACGCGCCCATGAAAGCGGGGAGCCTTCGCATCCCTCCCAAATCCATTGAAGACCCATTGTAACTGGCGCTTCCACACGGGTTCGTGTATCGTAAGGCGTCTAAGCAAAGCGGGCTGATGAAAGAAGGACGGCATGGCGTTCGTGGAGTTTCGCGACGTGCGCAAGGTGTATCGCATGGGCGAGGTCGAGGTGGCCGCGGTCGACGGCATGACGTTCGACATCGAGCAGGGCGAGCTCGTCGTGGTCGTGGGGCCTTCGGGCGCGGGCAAGACGACGCTGCTGAACATGCTAGGCGGCATGGACGCCTGCTCGTCGGGCACCATCATGCTGGACGGGCGCGAGATCAGCGCGTTCACCGAGAAGGAGCTCACGTTCTACCGTCGCTACGACATCGGCTTCGTGTTCCAGTTCTACAACCTCGTGCAGAACCTCACGGCGCTTGAGAACGTGGAGCTGGCCAGCCAGATATGCAAGGACCCGCTCGACGCGGCCTCCGTGCTCAAGCAGGTGGGGCTCGCTCACCGTCTCGACAACTTCCCGGCGCAGCTGTCGGGCGGCGAGCAGCAGCGCGTGGCCATCGCCCGCGCCCTCGCGAAGAACCCGAAGCTCTTGCTGTGCGACGAGCCCACCGGCGCGCTCGACTACCACACCGGCAAGGCCATCCTCAAGCTGCTGCAGGACACGTGCTTCAACACGGGCAAGACCGTAGTGCTCATCACGCACAACTCGGCGTTCACCGACATCGCCGACCGCGTCATCTATATCCGCGAAGGCCGGGTGGCAAGTGTCGAAGTGAACGAGGCGCCCGCCTCGGCCGAATCCATCGAGTGGTAGACGGCGCACGAGTGAAGAACGCGTTCAACACCGAAACCATCCGCTCCATCACCCATTCGCTCGGGCGTTTCCTGGCCATCGCGGCCATCGTCGCGCTCGGCACGGGCTTCTACGCGGGCCTGCGCATGACGGCTCCCGACATGAAGCTGGCGGCCGACGAATTCTACGACGGCACGTCGCTCATGGACGTCCGCATCATCTCGACGCTCGGCCTCACCGACGCCGACATCACGGCCCTGCGCCACGTGGAAGGCGTCGAGGCGGTCATGCCGGCGCGCGAGACCGACGTCATGGCCACTATCGGAGGCGAGCAGTACGCCACGCGCGTGCACTCGCTGCCCGATGCCGCGCGCACGAGCGACTCCTCCGACGGCGTGCACGCGTACTCCGACGACCCCGACTACCTGAACCGCCCCATCCTCACCGAGGGCTCGTGGCCTCAAACCGAGGGCGAATGCGTGCTGTCCTCCAACCTCGTGGTGAACGACTCCGTGAGCATCGGCGACACGGTGACCATCACCGAGGGCACGCAGGACGTAGACGACACGCTCGCAACCCGCACGTATACCATCGTCGGCTTCGTGAACTCCTCGTATTACGCCACCTCTTCCAGCATGGGGGACACCACGCTCGGATCGGGCTCCATCCAGGAGTACATGTACGTGCCCGCAAGCGACTTCTCGTCCGACCTGCCGTACACCGAGGCGTTCCTGACCGTGCGCGGCGCCGCGTCCGAAGCCTCGTCGAGCGATGCATACGACCAGCGCGTGGCCGAGGTCACCGAACGCATCGAAGCGCTCGCTCCCGAGCGCGAGCAGGCACGCGTCGACGCGCTGAAGGCCGATGCCCAAAAGGAGCTCGACGAGAAGCGCGCCGACTACGAGCGCGAGAAGGCCGACGCTCTTGCGCAGCTCGACGACGCGCAGCGCCAGCTCGATGACGCGGCCGCCGCCATCGCCACGAGCGAGCAGCAGCTTGCCGATGGCCAGGCCTCCTACGACAACGGCGTGGCGGAACTCGCGAAGCAGAAGGCGAGCGCCCAGCAGCAGATGGCCGACGCCGAGCAGCAGATCGCCGACGGCCAGGCGCAGCTCGACGCACAGCGTCCGACGCTCGAGGACGGCGCCGCGCAGCTGCAGGCGGCCTGGGATGCCTACCATGCCCAGGCGGCGCAGGCGGAAGAGGAGCTGAAGCCCGTCGAGGCGCAGATCGCCGCCGGCAAGCAGCAGCTCGTCGGGCTTCAGGCGCAACTCGACGAGCTCAACAAAGACCCCGAGACCAACGCCGCGGCCATTGCGGCGCTCCAGCAGCAGATGGCCGCCCTTCAACAGCAGCTCGATGCTGCGCAGGCGAGCGTCGACGGCGCCCGCCAGCAGCTCGCCGACGCGAAGGCGCAGCTCGACCAGCAGCAGGCGGTATACAACGACGGCAAGGCCCAGTTCGACGCGAGCGCCGCGCAGCTCGAGCAGGCGCGCGCCGACCTCGCCGCCGCCCGCACCCAGGCCGACAACGAGGTGTCCGCTGCGCAGCAGCAGCTCGACGCGGCCGCCGCGCAGTTGCAGGACGGCCGGGCCCAGCTCGAGCAGGGCAAGGCCGACTACGAGAGCGGGCGGGAAGAATACGACCGGCAGAAGGCCGATGCCGACGAGCAGCTGGCCGATGCCGAGCGCCAGCTCGCCGACGCGCAGAAGCAAATCGACGACCTTGAATCCCCCGAGTGGCTCATCATGGATCGCACGGCGAACTACGGCGTGGCCAGCTTCGAGGCCGACGCGAACCGCGTGGACAGCATCGCAGCCGTGTTCCCGTTCATCTTCTTCCTCGTGGCGGCTCTCGTGGCCCTCACCACCATGACACGCATGGTGGAGGAGGAGCGCGTGCTCATCGGCACGTTCAAAGCGCTCGGCTACCGCCGCATGCGCATCGCCTCGAAGTACCTCGTGTACGCCGCCGTGGCCAGCGGCGCGGGTAGCCTCGTGGGCATCGTCATCCTGTCGCAGGTGCTGCCCGCCGTCATCATGAAAGCCTACGGCATCATCTACTTCGTCCCGGCGCTGCCGTTGCCGCTGCCCATCGATCCCTGGTTCGCCGGGCTCGCGGCCGGCCTCGGCGTGGGCGTCACCCTGTTCGCCACTTGGGCGGCCGTCACGGCCACGCTGCGCGAGCGCCCGGCGCTGCTCATGCTGCCGCGCGCGCCGAAGGCGGGCAAGCGCATCCTGCTCGAGCGCATCGGGCCCGTGTGGCGCCACCTCTCGTTCTCGTGGAAGGTGACGTTCCGCAACCTGTTCCGCTACAAGAAGCGCTTCATCATGACGGTCATCGGCATCGCGGGCTGCACGGCGCTGCTGCTGACGGGGCTCGGCCTGTCCGACGCCATCAACGACATCATCGACAAGCAGTTCGGCGAGATCACGAAGTACAACGCCACCGTCACGCTGGCCGACGACATCTCCGATGCCGACGAGGCCCAGGTGGACCACCTGCTCGACGACGACGCCGTAGTGAGCGCGCATACCGCGGTCATGCGTCAGAACCTGCTGGCCACCGGCCCGGACAAGAAGGACATGCACATGGAGCTCGTGGTGCCGGAAGATCCCGGTGCCTTCGACCAGTACGTCACGCTGCGCACGCGCACGGGGCAGGAGCCGCTCGCGCTCGCCGCCGACGGGCTGCTGCTCACCGAGAAGATGGCGAACGAGCTGGGCGTCGGCGTGGGCGACACCGTCACGTTCACCGAACAGGACGCCATCGGCAACGCGACGAACGACTCCTACGAGGCCACCGTGTCGGGCATCGTGGAAAACTACGTCTACCACTACGCCTATATGGGGCCGAAGCTGTACGAGCAGCTCATGGGGCACGCGGCCGACTACCGCACCGTCTTGGCCATCACCACCACCGATCCTGCGTTGCGCGCCTCGTTCAGCAGCGATCTTCTGGCTATCGACGGCGTGAAGACCGTCGCGTTCAACGACGAGACCATCGACGCCTACCGCGACATGATGTCGAGCGTCAACATGATCGTGGTCGTGCTTGTGGTGGCCGCCGCCGCGCTCGCGTTCATCGTGCTGTACAACCTCACCAACATCAACATCACCGAGCGCATGCGCGAGATCGCCACGCTCAAGGTGCTCGGCTTCACGCCGCGCGAGATGAATGCCTACATCTTCCGCGAGATATTCCTGCTCGCGGCCATCGGCTGCGCGGTGGGCCTCGTGCTGGGCGTGTGGATGGAGAGCTTCGTCGTGGTCACGGCCGAGGTGGACCAGATCATGTTCGGCCGCACCATCCATCCGGCCAGCTTCGTCATCGCCTTTGTGCTCACCATGCTGTTCACCGTGCTCGTCATGTTGGCCATGCGCGGCAAGCTGCACCGCATCGACATGGTGGAGAGCCTCAAGTCGAACGAGTAATGCGCTACAATGAGCGCTTGACGATTAAAAACAGAAGGGGATCTTTCATGAAGGTAACCGAAAAGAAGCTCGACGACGGCCGCATCCTGCTCGAGGCCGTTGCCTCCACTGCCGAGGTAAGCCATGCGCTCACCATGGCCCAGTACGGGTTCGCGCAGCAGATGGGCATGCAGATCATGCCGGGCATGTCGGTGGCGCAGGCCGCCGAGCAGCAGCTGGGCATCAAGGACCTCGACGCCATCGTGCAGCAGCAGGCCGTGGAGTACCTCGTGCCGTTCGCCATCGACAAGCGCAACATCATGCCGGCTTATCCCGCCGAGCCGAAGGTGGAAGCGCCGCTCAAGCGCGGCCAGACGTTCTCCTTTGAGCTGCGCGTGGCGCCGAAGCCCGACTACGAGCTGACGTCCTACGAGCCCGTGTCCATCACCGTGCCGCCGTTCGAGATCGAGCAGGCCGAGGTGGAGGCGCAAATCGCCCAGATCGCCGAGAGCTACGCCGAGTTCGTGGCCGACGAGCCGCATCCGGTGGCCGACGGCGACGGCTTCATGCTGGCCCTCGAGGCGTCCCAGAACGGCGAGAAGATGGAGAACCTGTCCACCGAAGGGCGCACGTACCTCACCGGCATGGGCCTCATGCCCGAGGACTTCGAGAAGCACCTCATCGGCATGAACGTGGGCGAGACGAAGTCGTTCTCGTTCGCGTTGCCGGGCGCCGCCGAAGGCGAGACCGGCGATGCCGTGGACTGCACCGTCACCATCAAGGAGATGCAGAAGAAGGTCATTCCCGAGATCAACGACGAGTGGGTGGCGAAGAACCTGCCCATGTACCGCGATGCGGCCGCCCTGCGCGGCGGCATCAACGACCGCCTCACGGCCGATCGCCGTGCGCAGTACGAGGCTTACAAGCTGCAAGTTGCCGCTGCCGAGCTTGCGAAGCGCTTCCAGGGCCGCATTGCCGACGAGGTGTACGAGGCCATGCAGAAGACGCTGCTGGCCAATATGCGCGGCCAGCTGCAGCAGCAGGGCATCCCGTTCGAGCAGTTCGTGCAGAGCCAGGGCGGCGAGCAGCAGTTCGGCATGCTCATGATGATGCAGACGCGCGAGATGCTCGTGCAGGGCTACGCGCTCGACGCGCTGTTCCGCCACGAGAAGCTCACGCTCACCGACGAGGACATCGACGCGGCCTGCCGTTCCATGAACCCGCAGAACCCCGAGGCCACGCGCCGCGAGATGGAGGAGAACGGCCGCGGCTTCGCCCTGCGCGAGGCGGCCGAGCGCATGAAGGCCAACCAGTGGCTCCTCGACCACGCGAACGTCACGGTGGAGGCCCCGCAGGCCCCCGAAGCGCCCGAAGCGCCCGAGGCCTCGCAGCCCGAGCCCGCCGCCGAATAGCGCGCATCGCTCCCGTACAGCAAAAAGCACCCGGCCGCGGCCGGGTGCTTTTTTGCGTTGAAAGAGGGGAGGGGGCGAGGCAGAGAGCGCGACTCCCTCAAGCTCCCTGCTGGTCGGCCCAAGACTCGCTGCCGGCGATGTAGGCGGCGGCGTCTTGAGGCGGCATGGGGCGGGCGAACAGGTACCCCTGCATGAGCGAGCAGCCGCAGCGCGCAAGGAACTGGCGCTGCTCCTGGGTTTCCACGCCTTCGGACAGCACTTCGCTGCCGATGGACGAGAAGCAGGCGATGAGGTAGCGCAGAAACGACGTGTCGTCGTTGTCGGTGCTCGTGGCCCACAGGATGCTCTTGTCGATTTTCACCACGTCGATGGGCAGGTCGAGGAGGGTGGACACGTTCGAGTAACCCGTGCCGAAGTCGTCGAGGTAGAACTTCACGCCGTGCTCGTTCATCGTGCGCATGAAGGCGTGCACGGCATCGCGGTTCGCGATGATGGCGGTCTCGGTGATTTCGATGCGCACGCAGGAGGCGGGGATGCCGTGCCGCTCCACGATGGCGAGCACCTTCTCGGCCAGGTCGTTCTGCACGAACTGCACCGACGAGAAGTTCACCGACACGCCGCGGAACGACGTGTTCGGGTGCGCGTCGCGGTACGCTTTCACGAACGAGCATGCCTGGTCAAGCACCGCGTACGTGAGCTCGGGAATGAGGCCGATCTGCTCGGTGATGGGAATGAACTCGTCGGGCGGGATGGGGCCCAGTTCGTCGTCCGTCAGGCGACACAGCGCTTCGGCCGTGACGAACATCTTGGCCTTCTCCGACCAGATGGGCTGGAAGTGCACGCTCAAGCCGTTGTTGGCAACCGCTTCGCGCACGATGTCGGCGATGGTGCTGCGGCGGTGGATGGCGTCCATGAGGGCTGGCGTGCACACGCACGGCGTGCCCGGCTCGAGGCGCTTGGCCTCGGTTGCGGCGTATTCGAGGGCTGCCACCACGTCGGCGGGGGTCTGCGCGATGGTGGGGTAGGACACGACGCCCACGGCGGCCGCCATCGTGAACGAATGCCCGCCGATGCGCCACGGGCGCTCGAGCCGTTCGTGCAGCGCGTCGAGCACGGCGGCCACGTCGGTGCCGTGTCCCGCCTGCGCCTCCTCCTCGTCCACCACGAGGGCGAACTGGTCGCCGCTGTAGCGGTACAGGCGCGTGCCGGCGCCGAGCGTCTCCAGGAACTGCGCGAACGCGCGCAAGAACCGGTCGCCGTTGTCGTGGCCGAACTTGTCGTTGATGAACTTGAAGTTGGACAACGACACGAGCAGCGCCGTGAAGGGCCGCTTCTTGTCGTGCATGAGCGCCACCATCGACAGGAACTCCTGGCGGTTCGGCGCGCCCGTGAGCAGGTCCACCGAAAGGCGTTTGTTCTGGAGGTACAGGTAGATGATCAACAGCGAGCAGGTTGCGGCCGAACCCGACAGCAGGTACGCGGGAAACATCTGCTGCACGGCGATCACCACGACGGCGATGAGCGGAAACACCGCCAGGATGCGCTTGATGGTGGGATCGATGGGCGCGCGGGTGAACACGACGAGCGCGAAGCAGGCGATGCAGTAGAAGTAGAACACGAGATACGTGGTGAGGATGAGCGGCCCTTGATGGTAGCCGCCGTTCCCGTCGAACCAGAACAGGCAGTGCGTGGCGAAGTTCGCGATGACGATGAGGGCGTACAGGGCGCACGGCACGGCGCTCACGATGATCTGCCAGGGTCGCACGGCGCGCGCCTCGCCCACCACGGCCACGGCGTAGTAGAAGTAGACGGTGCCCAGCAGCGGCGTGAGCACGAAGTAGACGGCGGTGACGATGTAGGTGAGCGGCAGCAGCGTAGCCGGCGCGTAGGCGATCATGAGGGTGGAGGCGAGGTTCGTGCCGATGGCGCCGATGGTGGTGATGAGGCACAGGCGGAACAGCATGTTCTTGCGCGAGGGTACCGCGTGGCTTCTGCGCGAATACACCGAGATGATCAGCACGATTATGAAGGCGATGGCCTCCGCCGAAACGTTCCATATCATAGTGTCTTCTTGCCCACGCTTTCCACGCGCTTGCCTCATCTATGCCAACGCATACATGTGCATACATTGTAGCGTACCGCGCCGTGGAAAAGACCCACGCTTTCGCCAGGGGGGAGGGGTTCTTTTCGCAGTTGAGGGCTACACCAGTACGAGCCGTGCACCGGGGGCCAGCCCCAGCTCGCCGATGGTGCTGTTCGGGTCGATGAAGCAGCCCGTGTCCTCGGACATGAGGGCCGTGCTGCGCACGGCGTCGGGGTGCCCGCGATCGTGACACGAGAGGATGGCCGCGATGAGCCTGCTCGCCTCGCCGGCGCTCAACGTGGCAGGCACCCAAACGTCGTAGGCCGCGCACGTTGCGGGCAGCAACACGTTCACGAGCAGCATGTCGTTCATCGCGCGACCTTTCGGAAACGGGAGGGAGGGGCGGAGGGGCACCATGAGCATGATACGCGAATATTTATCGTTTATCGTTAAAAGTTGTTCACGGGTTGGTAGCAAAGGTTGCAGCGTCCGGACGGCATTGCGGGGTGACGTACTTGTGCGCAGGTTGTGTCCGTCAAATTGCTTCTTGAATACGAGACGTTTTCTGCGTATAATTCTCGGTTGCGTCTGGACTTTGATGGATACACCCGGACGCGTGGCAACCGGAGTCGCACGTACCCAGCCTCCCTGCGGTACCCAAGCGGCAATCGGAGCCACGAAGAGACGAAGGATTTTCGGTGTACGGAGAGGCGTGCGAGCGAGAATCCGCAGAAAGGAAAGCAATGGGAGTCAAACAGTACAAGCCGACCAGCCCCGGCCGACGCTTCCAGACGGTCTCGGATTTTGCCGAGATCACGACGGACAAGCCGGAGAAGTCCCTGCTTGCGCCGCTGTCTAACAAGGCAGGACGCAACAACAACGGCCGCATCACCACCCGCCACCAGGGTGGCGGCAACAAGCGCCGTTACCGCATCATCGACTTCAAGCGCAACAAGGACGGCGTCCCCGCGAAAGTCGCGACCATCGAGTACGACCCGAACCGCAGCGCCCGCATCGCCCTGCTGCACTACGTCGACGGCGAGAAGCGCTACATCCTTCATCCGAAGGGGCTCCGCGTGGGCGATACCGTCATGAGCGGTGTCGAGGCCGACATCAAGCCGGGCAACGCCCTGCCGTTGGCCAACATCCCCGTTGGTACGCTCATCCACGCGGTGGAGCTTCAGCCGGGCAAGGGCGCCGCTATCGCCCGCTCCGCTGGCACGAGCATCCAGCTCATGGGCAAGGAAGGCGACTACGCCATCCTGCGCATGCCTTCCTCCGAAATGCGTCGCGTGCTCGTCACGTGCCGCGCTACGGTGGGCGAGGTCGGTAACGCCGAGCACTCCAACATCAAGATCGGCAAGGCCGGTCGCAACCGTTGGAAGGGCATCCGCCCGAGCGTTCGCGGTACCGTCATGAACCCGGTCGACCACCCGCACGGCGGCGGCGAGGGCAAGAACAAGTCCGCTGGTCGTCACCCGGTCACCCCGTGGGGCGTTCCTACGAAGGGTCACCGTACCCGCAATAAGAAGAAGGCTTCGAGCCGTCTGATTATTCGTCGTCGTAAGAAGTAGCGGAAAGACGTTAAGGAGTAATAGTGAGTAGAAGTTTGAAGAA
This sequence comes from Eggerthella sinensis, assembly GCF_003339815.1. Taxonomy (GTDB): domain Bacteria; phylum Actinomycetota; class Coriobacteriia; order Coriobacteriales; family Eggerthellaceae; genus Eggerthella; species Eggerthella sinensis. The sequence goes on from NZ_PPTT01000025.1 coordinate 9,699, forward strand.
GGGTCCTTTCGTTGAACCGCGCCTTCTTGACCGCGTCGAGAAGATGAACGCAGCAGGCGAGAAGAACGTCGTGAAGACCTGGTCGCGCTCGAGCACCATCTTCCCGGAAATGGTGGGTCACACCATCGCCGTGCACGACGGCCGCAAGCACGTGCCGGTATACGTTACGGAATCCATGGTCGGCCACAAGCTGGGCGAATTCGCCCCGACCCGCACGTTCAAGGGTCACTCCGCCGACAAGGGCAAGAAGAGATAGGAAGGGGTGAACAATGGAAGCTAAAGCAATTGCACGCTACGTCCGCGTTTCGCCCCGTAAGGCTCGCATCGTCATCGATCTGATCCGCGGCAAGTCCGTGGTCAACGCTCGCGAGATCCTCCAGTTCTCCGATCGCGACATCGCTGAGGTTGTGGCCAAGACGCTGAACTCCGCCGTGGCCAACGCTGAGAACCTGCATCACGTGCGTCCGGAAACGCTCGTCGTGAAAGCGGCCTTCGCCGACGAAGGCCCCACGCTCAAGCGCATCCGTCCGCGCGCCAAGGGCTCCGCATCGCGCATCCGCAAGCGCACGAGCCATATCACCATCATCGTTGCACCGCGAGAGGAGGCATAAGCCGCATGGGTCAGAAAGTAAGCCCCACCGGGTTCCGTCTCGGCATCACCGAGGAATGGCGCAGCCGCTGGTACGCCGACAAGGACTACGCCAAGAACCTGGCAAACGACTTGGCCATCAGGAAGTTTTTGGACAAGCAGCTCGCCCGTGCCGCCGTCTCCAAGATCGAGATCGAGCGCGCTGGCGACAAGATCAAGATCATCGTGACCACGGCCCGTCCGGGCGTGGTGATCGGCAAGAAGGGCGCTGAGATCGATTCTCTGCGCAAGAAGCTCGAGAAGGTTGCCAACGGCCCCGTGTCCATCGAGGTCGTCGAGGTCAAGCGCCCCGAACTCGACGCTGCGCTCATCGCGCAGTCCGTGGCCGAGCAGCTCGAAGGCCGCGTTGCCTTCCGTCGCGCCATGCGCAAGGCCGTCCAGTCCGCCCGCAAGAGCGGTGCCAAGGGCATTCGTATCCAGTGCTCCGGTCGTCTCGGCGGTGCCGAGATGAGCCGCCGCGAGTGGTATCGCGAGGGTCGCGTGCCGCTGCACACGCTGCGTGCGAAGATCGATTACGGATTCGCCACGGCTGCCACGACGATGGGCTCCATCGGCGTGCAGGTGTGGGTGTACCACGGCGAAGTGCTCCCCGGCCAGAAGGCTCCCCAGCCGGCGCTCGAGGGTAGTTCTCGTCCGAGCCGTCCCCGTCGCAACGATCGTAACGATAGGAGGGCAAAGTAAATGCTCGTACCTAAGCGCGTTAAGCACCGTAAGGTGCAGCGTGGTTCCATGAAGGGTAAGGCCAAAGGCGGTACCCGGTTGAACCACGGCGAATACGGTATCCAGGCGCTCGAAGCCGCATGGATCACCAACCGCCAGATTGAGGCAGCTCGTATCGCCATGACCCGCTACATGAAGCGTGGCGGTAAGGTGTGGATCACGATCTTCCCGGACAAGCCCATCACGCAGAAGCCGGCTGAAACCCGCATGGGTTCCGGCAAGGGCAACCCCGAGGCGTGGGTCGCGGTCGTCAAGCCCGGCCGCATCATGTTCGAGATCGGCGGCGTCGACGAAGAAACCGCCAAAGAGGCGCTTCGTCTTGCAATCAACAAGCTGCCCATCAAGTGCAAGGTTGTTTCGAAGGAAACGGAAGGGCAGGAATAAATGAAAGCAGCAGAGATCCGTGAGCTGTCTGCCGACGATTTGCAGGCGAAACTCAAGGAAGCGCGCGCGGAGCTTTTCAACCTGCGCTTCCAGATGGCTACGAGCCAGCTTGACAACACCGCCCGCGTGAAGCAGGTCAAAAAGGACATCGCGCGTATTCAGACCGAGATGCGCGCCCGCGAGCTGAGCGCATAGCTCGTCGGCTAGGAAGGTTGGATACACACATGAGCGAAGATCGTAATTCCCGCAAGGTCCGTCAGGGCGTCGTGGTAAGCGCCGTCAACGACAAGACCTGCGTTGTGCAAGTCAAGGAGCGCAAGCCGCATCCCGTGTACGGCAAGATGATGACGACCACGAAGAAGTTCCACGCCCACGATGAGAACAACGAAGCCGGCATCGGCGACACCGTGCGCATCATGGAGACGCGCCCGCTGTCGAAGATGAAGCGCTGGCGCTTGGTTGAGATCATCGAGAAGGCCAAGTAGTCCATCGCGTTTACGCGACCGGATTACCGAGATGAAAGTTAGGTTGAAGCAATGATTCAGATGCAAACCATGCTCGCAGTGGCCGATAACTCCGGCGCTCGCAAGGTGCAGTGCATCAAGGTCCTGGGCGGCTCCAAGCGCCGTTACGCAGGCCTGGGCGATGTCATCATCTGCAGCGTTAAAGAAGCCGCGCCGAACACCAACGTGAAAAAGGGCGACGTCGTCCGCTGCGTGGTTGTGCGCGTGAAGAAGGAAGTTCGTCGTGCTGACGGCAGCTACATCAAGTTCGATCAGAACGCTGCCGTTCTGATCGACACGAACGGCGCGCCGCGCGGCACGCGCATCTTCGGGCCCGTCGCCCGCGAGCTGCGCGACAAGAAGTACATGAAGATCGTGTCCCTGGCACCGGAAACGCTCTAAGGAGGTGTGCGCATAATGAATAGCATGAACATCAAAAAGGGCGATAAGGTGAAGGTCCTTTCCGGCAAGGACAAGGGCAAAGAGGCCACGGTCCTGCGCGCGCTCCCGCAGAAGCAGCGGGTCGTGGTGGAGAAGGTCAACGTCGTCAAGAAGGCCCTCCGTCCGACGCAGCAGAACCCGCAGGGCGGCATCTCCTCGGTGGAAGCTCCTCTCCATGTCTCGAACGTCATGGTGATCTGCCCGAGCTGCAAGCAGCCCACGCGCGTGAGCAGCAGGCGTGACGAGAACGGCAAGAAGATCCGCGTCTGCAAGAAGTGCGGCAAGGATATCGACTAAATTGAAGGCGGCGCGGCGCTTCGGAGCCGCGCCTCTTTGAGCAATGACCCCCGCTGCTCGACGTGAGCGGTTGGGGACGCAGGGTCGGAAATCCTGCGTTTAATTCATCGAAAGGATTAAGAACACATGACTGCTCCTCGCTTGAAGGAAAAGTACAACAACGAGATCGTGGCGAAGCTCGAGAAGGACCTCGCCCTCGATAACGTGAACAAGGTTCCGCGTCTCGAGAAGATCGTCGTGAACATGGGCGTGGGCGCCGCTGCGGCCGACCATAAGCTGCTCGACGCCGCCATGGGCGACCTGCGCATCATCACGGGTCAGCAGCCCTGCGTCACGCGTGCCAAGAAGTCCATCGCCGGTTTCCACCTGCGCGAGGGTCAGCCTATCGGCTGCAAGGTCACGCTGCGCGGCGAGCGTATGTGGGAGTTCCTCGACCGCCTGCTGGCCACGGCTCTGCCTCGCGTCCGTGACTTCCGCGGCATCTCGCCGACCAGCTTCGACGGCCGTGGCAACTACACGCTGGGCGTCACCGAGCAGCTCATCTTCTCGGAGATCGACTACGACAAGATCGATCGCACGCGCGGCATGGACATCACGTTCGTGACGTCGGCTCAGAACAACGACGACGCCTTCGCGCTGCTCGACGCGCTGGGCTTCCCGTTCAAGGACAAGGAATAACAGCCGCGAAACCCCACCCAAGGCTGCGATTGCCCGCCGCCTGCGCTACAATGTGCACTCGAGCCCGTTCGGATGATCGGACGGGCTGGGATATAAGAAAGAAGGATTTGCATGGCTAAGAAATCGATGGTCGCCAAGGCCAAGCGCGAGCCGAAGTTCTCGACGCGTCAGCACAACCGCTGCACGCGCTGCGGACGTCCCCGCGCCTACTACCGCAAGTTCGGCCTGTGCCGTATCTGCTTGCGCGAGTTGGCCAACAAAGGCGAACTGCCCGGCGTGACCAAGTCTTCGTGGTAAACGATACGACTAGTACGCTCGGGTGTGCCACGGTTCAGGCGGAGGCGTTATGGGCGCCGACGAACCGAACCGACCGGCTCATCACGGACCAAAGGAGAAAATCACTATGACCATGACCGACCCCATTGCAGATATGCTTACGCGCGTGCGTAACGCTAACTCTGCCGGCAAGCAGACGGTTTCCATGCCGTCGAGCAAGAAACTTGTCGAGATCGCCCGCATCATGCAGGAAGAGGGCTACGTCCAGGGCTACGACGTCGTTGAGGGCGAGCCGCGCGCTACGCTCGAGATCACGTTGAAGTACGGCGACAAGAAGGCCAAGACCATCCGCGGCATCAAGCGTATCTCGAAGCCCGGTCTGCGCATCTACGCCGGCAAGGACGAGCTGCCCCGCGTGCTCGGCGGCCTCGGCACGGCAATCATTTCGACGAGCAACGGTGTTATGACCGACCGCGACGCCCGTAAAAAGGGCATCGGCGGCGAAGTCATCGCCTATATCTGGTAGGAAAGGGAGGTTTGACATGTCTCGTATCGGCAAGCAGCCCATCACCGTTCCCGCCGGCGTCGATGTGACCATCGACGGCAACACCGTAACGGCTAAGGGCCCCAAGGGCGAGCTCACCCGCAGCTTCCCCGCAATCATGACCATCAAGCGCGAAGGCGAGGACATCCTCGTCGAGCGTCCGGACGACTCGCGCGAAGCGAAGGCCTTCCACGGCCTCGTGCGCACCCTCATCGCCAACATGGTGGAGGGCGTGTCCAACGGCTTCTCCAAGAAGCTCCAGCTCGTTGGCGTCGGCTACCGTGCCGCGCTCAAGGGCAAGGATCTGGAGTTGCAGCTCGGCTTCTCGCACCCGGTTTCCATTGAAGCCCCCGAGAACATCACGTTCGAAGTCCCGAGCCAGACCGAGATCATCGTGTCGGGCCCGAGCAAGGAGCAGGTTGGCCAGGTGGCTGCCAACATCCGCAAGTGGCGCAAGCCCGAGCCGTACAAGGGCAAGGGTATTCGCTACGAGGGCGAGCTGGTCCGCCGTAAGCTCGGCAAGGCCGCTAAGGGCGACTAAGCGTAGCCGCGAACGATTGAGATCGAAGGGATTATCATGAACAAGCTTCAGAAAAAGCAGGCTGCGCTGGCTCGTCGCCATCGTCGCGTTCGCGGAAAGATCGCCGGTACGGCGGCCCGTCCCCGCGTGTGCGTCACGCGCAGCAATAGCAACCTGTACGTGCAGGTGATCGACGACGTCGCCGGTAAGACGATCTGCGGCGTCTCCACGCTCGGGCCGGACTTCAAGGCTACGGGCAAGAGCGGCGCGACCGTCGAGGGCGCTGCCGCGCTCGGCGAGATCGTGGGCAAGAAGGCGCAGGAATCCGGTGTCACGGAAGTCGTGTTCGACCGTGGCGGCAACCTGTATCACGGGCGCATCAAGGCCTTGGCCGATGCTGCTCGCGAAGCAGGCTTGAAATTCTAGAAGGGGTTAAGGTCTATGGCTCGTAACAACAGACAAGACAACGCCGCGGTCCCCGAGCTTCAGGAGCGCGTCGTCTACATCAACCGCGTGTCGAAGGTCGTCAAGGGCGGCCGCCGCTTCGCGCTCACCGCGCTCGTGGTGGTCGGCGACGGCAACGGCCGCGTCGGCGTGGGCATGGGCAAGTCCCAGGAAGTGCCCATCGCCATCAAGAAGGGCGTCGAGGACGCGAAGAAGAACATGTTCAGCGTGCCGCTGACGGAGGAGAAGACCCTCCCGCATGAGATCATCGGCGAGTACGGCGCTGGTCGCGTGCTCATCAAGCCGGCTACGCCCGGTACCGGCGTTATCGCCGGCGGTGCGGCTCGTGCCGTCATGGAGCTGGCCGGCGTGACCGACTGCTTCGCCAAGTCGCTCGGCACCGACAACGTCATGAACGTGGTCAAGGCCACCGCTGAGGGCCTCAAGAACATGGAGAGCCCCGAGCAGGTCTCGCAGCGCCGCGGCATGCCGGTCGCTCAGATCTATGGCTGGAAGGAGAAGAAGAACTAATGGCTGACGCAAAGAAGACCCTGCGCATCACCCAGGTGAAGAGCTCCATCGGCTATAAAGAGGATCAGGCTAAGACGCTGCGCGCTCTCGGCCTCGGCAAGATCAACCGCACCGTGGACCAGGTGGACAACGAGTCCGTCCGCGGCATGATCTTCAAGATCAAGCACCTCGTCAAGGTTGAGGAAATCTAAACCTTGCACCATAGCAGGTAAGATATAATGATCAATCGGCGTGCCGGAGCGGCACGCCGATGGTCGATTTACGGAAGTTTGCTGGCGGCGAGCTGCCAGCGCCGGGCGAGGCCCGGACAGCGAAAGAAGGAGAAACAACATGGAACTCAAGGATCTCAAGCCGGCTGAAGGTTCGCGCAAGCCCCGCAAGCGCGTTGGTCGCGGTAACGGCTCCGGCACGGGCAAGACCGCCGGTCGCGGCATGAACGGCCAGAAGTCGCGCGCTGGTGGCGGCAAGGGCGCCGGTTTCGAGGGTGGCCAGACGCCGCTCGCGCGTCGCCTGCCGAAGCTCCCGGGCTTCAAGAACATCAACCACGTGGAGTACCTGCCCGTCAACGTGAAGCGTCTCGAGGAGACCTTCGAGGCTGGCGACGTGGTGAATGGCGAGAGCCTGAAGGCCAAGGGCATCATCAAGCACGAAGATGCGCTTGTGAAGGTGCTCGGCGACGGCGAGATCACCAAGGCCCTCACGGTCAAGGTCGATAAGGTGTCTGCTTCGGCCAAAGCGAAAATCGAAGCAGCTGGAGGAAAGGTCGAAGAGCCTTGCTAAGCTCGATCATCGATGCATTCAAGGTACCGGAGCTGCGCAAGAAAATCTTGTTCACTTTGGCCATCCTCGCGCTGTATCGTTTCGGCGCGTATGTGCCGGTTCCTGGTATCCCGTTTAAGGAGTTCGCGGAGTCCTTCGCGGGCTCCGGCGTGTCCATGACCATGCTCGACCTGTTCACCGGCGGTGCGCTGTCGCACTTCTCGGTGTTCTCGCTGGGCATCATGCCCTACATCACGGCTTCCATCATCATGCAGCTGATGCAGGGCGTTATTCCCGCCATCGGCCGCTGGGCCAAAGAGGGCGAGACGGGTCGTCGCAAAATCACGCAGATCACGCGTTACCTGACGCTGGGCCTCGGCTTGATCAACGCGGTGGGCTACCTGCTGCTGTTCAAGTCCCCGCAGTACGGCGTGGTGTTCTCCACGGCCGTGCCGGAGGTCCTCACCGACATCCTCGTCGTGTTCACCCTCGTCGCGGGCACCGCGTTCATCATGTGGATGGGCGAGCTCATCACGCAGCGCGGTATCGGCAACGGCATGTCGCTCATCATCTTCGTGAGCATCGTGTCCCGCGTGCCGAGCGCCATCTTCTCGTCGATGAACCTGACGGCCGACACGGGCATGGGCATTGCCATCACCATCCTCACGCTCATCGTGGTGCTTGCCTGCATCCCGGCCATCATCTTCGTGGAGCGTGCGCAGCGCCGCATCCCGGTGAACTACGCCAAGCGCGTGCAGGGTCGCAAAATGATGGGCGGGCAGTCCACCTACATTCCCCTCAAGGTGAATGCGGCGGGCGTTATCCCCATCATCTTCGCGAGCTGCCTGATCTACTTCCCGGCGCAGCTGGCGGCACTGTTCAACGTGGAATGGCTCACGGCTGTGGCCGACGCCATCTCCACCGGCTGGGTCAACTGGATCCTCACGGTGCTGCTCATCGTGTTCTTCGCGTACTTCTACACCTCCATGGTGTTCAACCCGGAGGAGACGGCCGACAACCTGCGCAAGCAGGGCGGCTTCATCCCCGGCGTGCGCCCGGGCACGGCGACGGTGACGTACATCAAGAACGTGCTGCATCGCGTCACGCTGCCGGGCGGCATCTTCATCGCCGCTATCGCAGTCGTGCCGACCATCATCTTCTACTTCACCGGCAACACGCTCATTCAGGCGTTCGGCGGCACCTCGATCCTTATCATGATCGGCGTGGCCCTCGACACCATGAACAAGGTGGAAAGCCAGTTGAAGATGCACAACTACGATGGGTTCTTCAAGTAGGAGCCAATCGCAGCATCAAGAAAGGGGCCCGCGGGCCCCTTTCTTTTTGGCCCGGTCCTTCTGTGTGCAAGTTGTGTCTGAGTTGTTTGGGTTGCATGGCTATCGGGGTTCTGGCGGTCTTGGCGGGGGAATAGTCTTATTTTAAGAGTATTAACCTTGTTGAACGGCAAAGACCGAAGGAGCGCGACGGATCGTGAAGGGTTTTCTCGAACGGATGCAGTGGAAGCTTGCGGGCATGATGCAGGGCCGGCGCGGCACGGACAGCTTCTCGAACTTCCTCATGGTGGTAGGCATCGTGCTGTTGCTGGGGTCCATCGTCCCGGGCCTCGACATGCTGTCGTGGGTGGCGCTTGTGGTGCTGGCCTACTCGCTGTTCCGCAGCTACTCGAAGAACATCACGGCGCGCGAGCGCGAGAACGCCGCCTTCGAACGTATCGTGGCGGGGCCGAAGAAGCAGCTGTCGCTCGCGCGCAAGAAGTGGGCGAACCGCAAGACGACCCGGTACTTCACGTGCAAGGGCTGCGGGCAGGTGCTATCGGTGCCGCGCGGCAAGGGCACGCTGCGCGTCGTGTGCCCGAAGTGCAAAACCGAGACGAAGCAGAAGTCGTAAGGTCCTTCGCCATGGACATCGCCGAATTCAAGCGCGACCTGTTCGCCGTGACGTGCGACATGCAGCGCATGCTTCACGACACCATGGTGCCCGTGTGCCAGCAGCACGATCTGACGCTGCAGCAGTTCCACGTGCTGTTGGAACTCACGCGTACGCCGGGGCTCACGGCGGGCGAGGCGAGCGACCGAGCCGGCATCCTGCGTACGAACTTCTCCGCGGTGTGCCACAAGCTGGAGACGCGCGGCCTGGTGGAGCGCCGCCGCAGCGCGGTTGACAAGCGCGCCTTCGAGCTGCAGCTCACCGAGGCGGGCCGTGCCCTTCTTCTGGACGTGGATGCGGAGGTGCGCCGCCGCTACGGCAGCGCGTTCGAAAGCGAGTCGCCCGAAACGTTCGAGACGATCATCGCCGGATTTCGCGCGCTCAACGCGTTCACGGCGAAGCTGCGGGGCTGACCATGTTCGGCTATATTATTCCCAGCTTGGCGGATTTGAACGAAGCCGAACAGCTGCGGTACCACGAGGCGTACTGCGGGCTATGCCGCGCGCTCGGAGACCGCTGCGGGCAGCGCTGCCGGCTGGCGCTCACGTACGATCTGACGTTTCTGGCGGTGCTGCTGGGCTCGCTCTACGAACCGGAAGAAACCCGCGGCGAGGGCCGCTGCGTGCCGCATCCCGTGAAAGCGCATGGGTTCGTGCGCACGAGCTGCACCGATTTCGCGGCCGACGTGACGGTGGCGCTCATGTACTACAAGGCGCTCGACGACTGGCACGACGACCGCAGCGTGCGCGGGCGCGCGTTCGCGACGGCGCTCGCCGGGCCCTACGACGCGGTGAAGGAGCGCAATCCGCGCATCTGCGCCGCGATGGAGGCCGGCATGGCCGACATCGGAAAGCTTGAGGAGCGCGGGGAAACGGCGCCCGACGAGGCCGCGAACCGCTTCGGCGTGATCATGGGCGAGCTGTTCGTGTACGATCCGGCCGATTTCTGGGCCGACGACCTGCGTCGGCTGGGCGCGCGCCTGGGCAAGTTCATCTACGTGATGGACGCGGCCATGGACTACGAAGACGACGCGGCCTCGGGAAGCTATAATCCGCTCGTCGCCATGAACGCGTCTCCCGAGGCCGTGCGCGAAAGCCTTGAGCTGCTGGCGGCGAGCGTGGCCGAAGCGTTCGAAAAGCTGCCGCTCGAACGCGATCTGCACCTGCTGCGCAGCGTGGTGTACGCGGGCGTGTGGCAGCAGTACAACACCAAGGAAAACGACAAGGAGAAGCGCCGTGGTTGAGAATCCCTACGACGTGCTGGGTGTGAGCCGCGATGCGTCCACCGACGAGGTGAAGAAGGCGTATCGCAAGAAGGCGCGTGAAAACCACCCCGATCTCAATCCGAACGATCCGGCTGCGGCCGAGCGGATGAACAAGGTCAACGAGGCCTACGACCGCATCATCAACCCCGAAAAGTACGCCGCGCGCGATCGCCGTGCGGGTGCGCAGCAGCCGGGTGCGAACCCCTACGGCGGCGCCGACTCCGGGTACGGCGGCGGCTATGCGGGCGGCACAGGTGCGGGCGGGGCGGGGGGCGACGGCTCGGGCTACGGCAGCGGCGGCCCCTACGGCTGGACCGGCGGCTTCGGGTTCGACTTCGACGACCTGTTCGGCTTCGGCGGCTCGGGTTCCGGCAGCCGCGCGCCCATCCATCCCGAGCCCTCCGCAACCGACAGTCCCGCGCTGCGCAGCGCCATCGACGCCATCAACGCCGGCCGCCATCAACAGGCGGTGGACGTGCTGAACGCCGTGACGAGCGGCGGGCGCACGGCACGCTGGTACTATCTGAGCGCGCTGGCCAACGACGGCGTGGGCAACACGCTCATGGCGCTCGAGCAGATACGCCGCGCGGTGCAGATGGACCCGAACAACCCCGATTACCAGCGCGCCCAGCGACAGTTTCAACAGGCGGGGCAAACCTACCAGCAGGAAAGCCAGTCGCAGGGCTTCGGCATCAACATGATGGACCCCGGCCTCATCTGCTGCGGCATCTGGTGCTGCGGCCCCACGCTCTGCCGCTTTATCGGCTTCTAGGTTCCGGCGGTCTGCCGACCGCCGGAACGAAGCCGACGCTGCGGCTTCCCGTGGCACCCGATCTCGCGGCGAGGTCGAGGGCTCGCGTACCGAAGTACGCTTCGCCCTCGCCCTCCCCACGATATCGGGCACCACGGAAATCCTCGCTGACGTTACGAACGACCCGTACTACCTGTGACTACCTGCGATTCGCACCGCAAACCCAACCGAAAGGACGCACTCATGGCTACCATCGGAATCGATCTCGGCACGACGAACAGCTGCGCGGCGGCGGTGGAGGGCGGGCGGCCCGCCATCATCCCGAACGCGGAAGGGGAGCGCACCACGCCCAGCGTCATCGCGTTCTCGAAAGACGGCGAGCGCCTCGTGGGCACCATCGCGTGCCGCCAGGCGGCGGTGAACCCCGATCGCACCATCGAGTCGGTGAAGCGCCGCATGGGCGACACGTGGCGCGCCACGGTGGACGGCAAGGCCTACTCGCCGCAGGAGCTGTCAGCCATGATCCTGCGCAAGCTGCGCATCGACGCCGAAGCCTTCCTCGCCCAGGACGTCACCGACGCCGTCATCACGGTGCCCGCCTACTTCGACGACGCCCAGCGCCAGGCCACGAAGGACGCGGGGCGCATCGCGGGCCTCAACGTGCTGCGTATCATCAACGAGCCCACGGCCGCCGCGCTCGCGTACGGCTTGGACAACGGCCGTCAGCAGAAGGTGATGGTGTACGACCTGGGCGGCGGCACCTTCGACGTGTCGGTCATCGAAATCGGCGACGGCGTCATCGAAGTGCTGGCCACCTCGGGCGACAACCACCTGGGCGGCGACGACTTCGACGAGCGTGTGACCGCGTACCTCGTGGACGCGTTCAAGCGAGAGCACGGCGTCGACCTGCGCGGCAACCAGGCGGCCCTGCAGCGCGTGAAGGAGGCCGCGCGCGAGGCGAAGAAGGAGCTTTCGTCCCTCGACACGGCGCACGTGAACCTGCCGTTCCTCGCACAGGGCGCGGCCGGCCCGCTGCACCTCGAGGCCACGCTGTCGCGCGCCGCGTTCAACGACATGACGCGCGATCTGGTGGAGCGTACGACGGGCCCCGTGCAAAACGCCCTGAACGACGCGGGCATCGCCGCTTCCGAGCTGGGCTGCGTGCTGCTCGTGGGCGGTTCGACGCGCATTCCCGCCGTGCAGGACCACGTGAAGAAGCTCACGGGCAAGGAGCCGTCCGCTTCCATCAACCCCGACGAGTGCGTGGCCATGGGCGCCGCCATGCAGGGCGCCACGCTGTCGGGCTCGGCGACGGGCCTCGTCAAGGCCGACAACAGCATCCTGTTGCTCGACGTCACGCCGCTGTCGCTGTCCATCGAGACGGTGGGCGGCGTGGCCACGCGCCTCGTCGAGCGCAACACGACGCTGCCCGTGCACTACTCGCAGGTGTTCAGCACGGCTGCGGCGTTCCAGACGAGCGTCGAGATCAAGGTGCTGCAAGGCGAGCGCCCCATGGCGGCCGACAACAAGGCCATCGGCACGTTCAAGCTCAAGGGCATCAAGCGCGCCCCTGCCGGCGCCCCGCAAATCGAAGTGACGTTCGACATCGACGCGAACGGCATCCTCACCGTGTCGGCGAAGGACCTCGACACGGGCAAGCAGCAGTCCATCACCATCGACGATTCGGGTCGCATGTCCGACGACGACATCGACCGCGCCATCCGCGACGCCGAGCAGTACGCCGCGCAGGACGGCGAGCGCCGCGATCTCATGGTGCTGCGCGAGGAGGGCCAACGCCTCGCGAACGAGGCCAACCGCGCGCTCACCCAGGTGGGAAAACAGCTGGAGAAGGAAGAGAAGAAGCAGATCAAAGCCGATGTCGCAGGCCTGCAGAAGCTGCTGGGCAAGAAGCTGGACAAGCTGGACGCGGGCGACGCCGATGCGTTGCGCGCGGCGACGGCGCAGCTCGAGCAGTCGAGCGCCCGGGCCCGCGCGCTTATGGCCGAGCAGGCCTAGCCGTCCTGCAACCCTCAGCGTCCTGCTGCGCTTTTGACGGGGTTTTGCGGGAAAGACGGTCGCGACGCGATGGGCTTTGGTACAATACGGCCCATCGATTGTATGTCGAAAGGATTGAACCATCATGAATATCGTGTTGTTGGGAGCGCCGGGTGCCGGTAAGGGCACGCAGGCAGCCAAGCTGGTTGAAGAGTTCGGCACGCCGCACATCTCCACGGGCGACATGCTGCGCGCCGCGGTGAAGGCCGGCACGCCGCTGGGCCAGAAGGCGAAGTCCTACATGGACGCGGGCGACCTCGTGCCCGATGATGTTATCATCGGCCTCGTCACCGAGCGCTTGCAGGACCCGGATACCGAGAAGGGCTTCATCCTCGACGGCTTCCCGCGCACGTCCGCCCAGGCGGTCGCGCTCGACGCCGAGCTGTCGAAGCTGGGCCGTCCGCTCGACGCCGCCCTGCTCGTGGACGTCGACCCCGAGGTCATTGTCAAGCGCCTCACGTCGCGCCGCATGTGCCGCGACTGCAACTACATCGGCACCGCTGCCGACATCACGTGCCCGAAGTGCGGCGGCGAGATGTACCAGCGCGACGACGACAACGAGGCCACGGTGCGCAACCGCCTCGACGTGTACGAGAAGTCCACGGCGCCGCTCATCGACTACTATCGCGGCTGCGACCTGCTCGTCTCCATCGACGGCGACCGCGATCCGAACGTCGTGTACGGCGACGTGAAGCAGGCGCTCGGCCTGTAAGCGCGCCGCGCGCAGCTTTTTGCACGCATTCTTGAAGGCGGAAGGGGCTTGAGCTGCCCCCTCCGCCTTTTTTCATCTATAATCCGTTACCAGTATGCCTACCGTTCGACAGAACATATCCTACGCCTACCAGGGCTTCATGAGCAGGCACCGGCCTGCCGTGCGGCATCTCGTGAAGAGTGCGCTCGCCATCGTGGTGATCGCGCTCGTGCTTGAGACGTTCCTGTTCAATATGAACTACTTCACGTCGGCGAAGTACAACACCATCTCGCTCAACGACAAGCTCACGTTGCAAGAGACCACCGACGACCAGTACAAGGTGACCGCGGTGAACCACGTGCTGGAGTTCTCGAACCTCAACACCGAGGTCCACAACATCTGGCTCAACTTCGACTATTTGCAGCCCGCGCAAGAGGTGACGGTGAAAATCCAGTTCACCGACGATGCGCACCATACCTACTTCGATTCCACCGAGTACACGGTGGGCGTGCCGCCCGTCGAGGTGTCCACGTTCTCGGATCAGAGCGAGTACATCAATCTCAACACCACGGGCCTCGTGAAGAACCTGCGCATCGAGATCACCGGCGACGACGTGAGCTATCCCATCAAGCTGACGGACGTGTGCCTCAACGCGCACCATCCCTTCGACTTCAACATGACGCGCTTCGTCTTCTGCATCGGGCTGTTCAGCCTTGCGTTCGCCTTCCGTCCGCGGTCGGCCATCTACCGCATCGGCATCGTGGACGAGCCGCGGAAGTCGAAGGCGGCCATCATCGCCACCGTCGCCATCGAGGTATGCCTGCTCAGCTCGTACCTGTTCCTGGGCTCGAACCTCGTGGGCGTGGCCACGTCGAGCTACAACAGCGGTTCGTGGGACGGCACGAGCATCGTCAACACCTTCGAGGTGGGCGGCGACAACGCGCAGCAGTACGCCGAGCTGGCGAAGGCGATGGCGCACGGTCAGCTGTACCTCGAGCAGGAGCCGCCGCAGTGGCTGCAGGACTCCGACGACCCCTACGACAAGGGCGCGCGCGACGAGGCGCAGAAGGAGACAGGGGAGCCGTACCTGTTCGACGTGGCCTACCACGACGGACACTACTACGTTTACTTCGGCGTGGTGCCGGTCATCCTGTTCTACCTGCCGTTCTATCTGCTCACGGGTGCGAACTTCCCCACGGCCATCGGCGTGCTCATCGCGGTGGTGGCGTTCGTGCTGGGATGCTCGGCGCTACTCGACCGCTTCGCGCGCTACCACTTCAAACGGGTGAGCCTGGGGCTGTACCTGCTGCTGCAGATACCGCTCGTCATGTGCTGCGGCGTGCTGTACCTGCTGAAGTTCCCGACGTTCTACTCGCTGCCCATCGCGCTCGGGCTGGCGTTCTCGGTGTGGGGCCTGTACTTCTGGATGAAGGGCCGCGCCTCGTCGGGGCCCGAGAAGTGGTACCTGGCCGGGTCGCTGTGCATGGCGCTCGTGGCGGGGTGCCGCCCGCAGCTGCTCGTGCTGTCGCTGCTGGCGTTTCCGCTGTTCTGGCGCACGTACATCACGAAGCGCCGGCTGTTCACGCCGCGGGGCGCACGCGAGTTCGCGTGCTTGGCCGCGCCGTACGCCGTGGTGGCCGCGGGCCTCATGGGGTACAACTACGCGCGCTTCGGTTCGTTCACGGACTTCGGCGCGAACTACAACCTCACGGTGAACGACATGACGAAGCGCGGGTGGAACATCGGCCGCTTGGCGCCGGCGCTCTTCGCGTACTTCCTGCAACCGCCGAGCGCGACGGGCGTGTTCCCGTACCTGCAACCGGCGCCGTTCGATACCACGTACATGGGACAGACCATCAAGGAAGTCACCTTCGGCGGCATCCTGGCCTGCCTGCCCGTGCTGTGGGTGCTGCCGTTCGCGAAGCGCATCCTGCAGCTGCGGTTCAGCCAACGCTCCACGCGCACCATCGCCGGCGTCATCATCGTGCTCATCCTGGGCGGCGTCATCGTGGCGCTGGCCGATGCGGAGATGGCCGGCATCCTGCAACGCTACTTCGCCGACTTCAGCTTCATGTTCCTGGCGGCCGTCGTGCTGCTCGCGTTCATCGTGAACGAGAACCTGACGCCCGGCTCCACGACGCAGAACCTGCTCATGAGGGTGCTGCTGGCGCTCGTGGCGCTGTCGGTGCTGTACGTGGCCCTGTTGTGCTTCGTTCCCGAAACAGGTTGGTATTCCGACGTGTATCCGTGGGCGTATCGGAATATCCTGGAAACCGCGCAGTTCTGGACATAGATTCGCATTCGTAGCAGCTTGATTTGAGAGAAGAGAGGTTCTATGGAATTCATCATCGCCGAGAGCACTGAGGACATGAGCCGTCAGGCGGCCGACCGCATCGCATCGTTCGTCACGGCCGACCCCTCGTGCGTGTTGGGCCTGGCAACGGGCACGACGCCCATCGGCCTGTACGCGTGTCTCGTTGACGATTGCGCGCAGGGCAAGCTCAGCTTCGCCGATGTGACCACGTTCAACCTGGACGAGTACCGCGGCCTCGCGCCCGAGCACGATCAGAGCTACCGCTACTTCATGAAGCAGCACCTGTTCGACCATGTGGACATCGACCAGGCGCGCACGCACGTGCCCGAAGGGTCGAACCCCGATGCCGAAGCCGTGTGCGCCGCCTACGAGCAGGCCATCGAAGAGGCGGGCGGCGTCGACCTGCAGCTGCTGGGTCTCGGGCCGAACGGGCACATCGGCTTCAACGAGCCCGAGGACACGTTCCCGAAGACCACGCACTGCGTCGACCTCACCGAGAGCACCATCCAGGCGAACAGCCGCCTGTTCGACTCCGTCGACGAGGTGCCGCGCCAGGCGTACACCATGGGCATCGGCACCATCATGGCCGCGCGCAGCGTGCTCGTGGTGGTGGAGGGTTCCCATAAGGCCGAGATCGTGAAGCAGGCGTTCTTCGGCCCGGTGACGCCCGAGGTGCCGGCGTCCATCCTGCAGTTCCATCCCAACGCCACCGTCATCGTGGATCCGGCAGCGGGTGCGCTGTGCAAATAGCGGGCGGATCGGTTCTGACGGGGGAGGGGTTCGTCCCTGCCGACGTGCTCGTCGAAGGCGAGCGCTTCGCGGCTGTCGCGCCGCGGGACGAGGCGGCTGCCCCTGCGGGCGCTGCCGACGAGGCCGTGCTCGACGCGACGGGGTGCTACGTCATCCCCGGCCTCATCGACCTGCATTTCCACGGGTGCGTGGGGCACGACTTCTGCGACGGCACGGAAGAGGCGGTGGACGCCATCGCGCGGCACGAAGCGTCGTGCGGCGTGACGGCCATCTGCCCGGCCACCATGACGTATCCCGAGGACGTGCTCGGCCCTATCATGGACTGCGCGGCCGCCTACGCTGCCAAGCCCGACGGCGCGGCGCTCGTGGGCATCAACATGGAGGGGCCCTACATCTCGCCCGACAACATCGGCGCGCAGAATCCGGCCTACCTCCATCTGCCCGACGAGGCCATGTTCCGCCGGCTGCAGGAGCGTTCGGGTAACCTGATCAAGCTTGTGGACGTGGCGCCCGAAGTGGACGGCGCCCTCGACTTCATCGCTGCGGTGGCGCCCGATGTGCGCGTATCCATCGCGCACACGCAGGCCGACTACGACACCACGTGCGCGGCCATCGAGGCCGGCGCGCGGCAGATGACGCACCTGTGCAACGCCATGCCGCCGCTCCATCATCGCAAGCCGGGCCCCATCGGCGCCGCCTTCGACAACCCGGAGGTCACGCCCGAGCTCATCGCCGACGGCGTGCACATCCACCCGTCCATGGTGCGCCTGCTGTTCACGGCTTTCGGCGGCGACCGCGTTATCCTCATCAGCGATTCGATGATGGCCACCGGTCTCGACGATGGCGAATACACGCTCGGCGGGCAGGACGTCACCGTGCGCGGCAACGTGGCCACCCTGCACGACGGCACCATCGCCGGCTCGGCCACCGACCTCATGGCGTGCGTGCGCGTCGCCGTGCGCGACATGGGCATCCCCCTGGAAACCGCCGTACGCGCAGCAAGCGCCAACCCGGCCCGCGCCCTGGGAATCGAAGCCGACCGCGGCGCCATCGCGCCCGGCATGATAGCCGACGCCGTCATACTCGACGAGAACCTCG
The DNA here is from genome assembly GCF_003339815.1 of Eggerthella sinensis. Lineage (GTDB taxonomy): Bacteria > Actinomycetota > Coriobacteriia > Coriobacteriales > Eggerthellaceae > Eggerthella > Eggerthella sinensis. The sequence goes on from NZ_PPTT01000025.1 coordinate 27,312, forward strand.
AAGTAAAGCACGTGGTGGTGCGCGGGAACATAGTGTAGCGCCAACAAGAGGCGCCCGCGAGCAGCCGGAGCTTTGCCCATGCAGCCGCGAGCAACCTGCACCTTGCCCATGTGCCGCGAGCAGCCGGAGCCTTCCCCATGCAGCCGCGAGCAACCTGCTCCCTCCCCCCTATGCGCGGCGGGATAACCTGCGGGATGCCGAGATTGCGCCCGCCGTGCAATGCATTGCTCCCGCAGGTCGTACGCGGGCGCAAAAGTGAAAGGTCCAGGTTGCTCTCGGTCGTATGGGAAAGGCGCAGGTTCATCGGCCCATGGAGGAAGCCCAGGTAGTACGCGGGCGCAAGGTGAGGCCCAGGTAGTACTCCGGCGCAAGGCCCCGTCCCTAACCGGAGGGTGACGCTCGTGCTTCGTGTTGGCTGCTGTTTTCTCGGGATGCTGTTCGGCTCGTATACTTTCCTTGTACGGTTCAGGTAGAAGGAGAGGCAAGCCTATGTCGATGGATGTCGTGATGCCCGTCGTCGGAGCATTGGCGGCGTTCGTCGCCTTGCTCGTCGTGTTGAAGGTCATGCGTGCGAAAGGCCTCAGCTTCACGGTGCGCGTGTTCACGGCGTTGGGGCTGGGCATTCTTCTGGGGCTGGCCATGCAGCTGCTCATGGGCCGCGACGGGGAGGCAACTACCGTCGCGCTCGATTGGATTTCCATCGTGGGGCAGGGCTATATCGCGCTGCTCAAGATGCTCGTCATGCCGCTCGTGTTCGTGGCCATCCTCGGCGCGTTCACGCGCGCGGAGGTCACGGAGCACTTCGGCCGCATCGCCGGGGTGGTGCTCGCCGTGCTGCTGGGCACGGTGACCGTTGCGGCCGTCATCGGCTGGGGCTCGGTGGTGCTCTCGGGGTTGACGCACGCGAGCTTTCTCGACGGCGCCGCACCCGACGCCTCGGAGTTGTCGGCGCTCACGTCGCAGCAGGGACAGGTTGCCGACCTCACGCTGCCGCAAGAGCTCCTCTCGTTCATTCCCACGAACCCCTTCGCCGACCTGGCCGGCCTGCGTTCCACGTCCACCATCGCGGTGGTCATCTTCTCGGCCATTCTGGGATGGGCGTACCTCAAGCTGCGCGATAAGGACGGCGAGCAGGCCGATTTCTTCAAGCGCCTCATCGACAGCCTGTACGGCATCGTCATGCGCGTGGTCGCCATGGTGCTGGGGCTTACGCCGTACGGCATCCTCGCGCTCATCGCGAAGGTGATGGCGACGAGCGACTATCTCGCCATCCTGGGGCTGGGGAAGTTCGTGCTCGTGTCGTACGCGGCGCTGTTCGCGGTGCTCGGCGTGCACGTGCTGATCCTCCTGGCGAACCGCGTGAGCCCCGTGACGTACTTCAAGAAGGCGTTTCCCGTGCTCAGCTTCGCGTTCGTGTCGCGTTCGAGCGCGGGCGCGCTGCCGCTCAACATCGAGACGCAGCATCGCGCGCTCGGCGTGGACGCCGCATCGGCGAACCTGGCGGCCAGCTTCGGCATGTCCATCGGGCAGAACGGCTGCGCGGGCGTGTATCCGGCGATGCTGGCCACCATCGTAGCGCCCACCGTGGGCATCGACGTCCTGTCGCCGACGTTCTTCGTGCCCCTCTTCTTCGTCGTGGCCATCAGCTCGTTCGGCGTGGCGGGCGTGGGCGGCGGCGCCACGTTCGCATCGCTCATCGTGCTGGGCACCATGGGCCTGCCCATCGAAGTGGTGGCCATCCTCGCGTCGGTGGAGCCGCTCGTGGACATGGGCCGTACCGCGCTCAACGTCAGCGACTCCATGGTGGCCGGCATCACCGCCTCCCACGCAACCGGCGGTTACGACCGGGCCGTGCTGCACGATACAGAAGCGTACGTGACGGGGGAGGGAGAGGTGTAGGGAGGTTACCCGATCGCTCCGGCGAACCATCCGGTGATGGACTGGGGGTGGGTGATGGCGGTTCCTACGACGATGGCGAAGGCTCCGGCATCTATGGCGGCCCGCGCGTCCGCCGTCGTGTGGATGCGGCCTTCGCAGAACACGGGGGTGTCGCCGGCAACGGCAACGGCTTCGCGCAGGAACTCGAGGTCGGGGCCGTCGGTTTTCGCGCGGCCGCCCGGCACGTAGCCGGCAAGCGTGGTGGACACGATGTCGACGCCGGCCTCGAGGGCGCGGTGCACGTCGTCCATGCAGGAGCAGTCGGCCATGATCAGCGTCTCGCCGCGCAGGGCTTCCACGGTTTCCGCGAACGTGCGCCCGTCGGGGCGGGGACGGGACGTGGCGTCGATGGCCACCACATCGGAGCCGGCGGCGATGCAGGCGCGAGCGTGGCGCAGCGTCGGCGTGATGTACACGCCTTCGTGTCCCTCCTTCCACAGGCCGATGACCGGCACCTCCACCTGGCCCTTGATGGCCGCGATATCGGCCAGGCCCTGGCAGCGGATGGCCGCCGCGCCGCCGCGCTCGGCGGACAGGGCCACCTGCGCCATGGTTTCGGGGTGGCGCATCGGCTCGCCCACGTAGGCTTGGCAGCTGACGATGAGCTTGCCCTGCAAGCTGGCAATCAAAGTATCCATGCTGGTGCTCCTTAAAGGGTAACGGTATCAAGCAGATTCTCGGACGCTCCCACGAGGGGAGCGTGGCCGCCCAAAGCGGCGTCCACGATGGGCGTGTCGCGCATGAGCGGCATCACCATGGAGGCGAACCCCTCGCGCATGCCCGCGCGCCACGGTTCGCCCGCCGCCAGCACCGATCCGGACAGCACGATCACCTCGGGGTCGAAGGTGTTGGCCCAGGAGCCCAGGGCTTCTCCCAGTGCGCGGCCCGAGGCCTGCAGCACCTCGATGGCGTCGGCGTCGCCCGCTGCGGCCAGGCGCGATACGTCGGCGCCGCCCGCCACCTCGCCCGCACGGGCGGGGAACAGGCGGTCGAACAGGATGCCGAGGCCCGTGCCCGACGCGATGGATTCGAGATGTCCCGACGCCCCGCAGGCGCAGGGAATGCCGGCGGCAAGCGGGCTCTGCACGTGCCCGAGGTGCCCGGCCGCGCCGCGGAAGCCGCGCATTACCGCGCCGTCGGCCACGAACGCGCCGCCCAGCCCCGTGCCGGCCGCCACGCACAGGCAGCTCTGCATGCCGCGGGCCGCTCCCCAGCGAGCCTCGCCGAGGGCGTGGGCGTGCACGTCGCCCATGACGGCAACCGGCAGCGCCGTCGCTTCGCGCAGGCGCGCGGCAACGGGCTGACCCGTCCAGCCGGGCATGAGGTCGTTCGCGAAGGCGATGGAGCCGGCGAGGGGGTCGACGCAGCCGGCCGTGCCCACGCCCACGCCGAGCGGCGGCTCGTCGCAGGCGGCGATCAGCTCCAACGCCAGGCGCACGATGTCGTCGAGCACCGCATTGCCGCCCCGCGACGCGTCGGTGGGAATGGTGCGCTCGTGCAGGATGGCGGGTGAAACGCCGGAGCGGCCGTACGAAACGACCGCTCCGGCTATCTTGGTGCCTCCTACATCGACGGCGACTATCGTGCGCGGGTATGCGACGTCCATGCAGCGCTCCCGACTACTTGCAGGCCGGAGCGCCGGGGGTGGCGGGGCAGGCATTCCAGTGCGACGGGCGCACGGGTGCGTCGGCGTCCATGAGACCGGCGCCCTTGAGCACGTCCACGATATGCTCCACGTCCTCGCCTTCGAGCGCGCACACGGGCTCGCGCATCTGGTTCGTGTTGAACACGCCCATCTGCCACAGCGCCGTCTTGAATGCGCCCACGCCGGCGCCGAAGCCCACGGTGGCCTTCACTTCGCGCGTGACGAACATGAGGCGGGCGAGGTGGTTCTGAATCTCGCGCACGCGCTCCCAGTCGCCGGCCTGCGCCGCGCGCCACTGCTCCACGTAGCTGGCGGGGTCGATATTCGCGAGGCCCGGCACGGAGCCGTCCGCGCCGCCCAGGTACGCGCCGTCAACCACCACTTCGTGGCCGGTGAGCAGCTGCAGCGGATGGCCGGCATCCTCGTTTTGCAGGCACAGCCAACGGAACGACACGTCGTCGCCCGAGGAGTCCTTCACACCCTGCAGCACGCCGTCCTCGCCGAGGCGCACGAGCATCGTGGGATCGAGCTTCGTGTGCACGCAGGCGGGCAGATCGTAGGCGAACAGGGGCAGATCGGTGTACTCGCGGATGGCGCGGAAGTGGCGCTCCACTTCCTTCGGGCCGCCGAGGGCGTAGAAGGGAGCCGTGGCCACGAGGGCGTCCACGCCGTAGCCGGTGGCGCGCTTGGCCTGGTCGATCACGCGCATGGTTTCCATGTCGATGATGCCCGTGAGCACCGGCACGCGGCCGTGCACCATGGCGATGGCCTCCTGCAGCACGTGGTAGCGCTGCGCGTCGGTGAGGAAGGCCACCTCGCCGGAAGAGCCCAGGAAGAACAGACCGTCGACGCCGGCCTCGATCATGCGGTTGATGGAGCGCTCGAGCGCCTCGAGGTCGAGCTGGCGCTTTTCGGTCAGCGGGATGACGACCGGGGGGATGACGCCGCGAAACGGTGAATCAGTCATAGGAGCAAGCCTCTCTGTTTGTCTGTAAACGGTAAAAGGGTAAACTCCACAAGCGCAAGCGTCAACGAATGAGGGCAGGTCACCACATAAAATGCGCCCCCGACCGAACAGTCGAGGGCGCAGGGTGCATGCGGTGTCAACGCAAACGGGTTACTTGCCCAGATCGGGGTGCAGCAGCGACGGGGCGGCACCCAGCAGCAGCTTCGTGTACGCGTCCTTCGGATGCTCGAACACGTCCTTCGACGCGCCGCGCTCCACGGCCTCGCCCGCGTTCATCACGATGATCTCGTCGGAGATGTAGCGCACGGTTTGAATGTCGTGGCTGATGAACACCATGGACAAGCCCAGGTCGCGCTTGAGGTCCATGAGCAGGTTGAGGATCTGCGCACGCACCGACACGTCGAGGGCGCTCGTGGGCTCGTCGGCGATGATGGCGTCGGGCTCGAGCGACAGGGCACGGGCGATGGCCACGCGCTGACGCTGGCCGCCGGACAGCTGGCCCGGCAGGGCATCCAGCACGGAGTTCGGCAGGCCCACCATCTCGATGAGGTCGAGCACGCGGCGCTCGCGCGACGTCTTGTCGCCCACCTTGTGCACGGTGAGCGGGTCCATGAGCTGGTCATGCACGCTCATGCGCGCGTTGAGGGCCGTGGCCGGGTCCTGGAACACCACCGAAATCACGCGGCCGATAAGGCGACGCTCGGCGGCCGAACGCTTCGTCACGTCCTGGCCCTTGAAGTACACCTTGCCCGACGTGGGCTGCTGCAATCCGCACATGACGTTCGCCGTGGTGGACTTGCCGCAGCCGGACTCGCCCACGATGCCCAGGGTCTGACCCGGCATGAGCTTGAGGGTGAGGCCGCGCACGGCCTGCACCTTGTTCGGATGCAGCAGGGAACCCGTGCGCGTCTTGAACGTCACGCGAATATCGTCGAGGAAGATGATGGGGGTGGGCTCGCCACCCTCCGCAGCGGGCTGGACGCCCGCGTTCATGCGTTCCTGCTCGCTCATATGATGGCACCTCCTGGGACGTACGGTTTGATGCCGAGGCGCTTGAGCTCGCTGTCGGGCAGCTCGGCGTAGTAATGATCGCTGTTGGAGACGCGCTTGAGCACGGGGCGCAGCTGCGAGACCTTATCGGGATGGCTCGAGCGCGGCGTGAAGCGGTCGCCCGCCGGGAAGTCCTTCGGGCTGGGAACGCTGCCGGGCACCTGGTGCAGGCGCGTGCCGCCGGCTTCGATGGACAGCACCGAGCCCAAGAGGCCGCGGGTGTACTCGTGCACGGGGTGGCACAGGATGTCGGTGACAGGGCCCTGCTCCACCACCTGGCCGGCGTACATGACCGTGATGGAGTTCGCCACCTCGGCGACGAGCGCCAGGTCGTGGCTCACGAACACCATCGCGAAGCCCAGCTCCTTCTGCAGCTTGTTCAACAGGTCGATGACCTGCTTCTGCACGGTCACGTCGAGGGCCGTGGTGGGCTCGTCGGCGATGATGACCTTCGGGTCGCGGGTGAGCGCCATGGCGATGAGCACGCGCTGACGCTGGCCGCCCGAAAGCTCGTGCGGATAGGAATCGAGCGTGCGCTTCGGATCGAGGCCCACGAGCTCAAGCAGCTCCTCGGCCGAGCGGGTGCCGCCGCGCTTCGTGAGCTGCTTCATCTGCGACTTGATGAGCATGGATGGGTTGAGCGAGGACAGCGCGTCCTGGTAGATCATGGCGATCTCGCGGCCGCGCAGCTCGTTCATCTGCTTCTGGCTCATGTCGAGCAGGTTGCGACCGTCGTACAGCACCTCGCCGGTCACCTGCGCCTTCGGGTCGAGCAGGCCCATGATGGTGAGCGAGGTGATGGACTTGCCGCAGCCCGATTCGCCCACGAGGCCCATGGTTTGGCGCGGGCGCACCACGAAGCTCACGTGATCGACCACGTTCACGTCGCCGTGGCGCGGGAACTTGATGCACAGGTCCTTGACTTCCAGGATGGGCGGCACGTCGGTGCGCGCTTCGAAGCGGTCGGTGCGCGTCTTCTCGATGGTCTGCAGCTGCGTCAAGCGCTGCTCGAGCATCTCGGCCTGAGCGGCGTAGGCCAGTGTCGGGTCGGCAACCATCTTGTCGGCTTCGCGGTTCGCACGCACGGCCGCGTCGTCGGCCTTGACCGGCGCCTTCGGCGCTGCGGCCATGGCGTCGGTGATGCCCTCGGACAGGATGTTGAGGCACAGCACGGTGATCATGATGGCGAGGCCCGGGAACAGCGCCTGCCACCAGCGGCCTGCAAGCACGCCGCCGCGCGCGTCGGAGAGGATGTTGCCCCACGTCGGCGTCGGCTCGGGAATGCCGGCCGAGATGAAGGACAGCGAAGCCTCGAACACGATGGCATCGGCCACGAGCACGATGGTGAACACCATGACCGGGGCGATGCAGTTGCGGATGACGTGCTTCACGAGAATCCACGGAGCGCGGGCGCCCGAAACGACGACGGCGCGCACGTAGTCTTGGTTGTACTCGCTCACCACGTTCGCGCGCACGATGCGGGCGATCTGCGGGATGTACAGAAAGCCGATGGCGAAGATGAGCGAGGGCACCGAGTTGCCGAACACGAGCACGAACGTGGCGGCCAGCGCGATGCCGGGGAAGGACATGACGACGTCCATGATGCGCATGATGACTTCGGACACCCACTTGCGCGACACCGCGGCGATAGCGCCGATGATGGAGCCGCAGATGAGCGCGAAGGTGGTGGCGCCGAGACCGATGATGAGCGAGTAGCGCGCACCGTACATCATGCGCGACAGCACGTCGCGGCCCTTGTCGTCGGTGCCGAACAGGAACTCGGCGTCGGGTGCTTGGCGAGCCGTGAAGATCTGGAACGGGTCGTGCGGCGCCAGGATGTTGGCGAACACGGCGATCATGACGATAAGGACGAGCACGATCAGCGAGATGCGCGATCCGATGCTCATGGCCTTCCAGCGGCGGAAATGCACCTTGCCGGGGTTGGCTTCCATCTTCTCAGTGAGGTTTCCTCGTAGTTTCACCATGTTGCTACACCGTCCTGATTCGCGGATCGATCAGGATATAAAGCATATCCACGATAATGTTGATGATGATGAAGGTGATGGCCACCACCAGCACCACGCCCTGCACGAGCATGGTGTAGCTGGACTGGATACCCGAAAGGATGGCCATGCCCATGCCGGGGAGGTTGAAGATAACCTCGATGACCACGGCGCCGCCGATGAGGTAGCCGATGCGCAGACCGAGCACCGTCACGGGCGTGATGAGCGCGTTGCGCAGCACGTTGCGGGCCACGACGACGCGCTTCGGGATGCCGGCGCCGAGGGCCGTGCGCACGTAATCCTTGTCGAGTTCCTCGACCATGGACGTGCGGATGACGCGCGTGAGCTGGCCGGCCACGGGCACGCCGAGCGCGATGGCCGGCATGGCCATGCGGGCAAGCCAACCGCCCGGATCGGACGTGATCGCCGGCAGCTGGCCGGAGGCCGGCAGCACGTGCAGCATGGATGAGAACAGCAGGATCATGAGCACCGCGAGCCAGAACGACGGCGTCGCGATGCAGGCGATGGAGAACACGCGGATGACCTGGTCGGGCCATCGATCGCGGTACAGCGCCGATATCACGCCCAATATCACGGCGATCACCACGCCGATGATAAGGCCGAAGAACGTGAGCTGCAGCGTGACGGGCAGCGCTTCGCCGATACGGTCGGCCACGGAGGCGTTGTTCGCGCCGTAGGTGCCCAAGTCGCCTTGGACGAGCCCCACGATGAAGTTGCCGTACTGCACGATGACCGGCTCGTTCAGGCCGTGTTCCTCGCGGTACTGCTGGGCTTGGGCTTCAGTGGCATTCTCTCCGAGAACCGAATAGGCTTGGTCGATAGGGGAGAGTGCCATAATGAAGAAGACGAGGATGGTGACACCGAAGATCATGATCGGCAGCGCTATGAGGCGACGTCCGATCAATCGTAAGAGGTTGCTCACCGTATCCCCCTTTCATTTCGTGGGCCGAGGCCCGCTTGCACTGACAAACTGCTGCCTGCATCGCGCGCAAAAAGGCGCGGTGAGATTGAGACAACCACGAGGCTATTTTATACGATCAACGCAGATTGTGGCGGGGAATTAGAGCCATCTTGGACCGAATACGAGCGCACGGCGCGCCGGTTCGCTCACGCGTCCTTCTCGCACACGAGAAACCAGCTGTTTCCCGTGTTCTTGGCATGCGCGCATCCGATGCACGAAGCCCCCGGGCAGAGCTCGACCGAGCGCAGCGACTCATCGAAGAGCGCGGCGGGCAGGCGGCGAGGGTCGGAGGCGCCGTCCTCGATGGCCGTCGCGATCATGCTGGCAAGCTGCCGCATGCCGCGCGCGGTGGGGTGGGTGCCGTCGAGGGCCTCGTAGTCGAAGCCGAACGCCGCGACGTCGGCGAGGTGACAGCCGTGAGCGCGTGCCGCGTCGCGGATGGCGTCGTTGTAGCCTGCGAACGGCGCGCCGCGCAGGTTCGAGGCGAACGTGGGGCGGCTCGAACCGGCCACGCGGCCGGGGCAGAGCGTGCAGCACCACACCGCGGCCTGCGGGTACGCGGCGCGCAGGCGCTGCGTCAGCAGGCGGTAGGCGTCGCGGAAGCGTTCGACGGCGTCGGGTGCGGCGATGGACGCGGTGCACGGTTCGATGGCGTCAAGGTCGAGCTCGACAGGCAGGGCGTTGCCGCGGCCGGCGGCCTGCGCCGCCGCGCCGCCCCAGCCGTAGTCGTTGATGCCCATGAACACGATGACGACATCGGGCTGCACGCCGTCGCTTGCCAGCGCGTCGATGCGCGGTTGGCTGCTTCCGGCGGGAAATCCCGCCCCCTCCACGAGGCTGCCCGAAAACGAGCCGTTCGCCAGCAGTTGCCCGTCGAGGCGCTCGATCACCTGGGACCACCACGTGTCGGCCGGGAGGCGCACGCCGGTTTCCTCGCGGCGCTCGCCGGTGTAGTACACGCGGAAGCCGTCGGGGTTGCACCCGTCGAACGTGCTGATGGAGTCGCCGAGGATGGAAACGCGTCGGGGGGAGTTCTGCATGGGTCTCTCTTTTCGGAAAAGAAAGGCCCGCCCCGGAAGGGGGCGAGCCTATTCATAGCATTACATCAGGTGAAACGTACGCTTACGCCTTCACGCTCGCGCCCAGGAACACCAGGCCCGTCGTGGCAATGGGCTCGAAGCCGGTGATCTGCTCGGCCTGATAGCCCGTGGCCAGCTCGCGATGGAACAGCGGGTACAGCGGCACTTCTTCGGCCAGCAGGTCGAAGCACTTGTTCCACGTCTCCTGCTGCGTCTTCTCGTCCGTGGCCTCGCGCGCGGTCTGCATGAGGGTCTGCAGCTCCTCGAACTTGCCGTCGCCGGCCTTCTTCCAGCACGTACGGCCCTGGGTCCAGATGTTGTCGCCGTACCACCAGGACATGAGCAGGTCGGGGTCGTTGCCGAAGCAGGTCGGGTCGCCCGGGGTGAGCATGACGTCGTAGGGCAGGACGTCGGCGGACTCGGCGTACTCGCTCCAGTTGATCTTCTGCTCGTCGTTCTTCATCGTGATGCCGGCCTCTTTGAGGTCTTCCTGGATCTGGGCGGCGAGGTCCTTCACCCAGTTGTTGTTGGTGACCATCGTGAACTCGAGGTTCTCGACGCCGGCTTCCTTGAGCAGGCTCTTGGCCTTCTCCACGTCGCGCTTGTACACCGTGGAGGCCTCGTGGTAGTTCGCGTGCTCCTTCGGCAGGAAGCCCGTGACGGGCGACGCATGGCCGGCCATCTGGTTGTTGATGAGCTTGTCCGCGTCGATGGCGTAGAAGAACGCCTGGCGAACGCGCTTGTCGTTGAAGGGCTCCTTCAGCGTGTTGAACATCAGGAAGGCCTGGTTGAAGCCCTGGATGTAGTCAACCGTGGCACCGGCCGCCACCAGCTGGTCGGCGTTGGCGTCGGGCACGCTCTCCATGACCTGGACCGTGGCCTCCTGCAGCGCCGTCGTGCGGGCCGTGTTGTCAAGCGTGATGTCCCAGTGCATCTTGTCGGCCGTGGCCGCGTACTTGCCGTTGTAGTTCGTGTTCGGCACGAACTCGATGGAGCCGCCGTCGTCGCCGTTGATGGTGTCGTACATCCACGGACCGGAGCCGATGGGCTTCGTCTTCAGGTCGTCCTCGGTGAGCGAGGCGGGGAACACCTTGACCACGCTCATGCGGCCCTTCAGCAGGCTGTCGAAGGGGTACTTCAGCGTGAAGGCGACGGTCTTGTCGTCCTTCGCGGACACCGTGTCGATGAACTCGAGGAAGGCGCCGTAGGTCGGGTCGGCCATGTTCTTCTCGAACGCGTTCACCACGTCGGCGGACGTCACGTCCGTGCCGTCGGAGAACTTGGCGCCGTCGCGCAGCGCAACCTCGTACTCGGTGTCGGAGACCTTCGTGGGATCGCCGGCGGCGAGCGCGTTGTAGGTCTTGTAGGTGTGCAGGTCGAGGTCGTACAGGCCCTCGAACACGTGCCAGGTGGCACCCAGCATCAGCGCGGAGCTGTTGCCAATCGGGTTGACGTTCGTGCTCGTGTAGGCGCAGGCACCCGTGAGCGTGCCACCCTGGGCGGCCGCACCGGGGTCGGTCGTGCCCGCATCAGTCGACGGCGTGGACGTCGTGTCGCCGCCACCGCTGCACCCGGCAAGGCTCAGGCCGGCCGCTGCGGCTGCAACGGCGCTGCCCGCCAAGAACGTGCGGCGAGACAAAGATGCTTTCATAGGCTGTTCCATTGGTTTCCCTCCATTTCGGTATCGGGGCAGGACGCCCCGAACGTACGTGCGTGCTTGCGCACGCGCACAACAGCGTCACCCATTATCAGGGATAATCCGCAGAAAATAAAGAACCTGTAAACTCAATATTACTATTATTATTCCCATGAGAAAATAAATGACCTGGGAAAATCAGTGGTATCATGCGCCGCATGATTCGAAAGCAACATAAAAGTAACGGTTGGCTAACGGAGTTCTCCGACCACGAAATTCGGCCGTTTTCCGCCCTCGTCGACCGTTTGTCGCATCCGGCGCTGCCCGCTCCCGTCAAATTGTCAGCGCCGCCCGCGTCGAGCGAGGCCGTGCGCAAGTCCATGAAGGGCAACAAGCGCAGCAACACGAAGCCCGAACTGCTCGTGCGCGAGCGTCTGCGCGCCGCCGGGCTGACGGGCTACCGCCTGCAGTGGAAGGTGCCGGGGCATCCCGACGTGGCGTGGCCGGGCAAGAAGGTGGCGCTCTTCGTCAACGGGTGCTTCTGGCATCGCTGCCCGCGGTGCAAGCCGAGCATGCCGAAGAGCAACGTGGAATACTGGGTGGTGAAGTTCGAGCGCAACGTGGAGCGCGACGAGCGCAGCCGCGCGGCCCTCGAAGCACAGGGGTGGACCGTCCACGTGATTTGGGAGTGCCAGCTCAAGAAAAAGACTATCGACGCCACCATGGCCGACCTGTTGCCCCAATTGGCGGAAGAGCTAGGAAAAGAACTCAAAAGCCTCTGACGGGGAGGCGCTCGCTTCCGTCCGCCTCCACGGGTACGCCACAATTGAGGCCGTTTGCCGAAATGCTGCACCTCACGATTGCCCCCCGTTCAAATGCACTCCTGCGCGGTAAAGTTGGGCTGGTATCATACACCGTGGTATTCGACCAGGTCGAGGAGAGGACTTATGGCGAGAGAATTCAAATCAATGGACGGCAATAACGCCGCCGCGTACGTTTCTTATGCGTTTACCGAGGTGGCGGGCATTTACCCCATCACCCCGTCGAGCCCGATGGCCGACTTGGTGGACCAGTGGTCCGCCGCGGGTATGAAGAACATCTTCGGCACCACGGTGAAGGTGTGCGAGATGCAGTCCGAGGGCGGCGCCGCCGGTGCCGTGCACGGCTCGCTTGCCGCCGGTGCGCTGACCACCACCTATACCGCGTCCCAGGGTCTGCTCCTCATGATTCCCAACATGTACAAGATCGCCGCTGAAATGCTGCCCACCGTGTTCCACGTGAGCGCGCGTACCGTGGCCACCCAGGCGCTCAGCATCTTCGGCGACCACTCCGACGTCATGGCCTGCCGCCAGACCGGCTTCGCCATGCTCGCCGAGAGCAACGTCCAGGAAGTTATGGACCTGTCCGCGGTGGCGCACCTGTCCGCCATCAAGGGCCGCATCCCGTTCATCAACTTCTTCGACGGCTTCCGCACGTCGCACGAGGTGCAGAAGATCGCCGTGTGGGATTTCGAAGACCTCGCCGAAATGTGCGACATGGACGCCGTGCGCGCGTTCCGCGAGCACTCCCTCAACCCCGAGCGTCCGTCCATGCGCGGCAGCCATGAGAACGGCGACATCTTCTTCCAGCACCGCGAGGCCTGCAACGGCTCCTACGACGCGCTGCCGGCCGTCGTCGAAGACTACATGCACCAGGTGAACGCGAAACTGGGCACGAACTACGAGCTGTTCAACTACTACGGCGCCCCCGACGCCGATCGTGTGATCGTGGCCATGGGCTCGTTCTGCGACGTCGTGGAAGAGGTCGTGGACTACCTGAACGCGCACGGCGAGAAGGTGGGCCTCGTGAAGGTGCGCCTGTACCGTCCGTTCGTGTCGAGCAAGTTCATGGCGGCGCTGCCGGAGACCGTCGAGAAGATCGCGGTCATGGACCGCACGAAGGAGCCGGGTTCGCTCGGCGAGCCGCTGTACATGGACGTGGTGAACGCGCTTGCGCACGAGGGTCGAAGCGACCTCACCGTCGTGGGCGGCCGCTACGGCCTGGCCTCGAAGGACACCCCGCCCTCTTCGGTGTTCGCCGTCTACACGGAGCTTGAGAAGGACGCGCCGGCGCGCGAGTTCACCGTGGGCATCGTCGACGACGTGACGAACCTGTCCCTGCCCGAGGACCCGACCAGCCCCAACACGGCGGCCGAGGGCACCATCGAGTGCAAGTTCTGGGGCCTTGGCGGCGACGGCACGGTGGGCGCGAACAAGAACTCCATCAAGATCATCGGCGACCACACCGACAAGTACGTGCAGGCCTACTTCCAGTACGACTCGAAGAAGACCGGCGGCGTGACCATCAGCCACCTGCGCTTCGGCGACGCTCCCATCCGCAGCACCTACTACGTGAACAAGGCCGACTTCGTCGCCTGCCACAACCCCTCGTACGTGACGAAGGGCTTCCGCATGGTGAACGACGTCAAGCCGGGCGGCGCGTTCATGATCAACTGCCAGTGGACGCCGGAAGAGCTTGAGCATCATCTGAACGCCGAGGCCAAGCGCTACATCGCCAACAACGACATCAAGCTGTACACCATCAACGCCATCGACCTCGCTCGCGAGATCGGCATGGGCAAGCGCACGAACACCATCCTGCAGTCGGCGTTCTTCACGCTGGCGAACGTCATGCCGCAGGCCGAGGCCATCCAGTACATGAAGGATGCCGCCACGAAGTCCTACCTGAAGAAGGGTCAGGAAGTCGTCGACATGAACCACCGCGCCATCGACGCGGGCGCCACGGCGTTCGTGCAGGTTGAGATTCCGGCCAGCTGGGCCGACGCGGTCGACGACGCTCCGGCCGCCGAGCGTGCGGGCCGCCCCGAGGTGGTCAAGATGGTCACCGACATCATGGAGCCGGTCGGCCGCATGGACGGCGATCGCCTGCCCGTGTCCGCCTTCGTCGAGCATGTGGACGGCCAGTTCGCGCAGGGCGCTGCCGCCTACGAGAAGCGCGGCGTTGCCGTGAGCGTGCCCGAGTGGGACGCCGCCACATGCATCCAGTGCAACCAGTGCGCCTTCGTGTGCCCCCATGCCACCATCCGTCCCTTCGCGCTCACCGAGGCCGAGGCTGCCGCCGCCCCCGAGGCGACGAAGCTCGTCCCGGCGAAGGGCAAGGCTGCGGCCGGCCTGCAGTACACGCTGGCCATCTCGCCGCTCGACTGCATGGGCTGCGGCGTGTGCGTGAACGTGTGCCCGTCCGACTCGCTCAAGATGGTCGACCAGGCCGAGGAGCTTGCGCAGCAGGACGTGTTCGCGTACTGCGTGGAGCACGTGTCCGACAAGCCCGAGCTGGAAGACGCCACTGTGAAGGGCAGCCAGTTCAAGCAGCCGCTCCTCGAGTTCTCCGGCGCCTGCGCCGGCTGCGCCGAGACGGCGTACGCGAAGCTCGTCACCCAGCTGTTCGGCGATCGCATGTACATCACGAACGCCACCGGCTGCTCGTCCATCTGGGGCGGCCCGGCTGCCACGTCGCCGTACACGGTGAACAAGGAGGGTCACGGCCCGGCGTGGTCGAACTCGCTGTTCGAGGACAACGCCGAGCACGGTCTGGGCATGCTGCTCGGTCACGAAGCGGTGCGCACGCGCCTCGTGGGCAAGCTCGAGGAAATGGCCGCCAGCGACAAGACGCCGGAAGCCACCAAGGAGCTCATCGCCGCGTACCTGGCCTCCGCCACGGACGGCGAAGCGAACGCTGCGGCTGCCAAGGCGCTCATCCCCGCGCTTGAGGCTGCGGTTGCCGACGGCTGCCCGGTTGCCGCCGACATCCTCGAGAACAAGGATTACCTGGCCAAGAAGTCCGTCTGGATCTTCGGCGGCGACGGCTGGGCCTACGACATCGGCTACGGCGGCCTCGACCACGTGCTGGCGTCCGGCCAGGACGTGAACGTGTTCGTGTTCGACACCGAGGTGTACTCGAACACGGGCGGCCAGGCTTCCAAGGCCTCCAACATCGGCCAGGTGGCGCAGTTCGCCGCAGCCGGTAAGGACATCAAGAAGAAGAGCCTCACCGAGATCGCGATGAGCTACGGCTACGTGTACGTGGCGCAGGTTGCCATGGGCGCGAAGCCGGCGCAGACCATCAAGGCCATCGCCGAGGCCGAGGCGTATCCCGGACCGTCGCTCATCATCGGCTACTCGCCCTGCGAGATGCACTCCATCAAGGGCGGCATGGCGAACTGCCAGGACGAGATGAAGAAGGCCGTGGACTGCGGGTACTGGAACCTCTTCCGCTTCAACCCCGAGGCTCCGGCCGGCAAGAAGTTCGTGCTCGACTCCAAGGAGCCCGCGGGCGGCTACCAGGAGTTCCTCATGAACGAGGCGCGCTACAGCCGTCTGACGCGCGAGTTCCCCGAGCGCGCCGGCGAGCTGTTCGAGCGCAACGAGGAAGAAGCCCTCAAGCGCTACGAGCACCTGCTCAAGCTCAAGGATCTCTACGCCGAAGCGTAAGCCGCGAAGCGAATACCGCACGCGGAGCGAAAGAAGCCCTTGGCACCATGCCAAGGGCTTCTTTCATGCGTGCCGCCCGTCGCTCCTACGCGTCGATGCGGTCGGCGAACTTGTAGCCGACGCCCCACACGGTGAGCACGTACGCCGGCTGGCTTGCCTTGTCCTCGATCTTCTCGCGGATGCGGCGGACGAACACGGTGATGGAGTTGGTATCGACCGCGCTGTCCTCGCCCCAGATGTGCTCGTATATCTGCTCGCGCGAAAACGCCTGGCCGGGGTTGCCGGCCAGCAGCGCCAGGATTTCAAACTCCTTGCTGGTCAGGTCAAGCTTCACGCCGCGCTTGCGCACGACGTAGCCGCTGAAGTCGATTTCCAAATCGCCGATGAGGCTCGTGCCCGCCAAGGCGTTCGCACGGGCGAAGGCGAGGTCGGACTTGTGCCGGTTCAGGTGCGCCTCGATGCGCATGAGCAGCTCTTCGTTGTTGAAGGGCTTCACCAGGTAGTCGTCTCCGCCCGCCTTGAAGCCGATGCCCTTGTCCACGATGTCTCCTTTGGACGAGAGGAAGAGCACGGGAATGCGCCGGCCCTGCGCGCGCATCTCGCGGCACACGTCGTAGCCGTTCATCTTCGGCAGCATGACGTCGAGCAGCAGCAGGTCGGGGTGCTCGCGGCCGAGCATCTCGAGCCCCGTGCGGCCGTCCGACGCGCAGCAGAACGCGTAGCCTTCGTCGCGGATGATGCGCTCGAGGGCCAGTTGCAGGCTGGGGTCGTCGTCGATGAGCATGATGTTATGCATGGTCTGCTCCTTCGTCTGCTCCCGCAAGGGGCAGGTTGGCGGGTATGCGCACGGTGAACGTGCTGCCGACGCCCGGCGTGCTGGTCACGTCGATGCTGCCTTCGTGCAGCTCGACGAGTTCCTTGCACATGGCC
This sequence comes from Eggerthella sinensis, assembly GCF_003339815.1. Lineage (GTDB taxonomy): Bacteria > Actinomycetota > Coriobacteriia > Coriobacteriales > Eggerthellaceae > Eggerthella > Eggerthella sinensis. The sequence goes on from NZ_PPTT01000025.1 coordinate 44,032, forward strand.
AGCCCTAAACCGCTTCCGCCGTACGAGCGGCTGATGGAACCGTCGGCTTGCGTGAACTTGTCGAAGATGCGGGCGAGGTCGTCCCGTTCGATGCCGATGCCCGTGTCGGCCACTTCGAGCACCACCTGCTCGCGCGCATCGTCGTAGCGGCAGGCGACGAGGACGCGCCCGCCTTCGTCGGTGAATTTCACGGCGTTGCCCGCGAGGTTTTCGGCGATGCGGTGCAGCTTCTCGGCGTCGGCAGCGAACAGGGGAATGCCGTCGGCGATGTCGTAGGCGACGCTCACGCCCTTGCGGCGGGCGAGGGCGTCGATGGTCGATTGCAGCGCGGACACGACGTCCACCATGTCGGTGAGCTCGAGCTGCAGCTGTTCCTTGCCCGCCTCGAGGCGGGCCATCACCAGGATGTTGTCGATCATGGCAAGCAGCGTTTGGTTGTTCATCTCGAGTTCCGCCCACAGCTGCTCGTCGTCGGCCGAGGGGCGGCTGCGCTCCTTGAGGATGCCCGAGAAGGCCATGGACGCGGCGAGGGGCGTTTTGAGCTCGTGGCTCATCATGGCGAGGAAGTCGCTCTTGTACTGGTTCTCGTCGGCCAGGCGGCTGTTGGTTTTCGCAAGCTCGTGGCGTTGCGCCTCGAGCTTCGCGTTCGCCTGGCTGAGTTCCTGTGTGCGCTCTTCCACGGTGTCTTCGAGCATGGCGTGCGATTTCTCCAGCTCGTCAGCCATGTTGTTGAAGCCGTGCGTGAGAACCTGGATCTCCTTCGAGAATTTTTCCGGTTGCAGCCGGGTGTCGTACGCGCCCTTCTCGAAGCGTTCCATGCCCCGTTTTACCTGAGCGATGGGTGCAGTGACGAGCGAGCTGAGGGCGATCCAGATGATGGAGATGCTGGCGATGATGGCGAGCGCGCTCAGGAAGACGCTCTGCTCCATGGTGGTGCGGGCCGATTCGATGTAGGTATTCGCGGGAATGGCCAGCGAGATGGCCCCGTACAAATCGCCCTCGCGCAACCCCTCTTTGGGATACCCGGTCACGTCGAGCTCGCCGACCGGCTCGCCGTGGCATTGCAGGCAGGAGGTTTCCATGTTCATGCGTCTGAGGTAGCGGAAGTACGTGCCCTCGTCGGATTCATCGTACTCGTAGTATTCGCTGAGCTGCGGGTTGTTCGCGAACGCTTCGAGTCCGGCGCGTTCGAACGGGTCGGGCTCGTCGAAGTCGTTGCGCGGCGAGAGGGATACGTAGCTTGTCCGGTAATCGGTCGCGCGCGAGAACAGCGCCCCGATGGAGCGGCCGGCGATGGAGCACTGCAGGCCTTTGAACTCGTAATTTCCAGCGGAATCGTAGTTGATGAGATCCTGGTTGGCCGTCATGAAGAACCATACCGCATCCATGTTGGACGAGAGCGCGCGAGCTTGCTCGGTGAGTTCCTGCTCGGTGCGTTGGCCGCCGGAGTACTGCTGCCAGAGCACGTTCATGCCCAGCATCGCCACGATGACCGATACCAGAAGCACGATAAACTTCACCCGAAGCGACACCGACGATTTCATAGACCCCGCATCCCCTGCTTGCAGTCCCCGATGGGTTCTCAGTATAGCACCCGCGCCCTGCGCGCGGCGCGGGCGCAGGCGTGGGTGCTGTGGGGTCGCGTTGGTGAAAACTCGTGCCCTGAACTGGGAAGTAATGATTCATCAATATCTGGTCGGGAAAATGTTATACCCTGTCAATGTCTATTACGCACGTCGGTTTCTATACTCGGGGCTATCGGTTGAGGGTATAGGACGAAGGAGTGGATGATGACCGACAGCAAGGCGAGCGATCGCATGTTGGACCGAAGGGGTTTCGTGGCGGCTGGCGCCGCCGTGGCAACGGCGCTGGCCGCAGCGGGTTCGCTCACGGGGTGCGCGCCGAAGGGGAAGGCGGAGGGTGCGGCAAGCGGGTCGTTCGCGCCCGAGGGAACGTTCGAGGGCGGCAAAGCCATGACGACCCTCAACGACGGCGAGTGGAAGTTCATGGAATGCGACAAAGGCTGCGGTGGCGGTTGCGTGACCAAGGCGCTCGTGAAGGACGGCGTGGTCGTCAGGACGAAGACCGACGACACGCACGAGGACTCGCTGGAGTACCCGCAGTTCCGCTCGTGCCTGCGCGGTCGCTGTGCCGCCGAGTTCGAGTTCGGCACCGACCGCATTTCATACCCCCTGAAGCGCAAGAATTGGAGCCCGGAAGAGCCGCATGGCGAGCTGCGCGGCAAGGACGAATGGGTGCGCATCAGCTGGGACGAAGCGCTCGACACCATAGCCGAGCAGCTGCGCAAGGTGTACACCACCTACGGGCCGCGCGCCGTGTACTATCCGTGGGATCAGTGGGGGGTGCGGTCTCCCGTGCTCGATGCGTGCGGAGGCTTCATGGTGACGTGGGACACGTGCTCGTTCGGCAGTTACCTGTCCGACTTGTCCCAGCTCGGGTTGCCCGAGGTGAGCATGGGCGGGGTGGGCACCATCAACGACCGCTTCGACATCATCGAGAACTCCAATCTCATCGTGCTGTATGCGCAGGACCCCGCGTGGTCGGCCATCGCGTTTGCGGCATGGAACCTCCGCGCTGCGAAGGAGAACGGGGCGGAGTTCATCTGCGTCGGCCCGTTCAACAATGCGAGCGCCAACATGCTCGACGCGAAGTGGATACGCGTGCTGCCAGGAACCGACACGCCCTTCCTGCTTGCCGTGGTGTACGAAATGCTGCGCTTGGACGGAGAGCAGGGCGACATCGTCGATTGGGACTTCGTGCATTCCTACTGCGTCGGGTTCGATGACGAGTCCATGCCGGTCGACGCCAAGCTTGACGAGAACCTGATGGGCTACGTGCGCGGCGACTACGACGGCGTTCCGAAGACCCCCGAATGGGCGAGCCCGCTGTGCGGCACGCCCGTCGAGGACATCACGTACTTTGCGCAAGCGGTGGGCAAACAGGCCGACGCCGTGCTCTCGCACGGTTTCGCCGCGGGGCGCTGCACAGGGTCCGAAGACGTGCCGCAGCTGTATCTGACGGTAGCCTGCCTGGGCGGGCACATCGGAAAGCCCGGCAACGCGTACGGCCCCTATTGGGTGGACTACAGCGCGTGCGGCGGTGAGAACCTGGTCAAGGCCGGCTCTGCAAACGCGGGGTGGGACGTCTCGGGCTGCGAGCCGCTGTGCGAGCCGGAGCAGGTGTTTTTGGCGACGCTTCCCGGAGGGCAGATTCCCCACGTGGCCGAAGAGAACATCGGCGGCTTGGAGGCGTATGCTGCCGTGCTCGACAAGAAATACCATAACGTGGGTAGCCCGTGGGGCGGCAATTGGAAGCCCCTCGAGGAAAAGGATTGCGACATCCATGTGATTTGGGGAGAGCGCTCGGGTGGACTGCGAGCGGCTCCCAACCACCTGTTGGGCATCGAGGCGTTCAGAAGCGTCGATTTCGTGGTCATGCGCGACTACGTGCCCCGACCCGATAGCTGCTACGCCGATATCATCCTGCCCGTGCGCGGCCGTCAGCAAACCGAAGGACTCTCAAGCAAGCGCGAGGAGCTGGTGTACTACACCGAGGTGCTCAATCCCGACGACGAGTCGCAGACGGATCGCTGGATCAACGAGCAGCTTCTGGAGCGTTTGGGCTACGATGCCTCGAAGGTGTACACGGTCAGCCCCGAGCAGGCGCTGTACAACCAGTTCTCCGGATCGCAGCTGATGAACGAGAAGGGGGAGTACGAGCCGCTGCTCACCATCAGCCAGGACGACATCGACGCCATGGGGGTCGAAGGCGAGCCTCAGGAGGGCGTTGTCACGCTTGCGGAGTTCAAGGAGAAGGGCATCTACACGTTCAAGCGTCAGGCGGGGGATGTCTTCACCCATATCGGTCTTGCAGACTTCATCGCCAACCCGAAAAAGAACCCGCTGCCGTCGGCGTCGGGCAAGTTCGAACTGTACTGCCAGGCGAAAGCCGACACGTACAACATGATCAGCTTCGACGGCAGCCAGTTCAAGCCGTACCCCACCTATCATGAGGTTTCCCCTGTTGAAGGGTACGAACTGCGCTGTTTCAACCCGCACTACCCGCGTGCGGCCAACTCGTTCTACACGAACGTGCCGACACTGCGCGAGGCGTGGGAAGCTCCGTTCCTCATGAACGTGAACGACGCCGCCGCACGGGGCATCGCCGACGGCGACGACGTGCTGATCAGCAGCCCGGTTGGCAAGGTGCTGCGCCAGGTGTGCGTCACCGGACTGATCATGGAAGGCGCGGTGGGCCTGCCCAACAGCTTATGGCCCAAGGTTGGCGAGGACGGTATCGACCGCGGCGGGTGCGGCAGCACGCTTGTCGGCGGCAAGCCGTCGGGTATGGGAATGACCGGCCAGAACAATGCCTGGGTGCGTGTTGAGAAATGGACGGGCGAGGCGCTTGAGCCCGATAGCGCGTGGCAGCAGACCATCGAAGTCACGGCGTAGAAAGGGGAATCACCATGGAACAGCTTGGCTTTTATTTCGACATGACCCGCTGCGTCGGCTGCAAGACCTGCCAGGTTGCCTGCAAACAGCGCAACAACCTGCCGATGGGCATCACGTATCGCGAAGTGCACACCTTCGAGGTGGGAGCCTATCCCGACGCCACCATGTACCACGTGGCAACCACGTGCAACCATTGCGAAAACCCGGCGTGCGTGCGCGCGTGCCCGACGAGCGCCATGCACGTGTCCGAAGAGGACGGCACGGTGCAGCATGACGACGACGTGTGCATCGGGTGCCAGCAGTGCGTCAACGCCTGCCCGTACGGCGTGCCGCGCTACTTCCCCGAACTGAAGATCGTGGGGAAGTGCTACGCCTGCAAGGACACGCGCGACTTCGACGGCGCGCCCACCTGTGTGGCGGCGTGCGGCCAGCGCGCCATTGAGTTCGGCCCCCTCGGTGAGCTGCAAGCCGCCCATCCCGATGCGGTGGCGGACATCGCCTGTTTTCCTTCGTCGTCTGAGACTACCCCGAGCGTGCTCATCGAAGCGAAGCCGCGCGCCCTCGAGGAATCCTTCCGCGAGCTGCACTTGTAGCGCGCTTCGAACCACCCTCCCGCGACGGCCGGAACCTCTAGGGGTTCCGGCCGTCGTCGTCGCTATGCGGCGACGAGCTCTTCGAGCAGGGCGGCGTCAGTTGCCGTGAAGCTTGCCACGCCGGCGCACAGCGCCGGGTACAGCAGGGCGCTCGGCGCCTGCAACGCGCGGGCGGCGAACGCGGGCAGCCAGTCCAGCATATGATCGCGCTCGAACGTCAGCTGCACGTCGAGGAGCCGCGCGTACTCGGCTGCATCGCCCGAGCGAAACGCGTCGAGGGTGCGCTGCGCCAGGCAGGCGAGGAAATCGAGCTGCAGGGCGATGCTGTCCTCGGCTTCGTGCCCCTCGGCGTTCACGCGAAAGCCCTCGGCTTCGTAGCGCCGCTTCACGTCCGCCGTGCTTGCGAGGAACAGCAGCTCGCGCGGGTCGAGGTACACCGACTCCCAGAACGGGGCGAGGGCTTTCTGCGGCCCGATGAACAGCTTGGTGTACTCCGTTCGGGCGGCGTCTACGAACGCGCCCGTCCCGTCGCCCGTCGGCAGCGCGCGCAGGAAGCCGGCCAAGGACGCCAGATCGTTTTCGTCGGTCGCGACGAGGTCGAGCGCGCCGGTTGCCTCGTCGCCGGCAAGCACCGCCACGAAGGCGGCATCGGGCTCGTACGCGAAGACGCGGCGGAAAAGCGGAAGCAGCAGGCAGCGGTTTTGCAGGAGCGTTTCCACAACCTCCGAGCGATGGTCCATAGCTGATCCTCTCGGTGAAATATTACCGGACAGTAAGATTCATTTCCCAAAAACTATGCTGTTTACCAGGGGATATGCTTGTTCCCGGCAAAGTGGGCGGCTATAGTATAGCGTGTTGGGACCGATGATCAAGACCCGGAAAAAACGGAGCGGGGCGGGGCTGGAATTCCCCCGCTGCGACGTTCGAAACCTGTGCGATCATCGGAGTCATGGAAGAGGAGTAGGGGGAGTCTATGGGAAGTCTCATCGAAGAGATCTCGGGCAAGGCGCTCAGTCGTCGTCGCTTCGTTGCCGGCAGCGCCGCGCTTGCCGCGTCGCTTGCGGCGTCGTCGTCGCTCGTCGCGTGCCAGCCGAGCGGGCAAGACGCGGGTTCGGCGACGGGGTCGGCGGAATCCGCCGACGACGAGGGCGTGTGGATCTCGGCCGCCTGTTGGCACAACTGCGGCGGGCGCTGCGTCAACCGCGTGCTCATGAAGAACGGCGTGGTGGTGCGCCAGGGAAGCGACACGTCCCACGAGGACAGCTTCGAATGGCTGCAGCAGCGCGGGTGCCCGCGCGGTCGCGCTCAGCAGCAGCAATGCTTCGGTGCCGACCGCTTGAAGTACCCCATGAAGCGCAAGAGCTGGCAGCCCGGTGGCGGCGAGAACGCGCACGGCGAGCTGCGCGGCAAGGACGACTGGGAGCGCATCAGCTGGGATGAGGCCATCGGCTACATCGCCGACGAGGCGAAGCGCATCTACGACACGTACGGCCCGCGCGCGGTGGTGGGCAACGGCGGTCCCGGCATCGAGCAGGTGCTGGCCAACATGGGCGGCTACCTGCAGGTCACCGATACTAGCTCGTGCGGCACGTACTCGTTCAACATGACGAAGCTGGGCCTTCCCTCCGCCGACCTCGGCGAGACGAACGATCGCTTCGATTTGAAGAACGCGGAAACCATCGTGCTCGTGGGCGGCAACTCGGTGTGGTCGTCGGGCGGCTCGACCATGAACAACTTCGATCAGGCCATCGAGGCCGGCGTGCAGTTCGTGTACGTGGGGCCGTCGTACAACGCCACCGCGGCGTACTTCGACGCGCGATGGATTCCTATTTACCCGGGTACCGATACGGCGTTTTTGCTGGGCGTCGCCTACGAGATGATCGAGCAGGGCGTGATCGACCAGGAGTTCCTCGACGCGTACTGCGTGGGCTTCGACGCCGAGCACATGCCGGCCGACGCACAGCTCGACGAGAACTTCAAGGGTTACGTGATGGGCGAGTACGACGGCACGCCGAAGACCGCCGCATGGGCGAGCGCCATCTGCGGGGCCTCCGAGGAGGATATCGCGTGGTTCGCCGGCACCATCGGCAAGGATCACAAGGTCATGCTGCTGCACAACTACGCGCTTGCCCGCTGCACGAGCGCCGACAACGTGCCGCAGCTGTTCATGACCGTGGGCGCGATGGGCGGCCACATGGGCAAATCGGGGCATGCGACGGGCGGCGCCTACAAGACGTTCGCCGGATCGCACGGACCGGCGCTCGCGGCGTTCGGCGATGCGGGCCTGCCGGCGGTGGAGAACCCGGTGACCGAGAGCATCACCGCGCCGTTGCTGTGGCAGAGCATCCTCGACAAATCGTTCAACAGCACGGGTTTCGCGTATTCCGACACGTTCAACGCGCAGGATATCAAGGAAGCCGACATCAAGTACCTGTCGCTCGAAGGGGCGGCACGTGTGCAGAACACGCCTTCCACGGTGACGGCCATCGAGGCGTTGCGCTCGCTCGAATTCGTCACCTGCTCCTCGCACTTCTTCAACGCGCAGGCGCAGTTCTCCGATATCGTGCTGCCCATCACCACCGAGTGGGAGCGCGTGGGCGGCTTCCCCGGCCATCAGCGCAGCCGCGAGACGGTGATCGTGTACACCCAGGTCACCGAGCCGCTGTACGAAGCCAAGACCGATCAGGAAATCGGCACGCTGCTGGCCGAGAAGGTGGGCATCGACCCGTCGACCATCTGGCCCCTCAGCGAAAAGCAGCAGTTCTTCAACCAGATTCTGGGCTGCACGTACGTCGATGAGGCGGGGAGCGAGCAGGCGCTCGTCACGGTGAGCCAGGACGACATCGACGCATGGCAGTGCGACGGCAAGCCGCAGGAGGGCGTGGTTGCGCTCGACGAGTTCCTGAAAAACGGCTGCTACACCGTCAAGCGCGCCGAGGGCGACGCCTACGTGCGCATCGGGTACGAGGACTATATCAAGGACCCCGAGGCGAACCCGCGACCGAGCGATTCGGGCAAGTTCGAAATCTACTGCCAGTACAAGGCCGACACGCTGAACAGCATGGGCTACAGCCCCGACGGCACGTTCAAGCCGTACCCGAACTACGTGGCCGCACCCGAGGGCCGCGAGGGCACCTTCGCCGACGGCGCCATCGGCGGCGAGGCGAGCGCGTACCCCTTCATCGTGTACAACCCCCATTACCTGCGCCGCGCCCATCCGGTGCTCGACAACGAGCCCTGGCTGCGCGAGGCGTGGCCGAACCCCGTGTTCGTCAACGCGTCGGACGCCGCCGCGAAGGGCATCGCCGACGGCGACACCGTGCGGGTGTACAACGCGCACGGGGCCACGCTGCGCACGGCGTCGGTCACCGAGATCATCATGCCGGGGTGCGTCGGCCTGCCGCACGGCGCATGGCTCGACTACGACGAGGACGAGGGCATCGACCACGCGGGAACCGACAACGTGCTGTGCGGCACGGTGACCAGCGGTATGGGCACGTCGGGCTACAATAACTACAACTGCAACTACGAGCGGTACGAGGGCGCGGCGCTCGTCGCCGATTGCGCGCTGCCGCAGCGTATCGTCGAGCTGGGTTAGAGGGGGACGGCTATGGCTATGAAGCAAGTGGGGTTCTACTACGATCAAACGCGCTGCTCCGGCTGCAAGACATGCCAGGTGGCGTGCAAGGACAAGAATCGCCTCGAGGTGGGAACGGTGCTGCGCGAGGTGCGCTCGTACCAGGTGGGCACGTTCCCCAGCGTGAAGATGTACCATTTCTCCGCCGCCTGCAACCACTGTCAGGTGCCGGCATGCAAGGATGTGTGCCCGGTGGGAGCCATCACGAAGGACGAGGACGACGGCACGGTGGTCATCGACCATGAAGCCTGCATCGGATGCTCCTCGTGCGTGAACGCCTGCCCGTACAGCGTGCCGCGCATCGACGAGGCGTCGGGTTTGTCGTACAAGTGCGACGGCTGCATCGAACTGCGCAAGCAGGGCTATCAGCCGGCATGCGTGGAGGCGTGCCCCTACCGCGCGCTCGACTTCGGCGATGTCGAGGAGCTGCAGCAACGCTACGGCGCCGACCTCGTCACCTCGCTGCCCGCCATGGGCGAGGGCAAGACGGGGCCGAACACGTACATCAAGCCGCGTCCCGTAGCGCTCGACGGGCTGGGAGTGCCCATCACCTTGTAAATCCATCCGCCCGTTCGGGCGTCGCGCGCCGCAAGCCTCCTCCCTCCCGGCTTGCGGCGCGACCGTTTTCCGGGTATCGTTCGGCATGCTGAAGGGGGACCCGCAGGGGGCGGGTTGGATGCAGCGAAGGGGATGCATGAAAGCACAACGAGATTCCGCCGCACCGCGCGGCAAACGCAGGCTCATCGTGCAGTACGTCGTGCTCATGTCGTGCATCGCCGTGGTGCTCGTGGCGGCGTACAGCGCCTGGTCGTACGGGCAACAGACCCGCCAAATGGAAGAGCAGATGCTGTCGGAGGCGCGGGTGCTTGAGAAATCGGTGCAGGCCACCTGGGACTTCATCGATTACGAGCAGCCCAACATCAACTACGACCGCGACGGGTCGTACAACTTCAAGGGCCTGTACTGCTCGCTCGTGGGCAAGAGCGTGGGCAAGATATTCTCCATGAGCACCGACTACCAGTACACGTTGCGCTACACGCGCATCGACCCGCGCAACGCCCTCGACGAGCCCGACGCGTTCGAGCGCCAGGCGCTCGACAGCTTCTACCGCGAAGACGACGAGGAATACTACGGTCTCGTGGAGGACGAGCAGGGGCAGCGGGTGTTCCGCTACGTGGGCGCCATCTACCTCACGGACAGCTGCATGGATTGCCACGGCGGGCCGAAGGGCGAGCTCGACGTGACCGGGTTCGCGAAGGAGGGCCTTGCAGTGGGCGACATCGGCGGCGCGGTGTCCATCACGGCGCCGGCCGATCTCTACCAGGCGGGCATCGACCTCAACACGATGCGCACGGTGCTGTTCTTCGTGCTGTTCCTGTCGGTGGCGCTCGGGGCCAGCGTGCTGTTCTTCCGCCGCAACGTCACATCTCCCATCGTGCACCTCGAAGAGGCCATGGTGGACATGGGGCAGGGCAACCTCAAGGTGGACATCGACGACGTGGGGCACACGCGCGAGCTGAACGACCTCGCCGAGGGCGTGCGGGCCATGGCCGGCGAGCTCGATGCGCTGTACACGACGCTCGAAGAGAAGGTGGACAGCAGGACGAAGCTGTACCGCGAGGCGAACGAGCAGTTGGAGCAGCAGCGCGAACGCATCGCGAAGGCCAACGAGCTGCTTGCCGAGACGAACGAGAAGCTGCAGGAGGAAAACGAGTACCGCACGAACATCGTGGCCATCCTGAGCCACGAGCTGCGTACGCCGCTCACCGCCATCCTCGCGTTCGTGGATCTGTGGGAAACGTCTCCCGAAGAGCACAGCGAGGAAAGCCGCACGTGCATCGAGAAGATCAAAACACACAGCCTCACGCTGCTCGAGATGGTGAACAACGTGCTGGATATGGTGCGGGTGGAGTCGGGCGCGGTGGAGCTGGCGCGCGAGCCGATCGACCTCGTCGACCTCGTGACGGACGTGGCCGCACTGGCCGACCCCATCGCGCGGGGCAAAGGCATCGCGCTCCTGTCAGAGGTTGCCCCCGACGTGCCGCTCATCAAGGAAGACTGGGCGCAGGTGCACAAGATCCTGAGCAACCTCATGAGCAACGCCGTGAAATTCACCGACGAGGGCGGGCACGTGACGCTGCGGGCGACGTTCGATGCGCCGAGCACGAGCGTGGTGTTCGCGGTGTCCGACGACGGCATCGGCATTGCGTCCGATCGCCTCGAGGGCATCTTCGATCGGTTCGTGCAGGCCGATGCCTCCATTTCCCGCAAGTACCGGGGCAGCGGGTTGGGGTTGTCCCTCGTGAAGAAAACGGCCGAAATGCTGGGCGGCACCGTGCGGGTGGAAAGCGAGGCGGGCGTGGGAAGCACGTTCACCGTGACGCTGCCCGTTTGTATCGTGGAGGAGGACGACTACGATGAAGATTTTGATTGCCGATGACGAACGCGACCTGTGCGACGCCGTGTGCAAGATCGTGGAGCGCCACGACCATACGTGCGTGGCGGTATGCGATGGCGCCGACGTGCTTGACGCGTACCGCGCCGAATGCCCCGACCTGGTGATCCTCGATGTCATGATGCCGGACGTGAACGGGTTCGATCTGTGCCGGGAACTTCGGCAGCTCGACGCGAAGCTGCCCATCATCATGCTGTCGGCGAAGAGCGATATCGTGGACAAGAGCATCGGCTTCGCCGCCGGGTGCGACGACTACATCGCGAAGCCCTTCAACGGCCAGGAGCTGCTGCTGCGCATCGAGGCCGGCCTGCGCCGAGCGCGCGTTGCGGAGAGCGGCGCGTCGAAGCGGCGCAGCCGCGCCGTCGTGCGGCTTGCCGACATGGAGATACGCCTCAAAAAGAACGAGGTGCTCGTGCACGGGCAGTACGTGAACCTCACGCCGAAGGAGTTCCAGATCATCGCGTTTCTGGCGAACCACGTGGGCGAGGTGTTCACCGCGCAGAGCATCATCGAGAACGTGTGGGGCGCGACGTATATGCCCGAGTCGGCCAGCATCGCGGTGTTCGTGCGCAAGATCAGGAACAAGATCGAGGACGACCCGTCCAAACCGCGCTACCTGCAAACCGTCTGGCGCGAGGGATATCGCCTGGGAGACGAGAGCATGCTCGAGCCGCCGGAGGACGAACCCGCGGCGGGGTGAGTGCACGTGCATCCGGGGCTCCTCGTGCGGTACTATAGGAGGCACCCAGAATGGGAGGGATCGAGTGCACGCGCGCATCCGTGGGGGAGGTGGAGCTCGGAGGCGGAGGCGCGACCAAACGACGTGAAACGAAGATCAGAGGGGGAAACGTATGGATACGCATGACGTTGGTGCGCCTACGACGACGTGGAGCCGCCGCCAGTTCATGAAGGGAAGCCTGGCCGTTGCGGCATCCGCAGCAGCGCTCTCTTCGTTCGGCTGCGCTCCGTCGGCCGAGGTGAAGAAGAAGGAAGGGGATACCGCGCCGGCGGTGAACCCCGAGGAGGGCGGCACGTGGGTGCCCGCCGCCTGCTGGCACAACTGCGGCGGCCGCTGCGTGAACAAGGTGATGGTGAAGGAAGGTGCCGTCGTTCGCCAGAAGACGGACGACTCGCATGAGGACTCGGCCGAGTTCCCGCAGCAGCGCGGCTGCGTGCGCGGCAAGGCGCAGCAGCAACAGTGCTTCGGCGCCGACCGCATCCTCTACCCGCTCAAGCGCAAGGGGTGGCAGCCCGGCGGCGGCGAGAAGTCGAACGGCGCGATGCGCGGCAAGGACGAGTGGGAGCGCATCAGCTGGGACGAGGCCATCGACCTCGCGTGCCAGGAAATCAAGCGCATCAGCGACGAGCTGGGCCCCACCGGCTTCTACTGCAAGTCGCCCGATGCCGTGATCAACGTGATGTGCGGCTGCGTGCGCGGGTGGGACACCACGTCGCACGGCACCTACACGCTCGGCTGCGACATGATCGGCCTGCCGCCCACCGACACGGGCAAGGCGAACGACCGCTTCGACCTGCTGAACGCCGAGCACATCATCCTGTACTCGTCGAACCCCACGTGGTCGGCCGCCGGCACGCCCACGTACTACTTCATCCAGGCGAAGGAGGCGGGCGTCAAGTTCACGAGTGTCGACCCGCTGTACAACGCCTCCGCGCAGATGCTCGACGCCGACTGGATTCCCGTGCGCAACGGCACCGACATGGCCTTCATGCTGGCCACCGCCTACGAGATGCTGCGCCTCGACGACGAAGAGGGCGACATCGTCGACTGGGACTTCCTCAACACGTACACGGTGGGCTTCGACGCCGATCACATGCCGGCCGATGCGAAGCTCGACGAGAACCTCAAGGACTACCTTCTGGGCACGTACGACGACACGCCGAAGACGCCCGCATGGGCCGAGCCGATCTGCGGCGTTCCGCCCGAGCAGGTTACGGCGTTCGCGCGCATCCTCGGCAAGAACAACAAGACCATGCTGCTGCACAACTACGGCATGGTGCGCTGCAACGGCGCCGAGATGATCCCGCAGATGCTCATGACGTTGGGCGCCATGGGCGGCCACATGGGCAAGTCGGGGCATGCGACGGGCGGCGCCTACCACGCCAACTGCGGCAACTACGGTCCGAACCTCGTGAGCGCCGGCAGCGCGAAGAACCCGAAGACGACGAACCCCTGCTCCACCGGCGTGCGCCAGCCGCAGCTCTACGACCTCATCCTCAACGGCGGTGGCGACGTGTTGGACGTGTCGAACTCCTACGGCAGCTTCCACGAGCCCATCCCCACGACGCTCGGCCCCATCAAGGGCATCTTCCACGTGACGGACGCCACGCTGCAAACGTCGCTGCACCAGAAGGCGGGCATCGAGGCGCACCGCGCGGTCGACTTCGTGCTCACGCGCGCGCAGTTCATGACGACGAACGCCCGCTACTCCGACATCATCCTGCCGGTGACCACGGAATGGGAGCGCCCCGGCGGCGTGACCACCTGCAACCGTGAGTTCGTGTACTGCTACTCGAAGGTGACCGACCCCCTCGGCGAGGCCAAAACCGACCAGGAAATCGGCACGCTGCTGCTCGAGGGCATGGGCATGGACCCCAAGCTTGCCTACGAGACGTCCGAGACACAGCAGTTCTTCGACCAGATAGCCGGCAGCAAGATCATGGGCGCGAGCGGCGAGATGGAACCGCTCGTCACCATCACCGACGCCGACATCAAGGAGTGGGGCGTCACCGGCGAAGCGCAGCAGGGCGTCATTGCGCTCTCCGAGTTCGTGGCGAACGGCGGCTATCAGTTCAAGCGCACGCCGGACGACGGCCACGGTTTCATCGGCTACGAAGACTTCGTGAGCGATCCTGCCGCCAACCCGCTCTCGAGCGCCAGCGGCAAGCTGGAAATCTACTGCCAGGCGCGCCACGACCTCATGACCTCCTTCGGCTACGACGGCGTGGAGCAGTACAAGCCGTACCCCACCTACGTCGTGCCGTGCGTGGGCTACGAGTCCACGTTCAAGGACGGCACGGTGGGCGGGGAGAAGGGCGACTACCCCTTCATCATGTACAACCCGCACTACCTGCGTCGCTCGCACACGGTGTTCGACAACTGTCCGTGGCTGCGCGAGACCTGGGCGAACCCCGTGTTCCTCAACCGCGAGGACGCTGAGGCGAAGGGCATCAAGGACGGCGACACCGTGCTCATCAGCTCGCCGGCCGGCAAGGGCCTGCGCAACGCGGCCATCCTCGACATCCTCATGCCGGGCGTGGTGGGCGTGCCGCACGGCGCATGGGTGGACGTCGACGAGAAGACGGGCATCGACCGCGCGGGGTCCGACAACTACCTGATCGGCGCCGAGTACGGCGGCATGGGCGTGTCGGGTTACAACAACCAGATCTGCAACGTCGAGAAATACACGGGCGAAGCGCTCGGCGCGGATTGCGATCAGCCGCAGCGCATCGTGTCCGCGTAGGTCGAGGGGGACTGACGAATGGGTATTGGATTCTATTTCGATATGACGAGGTGCACGGGCTGCCGTGCCTGCCAGGTGGCCTGCAAGGACAAGAACCGCTTGGACGTGGGAACCATCTACCGGCACGCGCAGACGTTCTCGGTGGGCTCGTTCCCCAACGTTTCGGCCTACAGCTACTCGGGCAGCTGCAACCACTGCGAGACGCCCGCGTGCTTCGCGGCGTGCCCGACCGGCGCCATCGAGAAGCGCGAGGACGGGGCCGTGGTCATCGATCGCGAGGCGTGCTCGGGTGACGGCTCGTGCACGAAGGCGTGTCCGTACGGCGTGCCGCAGATTCTGCCTGACGGCAAGGCGGGCAAGTGCGACAGCTGCTATCTCATCCGCGAGGCGGGCGGCAAGCCGGCGTGCGTGGCCGCGTGTCCCAACCGCGCGCTCGATTTCGGCGAATACGACGATATGAGGCAGAAGCACGGGGAGGACAACGTGAGCGAGATCGCCGTGCTGCCCTCTGCCGACGCCACGAAGCCCAGCCTTTTGATCAAGGCGAAGGAAGCGGCCGCTTCGAAGGATTTCGTCGACGTCAACTGGTAAGCACCGCACCGAACGGGAAGGCCCGAAGCTCGCCGTGCGGGGCTTCGGGCCTTTGAGGAGGATGCATGGATGAATCTACGATAGAAGCGCAGGCGATGCGCCTGGCGAACCGGGCGTATGCCTATCGCGTGTTCCACATCGCGTTCGGCGCCGAGCCGAGCAGCGACGAGCTGCGCGTGCTCGCCTCGCCCGAGACCGTCGAGGCGTTTCGCTTCCTGGCCGAGACGGCGCGGGAAGAAGGGAGCGGGGAGGGGGCGCAGACGCTGACGGCGGCAGCCGACCTGCTTGCGTCGCTGGGCGCTCACGCCGAGGACGCGGCCGGCGTGGCGTCGCTCAAGGCCAGCTTCACGCGGCTGTTCCTCGTGCCGGGTGCGTCGTTCGTGCACCCGTGGGAGTCGCCCTATATCGGCAAAGAGGTGATGCTGTTTCAGGAAAGCACGCTCGACGTGCGCCATCGCTACGCTGCGTACGGGTTCGCCGCAGCGGAGTTCGGCCACTTTCCGGAAGACCACGTGTCGATGATGCTCGATTTCCTCGCGCATCTCAGCTCGGCGGCGTTCGAGGCGTTCGGCGACGGGAACGACGAAGAGGCCGGGCGCATCCTCGCCGACCAGCGCGCGTTCGTCGCGGCGCACCTGGACACGTGGCTGCCCGCATTCGTCGAGAAGCTGTGCGAGCAGGACGCCGAGGGGACGTACGCCCGCCTCGCCCGCGCCCTCCGCGCCTTCGTCGAGCTCGACAAGGCCTTGATGGACGCGTGGGCGGGGGCGTGCCCGAACCCTGCGCGGTGATGCGCCCGCGCACGGGTTCGTAACCGGTGGGGTTCGCGGGCGTCGAAGGCGGGTGCATTTGGTACCATGGACGGCACCTGCTATGCGAAGGAGCGCGCGACGTCATGGATGCCACCGAACCCACCTCTCATGTCCTCGACCGGTTCTCGGACGAGGTGCGCGGCTGGTTCCTCGATGCCTTCCCGGCCGGCCCCACGCCGTTGCAGGAGCGGGCGTGGGACGTCATCGAGGGCGGCGAGAACGCGCTCGTCATCGCGCCCACTGGCTCGGGCAAGACGCTCGCGGCGTTTCTGTTCGCCCTCGACGAGCTCATGCGGAGCAAGGCGGCCGCGCATGAGCGCCCGAAGAAGGAGCGTCCTGCCAAGGGCGTGCGGGTGCTGTACATCTCGCCGCTGAAGGCGCTCGGCGCCGACGTCGAGCGCAACCTGCAGGAGCCGCTCGCGGGCATCGCGGGGCGCATGGCGGCCGCCGGCGACGACGTGCCCGCGGTGCGCACCGGCATGCGCACGGGCGACACGACGCCCGATCAGCGGCGCGGCCTCGTGCGCAACCCGCCCGACATCCTCATCACCACGCCCGAATCGCTCTACCTCATGCTCACCTCGCAGGCGCGCGAGACGCTGCGCACCGTCGACACGGTGATCATCGACGAGGTGCACGCGCTCGCGGGCGACAAGCGCGGCGCGCACCTGGCGCTCAGCTTGGAGCGTTTGGACGATCTGCTGGAGAAGCCGGCGCAGCGCATCGGGCTGTCGGCCACCGTGAGCCCGCGCGACGAGATCGCGCGGTTTCTGGGCGGCGTGCATCCGGTGCGCGTCGTCGCCGAGGAGAAGCGGCCCGACATGGACGTGCGCGTGAGCGTGCCCGTGCGCGATATGACGGCCGTGCCCGTCTACGGCGGCAGCGACCTCACGGGCGGCGGTGCTGCGCGAGGGCAGGGACGCGCGGGCGGTCCGCGGCGCGCGCCCGCCGAAGACGCGTGGAAGTCCGACCGCGCCCTGCGCGCGGCCATGGCGGCGGGCCCGGCGCCCGCTCGAACGAGCCCCGACAGCCGCCTGGGATCGTCGTCCATCTGGCCCTACATCGAGGCGACCATCCTCGACGAGGTGCTGGCTCATCGCAGCACCATCGTGTTCGTGAACTCGCGCGGCCTCTGCGAGAAGCTCACGGCGCGGCTCAACGATCTGTACGCGAAGCGCCTCGGCATCCAGCCCGACGCGGGCGAGCAGGAAGCGGCCCCCATCCGCTCCGACCTCGGCTCGACGGCGGAAATGTCCTCGGGCGCGCCGGCTATCATCGCGAAGGCGCACCACGGCTCGGTGTCGAAGGAGAAGCGCCTGCAGGTGGAGCACGAGCTGAAGCGCGGCGAGCTGCCCTGCGTCGTGGCCACGTCGAGCCTCGAGCTGGGCATCGACATGGGGTCGATCGACCTCGTGCTGCAGGTGGCCGCGCCGCCGTCGGTGGCGAGCGCCCTGCAGCGCATAGGACGCGCGAACCACCAGGTGGGCGGCCGTTCGGCAGGGTCCATCTTCCCGCGCACCCGCACCGAGATCATCGACGCGGCCGTGGTGGCCGAGGGCATGCTGGAGGGACGCATCGAGGCCACGTCGGTGGTGAAGAACCCGCTCGACGTGCTCGCGCAGCAGACGGTGGCCGCCGTGGCCATGGACGACGTGGCCGCCGACGCGTGGTACGGCACGGTGCGCCGCGCCGCTCCTTACGCCGAGCTGCCCCGACGCGCCTTCGACTCGGTGCTCGACATGCTGGCGGGGCGCCACGCCTCGGGCGACCTCGCGGAATTCTCGCCGCGCATCGTATGGGACCGCGAGAGCGGCATGCTGAAGGCGCGCCCCGGCGCGCAGCGCCAGGCCGTCACCTCGGCGGGCACCATTCCCGACCGCGGCATGTTCTCGGTGGTGCTGCCGGAGGGCGGCGGCAACGAGGGGCGCCGCCGCGTGGGCGAGCTCGACGAGGAGATGGTGTACGAATCGCGCGTGGGCGACATCATCACGCTCGGTACCAGCTCGTGGCGCATCGGCGAGATCACGCGCGACCGCGTGATCGTGGAGCCGGCGCCGGGCCGTTCGGCGCGCCTGCCGTTCTGGCACGGCGAGGGCATCGGCCGGCCGGCCGAGACGGGGCGCATGCGCGGCGCGTTTTTGCGCGCGCTCGCGGGCGGCATCGAGGGCGACGGTGCCGAGGACGACGAGCGCCCGTTCGCGGTGGACCGGACGATCGCCGCGCGGCTTGCGGCCGACGGGTTGGACGACGACGCGCAGTCGAACCTCATCGAGCTCGTGCGTTCGCAGCGCGCGGCCACCGGCACCGTGCCCGACGACAAGACGCTCGTGGTGGAGCGCTGCGAGGACGAGCAGGGCGACTGGCGCGTGATGCTCCACTCGCCGTACGGTCGGCGCGTGCACGAGCCGTGGGCGATGGCGGTGTCCGACCGCGTCATGGCAACGCTCGGCTTCGACCCGCAGGCCATGGCGGCCGACGACGGCATCCTGCTGCGCATCCCCCTCACCGAGACGCGGCTGCCCGGTGCCGAGCTGTTCATCTTCGATCCCGACGAGCTCGACCGCATCGTGCGCGACCGGGTGGATTCCACGTCGCTGTTCGCGGCGCGCTTCCGCGAGTGCGCCGCCCGCGCCCTGCTCATGTCGCCGGCGGCACCCGGCAAGCGCGCGCCGCTGTGGCAGCAGCGCCTCAAGGCGGGCCAGCTGCTCGAAGCCGCGCGCCGCGAGCACGAGTTCCCCATCCTGGCGGAAACCGCGCGCGAGTGCTTGCAGGACGTGTACGACATGCCGGCGCTGCACGAGCTCATGGAGGGCGTGCAGGCCGGGTCGGTGCGTCTCGTGGAAGCGCAGACGTCGGTGCCGTCGCCCTTCGCCGGCCCGCTGCTGTTCGGCTACGTGGGCGAGCATCTCTACGCGGGCGACCTGCCGCACGCCGAGCAGCGCGCCTCGCTGCTGTCGCTCGACCCGACGCTGCTCGGCGAGCTGCTGGGCTCCACCGACATGGGCCAGGTGCTCGACGCGCAGGTCATGCACGAGGTGGAGCAGAGCTTGCAGCGCCTCGACCCCGTGCGCTACGCCCGCGGCGTCGAAGGCGTGGCCGACCTACTGCGCGTGCTCGGGCCGCTGTCCGCCGACGAGGTGGCGTGCCGGCTGCGGGCGGCGGGGGACGCCGGCGACGAGGGCGACGAAGGGTGCGAGGATGCCGAAGGCGCGTCCGCGCCGCAGCATGCCGACGAAGCCGAAGCGCGCGCTCATCTCGACGAGCTGCATCGCGCGCACCGCGCGTTCTCGGTGAGCATCGGCGCCGTCGAGCGCTGGGTCGGCGTGGACGACGCCGCGCGCCTGCGCGATGCGCTCGGCGTGGATGTTCCCGCATGGGGGAATGCCGTTTGTCATCCTGAGCGAGCGCAGCGGCGCGAAGGATCCCCTGCGGCGTTTGCGGAAGGGGAGTGCCATCCCCTCGACGAGCTGCTTGCGCGCTACGCCCGCACGCACGGCCCCTTCTCCACCGAAACCGTGGCCGCGCGCTTCGGCATCGGACGCGCCGTCGCGCAGGAGAGCCTGCTGCGCTTGGCCGCCGATGCGCGCCTCATGCAGGGGCGGTTCGGCGAAGAGCCGTGCGACGCGGGCGAGCGCACGCGCACGTGGGTGTCGGCGGACGTCTTCCGGCGCTTGCGCTCGCTGTCGCTTGCCGAAGCGCGCCGGGCCGTGCAGGCGGTGGGCCAGGATGCGTTCACGCGCTTCCTGTTCGACCTGCAGGGCCTCGGCCCCGTCGGAGGCGAGCGCTTCGAGGGCCTCGACGGCGTGGCGCAGGTCATCGCCCAGTTCGAAGGCGTGTTCCTGCCCGCTGCCTCGTGGGAGGCGCACGTGTTCCCCAGCCGGGTGCGCGATTACCGACCGGGCATGATCGACGAGCTGCTGGCGTCGGGCGATGTCGTGTGGGCCGGCGCGCGCCGCGAGGGCGACGACGATGAGGACGCACCGTCGCGGCCGGCGCAGAAGCGGGGAGCGCGCGAGCGCGAGGCGGTTGGCCTCGTGGCGTTCTATCCCACCGACTCGCCGCTTGCACCCGCGCTGCCCGATCTGGCCGACGCGCCCTCGGGCGCGCCCGATGCCGATGCGGCGCCCCTGCCGCCGTCCGTCGAGAACGCGGTGGTCGAGGCGCTCGGGTTCGGCGGCGGCCTGTTCTTCCGGCAGATCGTCGACGCCGTGCGGCGGCGCCTCGCTCCCGAGCCGGTGGACGAAGCCGCCGTGGCCGCCGTGCTGCGCGACCTCATGTGGAGCGGACGCGTGACGAACGACACGTTCGCGCCGGTGCGCTCCACGCTGGAAGTCACGGGCGGCGGCGCGGGCAAGCCGTACCGCGCCCCCAAGCGCCGGGTGAGCAGCCGGCGCGGGCGCCTGCGCACCGTGGACGCGCCGGCGCTGCAGGGCATCGCGTCGGCCCACGGTGCCGTGGGCGCCGCGCTCACGGGTCGCTGGTCGCTCATCATGCCCTCGCCCGAGAACGACACGGTGCGCGCCATCGCGCTCGTGGAGTCCCTTCTCGACCGCTACGGCGTGCTGACGCGCGACGTGGTGCAGCTGTCGGGCGTGCCCGGAGGGCTCGGCGCGCTCATGCCGGTGCTGCGGTCGATGGAGGACGCGGGCGACGTGCTGCGCGGCGCGTTCGTGCAGGGCCTCGGCCCCGCACAGTTCGCCGCGCGCGAAACCATCGACGTGCTGCGCACGTACGCGGCAAGCGAGGACGAAGCCGACCTGAGCGAGACGGTGGTGCTCGCCGCCGACGACCCCGCCTGCCTGCTCGGCGCGGGCATTCCGTGGCCTCCGGTGGAGGGCGGCGCCCGTCCGACGCGCCGCACGGGAAGCCTCGTCGTGGTGCGCGGCGGCGTCCCGGTGCTGTACGCCTCCGCGGGCCTGCGCGCCCTGCTCTCGTTCACCTCCGACGAAGAGGCGCTCGCCGACGCCGCGCGCGCCCTCATCGCCCACGAAACCCGCGCCCTCAAACGGGCCGGTGCCGAGGGCGCTCGCAAGAAGGTGGTGGTGGAAACGATGAACGACGAGTCGATCCTATCCACCCCGCTCGCCGAAGTGCTCCAAGCAGCCGGCCTCGTCCGCCTCCCCAACGGCCTAAGACTCTACGTAACCCCGTTTTAGCCCCCCGCAGGGGTGTACGCGAGGAGCGCCCCCCTCCTC
>NZ_PPTT01000026.1 GCF_003339815.1 Eggerthella sinensis
CTTCCGGGGCGTCGGAGCCGCTCGTGATGTTGGGGCCGCCGCTGGCGAACGAGAGCGTGACGTTGCCGCTCATGGAGTGGGCTATCACGTGCTTCGTGGCGGTTGCGTTGCCGGCCGGGGCGCTCACGTTGCCGCTCGTGGCCGAGGCTTCGATGACGTAGTCGGTATCGGCACCGGTGAAGGAGCCGGTCAGGTTGCCGCTCGTCGCGTCGAGCTTGACGTAATCGGCCGCGATGCCGTTCGCATCGATGTTGCCGCTGGCGATGTGCGCGTCGATGCTGAGGGCGCTCACGCCGCGCATGCGCTGGTTGCCGCTCGTGGTGTCAAGCTTCACGGTTTCATCCGCCTCGACGTCGTCGAGGTTCACGCTGCCGCTCATGGCGGCGGCGTCCACGTACGTGGCCTTGATGTTCGACGCCTGCACGTTGCCGCTCGTCACCTGCATCACCAGGGAGTCGGCCTCGAAGCGGGCGACGTCGATGTAGCCGCTTGCGGTGGTTGCCTTCACGGAGGTGAGGGTTCCCAGGTTGTTGATGGCGATGTTGCCGCTCGAAACGCCCACCTCGAGCGAGCCCGCGTAGCTGCGCGGCACTTTCACCACGGTCGTATGGTCTTCGAGCGACCCGATCATCATGACGCCGATCATCGGTTCGCGCGAGCCCTCGATGGAGAGCACGCCGCCGTTGTCGGCGATATCGAACGTCTTGTTGTCGTTCGTCCAGTACGTCACCTCGATGGCGTCGCCGTCGGAGGCTTCGATGCGCACGTTCTCGCCGCCGTCGTTCACGATGATCGCGGTATGGGCGGCGTCGGCCTCGGGCTCGAAGGTTTTCGTGACGGGCGCCCAGTTGCGCGCCTCGGTCGAGAGGTTCTGGAAGTTGAACCCAGCCGCCGCGAAGGCGCCGAAGGAGATGGCGGACCCTCCGATGACCAGGATGGTGGCGATGATGAGCACTACCCGCTTGCCGCTAGACATGAGCTGCTCCTTCCGGGACGTACGCAGCAGGCTCGGGATGCTGCAGCTTGACGAACAGGCTTTTCACCCAGCGAGCGAACGTGTGCGTGAGCTTCACGAGGCCCTTGCTTGCGGCCAGCACGCCGAACCAGGAGAACAGTCCCAGGCCCGCGCCCGCCAGCCCGCAGCCGAGCATCCACACGCCCGACAGGGGGTAGCCCGTGGCCGTGCACCAGGCCAGGCCGAACAGGCCGATGGGGGCGCACAGCACGAGCGTGACCACGGCGGCCCACAGCGACACGATGACTGCCCAGATGGCCAGGTAGATGCTCAATACCGCCGCCGCAAATGCGAATGCGAGCGGCACCCAGATGGGGGAGAACACGGCCAGCAGCACGATGTTGAGGGTGCGGCTGCCGGTGTTCGCCTTCGCGATGGCCTTCGGGATGGGCGGCGTTTCGGCGATGATCTGGGCGGCGATGACGCCCACCGGCCCGAGCGCGGCAACCGCCTGCTGCTCGGTCATCCCGTCCTCGATGCGATCGTCGATCATCTCGGCGTAGAAGGCGATCGATTGCTCGACCTCGTATGACGGCAGCTTGCCGAGTGCGCGCCGCAGCGCCGTTAAGAACTCGGTCTTGTTCATCGGTTGGCACCTCGTTTCACATAGTCGTAGACGTCCATGACGTCGTCCCATTCGTTCAAAAACACGTCGAGGTACGTGACCCCGGCGGGCGTGATGCGATAGTACTTGCGCAAGCGCCCGTTGTGCTCGATGGTGTACACCGTGAGCATCCCTGCCGTTTCCAATCGTTTGAGCAGGGGATACAGCGTCGATTCCGTCAAATGCAGGCTCTCGGGCACGTCCTTGACAATCTGGTAGCCGTACGAGTCCTTCTGATTGATCGATGCGAGCACGCAGACGTCGAGGAACCCTCGTTTCAGTTGAGCATCCATCGCATACCTCCTTTCGCCTTATACTATATGACACATAGTATAAGGCGTCAACGGGTATTTTGAAGAATGTTGGGAAGCGAACGGCGCTCGAAAAGTGCCAGGAGAAACGGAACCGGCAGGACGAGTCTGCTATTATGGACGGCGTTATGTTTTCACCTGTGCCACCTTCGGTTTCCGGGCGTTCCCGTGAAGCGGAAGCGTGAAAACGAGAGAAGGAAAGAGCAAGCCCTATGACCCAGCATCTCACCGAGCGCGACGTCCGCGGCATTGCGGAATACGCGCGCATCGGGCTGCCCGATGTCGAGGTCGCGGAGATGACCGCGAACCTCAACGCCATCATCGACAGCTTGAAGCCCATCACCGAATACGACCTCGACGGCGTGGAGCCCACGTTCCACCCCATCGGCGGCCTGTCGAACGTCATGCGCGACGACGTGGAAGAGCCGTGCTTCTCCCAGGAGACGGCGCTCGAGAACGCGCCGAAGCAGCAGGACGGCTGCTTCCTCATCCCGTCGATCCTGGGCGAAGGGGGCGATCGCTGATGAGCGCCGCAACCGAGCGCGCTTTCCCCGCGATGAGCGTGCGCGAGGTGCGCGAAGGCCTCGCCGCCAAGCAGTTCAGCGCCCGCGAGGTCGCCGAGGCGTCGCTCGCGCGCATCCGCGCCCTCGACGGCGCCACGCACGCCTACCTCGAAACCACCGAGCAGCTGGCCCTCGAGCAGGCCGCGGCCCTCGACGCCGCGGTGGCGGCCGGCACGCTCGACGCGTGCGGCCCGCTGGCCGGCGTGCCCGTGGCGTTCAAGGACAACATGAACCTGACCGGCACGCACACCACGTGCTCGTCCACCATGCTCGCCAACTACGTGTCGCCCTACACGGCCACGTGCGTCGCGCGCACGCTGGCCGCCGGCGCCATCCCGCTCGGCAAGCTCAACATGGACGAGTTCGCGTTCGGCTCCTCCACGGAGACGAGCGCGTTCGGCCCGAGCAAGAACCCGTGGGACCTCACGCGTGTGCCCGGCGGCTCGTCGGGCGGCAGCGCGGCGGCCGTGGGCGCGGGCCTGGCCACCATCACGCTGGGCAGCGACACGGGCGGCTCCATCCGCCAGCCCGGCAGCTTCTGCGGCACCGTGGCCGTCAAGCCCACCTACGGCGTGGTCTCGCGCTACGGCGTGGTGGCGTTCGGCAGCTCGCTCGACCAAGTGGGCCCTTTCACGCGCTCGGTGGAGGACGCGGCCTACGCGCTCAACGCCATCGCCGGCCGCGACGCGCTCGACTGCACGAGCCAGGCGCTCGCCATCGACTTCACGGCGAATCTCGCGCAGGGAGTCGAGGGCATGCGCATCGGCATCGTGCCCGCGTTCATGGACGCCCAGGGCCTCACCGCCGAGGTCAAGGCCAAGGTGGAGGAAGCCGCCGAGCACCTGCGCGCGCTCGGCGCCGAGATCGTGGAGGTGGACCTGCCCAACGCGCAGGCCGCCATGAGCGCCTACTACGTGCTGGGTCCCTGCGAGGCGTTCAGCAACCTCGCCCGCTTCGACTCGGTGCGCTACGGCTACCGCGATCCGGGCCACGCCGACCTCAACGGCCAGTACGAGGCCAGCCGCGCGAAGGGCTTCGGCCCCGAGGCGCGCCGCCGCATCATGCTGGGCAGCTACCTCTTGTCCGCCGGCGTGTACGAAACCTATTACTATCCCGCGCAGCAGGTGCGCACGCTCATCACGCAGGACTACGAGCGCGCCTACGAGCAGGTGGACTGCATCCTCGCGCCCGTATCGCCGCGCACGGCGTTCACGTTCGGCGAAGTGTCCGACCCCACCGACATGTACCTGTCGGACATGTTCACCATCTCCATCAACATCGCGGGCAACGGCGGCATGAGCCTGCCGGTGGGCCTCGGCGCCGACACGGGGCTTCCCGTGGGCGTGCAGCTCGTCTCGCCGCAGTTCAAGGACGAGAACATGCTGCGCGTGGCCGCCGCGCTTGAAACGGTGTACGGCCCGGCCCCCGTGGCCCCGGGTTTCGCGCCCGACGCCGCCGCGCCGCTCGGCGCACCCACCACGCTGCCCGACGCCGCCGACGCCGTGCCGGGCGTCGATCTGCCGGGCGTGCTCGTTGACGGAAAGGCAGGTGCATAAGCCATGCGCAAGCTTGAAGAGGTGCTCGAGGACTGGGAGGCCGTCATCGGCCTCGAGATCCATGCCGAGCTCACCACGCTCGACACGAAGATGTTCTGCGGCTGCAAGCTCGAGTTCGGCGCCGAGCCCAACACGCACACGTGCCCCGTGTGCCTGGGCCTCCCGGGCGCGCTGCCCGTGCCGAACAAGGCCGCCATCGAGTCCATCGTGCTGGCGGGCCTGGCCACGAACTGCGATATCGAGAAGCACTCGATGTTCTACCGCAAAACCTACATGTACCCCGACATGTCGAAGAACTACCAGACCACGCAGGGCCCCGTCGCGTTCTGCATGCGCGGCCACCTCGACCTCGAGGTGGACGGCGCCGCGGCGAAGGAGCGCATCGACGTGGCCAACCTCGCAGCGGGGGAGAGCCGCGGCAACGTGACGCGCATCGAGGACGGCTACACCGCGCACGTGGGCATCACGCGCATCCACATGGAGGAGGACGCGGGCAAGATGGTGCACATCGGCGGCGGCGAGGGCCGCATCGCCGGCGCCACGCACTCGCTCGTGGACTACAACCGCGCCGGCACGCCCCTCACCGAGCTCGTCACCGAGCCTGACTTGCGCACGCCCGAGGAGGCGCGCCTGTTCATGCAGAAGCTGCGCCAGATCTACCTGTCGCTGGGCATCTCCGACTGCTCGATGGAAGAGGGCAGCATGCGCTGCGACGGCAACGTGAGCCTGCGCCGCCGCGGCGACACCAAGCTGGGCGTGAAGACCGAGCTCAAGAACATGAACAGCTTCAAGAACCTGCACGACGGCCTGGCCTACGAGATCTGCCGTCAGGCCGAGGTGCTCGAAGAGGGCGGCCAGATCTTCCAGGAGACGCGCCACTGGGACCCGTCGGCCAAGCGCACCATCGTCATGCGCGTGAAGGAGACGGCCGACGATTACCGCCTGTTCCCCGATCCGGACCTCGCGCCCTACGACCTCACCGACGAGTGGATCGACAACGTGCGCGCCAAGCTGCCCGAGCTGCCCGACCAGAAGGCGGCCCGCTTCTCGTCCGCGTTCAGCCTGTCGGCCTACGACGCGCGCCATCTCATCGAGCATCGCGCGACGGCGAACTTCTTCGAGGCGTGCATGGAGCTGGCCGGCGACGACGCGGCGAAGCTGGCGAAGCCGGTGGCGAACCTCGTCATCAACGACGTGACCGCCTACCTGAACGCCCACGAGGGCGTCGAGCTGGACGAGACGCCGCTCACGCCGGCGCGCGCCCTCGCGCTCGTGAAGCTCACCACCGAGGACGTCATCTCGTCCAAGCAGGCCAAAGAGGTGTTCGCGGCCGTGCTCGACGAGGACAAGGACCCGGCCGCCATCGTGGAGGAGCGCGGCATGAAGCAGGTGTCCGACACGGGCGCCATCGAGGCCGTCATCGACGCGGTGCTGGCCGCCAATCCCGACAAGGTGGCGCAGTACCAGGGCGGCAAGACGGGCCTCATCGGGTTCTTCGTCGGCCAGGTTATGAAGGAGATGCGCGGCCAGGGCAATCCGAAAGTCATCAACGAGCTGCTTGCCAAGAAGCTCGGGTAACAATCTCGCCTCGTCGCGCGTCATGCGCGGCGGGGCGATCGACTGCAAGAAGGGGGCCATATGGACTTCAACGAACTGCTCATCGGCGTCACCGGTGAGTTCAGCGGGTTTCTGTACACGTACATCCTGCTCATCCTGCTCGTGTTCGTGGGCGTGTACTTCACCATCCGCACGAAGGGCGTGCAGCTGCGCTTCATCAAGGACATGTTCACGCAGCTGACGGAGAAGAAGCACGTGCAGGGCGAGCGCTCCATCTCGTCGTTCCAAGCGCTCATGGTGTCCACCGCAAGCCGCGTGGGCACGGGCAACATCGCGGGTGTGGCCACGGCCATCGCCACGGGCGGCCCGGGCGCGGTGTTCTGGATGTGGCTCATGGCCATCGTGGGCGCCGCTTCGGCGTTCATCGAGTCGACGCTCGCGCAGATTTGGAAGGTGCGCGGCAAAGAGGGCGAGTTCCGCGGCGGCCCTGCGTACTACATCGAGAAGGCCCTCGGCAAGCGCTGGCTGGGCATCCTGTTCGCGGTGCTGCTCATCCTGTGCTTCGCCTTCGGCTTCAACGGCCTGCAGGCCTTCAACGCCACCTCGGCGCTCGAGTACTACATCCCCGACTACGCCACGAACGGCGCGGCCATCGCCTGCGGCATCGTGCTGGCGGTCATGACGGCGTTCGTCATCTTCGGCGGCGCGAAGCGCATCAGCGTCATCACCTCCATCATCGTGCCCATCATGGCCATCGGCTACATCGCCATCGCGGTGTGGACCACCGTCGCCAACATCACGTACCTGCCGGACGTGTTCGGCATGGTGTTCGCCTCTGCGTTCGACCTCCAGGCCATCTTCGGCGGGTTCGCCGGCTCGGTGGTCATGCTGGGCATCAAGCGCGGCCTGTACTCCAACGAGGCCGGCATGGGCTCGGCGCCGAACGCGGCCGCCACGGCTTCGGTGTCGCATCCGTGCAAGCAGGGCCTCGTGCAGAGCCTCTCGGTGTACATCGACACGCTGCTCATCTGCACGTGCTCGGCCATGATGGTGCTCGTGTTCTACGTGCAGGACCCCGCGGCGGCCGCCGCGCTCAACGGCATGCCGCTCGTGCAGATGGCGGTGAACAACGCGGTGGGCGAGGTGGGCATCCACTTCATCACGTTCGCCATCTTCGCCTTCGCGTTCTCCAGCCTCATCGGCAACTACTTCTACGCCGAGAGCAACCTGCGCTTCATCAAGGGCGACAGCAAGGCGCTGCTGTTCGTGTTCCGCGTGGTGTGCCTGTGCATCGTGTTCTACGGCGCGGTGAACAGCTTCGACTTGGCGTGGAACCTCGCCGACATCTTCATGGGCCTCATGGCGCTCGTGAACCTCATCGCCATCCTGCTGCTGGGCAAGTGGGCGCTTGCCGCGCTCGACGACTACACGAAGCAGCGCAAGCAGGGCCTCGACCCGGTGTTCGTGGCCGACAACATCCCCGGTCTGCCGAAGACCGACTGCTGGCACGTGTCGGAAGTGCAGGACTACGGCAAGCCGCCCGTGCAGGAGTACCTGGACGAAGCGCTCGACCCTGAGTTCGTCGGATTGAACTGACGCGCCCGCGGGCGACGCGCACGCAATGATCAAGGGCCCCGCGTTGGCGGGGCCGAAGGAAAGGAAGCGGCATGGCTGACGACAACCGTCGCGCGGGCGACTGGCAACGGCGCGACCTGCGCCAGAACGCGGACGACCTCATCGAGGAGCCGAACGCGAAGCCGTGGCATCGGCAGACGTTCTGGATCGTGTTTTTCCTGGTCATCTTCTGGCCGGTGGGCATCGTGCTGTGCTGGAAGAGCAATTGGCACATCGCGATCAAGATCATCGTCACGGTGCTCATCGCGCTTTTCGTGTACTTCTCGGTGACCATGTCGCAAGCCGTCATGACCCTGCAGAGCACTGGAGCGATCTAGGCTCGACGCATCCTATCGTGCTGTTCTCGTCGCACTGTTGAAAGGGCCCGCCCGGTTGAACCGGGCGGGCCCTTTGCGGTGCGGGGTCGGGCGATGGCCCGGCGGCCTACGAGACGCGCCAGGGGTAGAGGTCGTTGAGGTAGCCCCACCCGCGGCCGACCCAGTACACGCCCTCGTGGCGCCCGGCCGTGACGCCGCGCGACACCTGGTTCGTCTTGACGTCGAACACGTCGACGGTGACGGTGCGCACGTGGCGCACCGAGGGCTGATCGGTGGTTTTGGCGTAGCTCGCGTCGCTGACGACCACCTTGGTGGGCGACACGTTGTCGTAGTGCCACACCTCGTAGGCGTTCTTGATGCCGCGCGTGTCGTCGCCCACGGTGGAGACTGCGCTCGGGTAGTCCAGATGGATGCCTAGTTTCACCAGCTCGTCGTAGACGGTTTTGACCTCTTCGTAGCCCTTCACGCCGCGCACCTGCGGCAGGTTCGCGGCCATCTGCTGCCACTGCGCCAGATTGAGCGAGCCGTTGAACGAGTACAGGTGCACGTCGTCGCGCTCGTAGCTCTTCGAGAAGCGGCAGCCTTCGTAGAGGTTGCGCTGCAAGAGGCCGGTGAGGGAGCTGCTCTCGTCGTAGACGCGGTCGTTGACGAGGCAGCGCACCTGCGTCGTGCCGAGCGGCTCGGTGGCCGTGCGCAGCGCGGACTTCTCGGCGATGACGGGGCTGTTCGTGGCCGGGTCGAGCTGCACGGTGCCGGCCAGCTTCTTGATCACCTGGTCGGCCTGCTGCTCGAGCTCCTGCTTCGACAGGGTGGCCGCAAGCTGCTCTTCGGGGGTGCCCGTGCCTTCCATGGTGGACAGGTACGCCATGGACGACGTGTAGCCGTACAAGTACGAGGTGATCATCATGCCGAGGTACACGTCCTTGATCTCGAAGGTTTCGGGGTCCCAGTTGTAGTACGTCTCGATCCAGTTGTAGTAGTCCTGCACCACGTTCTTGGTGCCCGTTCCCAGGATGAGGCTGCCCAGGTTGGTGGTGTCGGCGTAGACGGACGTTTTGAGCAGGTTGTTCTTCGCGTCGACGGCCTTCGCGAAGCGCGTGAACTCCGCCTGGTTCTCCGGCGTGAGGTCGGCGAAGGATGCAACCTCGGTGCCGCCGTTGGCCAGCTGCTCCTCGCTCAGGGAGCCGAGGGTGGACGTGTACAGGGTGCCGTAGCTGTTCAGGTGGTCCATGAGCCACTTCACCTCGTACCAGTCGGACTCGAAGCCGCCGCGCTTGTCGATGGCGCGCAGCTGGATGGACAGGTTGTCGACACTCGTTTCCATGCGGGTGAGCTGGCCCTTCATCTGCTGCAGCTCGTCGAGCACGTCCTTGACGGTGTAATCGGGGCCCGTGCTGAGGAACATCGCGATGATGCCGAGGAGCTGCGAGACGCCCTGCGCGATGTCGGCGGTGTTGGTGGAGCAGAAGTACCCGATGGCCGAGACGAGCTTCGACAGGATTTCGAACACCTCCTTGGCGGTGTTCATGTCGTCCTTGGCGTCGAAAAGCGCGGTGCCCTCGACGGCTTCGACGAGCGCCTCGTCGGACAGGTTGACGGCGCAGGCGCCCTGGGGGATGCCCAGCTTGTTGAGCACGGCGCCGTCGGCCAGGTCCACCTCGTGGCCGCGCATGAGCAACGTCATCTCGTCGAGAAACTGCGCGTCGGCCTCGTCGGGCGTGAGGCCGCTTGCCTGGTAGGCGTCGTACCAGCTGCTCACGGTGGCAGCGTCGATGGTGAACGTGAAGTCGAAGCCGTCGGGGCGCACCTCGCCGAGCGTCACCAGGCTGTTCTCCAGCAGGCCTCCGTCGACGCCGGTCGCGTTCTCCTGGCCCGGCAGCGTGATCTGGCTCGCGTCGGCGATGCTCACCGTGCCGTCGAGCGCGCCGAAGGCCACCGTGTTGGACACGGTGAGGGAGCCGTCCTCGTTCTTGTCGGTGCGCGTCGCCTTCACCACGCCGTAGGGCACGGCGGCCGCGGCTTCGGCGGTGGTGATGGTGTCGTTTGTGGTTTCGTCGCCGTCGTCGTAGGCGGGGTGGTCGATGGCGCAGGGCGCCTCCCCGACGAGCGCGGCAGGGTCGACGACGAGCTGATCGGCGGCGTCGAGCGCGGCGGCCAGCGCCTTGAACTGCTCGAGCGGCGTCGCGGCGTTCGCCGTCACTTCGAGCACGCCCCGGGCGTCGTCGTCGGGGTCGACGGCGAACGACGAGGCGACGAGGGAGGGGTCGGCGAAGGCGAACTGCGCGGCCGTCGCGCCGGCGGCGAAGCGGGCGTTCTCGAGCGAGACGGGAAGGGCGAACGTGCCTGCGCCGTCGTAGGCGCACGAATCGGAGCGGACGTCGAACGCGATGCGGGCCTCTTCGACGGCCACGGTCGCTTCGCCCGTCGCGGCCGGGTTGGAGAAAGAGCCCGCCTTGAACAGCACGACGCCGCGGTTGCCGGGCGCCCCGGGGCTGTCGATGCGCACGGAGGCCGTCGTGTCCCCCGTGCGTTCGACCGACGCCACATCGAGGCCCGCGAAGTCGCCGCCGAGCACGATGTTCTCGGCCGACAGGTTCGCGGCGAAGGGCGTGTCCGACACGAGGTCGATGCGCGCGAAGCGCGCGTTCGCCGAGACGGCCGCGCCGTCGGCGACGGCGACGGCGGCGCGGACGAGGCCGGCCGCCTGGTCGGTCGAGCCCACGGTGAGCGTGGCGGGCACGACGATGCCCAGCTGCTCGCAGGCGGCGCTGCCCTCGAGGGCGAACGAAGTTGCGGAGGCGCCCGCCTCGCCGGCTTCGTCGGCATGGGCGACGCTCGGCAGCAGGGGCGCGAGGCCTGCAACCAGCACGACGCTCATGAGCACGCTCATGCCCTTGCGCGCCTTGCGGCTGCGCGGGCCCGAGCGCGAGAACGTGGCCGCGGCAAGCGCGACGAACCCGGCCGCGGCCACGCAGGCCAGCGCGATGCCGCCCAGCCCGTCGTCGCCCGTGGGAGCCAGGCGCTTGAGCGCGGAGGAATCGAGCAGCACGGCCAGCTGCAGCTCGAGCGTCTCGCCGGGGGCCAGCGTTTCGGCGTCGCGCGCGACGGCGCCGCCCTGGTCGGCCAGGCGCACGCCCGCGGGAAGCTGCGCTTCGAGGCGCACATCGTTCCAGGTGATGGGCGTGCCGTTCGCAACCGACAGCGTGACGACGGCCTGCTCGCCGGGTTCGTAGCGTTCCTTGTCGAAGGAGCCGACGATCTGCGGAAGGACGGGCGCGTCGTCCTCGGCTGGGGCTTGGGCTTCGGATTCGGCCTCGGCGGCGAAGGCGGCGAGGGGCAGCATGCAGGAGGCGGCAAGCGCAAGGGCGGCGAGTGCCGCGGCGATGCGGGTTGAGCGGGGTAGGGGTGGCAGGGACATGGGTGCCTCGTTTCTCCTCGGGCCGTTTCCTGGTAAGCGCACGTCAGTCATAGTATGGATCGTTCTATCGCGCCGTGTGCGCCCGCTTCGAGAACGGCCTCGCTCGCTGCGAAATCGGAGGGGCGGGGAGCGCGACCGGGTGGGCGGCGCGCGCGTGCGGGGGCTGCTCGGCGGCGGCGCGCTTCTATGCGATTTTTTCGCCATTTACCGCGAGGGCGCACGTTGAATGCCCCTTGTGCGCTATCATTCGCGACGGAAAACAGTGATGTATTCGGTACGAGTTGCACAAGGATAACGATATGACCAAGTTCGCTCAGGGCACCACGATGGTGCTGGCGGGCCACGGCTTCGCCGAATCCGGCCCCTATCTGCTGATCAACGACGTGGAGCGCGAAACGCAGCAGCGCTTTTTCGTGCGCGGCGAGACGTTCTCGCTCAGGCGCCGTCCCACCCGCCGCTGCGTCGGCCGCTTCGACCTGGAGTCGCACGAGAAAACCGTGTGCCCCCTCAACGTGGAGCTGCTGCCCGACGCGAAGGACACGATGTGCCCGGCGTGCCAGGAAGCCACCGGTTTCAACCCCTCGTTCTACTACGCCGACTTCATCTCGGCACAGCAGCGCGCCTACAACCTCACCCCGCACTTCACCTACCTGGCGTATTTCTCGCCGCAGCATGTGAAGTGCGGCATCTCGTCGGAGACGCGCGGCATCGAGCGCTTGCTCGAGCAGGGCGCGCGAGCGGCCCGCATCGTCGGGCGGTTCGGATGCGCCGACGAGGCGCGCGAGCTCGAGGCGGCGCTGTGCGCGCAGCCCGGCATCCTGGAAACCATGCGCGCTTCGAAGAAGGTGGACCTGCTCGTGAACGCGCGCTACGACTTCGCGGAGGCGAAGCAGGTGCTCGACGCGACGGTGGAGCGCTTCGGCCTCGAGGCGGCCGAGCCCGCGCAGGACCTCTCGCCGTTCTACTTCGGCGGCCCGTCGCCCGACTGCCACGACCTGCAGGTGCCCGAGGGCCATGCGGGGGAGTGCGGCGGCCGCTGCGTGGGCATGGTGGGCGGCGCGCTCGTGTTCGAGCAGGGCGGGACGAACTACGTCGTGTCCGTCAAGGAATGGGAATCGCACGAGATCGAGCTTTTGCCGGGCGAGGTGGTCTGCGCCTACGATTTCGAGCCGCAGCAATTCTCGCTGTTCTAGGCACCCCGCACAAGCCGGCGTTCGCGCCGGCTTTTTTGTGTGGGACGGGGTGCGGGCGCGCGGAAGGGCCGTACGTGGCACGATTTTTCGCGATTGCGATGGAATACGAGCGCGAATCGGTCGTCGAGAAATCGCGACCTGGGGTTTCTTGCGCTCTCGTGCGCGGAGGGGGCCGAAACGAGGCGAAATCGCGTCCGAAATCCCGCAATCGCGAAAAATCGTGCCATACAGGGCGCTTTTGCGGTGCACGTACAAATGTTTCACGTGAAACACTCGCGCGCTCGCGCGCGACGGCGGGCCCGCCATACGCCTGCGCGCGGCGCGCCCGCGTCCCCCGGCCCCGGCGCGCGCGAAACGACCTTCCGGAAACGTCGCCGCGCGTTCGGCGCGCTTCAACCGCCTTCGTGGCGTAAAATGTAGCAGTTGCCTGAATCCGCTTGCTTTACTACTCTACTGTGGTAAAGTGACGAAACGAATCAACCGCAAAGCGACGACCGACGAAGGAAGAGGACCATGGACTACGTGACACCGGCAGGGTTCAGAGACGTGCTGTCCGACGAGGCGTGCACGCGCGAGCGCATCGCCCGCGACGTGCAAGCGTGCTTCGCCGCGCGCGGCTACCTGCCCATCGAGACGCCCACGCTCGAAGTCATGGACGTCATGCGCGCGGGCGGCCGCATGCCCGGCTCGCCCTTCAAGTTCTTCGACGCGAGCGGCGATTTGCTGGCCATGCGCCCCGACGTGACGCTGCAGGTGGCGCGCATGTGCGCGACGCGCCTGGCGGGGCAGCCGGGACCGTTCCGCTTCCGCTACATGCAGCGCGTGTTCCGCGAGGCCGAGGGCCGCATGCAGGCGCAGGCGCGCGAGATGACGCAGATCGGCGTGGAGTGCATCGGCGAGGCCGGCCCCCAGGCCGACGCCGAGGTGGTGGAGCTCATGGTGGAGGCGCTCGAGCTTGCGGGCGCGCGCGGCTGCAAGCTGGCCCTCGCCACGGTGGGCGTGCTGCGCGCGCTGCTCGTGGCAAGCGGCGCGCCCGCCTCGTGGACCGAGCAGGTGCTAGCCGCGTTCCATGCGTCGAACTTCGTCGAGGTGGACCGCCTCACCGACGAGGACGGTCCCGTGCCGCCCGTGTTCGCCACGGCCATCCGCGCGCTGCCGCGCATCCGCGGCGGGCGCGAAGCCGTGGACGAGGTGCGCGCGCTCGTGGCGCCGCTCGGCTGCGTCGACGGGCTGGACGACTTCGCCCGCACCTGCGACCTTCTGGCCGAAGCCGGCCTGGCCGACCGCATCCTCGTGGACTTCTCGGTGATGAGCTCGTTCGACTACTACACGGGCATCGTGTTCGAGGCGTATGCGCCCGATCTGGGCACGCCGCTCGGCAGCGGCGGCCGATACGACAACATGATCGGCTCCTACGGCGAGAGCCGCCCCGCCGCCGGCTTCGCGTTCTCTCTCGAACAGGCCATGGCCGCCGCCGCGGCCGCCGACCGGGCGGCGCGCGATGCCGCCGGCGAACCCGTGCGCCCGCTGCGCATCGCGGTGCCGAAGGGGTCGCTCAACGCCGACACCGTGGCCGCGCTCGGAGCCGCCGGCCTCGACGTCGCCGGCCTCGACGACCCGGGCCGGCAGCTCATCATCCGCAATCCCGGCGTGGAGTACGTCATCGTGCGTCCCACCGACGCGCCGGCGTTCGTGTCGCTCGGGGCGGCCGACTGCGGCATCTGCGGTAAGGACTCGCTGCTCGAGGCGCAGTCCGACGTGGTGGAGCTCGTGGACCTCGGCTACGGCGCGTGCCGCTTCGTGGTGGCCGAGCCCGCCGGCGCCGCCGAGGTGGCCGAGGAGCACTACCGCCGCCTCGGCTCGCTGCGCATCGCCACGAAGTACCCCAACATCACGCGCGCCCATTACGCGAAGACGGGCACGCAGGTGGAAATCGTGAAGCTGCACGGCAACATCGAGCTGGCGCCGCTCACGGGCATGGCCGAGCGCATCGTGGACATCACGGCCACCGGCACCACGCTCAAGGAGAACGACCTCGTGGTGGTCGACGAGGTCCTTTCATCGACCGCGCGCTTCTTCTCGAACACCTGCGCGTTTCGCACCGATCCGCGTATCGTACAATTAGCGAACAAGCTGCAGCGCGCCGCGGAAGAACCCGCGCCGCAGGCTGGCAAGGAAAAGGAGTAGCCCATGCGCCGTATCATCCTCAAACCCGGCGAGCAGTTCACCAACTCCCACCTCAAGCGCACCGGCGCGTTCAACGCGGCCGCGCTCACGGCGGCCACGGCCATCGTCGAGGGCGTGCGCGAGCGCGGCGACGAGGCCCTGCGCGCCTA
Source organism: Eggerthella sinensis (assembly GCF_003339815.1). Lineage (GTDB taxonomy): Bacteria > Actinomycetota > Coriobacteriia > Coriobacteriales > Eggerthellaceae > Eggerthella > Eggerthella sinensis. The sequence goes on from NZ_PPTT01000026.1 coordinate 14,506, forward strand.
CACCGAGCAGTTCGACGGCGTGCGCGTGGAGGACTTCCGCGTGAGCCAGGCCGCCATCGCCGAGGCCATCGTGAACGTGAACGACAAGACGGCCGCCGCGTTGCGCCAGGCCGCCGTGCAGATCCGCGACTTCCACGAGCGCCAGAAGCAGCAGAGCTGGTTCACCGTGCGCGAGGACGGCGCGCTCGTGGGCTCGAAGGTGGAGCCGCTCGAGTCCGTGGGCATCTACGTGCCGGGCGGGCGCGCGCTGTACCCGTCGTCGGTGCTGATGAACGCCCTGCCCGCCGCCGTGGCGGGCGTGAAGCGCATCGTGTGCGTGACCCCTCCCACGGCCGACGGCACGCTCGACCCCGCCATTCTCGAGGCGTGCCGCATCTCGGGCGTCACCGAGATCTACGCCGTGGGCGGCGCGCAGGCCATCGCCGCGCTCGCGTACGGCACCGAGTCCATCGCGCCCGTCGCCAAGATCACCGGCCCCGGCAACGCCTACGTGGCCGCCGCGAAGAAGGTGGTGTCGGGCGACGTGGGCATCGACATGATCGCCGGCCCCTCCGAGGTGTGCGTCGTGGCCGATTCCACGGCCGACCCGGCGCTCGTGGCCATCGACCTCATGGCGCAGGCCGAGCACGACCCGCTGGCCGCCTGCTACCTGGTCACATTCGACGCGGAATACGCCGACGAGGTGGAGCGCATGGTGGAGCGCCACCTGCAGACGTCCACGCGTGCCGAGATCACGGCGGCGTCGCTGGCCGACCAGGGCCTCATCGTCGTGTGCGACAGCATGCCGCAAGCCATCGAGGCCGTGAACGTCATCGCGCCCGAACACCTCGAGCTGCACGTCGACCACGCCTTCGACCTCTTGGGCGCCATCCGCAACGCGGGCGCCATCTTCCTGGGAGCCTGGACGCCCGAGGCCGTGGGCGACTACGCCGCCGGTCCGAACCACACGCTGCCCACGGGCGGCACGGCGCGCTACGCCTCGCCGTTGTCGGTGGACGAGTTCGTGAAGAAGTCGAGCGTCATCCAGTATTCGTCGCAGGCGCTCGTCCGCGATGCCGACATGGTGATGACCATCGCGCGGCACGAGGGCTTGTGGGCGCACGCCATGAGCGTGGAGATGCGCAAGAACCTGCTTGCGACGGGGAACGTGTACGGGATGGAAGCCGGCGGGAGAGAGGGCGGCGACGGCGCGGGCCGCGCGGGAAGCGGGAACGCCGATGCGTAGCGTGTGCACGGCTGCCCCCCAGCTTGCGGGCGTGATGCCCTACGACCCGAAGTACCTGCCCGCCGACGCGGTGCTGTCGGCCAACGAGAACCCGCACGACGTGGACGACGAGATCCGCCGCGACATCATGCGCGAGGTGAAACGCCTGCCGCTCAACCGCTACCCCGACCCGCTGGCCAACGACCTGCGCGACATGATCGCCGAGGCGAACGGCCTCGACCGCGAGCAGGTGCTCGTGGGCAACGGCGGCGACGAGCTGCTGTTCAACATGGCGCTGGCCTGGGGCGGGCCGGGGCGCACGTTCCTGAACCTGCCGCCCACGTTCTCGGTGTACGACGCCAACGCGCGCCTCACGGGCACGACGGTGGTGGACGTGCCGCGCCGCGCCGACTTCTCCATCGACGAGGAGGCCGTGCTCGCGCGCGTGGCCGAGGGCGGCATCGACTACCTCGTGGTGACGAGCCCGAACAACCCCACGGGCGAGCTGGCCAGCGAGACGTTCATCCTCAAACTGCTCGACGCCACCGACGCCCTCGTCATGGTGGACGAGGCGTACTTCGAGTTCTCGCGCCTCACGATGCGCCCGTACCTGGCGCAGCACAAGAACCTCGTCATCCTGCGCACGTTCTCGAAGGCGTTTTCCCTGGCTGGCGTGCGCATGGGCTACATCCTGGGCGACGCCGACGTCATCCGCGAGTTCGTCAAGGTGCGCCAGCCGTACTCGGTGGACGCCATCTCGCAGGCGGTGGCGCGCGTGGTGTACGCGAACCGCGCGAAGTTCGAGCGCGGCATCCTGGCCATCATCGAGGAGCGCTCCCGCCTCATCGAGGGCCTCAAGATGATCCCCGGCGTGAAGCCGTTCCCGTCGGATGCGAATTACGTGCTGCTGCGTATGGACAACGCGGGCGCGGCCTGGGAAAAGCTCTACGAGCGCGGCGTGCTCGTGCGCGATTTCTCGAAGGCCCCGTACTTGGAGAACTGCCTGCGCGTGACCGTAGGCTCGCCGGAGGAGAACGACGCCCTGTTGCGCGCGCTGCGCGACGTGGTGATGGGAAGGAAGTAGGAAGCCATGGAGAAGCTGCATCGCACGGCCGAGGTCGCCCGCACCACGAACGAGACGGACATCCGCATCGTCGTGAACCTCGACGGCACGGGCGCGACCGACGTCGAGACGGGCGTGCCGTTCTTCGACCACATGCTGTGTGCGTTCGGACGCCACAGCCTCATCGACCTCACCGTGCGCGCGCGGGGCGACATCGAGGTGGACGCGCACCACACGGTGGAGGACACCGGCATCGTGCTCGGGCAGGCCGTGGCCCAGGCGCTCGGCAACAAGCGCGGCATCGCGCGGTTCGGCTCGCTCGCGCTGCCCATGGACGAGGCCCTCGTGATGGCGGCTGTGGACATCTCGGGACGCGGCCAGCTGCACTGGGCCGTGGACGTGCCGTGCGTCATGCTGGGCTCGTTCGACGCCTCGCTTGCCAAGGAGTTCTTCATCGCCTTCGCCGCGAACGCGGGCCTCACCCTGCACGTGCGCAGCCTCGCCGGCGAGAACGCGCACCATATCGTGGAGGCGTCGTTCAAGGCCGCGGCCCGCGCCCTGCGCCAGGCCGTCGAGAGCGACCCGCGCATCGGAAACGCCCTGCCCACCACGAAGGGCGCCCTATGATCGTCGTCGTCGATTACCACAAGGGGAACCTGAAAAGCGTCGAGCGCGGCATCGCCGCGGCGGGCGGGGAGGCGCGCATCACCGACGATGCGGCGCTCATCGCCCGTGCCGACGCCGTCGTGCTGCCGGGCGTGGGCGCATTCGCCGATGCCGCGCGCACCATGGAAGCGCTCGGGCAGACCGCCGTCGTCCGCGAGCGCATTGCCGCGGGCGTGCCGTTCCTCGGCATCTGCCTCGGCATGCACCTGCTGTTCGAGGAGGGCGTCGAAGGCGCGCCCGACGAGGACGACGAGGCCTCCACCCACAACGCGCGCGGCCTGGCCGTGCTGCCGGGCGTGGTGGGCGCCATGCCGAAAATCGACGCCGCAGGTCGCGCCTACAAGGTGCCGCACGTGGGGTGGAACACCGTCGAGCCAGCGGGCGGCGCGGACGCGTTCGCCAGCCCTCTCTTCGCGGGGATCGCGCCGGGGGAGTTCTTCTACTTCACGCACGGCTTCATCGCGCCGGAAGGCCCGTTCGCCATCGGCGAGACGACGCACAGCGTGACGTTCCCGAGCGCCGTGCAGTACGGCGAGATGGCGTTCGGCGTGCAGTTCCATCCCGAGAAGAGCTCGGACGCCGGCGCGCAGCTGCTGCGCAACTTCGTCAACATCGTGAAAGGGGCGTGAGCCGTGTACCTGCTGCCGGCCATCGACATCCTGGGCGGCAAGGCCGTCCGCCTCGCCAAGGGCGACTACAACCGCGTGACCGTGTACAACGACGACCCCGCCGCGCAGGCGCAGGCGTTCGAGGAGCAGGGTGCCACGTGGCTGCACGTCGTCGACCTCGACGGCGCGCGCTCGGGCTCGCCCGAGAACATCGCCATCATCGAGCGCATCCTGCGCAAGACGCTGCTCAAGGTGGAGGTGGGAGGCGGCATACGCTCGCTCGACACCATCGCGCGCCTGGCCGATGCGGGCGTGTCGCGCGTGGTGCTGGGCACGTCGCTCGTGGCCGATCCCGCCTTCGCCGAGGCCGCCGTCCAGCAGTACGCGAAGCTGCTCACGGCCGGCATCGACGCGAAGGGCGGGGAAGTGGCCGTGGCGGGCTGGCGCGAGGGCGCCGGCGTGGCGGCCGAGGAGCTGGCGCGCCACGTGGCGCAGCTCGGCTTCCGCCACCTCGTGTACACCGACATCGCGCGCGACGGCATGCAGACCGGCCTCGACCCGGACGCCTACGTGTCCATGGCCGCCGCGTTCGGGCACCCCGTCATCGCCTCGGGTGGCGTGGCGGGGATCGAGGACATCGAGCGCCTCGGCGCGGTGGCCGCCAGCATCGAGGGCGTCATCGCGGGCCGCGCCGTCTACGAGGGCGCGCTTTCGGTGGAGGAGGGCGTGCGCGCCTGCGAAGCGGCCACCCGCGCCGCCGAAGCCGCCGCCGTGGCCGCGAACCCCTGCGGCATGGGAGGCGCGCCATGCTAGCCAAACGCGTGATCCCCTGCATGGACGTCAAGGATGGGCGCGTGGTCAAGGGCGTCAACTTCGTGAACCTGCGCGATGCGGGCGATCCCATCGAACTCGCGCAGCGCTACGACGAGGAGCGTGCCGACGAGGTGATCTTCCTCGACATCACGGCCACGAGCGACGACCGCGCCACCACGGTGGACCTCGCCAGCCGCGCGAGCGAGCAGCTGCACCTGCCGTACTGCGTGGGCGGCGGTTTCCGCAGCGTGGCCGACATCCGCACGATGATCGCCGCCGGCGCCGACAAGGTGTCGGTGAACTCGGCCGCGGTGGACAACCCCGCGCTCATCACCCAGGCGGCTGCCGCGTTCGGCAGCCAGGCCATCCTCTGCGCCATCGACGCGAAGCACGTCGCAGGCGCGGGGGACAAGTGGGAGGTGTACGTGCACGGCGGCCGCAAGGCGACGGGCATCGACGCCGTTGCCTGGGCGCAGGAAGCCGCCCGGCGCGGGGCGGGGGAGATCCTGCTCACCAGCATGGATCGCGACGGCAGCCGCGACGGCTTCGACTGCGCGCTCACCCGCGCCGTCGCGCGCGCCGTGGATATCCCCGTCATCGCGAGCGGCGGCGTGGGAAAGCTCGAGCATTTCGCGCAGGGCGTCATCGAAGGCGAGGCCGACGCCGTGCTGGCCGCAAGCGTCTTCCACTTCGGCGAGCTCACCGTGCGCCAAGTAAAAGAGCACATGCAAAGCCAGGGCATCCCCGTACGCCTTTAGATATGCCAGCATGCAACAAGCATGCGTATTGACAGCGAACAATTGTACTGCTATTATGGGTAGCAGGTTGGCGAACGTCTAACTGGAACCTGTGGGATTCGCAGCTTCTGGGACAGCCCATCATTCTGTTGAAACAGGAGAAAGGGGCGTCCCATGCTTGCGAACAGCGACGAATATATGGATGTGCTCGAGCGTGCGAAACGCGAGATTGCCGAATCGCGTCAAAGGGCGCTCACGAGCGCTAATGCCGAATTGGTGCTTCTGTATTGGCGCATAGGGGCCTTAGTCAATGAGCGCTCAGAGTGGGGAAGCGGCTTCGTCGAATCTTTGTCGAGGGATATCCGTGCCGCCTTCCCCGGCTTGAAGGGCTTTTCAGTTCGCAGTTTGAAGTACATGGCGAAGTTCGCTCGGGAAGTGAATTTGGAATTGTGCAACAGCTGTTGCACAATTCCCTGGGGCCACATCACGCAGCTTCTCGACAAGACGAAACCTGGCCCTGCACGCGAATGGTATGTGGATGCAACCATAGAAAACGGCTGGAGCCGCGCGGTACTCGTCCATCAAATCGAATCGAAGCTTTACGAGCGACAAGTGCTTGCGGGTAAGGTGGACAACTTCAAGCGGACGCTTCCCGCTCCCGAAAGCGAGCTCGCGCAGCAGGCGCTCAAAGACCCGTATATCTTCGACTTCATCACCGCGCGGCAGGGTGCCGTCGAGCGCGAAGTCGAGGAGAGGATGATGGAGAACCTTACCGGTCTCCTGCTCGAGCTCGGCACGGGCTTCGCTTTCATGGGCAGGCAGCATCATCTTGTCGTGGGAGGGCAAGATTTCTATATCGACCTGCTGTTCTACAATGTCAAACTGAGAAGCTACATCGTCGTCGAGTTGAAGAACGCTCCGTTCAAGCCGGAGTTCGTCGGGAAGCTGAACTTCTACCTGTCCGCCGTCGACGATCTGCTGTGCGGGGAGCACGACAATCCGAGCATTGGCTTGCTTCTATGCAAAACGAAGAACAACGTGGTGGCCGAATACTCGCTTCGCGACGTCGAAAAGCCCATCGGCGTGAGCGAGTATCGGCTCGCCGACGTTCTGCCCGAGGGGTTCGCCGATCTGCTGCCGTCGGCGGAGGATATCGAAAAACGCCTCTGATCGACCGTTTGACCGTTCGGTCGCGAAAGGGCTGGTGCATAATGGTTTTATCGCCGAACAAAAGGAGGAGAGCATGCCGAACCTTCCCGACCTTGCCTACAATGCTGACGGGCTCATCCCGTGCATCGTGCAGGATGCCGACACCCTTGAGGTGCTCATGATGGCGTGGATGAACGCGGAATCGCTCGCGCTCACGCTCGAGCGCCGCGAGACGGTGTTCTGGTCGCGCAGCCGCCAGGAGCTGTGGCACAAAGGAGCCACGTCGGGCAACGTGCAGCGGCTCGTGGAGCTGCGCTACGACTGCGACGCCGACACGCTGCTCGCGCTCGTGCATCCGGCGGGACCGGCTTGCCACACCGGTGAGCGGAGCTGCTTTTTCCGCAGCATCGCACGAAACGAGGGATTTACCCCCGAAAGCTGAGCGATCTCATCATGAGGGGTTGTGAAGGGCCTGGTGAAGCTCCATAATGCTTGTTCGTAACGATGGCCACTGCGAAGGGAGCGCACATGACCACGGAAGTCTTCGCATGCCACGACGGCCTCGACGATCTTACCGGCTTGCGGTCCAAAGAGGCCTTCTTCGCCGCGGCATCCGCCTACCTGCAGCGACCCGACGTGCGCGACGCGAGCATCGTGTGCTTCGACGTCGACCACTTCAAGCTGCTCAACGACCTGCATGGCCTCGAGATGGGCGACCGGCTGCTGGCCTACCTCGGCCGTGCCTTCAAAGAGCGCTTCTCTCCCGACGACGCCTTCCCGCTCGGACGCTTGGCCGCCGACACGTTCGCCCTGTGCGCGACGGGGGTCGAGCCGGCCTGCATCGAGCGCGCCCTCATCGACATCGCTTCCTCCTGCCCGCTCGGCGTGGACGCCATCGTACGCGCCGGCGTGTACCGCGTGGAGGACCCCGCCGCCCCCGTCAGCCTCATGTGCGATCGCGCGGTCATCGCGCAGCGCACGGTGAAGGGCAGCTACTTCGATCGCGTGGCCACGTACGACCCCGGCATGCGCGCAGCGCTCATCCGCGAGCGCGAGGTGGTGGCCGGCATCGAGGCGGCCCTGCGCGACGATTGCATCGAACTGTTCCTCCAGCCGAAGTGCAACATGCGCACCGGCAAGATCGTGGGCGCCGAGGCGCTCGCGCGCTGGCGCCATCCCGAGCGCGGCATCGTGGCTCCGGGGGAGTTCATCCCGCTGCTCGAGCGCAACGGCCTCGTGCGCTCGCTCGACCTGCGCGTGTGGGAGAAGTCGGCCGCATGGGTTAGAAGCCTCATGGACCAGGGGATTCGTCCTGTGCCCGTGTCGGTGAACGTGTCGCGCGCCGACATCTACCTCATGGACGTGTCGGCCGAGCTCCATGCGCTCGTGGAGCGCTACGGCATCGATCCGTCGCTCATCGAGGTGGAGATCACCGAAAGCGCGTACTCGGAGCGCCCCGACCGCATCGTGGCCGCGTTCGACGCCCTGGCCGAGCGCGGGTTCACCGTGCTCATGGACGACTTCGGCAGCGGGTACTCCTCGCTCAACATGCTCAAGGACATCAACGTCGACGTGCTGAAAATCGACATGCGCTTCCTCGACCGCGACGACCGCCGCAGCAAGGACATCATGGAATCGGTCATCCGCATGGCGCGCTGGCTCGATTTGCCCGTCATCGCCGAGGGCGTGGAAACGCGCGAGCAGGTGAACTTCCTGCTCGACGTGGGCTGCTCGTACGCCCAGGGCTACTACTACGCGCGGCCCATGGAAGTGGCTGCGTTCGAGGGCATGCTGGCCGACGGGTCGAACGTCGAATACGAGCAGCGCATCCTGCAAGAGGCGCGTCGCCCCGTGCTCGACTTCAAGGACCTGCTGCACGAGAACATCATCAGCGACCGCATGCTCACGAGCATCATCGGCGCGGTGGCGCTGTACACCTACGCCGACGGCGACTTGCGGCTCGTCCGCGGCAACGAAGCCTACCACCGTCTCGTCTCGACGCTCGACACCGACCTGCGCGGAGCGGAGGAGGGCGGCAGCGTGCTTCCGTTCGTCTTCGAGGAGGATCGCGCCGTGCTGCTCGAGGCGGCGGAGGAGTCGGTGCGGTCGTGCCCCGACAACGGCGCCGAGGCCGTGGTGCGTCGCGCGGGCACGCGCGGCTGCCGCTGGCAGAAGCTGCGGCTGTTCCACCTCAGCACGACGGGCGGGGTGGCCACGCTTTACGCCACCATCGCCGACGTGACGGCCCACATGGAGGACATGGAGGCGCTTCGCATGAGCGAGCAGCGCTTCGAGATCGCCATGGAGGCCACGAGCATCGTGGTGTTCGAGCTCGACCTGCCCACGCGCATCGCGCGCTACTCCGAATTCGTGCAGCACGCGTTCGGCCTGTCCGAGACGGTGGTGAACGCCCCCGAGGGCTTCATCGAGCAGAACACGGTGGCCGACGAATCCATCGACGACTTCCGCCGCATCTACGACGAGATCTACGCCGGCGCGCCGAAAGCCTCCACAGTGGTCCGCGCGAACATGGGCGATGGCTCCACCGTGTGGAACCGCGTGACGCTCATGGCGGTGCCGAAGAAAGACGGCCTGTCCGACAAGGCGGTGGGCCTCGTCGAGAACGTCACCCGCGAGAAGGAGATGGAGCTGTCGCTCGAGCACCTGGCGCAAACCGAGCGCTCCATCGAGGCATGATTCGTGCCCATCTGCACCGATTCGTAGACCTTCCTCCATCGCATTTCCACGAACGCTCGGCCTTTGCGCTTGAACGAAGCAAACACATGCGGTACCATGAGGAGCAGTTCTTTTATCTCTCACGCACACCCACACACCCGTATCTCATGAGGGAATTCATGCGCGCATCCGCGCGCGTTTCACCTGTAAAAACCATTGTATAAGGAGGACCTGGGTGAAGTTTTTTCTGGACACCGCCGATCTCAACGAAATAGAAGAGGCGGCCAGCTGGGGCGTACTCGCCGGCGTTACCACCAACCCCACGCTGTATGCGCGTACCGGCGGTAAGCTCGACGACTTCCACAACCACATCAAGCGCATCTGCGAGATCGTGGACGGCCCCGTCTCCGCCGAGAGCGTTGCCATGACGCGCGACGAGCTCATCCGCGACGGTCGCGAATTGGCCGCGCTCGCCGACAACGTCGTGGTGAAGATCCCCACCATGGTGGAGGGCCTCGCCGCCACGAAAGCGCTTTCCGACGAGGGCATTCCCGTGAACATGACGCTGTGCTTCAGCGTGCCGCAGGCCATTTTGGCCGCCCGCGCCGGCGCCCGCTACATCAGCCCCTTCGTCGGCCGCTTCGACGACATCGCCGAAGACGGCATCGCGCAGCTCGCCGACGTGGTGGCTGCCGTGAACAACTACGACTTCGGCCACGACGTGGAAATCATCGCCGCGTCCGTGCGCAGCGCGAACCACGTGACGCAGGCCGCCCTCATGGGCGCCGACATCGCCACCGTGCCGTTCGCCGCGCTCAAGAAGTGCGTGCAGCATCCCCTGACTGATCGCGGGCTCGATGCGTTCATGAAGGACTGGGAGAAAGTTCAGCAGGCATGAGCGAAAACGAAGCAGCCCCCGCGGCTCCCGCAGCCGCCCCGACCCGTCGCCGCTCCACGAGCGTGAACGCCAAAGCGTCGAACAAGGCGGACGCCCCCACGCCGGGCCGCAACTCGTCGGCCACGCGCACCCCGCGCAAATCGGTGAAGGCGGGCGGCGCGCAGCAGCAGGGCTCCGGCTCGAGCAACCGCCGGCAGAACAGCGCGAACGCGGGCAAGGCGAACAACAACGCCGGCAACGCCAACAACAGCGGCGGCAACAGCGGCAATAGCAACCGCCAGAAGCAGGGCGGCGGTCAGAACAAGCAGAACAATCAAGGCAACAAGCAGAACAACCAGAACCAGAACCACCGTCGCCAGCGGCGCCCCTACGACAACAACCGCGGCGGAAACCGCGAGGTGCAGCCGAGCGTGTCGCGCGAAGAGCTGGGAAAGCTCAAGGTTGCCGAGTTGCGCGAGAAGGCCGCCGAGCTCAACCTCGACGTCACGGGCCTCAAGAAGGCCGAGCTCGTGGAAGCCGTGTTCGGCGCGAGCGTGAAGGCCGAGGGCTTCATCGAGGTATCGGGCATTCTCGACATCCTCGCCGACGGCTACGGCTTTCTGCGCACGCAGGGCTATCTGCCCAGCGAGACGGACTGCTACGTGGGCTTGTCCACCATCCGCCGCAACGGCCTGCGCAAGGGCGACCTCGTGACCGGCCAGACGCGCCCGGCGCGCGAGAACGAGAAGTACGCCGCCATCCAGAAGGTCACGGCGGTCAACGGCACGCCCGTTGAAGAGCAGGGCAACCGCGTGCGCTTCGGCGATCTCACGCCGGTGTACCCCGACGAGTGCCTCACCATGGAGCACGGCAAGACCACCGTCACCGCCCGCGTCATCGACCTCGTGTCGCCCATCGGCAAGGGGCAGCGCGGTCTCATCGTCAGCCCGCCGAAGGCCGGCAAGACCACCATCCTCAAGGACATCGCGGCCGCCATCAGCGCGAACAATCCCGAAGTCCACCTCATGTGCCTGCTCGTGGACGAGCGCCCCGAAGAAGTCACCGACATGGAGCGCTCCATCAAGGGCGAGGTCATCTCCTCGACGTTCGACATGCCCACCGAGAACCACATCGCCGTGTCCGAGCTGGTCATCGAACGCGCGAAGCGCCTCGTGGAATGCGGCAAGGACGTCGTCGTGCTGCTCGACTCGCTCACGCGTCTCGCGCGCGCCTACAACCTGGCGCAGCCGGCCTCGGGCCGCATCCTGTCGGGCGGCGTCGATTCCACGGCGCTCTACCCGCCGAAGCGCTTCCTCGGCGCCGCGCGCAACATCGAAGGCGGCGGCAGCCTCACCATCCTCGCCTCGGCCCTCGTGGACACGGGGTCGAAGATGGACGAGGTCATCTTCGAGGAGTTCAAGGGTACCGGCAACATGGAGCTCAAGCTCGACCGCAACCTGGCCGACCGCCGCATCTTCCCGGCCATCGACCCGGTGGCGTCGGGCACGCGCAAGGAAGAGCTGCTGCTCGAGCCCCAGGAGGCGCCGCTCATCTGGGCCGTGCGCCGCATCCTGTCGAACACGAACAGCACCGAGCGCGCCATGGACATGCTCATCAAGTCGCTCAAGCAAACCGAGACGAACCAGGAGTTCCTCGTTCGCACGGCGAAGAAGGCGCAGCACAGCAAGGCCGACGGCACGCTCGAGTTCTAGCGCTCGCGCATCCGTCACGCCGCGGTTAACGCCCGTCGCCGCTCGCGGTCTTATAATGGAAACCGTAAGGGAGCCGCACCCGTTTGGGTGCGGTTCCGTGTCGCATGCGGTAGTATGGGCTGATGCACGATCGAGGAGGTAACATGTCTCAAGATACCAACTGGCAGCAGCAGGTGTGGCAGCAGCCGGCCGCTCCGCAGCAGCCGACCCCGCAGGCTGCCCCGTACGGATACGCACCGCAGCAGCCCCCCAAGAAAAGTAAAGGTTGGATCGTCGGTCTCGTGGCCGTCGTGCTCGTCTTCGCCCTGCTCGCGCTGGGTATGTGGTCGTGCACGTCCGTCATGTCCTCGTCGTTCGGCACCATGGGCGCGCTCGGCTCGGCGGTATCGAGCGACGACGCCGATATGCTGACGAGCGATGCCGTGGCCATCATCGACATCGACGGCACCATCCAGTACGACGGCACCACGTCGAGCCCCGAGGGCCTCAAGGCGCAGCTCGACCGCGCCGAGAAGAACTCCCACATCAAGGCCGTCGTGCTGCGCGTGAACTCCGGCGGCGGCACCGCTACCGCGGGCGAGGAGATGGCCGACTACGTGCGCCAGTTCTCCGAGCGCACGAGCAAGCCCGTCGTGGTTTCGAGCGCTTCGCTCAACGCGAGCGCCGCCTACGAGATATCCTCGCAGGCCGACTACATCTACACGGCGAAGACCACGGCCATCGGCGCCATCGGCACGGCCATGCAGATCACCGACCTGTCGGGTCTCATGGAGAAGCTGGGCATCAGCGTCGACAACGTGACGAGCGCCGACAGCAAGGATTCGAGCTACGGCACGCGCCCCCTCACCGAGGAGGAGCGCGCCTACTACCAGGACCAGGTCGACCAGATCAACGAGACGTTCATCCAAACCGTGGCCGAGGGCCGCGACATGAGCGTCGAGGAGGTGCGCGCGCTGGCCACGGGCCTCACGTTCACCGGCATGACCGCGGTCGAGAACGGCCTGGCCGACGAGATCGGCACGAAGGAGGATGCCGTGGCGAAGGCGGCCGAGCTGGCGAACGTCACGCATTACACGACGGTCACGCTTCAGCCGAAGGCGTCCGGCAGCCTGTCCACCCTGCTCGATCTCATGTCCGAAAACGACATTTCCACCGACGATATCGCCCAAGCACTGAAGGAGCTGGACAACGATGGCAGCATCGCGCAATAGCAACGAACGCACCACCTGGCCGAAGCGCGCCGTCGTCACGGCGGGCATGCCCTACGGCAACAAGCCGCTGCACTTCGGCCACATCGCCGGCGTGTTCGTGCCGGCCGACGCCTTCGCACGCTTCCTGCGCGACCGCATCGGCGCGTCGAACGTGCGCTTCATCAGCGGCACCGACTGCTTCGGCTCGCCCATCAACGAGGGCTATCGCAAGCTCGTGGAGGCGGGGGAGTTCGACGGTTCCATCGCCGACTACGTGCAGAAGAACCATGAGGCGCAGAAGGCCACGCTCGACGCCTACGACATCAGCCTGTCCATCTACGAGGGGTCGGGCATGGGCCACTCGGGCGACGTGCACCAGCTGATCAGCGAGAAGTTCATCGAGAAGCTGCACGAGAACGGCCATTTGCAGCGCCGTGCCACGCTGCAGTTCTACGACGCCGAGGCGAACACGTTCCTCAACGGCCGCCAGGTGGTGGGCCGCTGCCCCGTGCAGGGCTGCAAGTCCGAGCACGCCTACGCCGACGAGTGCGATTTGGGCCACAGCTATTCGCCCGAGGACCTCATCGCGCCGAAGTCGTCGCTCACCGGCACGACGCCCGAGATGCGCCCCGTGGAGAACTGGTACTTCGACCTGCCCGCGTTCGCCGACTTCTTGCGCGGCCATGTGGCGGCGCTCGAGGCCGATCCCGAGGTGCGCGCCATCGTGGCGCAGACCATCAAGGAATTCCTCGCGCCGCCCGTCGTGTACATCAAGAACGACGCGCGCGAAGCCTACGAGGCCGTGGCCGGCGAGCTGCCTGCGCACGAGCTGCGCGAGCCCGAGAAGGGCAAGCAGAGCTTCGAGATCGAGTTCGCCACCATCGACGACCGCGATGCGGCGCGCGAGGTGCTCGGGCGGGCGGGAATCCGCTTCCGCACGGGCAAGGCGCTCGTGCCGTTCCGCATCACGGGCAACATCGAATGGGGCGTGAAGGCCCCGGTCATCGACGGCCTCGAGGGTCTCACCGTGTGGTGCTGGCCCGAGAGCCTGTGGGCGCCTATGTCGTTCACCATGGCCGTCAACGACAAGATGGGCCTGCCGCGGGGCAGCTGGCGCGATTTCTGGTGCTCGGAGGATGCCGAAGTGTACCAGTTCATCGGCCAGGACAACCTGTACTTCTACGGGGTTGCCCAGCCGGCGCTCATCGAGGCGCTGCGCCCGGGCGACATCCTCGCGCCCGGCACCACCGAGCATCCCATCCGCCAGACGACGCTCGTGGCGAACCACCACATCCTGTTCGGCGACAAGAAGGCGTCGTCGTCGGGCGCGGTGAAGCCGCCCACGGCCGACGAGCTGCTGGAATTCTACACCGTCGAACAGCTGCGCGCGCACTTCCTGGCGCTCGGCCTCGACCAGAAGTCGGTGGGCTTCAAGCCCAAGCCGTTCCTCGCCACCCCCGAGGAGCTGGCCGACGCGCGCGTGGCCGACCCGGTGCTCAAGGAGGGCGCGCTGCTCACCAACGTGTTCAACCGCCTGGCCCGCAGCTGCTTCTACGAGGCGCAGAAGAACTTCGAAGGCTACCTGCCGCTCGGCGAGGTGTCCGCCGACGTCGTGGCGAAGGTGCATGAGGTGCTGCGCGCCTACGACGAGACGATGCATCGCGTGGAGCTGCACACCATCATGTCGATCATGGACGAGTTCATCCGTTGGGCGAACAAGCGCTGGTCCGACGGCATCCGCGAAGCCGAGCTGGAGGGCAACGAGGAGGTGCGCCGCCAGGTGCTCGTGGACTCGTTCTTCCTGCTGCGTATGGTCACGCTGCTCATGCACCCCGTGGTGCCGACCGGCTCCGAGAAGATCTGCGACTACCTCAGCTTCGAGTTCGACGACTTCTTCAGCTGGAACTACGACTTCGAGAACATGGACGAACTGTGCAGCGCCGGCGAAATCACCGAGGGGCGCCACCGCATCCGCGAACTCCCGCCCCGCTTCGACTTCTTCGCCAAACACCCAAGCCAGTATAAGTAGGAGGGTTGGGGGCGCCTTTTCCTTTTTTGGCGCGGGGGATTGTTGGGGATGCGGGCATCCCCAGCCGCGCCGATCGCACGCCGCGTCCGTCCCGAATCGGCGCGGCACGCGCCCCTTCGCCCGTAGGTTGCCTCCCGCGCCCAAAAAGAAGGGGACCGCGCCCAAAAAGAAGGGGACGGCGCCAAGAAGAAGGGGACCGCGCCCAAGAAGAAGGGGGATTGCTTTATGGGGTTTCTGCTGGTCATCCCTTTGTTTCTCATCAGATTCGGCTTGCTGTGGGCCGTGAACAAGGATGCGCTTGCGCGGGCGGCGCATTTTGCGCCGTTGGTGGATCGCGAGAAGATCGCCTACGGGCTGTACCAGATCTCTAACGTCGCCCTCATCGTGTACCCGTGCTTCCTCAGCATCAAGCTGGAGCCGTCGTACCTGTTCGGCGCAGGGGTCGTCGTGTACGGGGCGGGCATCGTCCTGCTCGCCGTGTCGACGGTGCAGTTCGCCCATCCGTCGCCGAGCGGTCTTTTGGACCGCGGCATCTACCGCCTGTCGCGCAACCCGATGTACGTGGCGTACTTCCTGTACTTCGCCGGGTGCGCGCTGCTCCTGCAGTCCGTCACCATGCTCGTCCTCCTCGCGGTGTTCCAGGCGTCGGCCCACGGGATCGTCAAGGCCGAAGAACGATGGTGCCTCGCCACCTTCGGCGATGCCTACCGCACCTACATGAGCACCGTGCGCCGCTACCTCTAGGCCGCTACCTCGAAGGTGTGGGCCGCCGGCAGGGGCGAGCGCGTGCCGTCCTCGTTGACGGAGCGAGCGATCACCTTGTGGAGGCCCGTCTCGCGCGGCGTGAACGCGAAGCTCCACCACACCCATCGCTCGGCCGTGGCCCCGGTGGTCGGACACGTCTTCCACGTTTCGCCCTCGTCGAAGGACAGCTCCACGGCCGTGATGGCCCTGTCGAAGTCGTAGGCCCATCCCTCCAGCGTCATCGGCTCGTGCGCGGTTGCGCGGTACGCCGCTTTGATGGCCACGTTGGGCCGGTTCGTGAAGTCGTGTCCGTCGTCCTCGCACGCGGGGAGGGCGGGCGGTGCGGTCTCGATGGTGAAGGCGATGCCCACGATGTCGCGTACGAAGAGCTTGGCGGGAAGGCCCGGTATCCACAGCTGGTTGCCGGCGTGCATGACGTCGGCGATGTCCTCGCCGTTGATGCGGGACGCCACGACGGCGCCGCGGGCGAGGAGCGGTTGGAGCGGCAGCGACAGGACGTGCCCGTCGGCGGCGATGAACGTGACGGTGTTGCAGCGCATGAGCGTCTCCTCGTTCGTGGTGCGGATGCGGCGCCATCGGCCGCGAGGGCCGAGCCTTCCGGTCGATGGCGCCCGAGTTCGGTGGAAGCTAGCGGGCTTGGGCCCGGTCGGCGAGCGAGGCGAGAGACACGCCCTCGACCTCCGCGTTGGCGATGGCCCCGCCGCCCGCCACGTTCGACGCGCACGAGCAGGCCATCTCGTAGGCGTCGGTGCCGTCCTCGTCGGCCAGGTCGGAAAGCGTGGCGTTGAAACTCGCGTCCACGTCCCCGCCGACGGCGATGGGCCGTTGCTCCATCGTCTCGAAGTATGCGGGCATGTTCGCGCAGAGCACCGCCGCCGCTTTCGAGAACTGGGTGGAGATGTCGGCGGTGCTCGAGAGCACTTCCTGATCGAATCCGAAGACGCCTTCGACGTTCGCCTCCTTGACGATGCCGCCCGGCGCCTCGGTGCCCGCGCATGTCGCGGTATGCTGCAACGGGGCCTGCGCGCTGCCTTCGGCAAGCAGGGGCATCGCGGTCGACCCGGCGGACGCCGCCAGGGTCACGGCACCGAGGAGCGCCGTGATGGTTTTCGCGTTCGTGCTGTTCATGCGGTCCTCCTCGCTATTGGATGTGGAATACGGTGTTCACGTCCTGCGGTATGACGCGTCCGGTTTCGGTGGTCACGCGCAGGCGCAGGTCGTAGCTGCCGGGCTCCAGGTTGTCGATGCGGTACGTCCAGTAGACCCAGCGGTCGATGGTGGACGAGGTGGTGTCGCAGCTCTGCCACGTCGTTCCCGCGTCGAGCGAGAACGACAGGTCGGTCACCTGCTCGTTGTACCCGTCGGCATAGCCCTCGAACGTCACGGACGAGGTGTTCGTGAATATCTGGCCGTCGCGCACGTTCATGAACGCTGCGACCGGCTTGTTGAAGAACGTATCCTCGGTTCCGGGCACCAGCGTGCCGGGAACGTCGTTCTTCCATTTCGTCACGTCGGCGGCATCGGAGAACTGCAGCTCGGTGATGTAGCGGCGACTCGACGACGCGCCGGTGCCCTCGGTGAACATGGTGCAGGGATAACCGAGTTCGCTGGGAAGGTTCTCGCCGTTCATCTTGAAGGCCAGGATGGCCTTCTTCTCGATGAGCCAATCCACCTTGAACGTGGATTTCCCCTCTTCGCAGACGAGCGTCACCGCATCGCCTGTGACGCCCGCCATCTCGCAGATGGCCTCGAACGGGATGCCGGTGATTTCCGCGTTCGCGATGAACGCGTCGCCCACGCCGTTCGCGGAGCAGTTCATCTTCATGATGCGGGTTTCAAGGCGGTCTTCGGGGATGTCGACGAGCTTGAGGTCGAGCGGCGCGTCGACGAGGCCGTCCACGGCCACGACGCGCTCCTGCAGCACGGAATCGTCGCTGCTCGAGTGCAGGGCGATGCCGTTCGGGTCGGTGGAGGCCGACAGCTGGTAGAAAGCGAGGTCGTTGTCCGTGAGCACGTCCTGGTCGAACGAGAAGTCGCCCGAAACGTTCGCGACGGCGGTGAATCCCTGCATCACGTCGTACTTGACCTCGTCCCACAGGGGCATGTCGCCCGTTGCGGGGTCGATGTAGTGGCAGGACAGGCACGTGCCGTTCTTGTCGGTGAAGTTGTTGCTGTTGAGGTGCGCGTTATGGATGACGCTTCCCAGCTCGAGGCCCGAGCGGCCGAACAACGGCTTCTGCTGCCCGTCGTGGCAGGCGATGCATGTGGTGACCGACACGGGATCGTCGCCGTAGCTGCTCAGCCCGTTGTGGGAAATGGGACACCATTCCAGGGCGTTCTCGAGCGAGTGGCACGATGTGCACCCGCGCTCCTCGGCTTTGATGATGCCCACGTTGTAGCCGCGCGGGTCGTTCGGTACGGGCTGCACCTGCACGCCGTTGTCGAGCGTGGTGACGGTTGCCTTGTACAGCTCCTTGGAGTCCTCGTCGCGTTTCGTGCGGTTGGCCACGTAGTCTTCGAGCGCTGCCGGGTCGTCGAACACGCTGCGGTCGGCCTGCAGGTCGTATGATTTCGTGGTGCCGGGCGTTTCGTCGGCGGACGCGTTGTCCGTGGCCGCCTTCGGCTGGCAGGCGCAGAGGCCGAGCGCGAGCGTTGCCGTCATGCAGCAGGAAGCGAGGATGGCAAGCCTGTGCCTCGTTCCGTTCCGCCCTCTCGGTGATGGTGCGTTCATGGTTCCCCCTTGTTCATGGTTGGAGTCGTTGCGGGTCCCTGCGCCTTCTCCTTTCCTTCGGCGATGTGTCGGGACCGCTTTATCCTAGGCGGGAGGTGCGGGCGCCGCCATCGCCCAAAGGTTCGATCTTCGGCTTTTCCGCAGGGTATCGACCACTTTGGACGATCTCTCAACCGGGGGGTTGAGCAGGGTGCGCGCGAACATGCACCCCTTTTTGCGATGTGCTCCGCCCTCGGTTGTGCCATAATGGCGACCACAAGGGGCGGTCGTGGACACGGGCAGGGGGCCGGGGGTTCTTGACGAAACGGGAATCGGATAGAGGTGCACGCGCCCATCGCATGAGCGTGTCGGGCGTCATGGCGGCGGCGGGGTTCGGCTTGACGCTCGTATGGTGCATGCTCACGAGCCACACGAACGGTTTCACGTCCGCCACGCTCGGCGTGGAGACGCTTGCCAACCCGCGCTTCTTCTACCTGTTGGGCATCCTGCTGCTGGCCCTCGCGTTCGTGGCGGCGCCCCGCCTCCTCAAACGGTCCGATCGGGCGCTGCGCTACAGCATGCCGCTCGTGGCCTCGTTCGGCACGGCGTGCTACGGGCTCGCGTACCATCAGACGTTCCTCGATCCGGGGACGCTTGCCGTGGGCGGCCTGTTCGTGGTCGGCGTCGGCTTCTTCTGGTTCCTCGCGCGCTACAGCCTCATGCTGGCCCGCACGCAGGACTTCACCTGCGCGGTAGGGGCGGTGGTCATCGCGCTCGTGTTCAAGCTGCCCGTGGTGGCGGTGTTCAACCTCTACGCGTCTCCGGAAACGATGTTCGTCGTGGCGGTGGCGCTGCCGCTTGTTTCGGCGCTCGTGTTCGAGGCGGCCTGTGCGCGGGCGCGGCATGAGGCCGCCGCGCGCGGCGTCTCGTCGAAGGCGCGCACGGTGTACGGGGTTCCCGCGAAGCCGCGCGTCGCGGCGCCCGCGTCGCAGACGTTTCGCCGCAACATGTTCGTGCTGCTCGCGGTTTCCGCCGTGCTGCTCGCCGTCATCCGCTCGGTGAGCGACCTGGGCTTGTGGGGAAGCGCCGTCGCGGGCGAGTCGCTTCCATGGACGCTGCTCACAGGCACCGTCGTGCCGGCGGTCGTGCTGTCCGCCTTTGCGCTGCTCGCCCTCATCCGCATGGCCGACTTCACGCTGACCATGCGGTTTCAACCGGCGATCCTGCTCGTCATGGCGGGGCTGTTCGTCGTTGCGTTGCAGGCGAATCCCGAGAACGGCTCGCTGCCGTTTTTGGCCGACGTCATCCAGATCGACGAGCTGTGCGCGCACCTACTGTTCTGGACGGTGGTCGTCACGGCGCTCGACGCCCTCGACGTGCCGTCGTACCGGGTCATCGGCATCGCCGAGGCGTGCTTCGCGGCCGCGTCCATCGCCTGGATGCTCCTGTTCGGCACCACGCCCATCGTGAACAACGTCTACGTGCTGCTGGCCACGTACCTCGTGGTGATCGCCGCCATGTACGCGACGTGGCTCGGCGGACGGCGCCGGGCGGACGAGGCGGAAGGGGAGGGTGCGGCGCGCTCGACCGCCGGCGGTGCGTCGGCGCGCGGCGAGGACGGCGAACGGGCGATTGATTCGCCCCTTGTGGAAACCGTCGTCGAGACATGCCTGGGCATGGCGCGCCGCTATCGGCTGACCCCGCGCGAAACCGAGGTGTTCACCCTGCTCGCGCAAGGCCGCACGCGCGCGTTCATCCAGGACGAGCTCGTGCTGTCGGGAAGCACGGTGAAGACCCATATCAACCATATCTACGCCAAGCTCGACGTCCACGATCGCCAGGAGATGATGGACCTCATCTGGAGCTGACGAAGCGCCGAGCGAAAAAAGGGGCCCTGCCGGACGAACCGGCAAGGCCCCTTCGCGTGCGCGTCGTGCGCGCGGGGCGCACGACGTTCGTCCTCAGCCTAGGCCACGTGGAACTCGAGGGTGGCGGCGAGGGGGGACACGACGTCGTCGGCCGTTTTGGCGCGCACCGTCATGCGGTAGTCGCCCGCCTCGTCGAACGACGTGGTGAACTGCCAGTTCACCCACTTGTCGGCCGTGGCGCCGTCGGTGTCGCACGTCGTCCACGTGCGGCCGTTGTCGAACGAGAACTCGATGGCGGCGATGGGGCTGCCCAGATCGTCGGCCACGCCTTCGAACGTGATCTCGTCGCCTGCGTTGAACACGCAGTCGTCGGCGTAGTTCATGATGTTGATCTTGTTGCGGTAGCACGGGTCCATCTGCTGCACGTCGGGCTCCTGGGCCTCCTGCGTCAGCTCGATGTTCACGATGTCGCGCGTGAAGTAGCGCGCCACGGTTTCGGGCATCCACAGCTGCAGGCTCGACCCGGTGGCCGCGGCCAGCTCCTCGCCGTTCACCTGGTAGACCAGCAGCGCGTTCTTCTCGAGGGCGTAGCGCAGCGGCAGCGGCTGGCCGAAGCCGTCGGCGCCGTAGGCCGTGACGGTGTTCACGCCGTCCTCGAGGTCGGCCATCCCCACGACGGCCGCCAGCGGCACGCCCATGACGGCCGCCTGGCCGAAGGGCGAGCCCGTGGCGCACGAGCACGCCATCATGGTTTCCTGGCTGGCGTCCTCGGCCAGGTCGCGCACGTCGATGGTGAAGTTCTTCTTCACGTTGCCGCCCACGTTCACGTAGAAGTTGGCAACGCCGCCTTCCGTGTCGATGAGCTCGCTCGCGGGTTTGGAGCACATGCTGGTCAGCGCCGCGCCGAACACGTTGAACAGCTCGTCGTTGGGGGTGACGCCCTCCTGGTTGAAGGCGAACGTTCCCTGCAGGTTGGCGACGGATACGAACGAGGCGTCGCCTTCGTCGAACCACTGCGCCAGCACTTCGTTGTCGCCCACGGTGTGCGTCGTGGCGATCGGGTCCGCGTCGGCGGTCTGCGGCAGCCCGGCTGCGGCGCCGAATGCGCCCGCCGCGCCGATCATGAGCAGCGCCCCTCCGGCCACGCCGCCCGCGATCTTCTTGGGGGTATAGTGAGCCATGGCGTCCTCCTATTCGCTCTTGCTCTCGGTTGCGGCCGCTTCAACCTTCGGGGGGATGAGCGACGCGCTCTGCAGCACGGTGGTTTCCTCGGGGCTGGGCAGCTTGTCCTTGGCGTTGAACATGACGGTTTGGGTTTCGAAGCTCACCATGCCGCTCTCGGTGGTGGCGCGCACGGTGAGGCAGTAGGCCCCTTCAAGCTCGGGTTTGTAGGAGTACGTCCACCACACCATCTTGTTGCGGTCGGTGTCGCCCAGGTCGTAGGACGTCCACGTTGCGCCGCGGTCCATGGAGAACTCCACGCTGGCGATCTTCTCGTCGTAGCCGTCCACGTAGCCCGTGAACTCGTAGGGCTGGCCGTTCTGCACGAGCAGGCCGTCGGGCACGCCGAGAATGGTGGCGTTGGGCTTGTTCATGGGAACGTCGGCCTCGTTCTGCCACCCGTTCGGGTTGCCGGCCCACTTGTCGGTGTAGTCGATGTCCTCGTCGGTGACATGATAGGTGTCGATCTGCTTCGAGTTGATCTGCGCGTCCACGCCCTCAACCCAGTTCGTGCACGGGTAGCCGCGCGTCGCGTCGAGGTACTCGCCGCCGATCTTGTACACGAGCAGCGCCTCGTCGTCGTCCACCTTGTTCACGGGGAAGGCGCGCTTCGAGCTGCCGTCGGCGCGCAGCGCGCGCACGCCGGTGGTACCCTCGGTATAGCCGCCGGCCTTCTCGATGAGCCAGCTCACGGGAATGCCGGTGACCTCGGTGTTCGTGACGCCGCCGCCACCCACCGGGTTCCAGTTGCACACCATCTTCGACGTCTTCGTCACCACGGCGCCCGCGGCTTCGGCCTCTTTGATGAGGTCGGGCAGCTTGGCCGTGTACGCGGCGTTCACGGTACCGTCGACGGTGATGGTCCACTCGTCGAACAGGCTCTGCGGCATCTCGAGGTCGAGGCCGTTTACGCCCGCGCCGTGACGCATGTTGTCGTAGTAGGCGTGCATCCAGTCGTAGGAGAACACGCCGCTCTGATCCTGGGTCTTCTCCTGGTCGATGGAGAAGGTGCCCTGCACGTTCTCAACGTCGTTGATGCCCCACAGGCGCTCGTACTTCGCGAGGTCCCATAGCTCCAGGCCCTTGCCGTTCTCGGTGGCGTTGTGGCAGGACATGCAGTCGCCTTCGTACTCGTTCTTGAACTCGCTCTTCGTGCGGGCGCCGAAGTGGATGCCGTGCATGAGCGTGCCGAACTCGTACTGCTTCGAGATGTACCCCGGAGCGTAGGAGTGGCAGAACAGGCACTGCTGCAGCGTCGTC
Organism: Eggerthella sinensis; assembly: GCF_003339815.1. Taxonomy (GTDB): domain Bacteria; phylum Actinomycetota; class Coriobacteriia; order Coriobacteriales; family Eggerthellaceae; genus Eggerthella; species Eggerthella sinensis. The sequence goes on from NZ_PPTT01000026.1 coordinate 37,054, forward strand.
TTGTTGTCCAGCTCGTCGTTCCAGGCTACCGGGTGCTCGTAGGGCAGGTTCTTCAGCAGCGCGTTCATGTCGGCGTGGCACGATTCGCAGCCGCGGTTGTCGGCGTCGAGCCAGTAGGTGTTGTACGAGTTGGAGCCGGCCTGAATCTGCCAGGCGTCTGGGTCCACCGCGTACTCCGTGGGCGTGCGCTGCACCATCTGCCCGTTCGGCAGCGTGCGCACCTCGGGCGCGTATTCGTCCGCCACCTGATCCCAGCGGTCCCACAGCCCGTCGAGGTATTCCTTGCCGGGATAGAACTCTTCGTTGATGTCGTCGTTCGTGGTGCCCTCTGCGCCATCGATGATGGCCTGTTGTTCGGGCGTGAGATTCTGCTCCTGCTTCGCGGCGCCGTTGTCGGCCGCCGGAGCGGTGCGTGCGGTCTCGGACTGCTGCGGTGCGCACCCCGCCGCCAAGCCGAGCGTGCAGGCCGCGCAGGTGGCCACGATGATGGCCTTCTTGTTGAACCTCATGCATCCCCCTTTCATCGTCTCGAATCCTTGTCGTCCGGAGCGCGTCGTGCCGGCTCGTCTGGCCTCGGCCTCCCTTCGTCCCCCTGGTGCGAGCGGCGTGCGTCGGACCCGTCCATCCTATGCCGACGCGTCCGCGCGCACTATCACCCAAGCGTCCGATTCGCATCGTCCCCGGTGATCGGGGCATCGGACACTTTGGGCGATGTTCCCGATCGAGGTACATCCGCGCCGAACGCTGACGGCCAACATGATATTTGGGGGTGCGGGCGAACGGCTGCCGTGCGATAATGGGGAACGGCCGCCCGGGCGGCGGCCGGCAGGGGCTAAGGGGAGCAACGGGGAATCTCAATCATGGGCAAACGCGGTTTGCATATCAATCCGGTGGGAGTGCTCGCTTCGGGCGGGCTCGGGCTCAACCTCGTGTGGTGCACCTTGATGGGGCACACGCTGGGGTTCATGTCGAGCGCCATCGGCATGGAGACGTGGGTCAACCCGCGCCTGTTCTTCCTGGCGGGCATCCTCGTGTTCGCCGTGTGCTTCGCCGGTATGCCGCGGGTGCTCAAGCACGCCGACGGCATGCTGCGCTTCGTGCTGCCGCTGCTCTCGGCGTTCGGCACGGCGTGCTTCGGCATGTCCTTTCACCAGACGTTCTTCAATCCCGGCGTGCTTGCCGTGGGCGGGCTGTTCATCGCCGGCGTGGGCTACTTCTGGCTGGCCGCGCGCTTCTGCCTGCTGCTCGCGCGCACGCAGGGCTACGTGTGCGCGGTGGCCAGCATCGCGGGCGGCCTCGTGGTGAAGCTGCCGGTGCTGCTCGTGCTGAGCGCGTTCGCCAGCCCCAACGTGCAGGTGGTCATCGCCATCATCATGCCCATCGCCACGGCGCTGCTGTTCGAGACAGCCTGCGCCATGGCGCGCGATCGAGCCGAACGCACCGCGGAAGGGGAGTCCGCGTCCCGCTTCGCCCCCGCCGCCGACGGTCCCGGCGCCGCGGTTCGCGCCCGCACGGTGTTCGGCGTGCCGGCCATACCGCGCACGCGCCAGCACACGTCGGCGGCGGAGCGGCGCACCATGCTCGTGCTGCTGGCCATCGCCGCGGTGGTGCTCGCGGTCATCCGCTCGGTGAGCTACCTCGGCATGTGGGGCGACACGAACGCGAACATCTCCACGGCGCTGCCGTGGTTCACGGCGGTGGTGATCCCGGCGGCCTGCGTGGCCGTGTTCGCCTACGGCGCGCTCGCGCGCATGGCCGACACCGCGCTGCCCATCCGCTTCCAACCGGCGCTGCTGCTCATTCTCGTGGGCCTGTTCGTGGTGGCCATCCAGGCGAACCCCACGGGCGCCTCGCTCGGCTTCCTCACCGACGTCATCCAGATCGACGAGCTGTTCGCGCACCTGCTGTTCTGGACGGTGGTGGTGACGGCGCTCGACGTGCTCGACGTGCCGTCGTACCGCGTCATCGGCGTGGCGGGCACCGTGTACGCGGGGGCGTCCATCGCGTGGGTGGTGCTGCTCAGCCGCGCCGCCATCGTGGACACGCTGCTCGTCATGCTGGCCACGTACGCCTTCGTGGTCGTCGCGCTGTGCGCCGTGTGGTTCGTGCCGCAGCGGGGCGGGGCGGGCGGCGCGCTGGGAGGCCGGGACGCCGGCGACGAGGCGCCTGCCAACGAGGATGACGCCGCGCAGCCGCTCGCGCGCACCGTGTCGGACACGTGTTTGGAGATGGCGCAGCGCTACGGCCTGTCGCCGCGCGAGACCGAGGTGTTCACCCTGCTCGCGCAAGGCCGCACGCGCGCGTTCATCCAGGACGAGCTCGTGCTGTCCGGCAGCACCATCAAGACGCACGTGTCGCACATCTACGCGAAGATGGACGTGCACGACCGCCAAGAGATGATGGATCTGATCTGGAACTGACGCGCCCGCCCCGCCGCTCGTGGTATGATACCCACCCGATTTTGTTCGAGTTTGGCGAAAGGCGCTCCCATGCACGTAGACATCTTCACCGACGGCGCGGCACGCGGCAACCCGGGGCCGGGCGGTTACGGCACGGTGATGCGCTTCACCGATTCGAAGGGCGTGCGTCACGAGAAGGAGCTGTCGCAGGGCTACGAGCACACCACGAACAACCGCATGGAGCTCATGGCCGTGGTGGCGGGCCTTGAAGCGCTCAAGCGCCCGTGCTCCATCACGCTGTACTCCGACTCGCAGTACGTGGTGAACGCGTTCAACCAGCATTGGGTGGAGGGATGGCTCAAGCGCGGGTGGAAGAACGCGAAGAAGGAGCCCGTGAAGAACGTGGATATCTGGAAGCGTCTGCTTGCCGCCAAGGAGATGCACGACGTCGAGTTCGTGTGGGTGAAGGGCCACGCCGGGCACCCCGAGAACGAGCGCTGCGACGAGCTTGCCACCGCGGCCGCCGACGGCGAGGGCCGCATCTGCGACACGGGGTTCAACGGGGCGTAGAAGCACGTTCGGGTTCGTATGACGTTCCTGTTTGATTTCCAACTTGTTTCGTGGGAGAACTACCTGATCTGGTAGACTGGATCGCAGTGTATACACGTATCGAACGCAGGTGGAGGTCCCCACATGCAGCAAGCAACATGCGCCCGCAAGGGCGTGTTCGCCGGAGTAGTCGCCGCCGCCCTCGCGGCATCCCTCATGATTCCCTCCCTGGCATACGCCGATCCCTCCGCAAGCGAGAAGCAGGCTGAAGCGCAGGCGGCCCTCGCATCGCTCAACAGCATGCAGAGCACGCTCGACCAGGCCGCCATCGTCTACGACGAGGCGCTGGCCGCGCAGCAGGATGCCGAAGCCAAGCGCGACGAAGCGCAGGCGCGCATCGAAGAGGCCACCGGCCAGATCGCCGATTTGCAGGATCGCCTGGGTTCCCGCGCACGCAGCATGTACCGTGCGGGTGGCAGCTCCTTCCTCGATTTGCTCTTGGGCGCTACGACGTTCCAGGAGTTCTCAACCGGGTGGGACCTGCTCAATACCCTGAACGAGAACGACGCCGACCTCGTGCAGCAGACGAAGGACCTGCGCGCCGAGGTGCAGGAGCAGGAAGCCACGCTCGCCGAGCAGCAGCGCGTTGCCACCGAGAAGGCCGATGAGGCCCTGCGTTCCAAGAACGAGACCGCATCCACGATGTCCGCCATGCAGGCCACCTACGACGGCCTGAGCGCCGAGGCCACCGAGCTGCTCGAGCAGGAGCGCGCCGCCCAAACCGCCGCCGAAGCCGCCAAGGCCCAGTCGGTGGTCGACGAGGCCGTGAAGCAGGCCGAGAACGCCGGCGACAACGGCAACTCCGGCAACAACGGCGGTGGCGGCGATACGCCGTCGCCGAGCCCGTCCCCTGCGCCCAACCCGACGCCGGCTCCCGACTACAACGAGCCCATCGCGGGCGGCGTCGTCGAGCGCGCGTACAGCCAGCTCGGCAAGGCGTACGGCTACGGCGATCCCAGCTACGGCGCCGGCCCCACGGCCTACGACTGCTCCGGGTTCGTCTCGTTCTGCCTGAGCGGCAGCTACTCGCGCATGGGCAGCACCTCGACGTTCTTGGGGTGGGGCCGCGTCACCAACCCGCAGCCGGGCGACGTCGCGGTCAACGATGGGCACTGCGGTATCTACATCGGCAACAACCAAATGATTCACGCGGCCACGTACGGCGTCGGCGTGATCATCGGCCCGGTGCAGAGCGGCATGGTGTTCGTTCGCCCGTAGCATCCAACCCACATCGAGACAAACGAAAGGCGGCCCAAGGGCCGCCTTTCTCGTGCAGGGGGAGGAGGGTTTGCTTACCTCACGCTGCTTTTGATGAGCGAGCGCAGCTCGTCGATGCCGGTGCCCTTTTCGGCCGAGCTCACCACGAGCGGCACGTCGGCTCCCAGCTTTAGCTGCTTCTTGAGGGCGGCCTTCTGCTTGAGCTGCTGCTGACGGCTCAGCTTGTCGGCCTTCGTGAGCACGACGGCGAACGGCAGCCCAGCCTCCTGCAAGAAGCCGATCATGTTCACGTCCAAGTCCGACGCATCGTGGCGGATGTCCACGAGCGACACCACCAACGCGAGGTCGCGTTCCTGGTTGAAGTAGCCCTCGATGAGTTCCGACCAGCGCTCTTTCTCGGACTTCGACACCTTGGCGTAGCCGTAGCCCGGCAGGTCGACGAAGCGCACGCCGTCGCACGAGAAGAAGTTGATGGTGGCCGTCTTGCCCGGCGTCTGCGACACCTTCGCCAAGCCCTTGCGGTTGAACAGCTTGTTCAGCAGCGACGACTTACCCACGTTCGAGCGCCCCGCGAACGCGATCTCGGGCATGGTCGAAGGCGTGAGCTGCGACGAGACGCCGAACGATCGCTCAAAGGCCACATTGTTGATGTTCATGGAAGTTCCTCGCTTTCCGGTATGCGTCCATGGTACCCGAACGGGGGCGCACGCGGGGGCGGGGCAGGCCAAAGCCCGCGCTTTCCCCATGTCGCATGCAACGTCGATGCATATAGTTAGCCATGATTGACTTTGTTACCGTCCCGCGATATGCTTGAAAAGTTAGCGTAATGTAACATCAAAGGACGTTCGAGAGAGAGGCCAGGCATGGGATTCAAGAAGAAGAGCGGATTGCTGGTGGGAGCTGGGTTTCTGCTGGGCACGGTGGGCGTGAAGGCCCTCACCAGCCCCACGGCGAAGAAATGCTACGTGCAGGGCGTTGCACAGGGGCTGCGCGCGAAGGCTTCGTACGAATCCATCGTCGAGCAGGCGAAGGCCGAAGTCGACGACATCGTGGCCGAAGCCACGTACATCAGCGTGACGGGCGCGGACGACGGTGCGACGCCCGAAACCGCGGCGGCGTCCGACGATCAGCCTGCAAAGTAGCGGACGATGGAGTACGCTATCGTCCACGAGATTCCCGGACGGGTGCGCATACGGCTCGCCGGTCCGGTGCCGCTGTGCGATCTCGACGCGCTCTACCACGTGCTGCACGCGTGTCCGGCGGTGGAGCGCGCCACGGTGTACCCGCGTATCGGCGCCCTTGCCGTGAGCTATCGACCGGTGCAGGGAGCGCGGCAGCAGGTGCTCGACCATATGGGTTCCATCGACCGCGCGACCATCGACGGGGCCCGCGCGCGCGGTGGGCTTGAGCTTGCGCCTCGAACGCACACCCTGTTAATGTACCTCGCGCAGCTCGTGGGGTCGTACGTCGTACGTCGGTGGCTCCTTCCGAAACCCGCCGCCGTCCTCATGTCGGTGTGGCGGTACCGCGGGTTTCTGGCGATGGCGTTGCGCTCGCTCGGGCGCGCGCGGCTCGATGTGCCCGTGCTGGACGCGGCGGCCATCGGCATGTCGTTCGTCAAGCGCGACCCCAAAACGGCGGGGGAGACGATGCTGCTGCTGCGGCTCGGCGAGACGCTTGAGGAGTACACGCGCTCGCGCTCCGAGCGGGCGCTCGTCGACGCGCTGCTCGACTTGCCCGAGACGGCGCAGCTCGTCAAGGGCGATCAGGAATTGCAGGTGCAGGCCTCCCAGCTCGAGCCCGGCGACCTCATCGCGGTGCGCACCGGCATGCCCGTGTGCGTGGACGGCGAAGTGGTGCGCGGTACGGCCATGGTGAACCAGGCGGCCCTCACGGGCGAGCCGCTGGCCGTGGAGCGCCGCGTGGGCGACGGCGTGTTCGCCGGCACGGCAGTGGAGGACGGCGAGATCGTCGTGCGCGTGACGGCCGACGTGAAGGAGACGAAACTGCGCTCCATCGCGTCGCTGGTGGAGCGGGCGGAATCGCTCAAATCCGATACCCAGTCGCGCATGGAGCGGCTGGCCGACCGCATCGTCCCCTGGAACTTCCTGCTGGCCGGCGCAGTGGCGCTCGCCACGCGCAGCTTGGCGAAGACGTCGGCTGCGCTCATGGTGGATTATTCGTGCGCCCTCAAGCTCACCGGCTCCATCGCCGTGCTCGCCGCCATGAGGCAGAGCGCGCAGGCCGGGTTCACCGTGAAGGGCTCGAAGCACTTCGAGGCCCTGGCGGCGGCCGACACCATCGTGTTCGACAAAACCGGGACGCTCACCGAGGCGACGCCGAACGTGGCGTGCGTGCTGGCCTTCGACGGTTGGAATCGCCGCGAGGTGCTCAGGCTGGCCGCGTGCCTCGAGGAACATTTCCCCCATCCCGTCGCCCGCGCCGTCGTGCGCGCCGCGGCGGAGAAGAACCTCAAGCACCGCGAGCGCCACGCCGACGTCGAGTACCTCGTCGCGCACGGGATAGCCTCGTCGCTCGACGGCAAGCGCGTGGTCATCGGCTCGGAGCACTTCGTCGTGGAGGACGAGGGCATCGCGGTATCCGAAGAACAGCGACGCCGCATCGCCGAGGAGGGCGAGGGGCTGTCCCCCTTGTACCTGGCCGTCGACGGCGCGCTCGTAGGCGTCATCGGCATCGATGATCCGCTCAAAGAGGATGTGGCGCGCTCCATCGCCGCGCTGAGGGGCCTCGGGTTCAACCGCGTCGTCATGTTGACGGGCGACGGGGAACACACGGCCCGTCGCATCGCCGAGGCCGCCGGGGTGACGGAGTACCGCGCGAACCTGCTTCCCGAGGACAAGTACGCCGTGGTGGAGCGCTTGAAGGCGGAAGGGCGCACGGTGGTCATGGTGGGCGACGGCGTGAACGACGCGCCGGCCTTGTCGCTTGCCGACGTGGGCATTGCCATGGGGCAGGGCACCGCCGTGGCGAAGGAGGTGGCCGACGTCACGCTCACGGGCGGCCATCTGGACGCCCTCGTCACGCTGCGCACGCTGAGCGTGGGGCTGACGAATCGCCTGAACGCATCGTTCCGCGAGGTCATCGCCATCAACTCCGCCCTCCTCGCGGCCGGCATCACCGGCAGCATCACCCCGCAAACCTCGTCCCTGCTCCACAACGCCACCACCGTGGCCTTGAGTTTGAGGAACGGGGGAGGGTACGGGGCCTAGCGGGAGAACGCACGCTCGAAGGGCCCCTCGACGCTCGCAAGAGCCGTCGGGGGCCCGCCTGCGGCGTTCGGGCATGCACTCTACAGCCGTCTCAATCGCCGTCGCAAAACCTGTCAATGGCCGGTGCTGACAACTCCCGGTTGTCAAGAACGCCGGGAAACGCATCCGAAAGTTGGTTGAGGTACTCGCCGTTTTGGTGCAAGATGGGGGGGGAAGGCGAGCGAGAGGAGAACCCTATGAGCTTCCGAGACAATCTCCAGCATGTGCGCAGTACGCATGATTTGAGCCAAGCCCAGCTCGCCGCGCTGCTCGGCGTGGCATGACGGCCGGCGTTTCGATCGTCATCCACCTTATCGGCGTCGCGGTCGGCCTTTGCTTCTTCGTTCCGGCGTATCGGAGCCATGCGGCGTTTCGCGAGAAGCATCCGGTGGTCGAGGATTTCTATGCGCCGCAAGAGAAAGCGGAGGCCCGCCGCTGGAAAACGCGTGGCATCGTTGCCGCCGTCGCGCTCGTGGTGCTGGGCTTCTACACGCCGGGTATGCTCGCGACGTTCCATATGTACAACCAATTCCCCTCGCTGGTGCTGTTTACGTGCTTCGCCGCGGCGGCCGCCCTGTTCGTGTATTCCGTCATGATGGACCGCCGTGTCGACGTGTCCTCCTACAACGGCGCACCCGACTTCACGATCCAATCCCTCCTTCGAGGGCGTCGTACTGGCGCCTGATCTTCGTTGTCGCCACGGCGTCTTTTCACTTCTCGCTTGCAAACGCGCGGGGGCGTGGTATACTTCTGCAGTTTCTAATTACGCATGCTTGCGCGACTCGCTCCGCTAGTGGCCAACTGAAAAAGGCTGCGGAGTTCGGGGATGACCGTAAGCAGAGGACTAACGAATGGAGAGAGTCATGACGAAAGTCAGCATTACTTCGCTGCTCGATGCGGGCAGCCACTTCGGCCATCAGACGCGCCGTTGGAACCCCAAAATGAAGCCGTACATCTTCGGCAGCCGCGGGGACATCTACATCATCGACCTCAAGCAGACGCTCGTGGGCCTCGACCAGGCGTACACGTTCGTGTCCGAGCTGGCCAAGAAGGGCGGCACCGTGCTGTTCGTGGGCACGAAGAAGCAGGCTCAGGAAGCCGTCGCCGACGCTGCCAACAAGTGCGGCATGCCCTACGTGAACGCCCGCTGGCTCGGCGGTATGCTGACGAACTTCGTCACCATCCGCTCCCGCGTGAACCGCATGGAGGAGCTCGAGGCCATGGAGGCCGACGGTCGCATGGCCGTGCTGCCCAAGAAGGAGCAGATCCTGCTGCACAAGGAGCTGTCCAAGCTGCAGACGAACCTCAACGGCATCCGCAACATGAAGCGCGTGCCCGACGCCGTGTTCGTGATCGACACGAACCGCGAGGCCATCGCCATTCATGAGTCCCGCCGTCTCGACATCCCCGTGGTGGGCACGCTCGATACGAACTGCGATCCGGACGACGTCGATTTCGGCATCCCTGCCAACGACGACGCCATCCGCTCGGTCCGCCTGCTGGCCGACTTCATCGCCGACGCCGTCATCGCCGGCGTGGGCGTGCCGGTGACCGCCGCCGACATGGCCGCCGAGCCGGTCGTCGAGGCCGCCGCTGCCGAGGCTGCTGTCGCCGACGCCGTCGCCGAGGTTGCCGTCGAGGCCGCCGAGGCTGCTGCGCCTGCCGCTGAATAAGCTGCCGCGCAACCCCCTGCACTGACCGCGCCGTCCCGCTTTCGAGCGGGGCGGCGCTTGAGACCCGCGCCGCGCCCCAAGGTCGCGGCATCGTGAGAGAAAGGAACAACCGTGGCTGACATCACCGCTTCGCTCGTCAAGGAGCTCCGTGAGATGACCGGCGCCGGCATGATGGAGTGCAAGAAGGCGCTCGTCGAGGCTGAGGCCGACCTGGAGAAAGCCATCGACGTGCTGCGCACGCGCGGCCTCGCCGCCGTTGCCAAGAAGGCCGGCCGTGCCACCAACGAGGGCACCGTCATGGCCATCGTCTCCGACGACGCCAAGACCGGCGCCGTCGTCGAGCTCAACTGCGAGACCGACTTCGTGGGCATGAACGACAAGTTCAAGGCCTACGCCGACAAGATCGCCAAGGCCGCCATGGCCGCCAAGCCGGCCGACCTCGACGCCCTCAAGGCCGCCGACGCCGATGGCGAGACGGTTGAGGCTGTCGTGACCGACGCCATCCACACGCTCGGCGAGAACATCCAGCTCGCCCGCTTCGCGGTGGTGGAGGGCGGCGCCGTGTCGTCCTACATCCACGGCGGCGGCAAGATCGGCGTGCTCGTGCAGTTCGACGTCGAGGGCATCGACCCCGCGTCCGACGGCTTCAAGGCCTACGGTCGCGACGTGGCCATGCAGGTTGCCGCTGCGGCTCCGGTTGCCGCGACGCGCGAGGCCGTCGACCCGGCCATCGTCGAGCATGAGAAGTCCATCTACATGGCGCAGGCTGCCGAGTCCGGCAAGCCCGAGGCCATCCAGGAGAAGATGGCCACCGGCCGTCTGGAGAAGTTCTTCAAGGAGAGCACCCTCACTGAGCAGCCCTTCGTGAAGAACCCGGATCAGTCCGTGAACGAGTACACGGCCGAGGTTGCGAAGAACCTGGGCGGCGAGATCAAGATCGTCGACTTCAAGCGCTTCGTCCTGGGCGAAGAGGCGTAAAGCCCCTTCCTCAAACGTGCAGGTGCAAGACCCGGAGCCTCGGCTCCGGGTCTTTTCGTGTCCGCCCTCATCAGCCCTTCTGCTTTCGTTGTGATGAGGGTGGGCGCGCCGCCCGGCTGTTCCTATAATGGAGTATCGCAACGCATGCGCCGCCAGCGGCGCTCACCACCCAACGACACCAACGCCCGAACCCCCTGCGGCGGGCGCGGAGGATGCTTCCATGGCTGAAGAAATCATCATCGTGCAAGGCAACAACACGCTCGCCGGCGACGTCGCCGTGGCGGGTGCGAAGAACTCGGCGCTCAAGCTCATCGCCGCCGCGCTGCTCGGCCAGGGCGAAACCGCCATCCACAACGTGCCGCTCATCTCCGACATCAGCATCATGTCCGACGTGCTGCGCTGCCTGGGCGCGCAGGTGACGCGCGACGGCCACACGCTCGTCGTGGACACGTCGGACGTCGACAAGCACGAAACCCCCTACGAGCTCGTGTCGAAGATGCGCGCGAGCATCTCGGTGCTCGGCCCGCTCGTCGGTCGCTTCGGACGGGCCCGCGTGGCCATGCCGGGCGGCTGCCAGATCGGCGCGCGCAAGATCGACATGCACCTCGTGGGGCTCGAAGCCATCGGCGTGGAATTCTCCATCGACCACGGTTTCCTCGAGGCCACCACGCCGAACGGCCTGCACGGCGCGCACGTCCTGCTCGACTTCCCCAGCGTGGGGGCGACGGAGAACCTGCTCATGGCCGCAGTGGTGGCCGAGGGCGTCACCGTCATCGAGAACGCCGCGCGCGAGCCCGAAATCGTCGACCTCGCGAACATGCTCGTGGCCATGGGCGCGCGCGTGACGGGCGCGGGTTCGGCCATCATCGAGGTGGAGGGCGTGGAGCTGAGCGCGCTGCACCCCTGCGAGCACACCACGGTGGGCGACCGCATCGAGGCCGGCACCTTCCTGGCCGGCGGCGCGCTCACGGGCGGCCCCGTGACGGTGCACGGCATCGATCCGTCGTATCTGCGCATGGCGCTCATGAAGTTTGAGGCGATGGGCTGCGACGTCGCCACGGGCGACGATTGGATCACCGTCGGACGCACCCGTCCGCTTGCGCCCATCGACTTGCAGACGTTGCCGCACCCCGGCTTCCCCACCGACCTCCAGGCCCAGTTCATGCTGCTGGCCGCGTTCGCCGACGGCATGTCCGTCATCACCGAGAACGTGTTCGAGAACCGCTTCATGTTCGCCAGCGAGCTCATGCGCATGGGCGCCGACATCGCCATCGAGGACCATCACGCCCTCGTGCGCGGCGTGGACGAGCTGCAGGGCGCCGACGTGTCGTCCACCGACCTGCGCGCCGGCGCAGCCCTCGTGCTGGCCGGCATCGTGGCGGAGGGAGAGACCCGCGTCCACAACATCGGCCATATCGACCGCGGCTACGAGGACTACGCGGGCAAGCTGGCCGCCCTCGGTGCCGACGTCGTGCGCACCGACCCCGATCAAACACGGTCCGCGTGCTAGCGGGATAGCGTATGGTGAACAAACGCAAGCAGGGTTTCACGCAAACCCGCTCCAAACTCACGTCGCGCCGCATGCGCACGGCCACGGTGGGCACGCACGTGCCGCGCCGCTCGTCGCGCTATATGAACGGCGAGTCCATGGGCTTCTCGAGCCCGCGCAAGCAGAAGCGCGCCTCCCGCGGCATCGTGGACACCATCCTGCCCACCACCGCGTCGGGGGAGAGCTCGTCGCAGTACGCCCGCCGCGTGAGCCGCCGTGAGTTCACGCAGGACATCCAGCGCAAGGCGCGCATCCGCCGCATCCTCGTGCTGGCCGTCTGCCTCGTCGTGGTGGCGTGCATCGCCGTGGGCGTGGGCGTGGCCACGTTCTTCGGCTCGCTCGACGGCAAGCTGGCGCTCAAGAACTCCGACGCCTCCTCGGCCCTCATCGCGCCGAAGGCCGACGCGAAGGCGTACTACACGCTCGTGTCCGCCGACCTCGACCTTCCCGGCTCCGCGAGCGCGCAGGACGGTCCCGACGCGTTCGCGCTCGTGCGCGTGGACCAGGCGTCGCGCACCGTCACCGTGGTGTCCATCCCGCCCACGCTGCAGGTGTCGCTCAAGGACGGCAAGACCCATCCGCTGCGCGACGCGCAGACGCAGGAGGGTGACGCCTCGCTCATCACCGCCGTGTCCAACTTCGCGGGAGTCGACGTGGCCCATTACGTGAAGACGGACGCCGAGGGCATCGCGAAGCTCGTCGACGCGCTCGGCGGCATCGAGGTGAACGTCGCCGAAGAGGTGGACGACCCGAACGCGGGCGATGCGTACCTGCCGGCGGGCACGCAGGTGCTCGACGGGGCCAAGACGCTCACGCTCTTGCGGGCGAGCAACTTCGCGGACGGCCTCGACGTGCAGACGGCGAACCAGCGCGCGGTTCTCACGGCGCTCTCGCTGCGCCTGCTCGGCGACGGCTCGCTCGGCTTCCTCACGACGCTCGACGGCGTGGGCGGCGCGTTCCAAACCGACCTGTCGGCAACCGCGGCGCTCTCCATCGCCGACGCGATGCGCGGCATGGACGCCTCCACGGTGTACGGCGCGCTCGTGCCGGGCTACGAGACCACGCGCGACGACGTGACCACGTACGTGGCTTCGACCGACGGCTGGAAGAGCATGATGGAGCTCGTGGAGTCCGGCGCCGAGCCGGTGGTGGAGCAGGCGGTCAACCAGGTCGACCCGGGCAGCTTCACCATCACCGTGCGCAACGGCTCGGGCGTGACGGGCGGGGCGAACCAGATCGCCGACACGCTGAAGGATCGCGGTTTCGACGTGACCGAGACGGGCAACACCGACACGTACGCCTACGACGAGACGCTCGTGGTGTACAACGACGATGCGTTCAAGGACGCGGCGGAAACCGTGGTGTCCACGCTCGGCATGGGCCGCACGGTGGCCGGCGCCGGTTTCTACACGTTCGACACCGACGTGTTGGTGGTTCTCGGCAAGGATTGGAAGCCCACGTCGTAGACTGTGGTAGAATCGGCAACCGATACGGAAGTTTACAAGTTCGAAGAAGGAGCTTTTCATGGTAGAGAAGAACGATGTGGCGGCAGTGCTCGAGCTCATCCGTCCGAGCCTGCAGGCCGACGGCGGCGACGTGCGCCTTGTGGACGTGAGCGAAGACGGCGTGGTGTCCGTCGAGCTGCAGGGTGCCTGCAAGGGCTGCCCGATGTCCCAGATGACGCTGGCCAACGGCGTGGAGCGCATCCTCAAGGAGCGCGTGCCGGGCGTGACGAAGGTCGTGCCGGCGGATCTGTAAGCCGGACGGGGCGAAGACGAGAGCGGGAAGGAGGCGGATATGGCGCAGTGTTGGGAACGTCGCGGGTGCGACGAGGAGATGATGTCGCGCTGTCCGCACAACATTCCGGGCGAACCGTGCCCCTGCGACTGTCGCTTCGCCGCATGCACGCGCTCGACGCACGAGGTGTGCCAGGATTTCAACAAGCTGCTGAATCCTGAGCGCGACTACGACGCGGCTATCAAGGAGGTGTGCCGCTTCTGCGAGCACTTCCTGGAGCATGGCCCGAACGTGTCCGACCGCGAAGGCGAAAGCGGCGTCACGCGTCAGGGCAACCCGAACCGGTTCTTGCTGTAGCAGGAGAGCCGGATCATCGCGCGCTGCCTGGGGGCAAGCGCGCCAATCGCATCAGCATACCGCGGCCGTGCAGGACCTCTGCACGGCCGCTTGCTACACCCGGTGGGGACAAGGAAACCGAAAACGAAAGGGAAACGATGGCAGAGCAGGCGCACGGCACGCTGAAGGTGAAGACCGGATTCGCGGAGATGATGAAGGGCGGCGTCATCATGGACGTCGTCAACCCCGAGCAGGCGAAGATCGCCGAGGACGCGGGAGCCGTGGCCGTCATGGCGCTCGAGCGCGTTCCCGCCGACATCCGCGCGCACGGCGGCGTGGCCCGCATGAGCGACCCGTCCATGGTGGAGGGCATCGTGGAGGCCGTGTCCATCCCCGTCATGGCGAAGTGCCGCATCGGACACTTCGTGGAGGCGCAGGTGCTGCAGAGCCTCGGCGTGGACTTCATCGACGAGAGCGAGGTGCTCACGCCGGCCGACGACGAGTACCACGTGAACAAGTGGGACTTCACCGTGCCGTTCGTGTGCGGCGCCCGCAATCTGGGCGAGGCCCTGCGCCGCATCGCCGAGGGCGCGGCCATGATCCGCACGAAGGGCGAGCCCGGCACGGGCAACGTCGTGGAGGCCGTGCGTCACATGCGCACCGTCACCACCGACATCGCCCGCATCAAGGGCCTGCGCGACGAGCAGCTGTTCACGGCCGCTAAAGAGTTGCAGGCGCCCTACGAGCTGGTGAAGTGGGTGGCGGAGCACGGATGCCTGCCCGTGGTGAACTTCTCCGCCGGCGGCATCGCCACGCCCGCCGACGCGGCGCTCATGATGCAGCTGGGCTGCGACGGCGTGTTCGTGGGCAGCGGCATCTTCAAGTCGGGCAACCCCGCCGCGCGCGCCCGCGCCATCGTGGAGGCCACGACGAACTACGACGACCCCGACACCATCGCGCGCGTCTCGCGCAACCTGGGCGAGGCCATGGTGGGCATCGAGATCTCGGAGATCCCCGAGAACGAGCTCATGGCCGGACGTGGCTGGTAGGAGCACCGTGGCTGCGCAGATCGGCGTTTTGGCCCTGCAGGGGGCGTTTCGGGAGCATCGGCTCATGCTCGACGGGTTGGGGGCGGCCACGCGCCTCGTGCGCTGGCCCGCCGACCTGGAGGGCCTCGACGGGCTCGTCATTCCGGGAGGGGAGTCCACGGCCATCGCGAAGCTGCTGGCCATCCACGGGATGTACGAGCCGCTGCGCGCCGCGCACGCGGCCGGCATGGCCGTGTTCGGCACCTGCGCCGGCGCCATCCTCATGGCGCGCGCCATCGACGGGGCGCGTCCCGATCAGGAGGCGCTCGCGCTCATGGACGTGCTCATCCGGCGCAACGCCTACGGGCGGCAGGTGGACTCGTTCGAGACGACGGTGCCGTTCGACGGCGTGGAAGGCGGCCCGGTGAAGGGCGTGTTCATCCGCGCCCCGCGCTTCGCCGGCTTGGGGCCGGGCGTCGAGGTGCTCAGCCGCACCGACGACGGCGAGCCGCTGGCCGTGCGCGAGGGCCGTGCGCTGGCCGTGGCCTTCCATCCCGAGCTCACCGACGACGCGCGCGTGCACGCCTTTTTCCTCGAGCGCGTTGTGGGTTCGTGAGGGCTTTTCGACGTTGCTGGAGCGTTTCCAATCGTGGATGGACGCAGGGGAAGTTCTGCTACAATAAAGCCACCGGTAGGAGGACCACGAGGCGAAGGAGTGTGAACCGATGAGCCAAGGCGTGACCTGTCCCGCATGCGGAGCGGTCGGTTTGGACGTGTGTCGCTACGAGTCCATGATGGTGGTGCGCGCCGATCTGGCCCTGTTTACGTTGCGCTGCCCGCATTGCGATGCGACCGTGTCCAGCATGCAGCCCATCCCGCCGCAGCTGCGCGAGGAGGTGCGGTTCGCCGCCCTCGAAGTAGGCGCCGGCATGGGTCTCGAATAAACGGTTCCGTCGGCTGAGGTCGGCGGAACCGTTTGCATTACCCCGTCAATCGATGCCCTTGCGCGGCAAGGGCCCCCGAAGGAACGACATGCTCAACGACATCTATCAAACCCTCGACCCCGTGCTGTTCTCGCTCGGGCCGTTCACCGTGCGTTGGTACGGCATCGCCTACGTGCTGGGATTCGTGTGCGCCGCTCTCGTCATCTGGCGCGTCGCGCGCCGTTGGCGCGTGCGCGTGGACGCCGACTCGCTGCTCACCATCATGTTCTGCGTCATCATCGGCGTCATCGTGGGCGGGCGCCTGGGCTACGTGCTGTTCTACGGCGACTACGACTACCTGGCGAACCCGCTCGAGATCATCGCGGTGAACCATGGCGGCATGAGCTTCCACGGCGGCCTCATCGGCGCGCTGCTGGCGGGCATCGTGGCCGCGAAGCTCACCCATATCCCGTACCTCACGCTGGCCGACCTCGGCTGCATCGGCGCGCCGCTGGGCATCCTGTTCGGCCGCTGCGCGAACTTCATCAACGGCGAGCTGTGGGGCGCTCCCACCGACCTGCCGTGGGGCGTGGTGTTCGGCGGCTCGGCGGGTATGATGCCGCGCCATCCCTCGCAGCTCTACGAGGCCTTCCTCGAGGGCATCGTCATGTTCGCCGTGCTGTACCTGCTGTCGCGCCGCATGCCGCCGCGTCCGCGCGGCACGTTCCTCGGCCTGTTCCTCATCATGTACGGGTGCTTCCGCTTCCTCATGGAGTTCGTGCGCGAGCCCGACGTGCAGCTGGGGTACCTGTGGGGCGGATGGCTCACCATGGGGCAGCTGCTGAGCGTGCCGCTCGTGTTGGTAGGGGTGGGCGTGTTCGTTTATGCGCTTGTCGTGAAAAAGCCGCAAAAGGGGCTTCCCGAAATGCAACAATCTGAGTAACATATAGCAGGCCGGTCGACGCGCGCCGCTCCGCTTTCGTGGAGAGCGCTGCGTGGATTGGTTACGGTTCGGCGGCAACCGTCTCAGCGGTAACGGTTTGCCCGCCGGGCGAAGCTAAACTAGCAACAGAACCGATTGCAGACTCGTTTCACGAACACCCGAAGGGGGCACATCCATGGATCTCAAGTTCTATAAGTGCATGCACTGCGGCAACATCGCCATCAAGCCGTTCGACTCCGGCGTACCGCTGGTATGCTGCGGCGAGCAGATGGCCGAGCTCACCGCGAACACCACCGACGCGGCGGTTGAGAAGCACGTGCCGGTCGTGCGCATCGACGGCGCGAACGTGCATGTGGAAGTGGGCAGCACCCTGCATCCCATGACTCCCGAGCACTACATCACGTTCATCTGCCTCGTCACGAAGAACGGCTACCAGATCGTCGAGCTCACGCCGGAGGACGCCCCCGTGGCCGACTTCGCCATCGCCGAGGGCGACGAGGCCCTCAAGGTGTACGAGTACTGCAACATCCATGGCCTGTGGGTTGCCGAGGTCTAAGCCTCGCGCAGCAGCTCGTCCGAGCGTTTGGAAGCGCCCGTCCCGCATCGCGCGGGGCGGGCGCTTTTTCGTGGCGCGCAAACCGCCGCGCCGCGCCGCGGGGCGCTCTGGCCCGCCGCCGCGAATGTTTCACGTGAAACATTCGTTCGGTTTCATCAGTACAGCACGGGGTTCTCCTCGAGCAGCAGGCGCTGCACCTCGGCGCGGTCCATGATTTCGAGGTGCGTCTTCGTCTTGCTGGCGATGCCCTGGTCCTTGAGGGATTTCAGCAGCTTGTTGCAGGTGGCGTAGTGGATTTCCAGCAGGCCGGATATCTCGTCGACGATGAGGTTGCAGGGAATGCGGTACACGCCGTCGGCGTCGGGCTCGTTCGCCTCGCACAGCTTCTCGAGCCACAGCAGCATGCGGCGGCTCGTGGATTGCTGGTTCGCGGCGTCGATGCGGTGCCCGAGCTGCGCCATCGACATGTGCAGCGCGTGCATGACGTCGTCGTAGAAGGCGTCGTCCTTGTGCATGAGCGCGCGCACCTGCCCGCGCGTGAAGCTGATCAGCACGGTGTTGCGCACCGCCCTGAACGTGAGCCGGCTCGAGCCGAGCGACAGGTAGCCCGGCAGGCCCGCGATGGCCGCGTCGCCGCTGCCGCGCACGTAGAAGTAGCTCAGCTTGCGCCCGTCGTCGCGTTTGATGCCCACCTCGATGGCGCCCGATTGCACGTAGAACAGGTACGGGTCGTCGGGTCGCTCGCACGTGGCATCGAGCTCTTCCAGGCGGAACAGCTTCGTCACGGCGCCCTGCTCGAGGTAGCGATCGAAATCCATCTTGCGGTGCAGCGACGACGTGAGCAGGATCGACGTCGCGTCGTTATGCCCCTGCAGGCCCCTCAGCCTCATGGGTTCCCCCTTCGTGTTCCGCGGCCCTCCCGGCCGGGCGCCCATCCCCTTGTCGGGCGCTTTTTCGTTCGATGCCAGTGTGCCACAATCCGGAACGATCGTCATATTCGCCTTCGAGAATAATTGACGGACGAGCATAGATATACGCGCGCACGCGCGTGAGCCTCCTGCGCGAAAAAGACGGTGCGGGCCGATTCTGTGCGCCTACCCTCCAACCGCGCATTCCCATAGAGTGTGCGGCGGGGGACGAGCGGGCTGGAACCGCTCGTCAACGTACGTGAAACGAAGGAGGAATTGCATGAAAGCGAAGGGAAAGCTGGCCGCATCGGCCCTGTGCCTCGTGGCCGCCGTGGGGCTCATGGCGGCGTGCGCGCCGCAGGGCTCGGACGCGACGCAGGGCGCGGAGAAAACGCCGCCCATCACGGCCGACGATCTGGGACGCATCGGCAACAACATCGGGTACGCCGACGACGGCGGGACGTACCTCGAGAACTACGCCGAGTACGCCGAGAAGCTCAAATACGCCGACAAGGTGGCCGAGAACGCCGAGAACAACGAGCCGGCGCAGTACACCGATCAGTTCGGCTTCACCACGCAGCCCGTGCCGTCCGACCCGAAGGGATGGAACGTCGGCTACCTCGACGCGGACAACCGCGGGTGCCTGTCCTGCCACGAGAGCATCGAGGACGTGGTGATGAGCCTGCCGACGAAGCACAACGTGTACGCCATGGGCTATCCCACGCAGCTGACCGTGGCGAACTGCCTGGGCTGCCACCGCAACGCCGGGTTCGGCAACACGCAGCTCGTGGAGACGCTGCACGGCATCCACAACGGCAACGCGAAGTTCTCGGGCATGAACGGCAGCTGCGACTCGTGCCACTACATCGACGACAGCAGCACGTTCAACCTGTGGGACTACGCCAAGTACGATCTGTACAAGGGCATCACGAACGTGAAGGCCGACGACGCGAAGCTCGGCTTGAGCTTCGACCAGGACACCGTGTCCGAAAACGACCAGCTGTTCTTCGAGTCGCTCAACAACGAGCCTTCCGAGTGGCGCACCGAAACCGATCCGGCCGTGGCCGACTCGTGGGTGCTCGCCATCGGGGGCGACGTGGCGAATCCCCTCGAGATGACCGTGTCGGAGCTGAAGGAGCGGTTCGGCACCAAGAGCTTCGTGCAGAAGCAGGGCTGCATCGAGAACGCCACGGCGAACGCGTGGATCTACCAGGCCGAGCTCACGGGCGTCTCCATGAAGGACATCATCGACTACGTGAAACCGGCCGACGGCACGACGAACATCGAGGTGACGTCTGAGGACGGCTACAACATGGTGGCGCCGTCGTTCACCTCCGTCAACGTCGAGGACTGCCTGCTGGTCACCGAGATCAACGGCCAGCCGCTGCCCGCGAGCCAGGGTTACCCGGTCACGCTCGCCGTGCCGCGCAACTCCGCCGCCTCCTACATCAAGGCCATCATGACCATCGACTTCGTGAACGACCCTGCATTCGAGGACGAGGGCGGCGTGGGCACGCCGCTCGATCCGCACACGGGCATGATGCAGGGCAAGCCGAACAGCGCCATCCTCAACTACCCCGACGGCGTGGTGCTTGACGGCCAGGCCGGCAAGGAGCTCACCATCGAGGGCTTCGCCGACGCCTACGACGAGCCCATCGCGAAGGTGGAGTACTCGCTCGACCACGGCAAGACCTGGACGACGCTCGAGACGCCCGACAACGACCCCACGCGTTGGACGTACTGGCGCATGACCTACACGCCCGCCGAGGCCGGCGCCTACCTGCTCAAGGTGCGCACGACTTCGACGCAGCCCGACGGCAGCGAGCGGGTGAGCTCGCGCGATACGAACTTCCTGTTCAACGTCAAGTAGATTGGAGATGAGCATGCAAGACTACAAAAAAGGCCTGTTGGCCGGCACGATGATCGCCTCCTTGACGCTGAGCGGGGCGGGGACCGCCTTCGCGCTCGAGGGTCCGCAGGCCGATGCGTCGGACGGTGCGCCGACCGCGGCGGCCGCGGCGGCCGAAGCGTCCGAGGGCGCCGCGAGCGCATCCGGGCTGACGAGCGCTTCGGCCGAGGAGGGCGTGTTCGCCTACGACCAGACCGAGCTCACGCTGAACAGCGTCATCAAGGACGTGTTCCAGCGCGCGACGGCGGCCCTGTGCGGCGCCACCGACGACTTCGCGGCGAGCAACCCGCTCGGCTGGAAGCTCTCCGTGACGGGCGAGGTGGACAACGCGTTCACCGCGCAGGTGGACGAGCTCGCGTCCGAGAACAGCGTCAAGCAGGTGATGACGTGCACGTGCGGCGGCAACCCCGCCGACGGCAAGGCCATCATCACCGCCGACGTGAAGGGCATTCCCATCGCGCACCTGCTCGATCGCGCCGAGGCGCGCGACGGCGTGAACACGGTCACGTTCGTGTCGAGCGACGGCACCGAGCTGGCCATGCCCCTCAGCTACGTGGTGGGGCGTCACGGCGTGCTGTCCTACGAGATCAACGATGAGGACCTGTCGGCCTCGGTGGGCGGCAATAACCAGCTGTGGATGACGCGCACGCCGGCCAACTACTTCGTGCGCGACGTGGTGGAGGTGCGCGTGACGCGCGAGGCGACTCCGCCGGCGAACCCGGGCGAGGGGCGGGAGTATCCGAACAGCCCCAACGTCGGGGTGCTGTCGGCTTCCGTCTCGTAAGGCGAGGAGGCCGGGCATGATCGCTCCACAGGAGCTGGCGGTGGGCCAGACCATCACGTTCCAAGGCTATGCCGACGATTTCGACAAGCGCATCGTGGCCATGCAGTTCTCCCTCGACGAAGGCTGCACCTGGACGACGCACGACGTGTCCGATACGACGGCCGATCTCTGGGTGCATTGGACGTATGCGTTCACGCCCGAGCGCCCCGGCAGCTACCGGCTCAAGGTGCGCTCGATGAACGAGGAGGGACGCACGAGCCCCGCATCGGCGGTGGTCGACTTCCTCGTCGCATAAGGCGCGGCGCGGCGTTGACGCGCCGCTCGGCTGCATGGTTCGCGTGCGGGCCCCGAAGCGTGCTTCGGGGCCCGTTGCCGTGGTGGGCAGGTTTCGGTTGTGTATAGGCTCGTTGAATTGGCGTGCGGTGCGGCGGTTTCACGGTATGATGCGATCATCGCAGAGAAGACCGAGGAGGAGCATGGCACGACGCACGAAGATCGTTTGCACCCTGGGCCCGGCCGTCGACGACGAGGCGCTCGTGCGCGAGCTGCTGATCGCGGGCATGGACGTGGCGCGCTTCAACTTCTCGCACGGCTCGCACGACGAGCACCGCGCGCGCATGGACCGGCTCAAGCGCGTGCGCGCCGAGCTGGACGCCCCCTGCGCCATCATGCTGGACACGCGCGGCCCCGAGATTCGCACGGGCACGCTGGCCGGCGGGCGCCCCGTGCAGCTGCGCGCGGGGGAGGCCCTCGTGCTCACCGAGCGCGCGGTGGAGGGCACGCCGCAGCTTGTGGGGCACACCTGCGCGGGCCTGGCGCGCGCGGTGGCGCCCGGCGCATCCATCCTGCTCGACGACGGGCTGGTGGAGCTCGTGGTGGACCGGCTCGAAGGCTCGGACATCCGCTGCACCGTGCGCAACGACGGGCTGCTGAGCGAGCGCAAGTCCATCAACGTCCCCGGCGTGAACGTGCCCCTTCCCGTGATGACCGAACAGGACGAGGCCGACCTCGCCTTCGGCATCGAGCAGGACATCGACTTCGTGGCGGCCTCCTTCGTGCGCAACGCCGAGGGCGTGCGCGTGCTGCGCCGCTTCCTCGACGAGCACGGCGGGGCCGACGTGGGCCTCATCGCGAAGATCGAATGCGCCGAGGCGGTGGAGAACTTCGAGGCCATCATCGAGGCGGCCGACGGCGTGATGGTGGCGCGCGGCGATTTGGGTGTGGAGGTGGAGGCGTACAAAGTGCCGCACATCCAAAAGGAGATCATCCGCGCCTCGAACCGCGCCTCGAAGCCGGTGATCACGGCCACCCAGATGCTCGACTCCATGATGCGCAACCCGCGTCCCACGCGGGCGGAGGTGGGGGACGTGGCCAACGCCATCTACGACGGCACCGACGCGGTGATGCTGTCGGGCGAGACGGCGAACGGGGCGTACCCGGTGGAGGCCGTGCGCATGATGGCGCGCATCGCCGAGTCGAGCGAGCCCTACCTGTTCGACGAGCACGCGCCCGACCGCAGCCGCGACAAGGCGCGCGTGGCGCTGGCCGTGGGCCTGGCCGCCGTGCAGACGGCCGAGAACGTGGGGGCGTCGTGCATCGTGGCGCCCACGATGTCGGGCCGCACGGCGCGCCTCGTGTCGAACCTGCGCCCGCGCGTGCCCATCTACGTGGTCACGCCGTTTCCGCGGGTGATGCGGCAGCAGCAGCTCAACTGGGGCGTGACGCCCATGCTGGGCGACGTGCAGGGCGACATGCGCCACGTCATCGACCAGGCGCGCGACGCCGTGGTGGCGCACGGGTTCGTGCAGCCCGGCGAGTTGGCCGTGTTCACGGCGGGCGACCCGGCCACGAGCCCCACCATCGGCGAGCCGGGCACGGCGACGGCAGCCGCCACGAACGTGATGTACGTCGTGCAGATCCGCGCCAGCGCGGACGAGCGCGACCCCCGATAGGCCGCATGGGCGGCGCAGACCGAGAGCAAGGAGTTCACCATGGGTTTTCTCGATAGCATGCAGGACGTGCTCGACCAGGGCGTCTCGGCGGCGAAAGGCGCCGTGTCGGGCGTGGCCGTGGAGCAGCAGGCGTTCGTGAAGGGCTTCGTGCGCCTGTGCAGCGACGGCTGGAACCAGGGCTGGCACGAGAGCAACGGCGGCAACGCGTCGTACCGCCTCGCGCCCGAGGATGTGGCGTCCAGCCGCTCGTTCTTCTACGACAATCCCAGCTCGTGGGTGCCGCTCGGCGTGCAGGCCGAAAACCTGCGCGGCGAGTTCTTCCTGGTCACGGGCAAGGGAGCGCATATGCGGAACGTGGCGCTCGATCCTGATACCGCCGCGGGCATCGTGGAGATCAACGGCGCGGGCGACGCGTGGCGCATCGTGTGGGGTTTCAAGGGCGGCGGCGTGCCCACGAGCGAGCTGCCCAGCCACATGGCCATCCAGTCGGTGCGGAAGGAGGCGACAGGCGGGGCGAGCCGCGTGCTGTACCACGCGCATCCCGTGAGCGTGGTGGCGTTGACGAACGTGCTGCCGCTCGACGCGCGCACGTTCACACGCACGCTGTGGAAGATGTTGCTGGAAAGCATGGTCGCGTTCCCGGGCGGCATCGGGGTGGTGCCGTGGATGGTGCCGGGCGGTCCCGAAATCGCCGACGCCACGGCTGAGGCCATGCGCGTGTACGACGCGTGCGTGTGGGCGCACCACGGCCTGTTCTGCGCCGGAGTCGACTTCGACACGACGTTCGGCCTCGCGCACACCATCGACAAGGCGGCCAGCATCTACGCCCAGGCGCGCGCCATGAACGGCGGCAGCGACCGGTTCCCGAACGCCATTCCCGACGAGGGCCTGCGCGGCATCGCCGAAGCCTACCACCTCCCGGTGAACGAGGCGTTTTTGAAGTAGGGAGAATTCCTCGCGTTTCCTGAGGAATCGCGTGCGTTTGGCGGGGTCCTGTGCTATAGTGCAAAGGCTTGTCTTCACCTTGGTCGGAAACCAAGGTCCGTAAAGGAGAACCAGAATGAAACAGGGAATTCATCCGGAGTACGTGGAATGCACGGTTAAGTGCAGCTGCGGCAACACGTTCACGACTCGCTCGACGAAGTCTGAGCTGAAGGTCGACATCTGCAACGTCTGCCATCCGTTCTACACCGGCCAGCAGCGCTTCGTGGACACCGGTGGACGCGTGCAGCGCTTCGCCGACAAGTTCGGTGCGTCTGCGAAGGAGTCCGTGGCCGAGCGCGAGGCAGCCAAGAAGGCTGCGCGTGCCGCTGCCGTCGCCGAGGCCGAGGCCAAGAAGGCCGCCGAGCGCAAGGCGAAGGAAGCCGAGAAGGCCAAGCGCGCTGCAGAGTTTGCCAAGAAGTCCGAGGCCGAGGCCAAGAAGGCCGCCGAGACCGAGGCTGCTGCCGAGACCGCTGTCGAAGCTACGGCTGAGGAAGCCGCTGCCGTCGACGCCCTCGTCGAGGAAGCTCCTGCCGCCGAATAGCGCTCCGCGCATCTGCCGCAAGCAAGCGAACGCCCGGTCAACGACCGGGCGTTCGTGCGTTCGGGGGGGCTGGTTGTGGGGTGGGGCCTTGCTTGCGGCGTGGGGCCCCACCTTTTTTTGGCGCGGGGTTGTGG
>NZ_PPTT01000027.1 GCF_003339815.1 Eggerthella sinensis
TCCCGCACCTGCCCCTTCGCCGTCGCCCGACCCCACGCCCGACCCGACGCCCGATCCCGGCATCAGCTGGTCCACCGGCGTGGCGTCCGCCTACGGCGGATCGACCGATCCTTACACGCCGAACCCCGGCACGACCGCCAACGGGTCGGTGTGCGACGACAACTCGATGGGCGTGGCCGTTCCCATGTCGTTGCCGAATTTCTGGCAGTATTACGGTCGCACCGTCGAGATTTCCTATAACGGGCAGACCGTGCTCGCCACGGTGAACGACTGCGGCAGCATGGGCGGCGGCAGCCGGGTGCTCGACCTGCAGCCCGGCGTGTGGAAGCAGTTCGGCTTCACGTCGTGCCTCGATTGGGGCCTGCGCACCGTCAGCTACCGCTTCCTGTAGGCGGCCAGCCGGGCGCTTTCGAGTGCTCTCAGGCGCTTCCTCCTTCGCGATCCTCGCGCGCTCGGATTCAACGGGTGTTTGAAGCGCGCGCATGCGCCGCGTTCGCGCGCGTGCCGATGGTAGGATGAACGCGCGCCGACCTGCGAGAAGGGTCGCGCGCTTCATCACTCGAATGCGCAGGAGGATCTATGAACACCGCACGATTCTGCAAGACGGCGCTGGGCGGCTTCGGTGCCGCGCTGCTGCTCACCGCTGGCATGGCCACCACGGCCCTCGCATCCGAAGCGGTCACCACCATGGCAACCACCGCGCCGCTCAACCTGCGCGACGCGTCCAACATCAATGCGAACGTGATGGACGTGATGCCCGAAGGCACGTCGGTGCCCGTGTACGGCATGACCGACGACGGCTGGTATCACGTGAAGTACAACGACCGCGAGGGCTTCTGCTACTACCAGTACCTCAATTTCGAGGGCTCCGAGGACGGTACCGTGAAGGACGGCAAGACCACCACGATGTACGCCACCGCGCCGCTCAACGTGCGCGAGCAGCCCAGCACCGACAGCCGCATCGTGAGCTCGCTCGCCGTCGACGAGGGCGTGAACGTGGTGGCCAAGCACGACGGATGGTTCACCGTGAGCATCGACGGCGCCGACCGCTACTGCTACGGCGCCTACCTCGGCTTCGGCCAGGGCGGCTACGCGCCCGACCCCGAGAACACGACGGGCAACAGCACCATGAACCAGCTCACCACCACCGCGCCGCTCAACGTGCGCACCGCGCCCAGCATGGACGGCACCATCATCGGCTCCTTCCCGGCGGGCACCGCCGTGAACGTCCTCTCCGTAGAAGGCGACTGGTACCAGGTAAAGTACAACGACACCACCGCCTACGTAAGCAGCGAGTATTTGCGGTAGGAAGCAAGGGGATGCGCAGGTCGCAAGCGGCCGCACATTCTGAGGGAAGGGGTGCGGGACGCGTGCGTTCAGCACCCCTTCTGCGTTTTGCGGATGATCTCAAGCAGGTCCTCGCGTGAATTCACATCGAGCTTGCGGTAGATGTTCTTCATATGCGTGCGCGCCGTGTTATTCGAGATGAACAGCACCTTCGCCACGTAACTCGAAGCGTGGCCGTACGCTAGCTCCACAAGCACCTCGGTTTCGCGCGGCGAGAGCCGGTACTGCTCGCCGATGAGCGCGCAGGTGCTTTCAATGTCGAGAGGCTTTTCGGTGAGCTCGATTTCCGACTCGGTTCCTTTCGAATACAGGATGAGACTGCGGCCCAGGGTGGTGGCCGAGAAGATGAGCAGAAATGCGGTGATCAATCCAAGCGCGGTTCGGTTGACCACGTAACCGATGAGGCTCGACGCAAGTCCCGTGCCCAGCGCGCACGCGCATGCGACGAGCGCGCATCCGCACACGAACGCCGCCGATCGATGCGCGGTGCGCAAAAGGCTGGTCAGGTACACCCATGACACGAGGGCTGCCAGCTGGAATAGCACGAACATGTAGTCGCGAAACAGGATGGTGGAGAACGCCTCGAGCGGTATCATCTTGATGATGAGCGCGCAGGCGGCCAGAGCGGGAAGCCCGATGCGGAATAGCGCGAACGAGAGCTTCCGCTCCTGCCACGACGCGAAGGCCGAAAGCGAGAACCCGATTCCTGCAAGCGCAACGGCGAAACAGGCCAGCGCGGGATCGACGGACGGCGAGGCGCTGCCCGCTTGCGTTGCTCCGGTGGTGAAGGACGAAACGCACACGGCCAGCACAGGTATGGACGTTGCGAGCTGTAGGGCGGAGGGCTTCTTCGGATCGGCGTCGGCCGCGTCGGCCACGGGCTCGTCGGTGAGCCCGGCGCGTGCGAGCGGTACGAACGCGAGCGTGCTTGCCACCAGACATGCGCCCGCAAGGACGGAAGCCGGTGCGGGATCGCTCGCGTTTCCCCAACCGATAACCAGGGCGAACATAAGCAGCGCAAGGGATGCGTTGAGGAGCGTGCCGCGTAGGTCGAGCGTTTTGAACGCGAGTGCCCACAGGGCGAGGGCGACGGGGTAGCAGAGCGCCAGAAGGGCGCTGGCAACGTACGCGGCCGGCACGGAGGCCTCGGGGAAAGCGGCACGCGCAAAGCAACAGAGGGCGACGCAGACGATACCGACGAGCGAGGCGACGGTGAGGCGGCGAATTGCCGCATCCGACATGCGTGCGCTTCGAAACGCGACCAGGAGGCTGAGTGCTCCGATGAGGCAGCCGCCCATGACGAGCAGCAGCATGACGGTCTCGTCACGTTCTCCCGCAGCGAATGCAAGCGGCGCGCTCGGATCGAGCTGCAGGAAACAGCCTGCGTTGAACAAGCCAAAGCAGACGAAAAGCGGTCGTATGTCGACGCGGCGCGCAGAGCCGCCTTCGCGATGTGCGGTGTGCTCGGTCATGATGGCTCCCTCCTGCGTCCATCATAGCAAACGCGAAGCGTCCGCGAGTATCCGACCCGTTCCAATATGCCGCTCGTTCGACCTAATCACCCAATGTGGTGAGGGTCTGACGAGGGCTTTCACGCACAACGGTCATGGCGGCTGCCGAGGGGGTGGGGCATGCTGCAGGCAGCGTTTCGCATAGCGGAACGGAGGTTGCGATACCAGGAAGGGATGGTTTGCATGAACGAGAAAAATCTGCTCGATAGGCGCGGTTTCCTCAAGGGGGCGCTTGCGTCCGGCGCGGTGGCTGCGGCCGGTGCGGCGCTGGTGGGCTGCGCGCCGCAGCAGAGCGTCGAGAGCGCGACAGCTTCGGCGAGCGACCTGCCGGAGTCGGGACAGCTGCCCGACAGTTATCAATGCCGCGAGGATTGGCTGGGGCAGGCGCCCGTCATCGATGATGCGGAGATCGTTGACACGGTGGAGGTGGACGTCGTCGTTTGCGGCGGTGGCCATGCCGGCGTGCAGGCGGCGCTTGCGGCAGCTCAGGAAGGTGCAAGCGTCGCGGTGTTGGAGGTTCAGCCGGAAGAAACGTACTCGTTCTTCGGCGACGATATCTGTAGCTACAACTCGGCGTTTCTCACGGAGCGCGGGTTCGGCGGCTACGATGTGGGCGAGATATGTGCCGAATACGTGCGCCGCGGTGCGGGGCGCGTGAGCCCCGAGCTCATTCGCGTGTTCGTCGAGCAATCCGGGGAGATGCTGGACAACATGGTGTCCGTCGTGCCCGACACGAGCACGGTGTTCGACTTCGACAACGGCCAATGTCAGGTCCAGATCGCCTACGACATGCCCGATGCGAGCTTTTACCCGCTCGAGCGCGGCGGATTCAAAGCTTGGGCGACCACCATTCAGACGATCGGCACCGTCAATGAACAGCCCGTCCTGGGGCGCGAAGGCGTGTCGCGCCTCACCGAGGTGGAGCTGTACTGCATGGACGCTGCACGTAACCTGGGCGCCGCCTGGTATTTCAACACGTCGGCTACCGTGCTTGAGCAGAGTTCGTCCGGCGAGGTGACGGGCGTCATCGCGAAGGGCCCCGACGGGTACGTACGCTACCGAGCTGCGAAGGCGGTATGCCTGTGCACGGGCGACTTCTCGAGCAATGCCGACATGGTGTACAACCTGCTTGACGACGTGAACGAGATCGCCATGCGATCGGGCGCCGACCGCTCAGAGATGATCGGCCGCGGCCGCGACGGCCAGGGCCAAAAGATGGGCTGTTGGGCCGGAGGCCTGGTGGAGTGCCACCCTCGTCCCTCGATGAACACGAACGGCGGCAGCCCGGGACCGTGGGGCACGACGCCCTTCCTGTGGATCAATGCCGAGGGCAAGCGCTTCATGAACGAGTGCATGGCCGGATTCGCCAAACCGCTCATCACGCGGCAGCCTCATGGGTTGGTGGCGGCTATCTGCGACGCGAACTACCTCGAGTCGGTGCAGAACGCGGGCCTCGATCACGGGGCTCCCAACTGGGGTGCGGCGGGCGTCGAGCGGTACGGCGTCATGGACAAGCTCAAGGAAGGCATGGATGCGGCCGTGGATGCGGGTGCGGCGGGCGCCGAGGTGGGCGGCGTGGGCATCATCAACGTCACCATGACCATGGGCAGCCAGGTATTCGCAGCTCAGACGCTCGATGAACTGCTAGGCTATCTCGGGTACGAGGGCGATGCGAAGAAGCAGGCGCTTTCTACCATCGAAGCGTACAACGCACTGTGCGCGACCGGTGTCGACAGCGACTATGGCAAGGACGCACTGCTTCTCAAGCCTATCGACACGCCTCCGTTCTTCGGTGCGGTTGCTCAGAACGAAGGCGCGATGACGGCCGGTCTCGTGACGCTTGCGGGACTCGTGACGGACGAGCATATGAACGTGCTCACCTCCGACTACACGACGCCCATTCCCGGCCTGTACGCTGCCGGCAACTGCCTGGGCCACCGATTCGGTCCCGGCTATTCCACGCCGTCGGCCGGGGCATCGATGGGCATGGCCATGACGCACGGCCGCGTGCTGGGCAAGCACGTCGCGTCGTTGTAGCGTTTTCCATTCGCCGCGGCGTTTGTCGGCGGCACCCTCCCTCCTCGAAAGGGCCTCGTGCGAGGCCCTTTCCTCCGCGCAGGTGAAAAATGGTTGGGGATTGCGGCGGAAAAGACGCGCACGGCTGTGCATTTGCGCTATACTGCATCGTTACATGCGATGACGAAGACAGCGCCGCGCGACGGCGCCGCCATCAGAGACGGGCTCCCATCGGCTGCGAGGAACCCGGGCGGCGAGTGCGACGATTCCCTTCCGAGCAGTGCGTTTGAACGCGGACGCCCGGGGCCGAACGGCCCGGTGCGAGACGTCAAGTAGGATGCGCCGGGAGCTCCCGTCACAGAGCGAACGAGCGGGCGGCAGCGCGCAGGCGCAGCCGTCAACCGAGGTGGTACCGCGAGAGCCTTCTCTCGTCCTTGGATTTTGGGGAGCAATCCCTGGGAACATGGACGCGAGAAGGCTCTTTTTTATTGCGCGTGGGGCGGCCGTGCGCAAGGGCGATAGACGGAAAGGGACGGGCATTATGGCAATTGTGGAGGAACTGGCGTCGCTGCGCGAGCAGACGTTGGCGCAGATCGCGGAGGCGGCCGACACCGCCGCGCTCGAGCAGGTGCGCATCGCCGTGCTGGGCAAGGCGGGCACGCTGACGGGCTACCTGCGGCAGATGGGGCAGATCGCCAAGGAGGAGCGCGCCGCCGTGGGCAAGACGGCGAACGAGGTGCGCGCCGCCGTGGAGGGCGCGCTCGCCGCGCGCAAGGACGAGCTGGCCTCCTCCGAGCTGGCCGCCGCCATCGACGCGGCCGCCGTGGACGTGACGCTGCCGGGCCGCGCGCAGCAGATGGGCACGCGCCACCTCATCAACCGCATCAGCGACGAGATCTCCGAGATCTTCCTCGGCCTGGGCTACACGGTGGCCACCGGTCCCGAGGTGGAGCTCGACTACTACAACTTCGAGGCGCTCAACGCCCCCGCCGACCACCCGAGCCGCAGCCTGGCCGACACGTTCTACGTGCGCGACCTCTCCGGCGACCAGGCCGCCGTGCGCGGCGAGTCCGACGTGCTGCTGCGCACGCAGACCTCGCCGGTGCAGGCGCGCGTCATGGAGCAGCAGGAGCCTCCCATCTACATCATCGCGCCGGGCAAGGTGTACCGCCGCGACGTGGCCGACCCGAGCCACCTGCCGCAGTTCACGCAGATCGAGGGCCTCGTGGTGGACAAGGGCATCACGTTCGGCGACCTGAAGGGCACGCTCGACTACCTGTGCAAGCAGCTGTTCGGCGAGGAGCGCAAGACCCGCTTCCGCGCGCACTACTTCCCGTTCACGGAGCCGTCGGCCGAGGTGGACGTGAGCTGCGGCATCTGCCACGGCGAGGGCTGCCGCTTCTGCAAGGGCACCGGCTGGCTGGAAATCCTCGGGTGCGGCATGGTCGACCCGAACGTGCTGGGCTACGCCGGCCTCGACCCCGAGGTGTACTCCGGCTTCGCGTTCGGCATGGGCGTCGAGCGCATCGCCTGCCTGAAGTACAACGTGCCCGACCTGCGCATGCTCGTCGAAGGCGACATGCGGTTCTTGAGGCAATTCTGATCTGACGATCAGGATTTGCCGTCGACGCTGCGACGCGAAGCTAGTCCCTTTAGGGGCGGCTTCCCGTGGCACCCGATCTCGCGGCGAGGTCGAGGGCTCGCGTACCGAAGTACGCTTCGCCCTCGCCCTCCCCACGATATCGGGCACCACGGAAACCCTCGCTGACTTTGCTGGACCTATGAAGGTTTGAGAAGAGAAAGAAACCAGTATGAAAGTATCTCTGAAATGGTTGTCTGAATACGTGGACGTGCCCTCCGATCTCAAGGCGTTCTGCGACCGACTCGATCTGACGGGCACGGGCGTGGAAGCGGTTGAGAAGACGGGCGAAGCCTTCGACGGCGTGGTCGTGGGCTATGTGGAGACGTGCGAGCAGCACCCCGACAGCGACCACATGCATGTCGTGTCGGTGAACGTGGGCGCGGACGAGCCCGTGCAAATCGTGTGCGGCGCGCCGAACATCGCAGCGGGCATCAAGGTGCCGGTGGCCACCGTGGGCGCCGTGCTGCCGGGCGATCTCAAGATCAAGAAGTCGAAGCTGCGCGGCGTCGCGAGCTGCGGCATGTGCTGCTCGCAGCGCGAGCTGGGCATGGGGAACAACCACGACGGCATCTGGGTCCTGCCCGAGGACGCCGTGGTGGGCACGCCCATCGCCGAGTACCTCAAGCTGTCCGACACGGTGCTCGACCTGGAAATCACGCCGAACCGTCCCGACTGCCTGAGCATGGCGGGCATGGCGCGCGAAGTGGGTGCGATGTATCGCACCGACGTGGCGTACCCGCAAGGCGAACTCGTGGAGGACGCGACGGCGACGCCGACGTCCGGCCAGGTGAGCATCGAGATTGCCGACGCGTCCCGCTGCTGCCGCTACACGGCGCGCGTCATCCGCGACGTGCAGGTGGGGCCGAGCCCCGACTGGCTGGCCGAGCGCGTGACGGCCGCGGGCGCCCGCTCCATCAACAACATCGTGGACGTGACGAATTACATCCTGTTCCTGCTGGGGCAGCCGTTGCACACGTTCGACTTCGACAAGCTGGCGGGCGCGGACGGCATGGCGCACATCATCGTGCGTCCGGCGGCCGAGGGCGAGAAGCTCACGACGCTCGACGGCGAGGCGCGCGAGCTCACGCCCGACATGACCGTCATCGCCACGCCCGATCGCGCGGTGGCGCTGGCCGGCGTCATGGGCGGCCTCGACTCCGAGGTCACCGACGGCACCACCACCGTGCTGCTGGAAGCCGCCGCGTTCAACCGCGCGCATACGAGCCGCACGAGCCGCAACCTGGGCCTCATCAGCGAGGCGTCCATGCGCTACGAGCGCGGCGTGGACGACAACCCCGTGGCGCTCAACGCCGACATGGCGGCCGCGCTCATCGCCGAGGTGGCGGGCGGCACCGTGTGCCCCGGCATGGTGGACGTGTGGCTGGAGAAGACCGAGCCCGTCGACCTGGCGTTCCGCGTGCCGCGCTTCTGCGCCATGATGGGCGCCGACATCCCGCGTGCAGACGTGGTGGACATCCTCGAGCGCCTGGGCTGCCAGGTGTCCGACACCGCCGACGCCGACGTGCTCGACGTGGTGGCCCCCACCTTCCGTCCCGACCTCGAGCGCGAGATCGATCTCTACGAGGAAGTGCTGCGCCTGTGGGGCATGGACCGCGTGCCGGCCACGCTGCCGGGCGGCCGCGGCCGCTTCGGCGTGCGCTCGGAGCTCGAGCACGTGATGGACACCATCAACAAGACGATGTGCGCGAGCGGCCTCAACGAGACGATGACCTACTCGTTCGCCGAGCCGGGCGACCTCGATCGCCTGCGCATGTCCGCCGAAGGCCTCGGCCAGCCGGTGGAGCTCATCAACCCGCTGAACGCCGACCAGTCGGTCATGCGCCAGAGCATCGTCCCCGGGCTGCTGCGCAGCGTCGCCTACAACCAGAGCCGCGGCGTGAAGAACGTGCAGCTCTACGAAGCGGGCGCCGTGTTCTTCGCGCATGAGGGCAAGAAGGAGCCGAAGGAGCGCCGCCGTCTCGCGGGCGTGCTGGCCGGCGCCATGGGCGATGCTGGGTGGAACGCCGCGCCGGCCCCGTTCGACTTCTTCGACGGCAAGGGCGCGGTGGAGAACCTCGCGCGCGAGCTGGCCTTGCCGAAGCTGCGCTTCAAGGCGCTCGCGGCCGATGAGGCCCCGCACCTGCAGCCCGGCCGCGCGGCGGCGGTGCTGTCCGGCGGCGTGGAACTGGGATGGGTGGGCGAGCTGCACCCGCTCGCCGTCGACGCGTTCGATGCCGATGCACCCGTCGTGGCGTTCGAGCTGGACGTGGAGGCCCTCGCGCGTGCCGCCCGCCCGGCGCGCGACTACGTGGACGTGCCCACGTTCCCGGCCGTGTCCATGGACGTGGCCTTCGTGGTCGACGAAGGCGTGACCCACGAGCGCCTCGTGCAGTGCATGACCTCGGCCGGCGGCAAGCTGCTTGAGGACGTGCGCCTGTTCGACGTGTACCGCGACGAAGCACGCGTCGGCGCCGGCAAGAAGTCCATGGCCTACGCCCTCACCTACCGCGCCGCCGACCGCACGCTGACCAGCGAAGAGGTGGACAAGGCCCACGAGCGCCTCATCAAGAAGGTAAGCGCCGCCACCGGCGCCGAAGTGCGCGGGTAGCAAGCCCCTCCGCGTTCTCGCAAACCGCAATTCCTCCAGCGCCCGCGCTCCCCGCGCGGGCGCTTTTGCGCTCCCAAGCCGTTTGCTGCTACAACATGACCGAACCGTTGCCTGATTGGTTCCCGATACGCACCCGTGTGCGGCGCGTCCGTACGACAATCGTGCTGGACGGCGGGAAAGGACCCTATGGCGAAGACCAACAATACCAGCTTGCGCAACCGGCGCGTGGCCGTGCTCGTTGCGCTGCTCGTGTTCGTCGGCATCGTGGGCGTGCTCGCGCTGCTGTTCGGACGCGACGTGCTGGCGTTTCTCACCGACGGCCGTCGCGTGCAGGAGCAGGTGGATCGCATGGGACCGCTTGCGCCGGTGGTGTTCGGCGCGCTCGTCGTCATCCAGGAAGTGACGGTGCTCGTGCCCAGCGAGCCGCTTGAGCTGGCCGCCGGTTACGCGTTCGGCTTCTGGAAGGGCTCGCTCATCTACCTGGCCGCCAGCGTGGTGGGCTGCATCGCCATCATCGCGGTGGTGCG
Source organism: Eggerthella sinensis (assembly GCF_003339815.1). Lineage (GTDB taxonomy): Bacteria > Actinomycetota > Coriobacteriia > Coriobacteriales > Eggerthellaceae > Eggerthella > Eggerthella sinensis. The sequence goes on from NZ_PPTT01000027.1 coordinate 9,652, forward strand.
CTTCGGCGGCGACCGCGTGCTCGAGCTCATCCTCACGAGCAAGCGCCGCGCCCAGCTCGCCCGCCTGCGCGAGGCGCAGAAGTTCGACCTGGCCATTCTCGTGTGCTTCTTCATCCCCGGCGTGCCGAAGGACCTCATGGCCTACCTCGCCGCCTTCGCGGGCATGCGCCCCGTTCACCTCGTGGCCATCACCACGGCGGGCCGTCTGCCCTCGGTGCTGGCGGTCACGCTGGCCTCGTCGTTCGCCGCAGCGGGCGACTGGCGCGCCACGGCCCTCGTGTTCGGCGTCACCGCGGTGGCGGTGGTCGTCGGCGTGCTGCTGTACCACCGCTTCAAGCGTCATCATGCCAAACCCTAGGCTTTCACGATGTTCGCGGCGTCTAACAGCGGTACAATAGCCGCGAACGAAAGGACAACGCCCATGTATGACGGTAAAGAACAGCCCGGTCGCAACGACGAATGCTGGTGCGGCAGCGGCAAGAAGTACAAGAAGTGCCACCTCGCCATCGACGAGCGCCTGCAGAGCCTCTACGAGCAGGGCTTCGAAGTGCCCGAGCGCGGCCTGCTGAAAACGGCGGCGGACATCGAGGGCATCAAGAAGAGCGCGGCCATCAACATCGGCGTGCTCGACTACGTGGCCGAGCACATCGGGCCCGGCGTGACCACCGGCGAGGTTGACCGCTGGGTGCACGACTACACGGTGGAGCACGGCGGCATCCCCGCCGACCTCGGCTACGAGGGTTTCCCCAACAGCGTGTGCACGTCGGTGAACGAAGTGGTGTGCCACGGCATCCCCTCCGACGATCACGTGCTGGTGGAGGGCGACATCGTGAACGTGGACTGCTCCACCATCCTCGACGGCTACTACTCCGATTCGTCGCGCATGTTCTGCATCGGCGACGTGAGCCCCGAGCGTCAGCGCCTCGTCGACGAGACGAAGAAAGCGCTCGAAGCGGGCCTCGCCGCGGTGCGCCCGTGGGGCCTGCTGGGCGACGTGGGCGCGGCGGTGAACGCCTACGCGCAGTCGTGCGGGTTCACGGTGGTGCGCGAATTCGGCGGCCACGGCATCGGCCTCGACTTCCACGAGGACCCGTTCGTGAGCCATGTGGCCGAAGCTGGCACCGGCATGGTGCTCGCGCCCGGCCTCGTGTTCACCATCGAGCCGATGGTGAACGCCGGCGAGCAGCCCATCGACATGAGCGACCCGAACGGTTGGACCGTCCGCACCGCCGACGGCAGCGACACGGCCCAATGGGAAGTGCAGCTGGCCGTCACCGAGGACGGCTACGAACTCCTCAGCTGGTAGTCTTCGAAATTGCCGCCAAACCGCGTGAGGTTTCGTTTACGTAAAAGACGCGCATGGTTCTTGTGGATGCTTTAGGGAGCATGGTATACTTTTTCTTGTAAAAGGCCCACCGGATCTAGGTGTTCGCACTAGTGGTGAAGGTGGCTTTGTGGGAAACGTCCCGGCACTCGATCTAGGTGTTCGCACTAGTGGTGAAGGTGTCTGGGGCGCTTCCATGTTTAAGGAAGTCGTATATTCGAATCAGCCTTTTGATCTCGGGACAATCATTGAGAACCTGGGGGTTGTCTTTGATATCTGCTTTGAGAAGCGTTTCCAAACTACCGATATCGTACTCTTCAGCTTCTAGAAAACAGAGCTTTCTGTAAAGGCTGTCAGGCTTGTTTTCACTCATATGCTCCATTTCGATAATTGAATCAACCGTTTTGATACTGAGCTGTTTGCGGAAGCTTTTCTTTTGAGCACGATATCCGTTGTTCAGGTATGAATCGATGGTGGTGTGGCTTTTCGCGAATTCCGAAACCTTATCGTAAAGGTCACCTTCGTAAACTTCCAGATACTTGTAGATGGGCAAACCTCCGGAATTGTGTTTGAGCAGGTCGGGTAGATACTGCTCAACTACCAGCCTCGGGTTAAGGTTCATGTTGTCAAACACCGCGTCTAGGTAGATATCGTTGGCTTTAACGGGGCTTCCTTTAGATGTGGTGTCGGCTCCGATTCCTATGATGATTTTGGCATCTTCGGGTAATGATGAGACTCCGTCGAATCCTACCGTAATTACGGTACCGTGTGTTGACAGATCCATCTGGAATATCTTCTTTTTAAGCGTTCTCATGAGTCGAGGTGGGTAGAGCGTTTCTGATTTAGCGATGGCTTGATAAATGGGGGTAAAATCATCTGTAGTGATCGTTGTCATTTCGATCGTCGCCTCAGAGCCGAACGATTGACGAGTGTACGTAATACCAACATCGCTGCCGTGTTGCACAAAGATCATGCGGTCGCGTAGCTTGTCGAGTCCTTCGGGTCCGAGGCATTCGGCAAGTGATTCGAGAATGTTAAGGATGTTTTTATCATTCATTGAGTAGCCCATGAAAACTATGGGGTATTCAACGAAAACGGTGAGAATTTTAGCGACCAAGTAGGCCTTTTTCGTATTGAATGACTCGTAGTCCGATGAGGTAATAACAATGCTCGATGGATCGTCGATAGATCCGTGAATCTTATATATTTCGCCTACTTCGTAGATTTCCGATAAGAGGAGCTCGCTCTGACCTGAGTATGTTTTAAAGCCCGGGAATAGTTCCTCCATAAAGCAGTCGTAGTTAGTGGTGATCACTCCTGAAATTTTGTTCGATGCGGCTCGAAGGACCGAGAGTTCTTCGAGTAATAAAGTCGGCTCGCATCGATCAAGATATAATGAGCGATAAAGAGTTTAAACGCGGAAACCCCCGCCTTCAACTTATTGAAATTCGAATTTCTGAACTCCTCGAAAGACGGGTCGGCGAGGGCGGTGCGATTGAAGTCCCTTTCCATCAACGTGGCGATTGCTGGATATCGTTCGAACTTGCCTGTGCCGGAAACCTCATTGTTATATCCCTCAAGTGCGAAAGGTTTGTCGGATATTTTTGCGCACAATCCTCGCAATAGCGACTCCCAATTGGGGAGTCCTGCGTACCTGATTGGAATGCCGGAGCCGACGAACAGAAAGGGGTGACGGCCGGTTTTACGCAGGCGAGAACCTAACTTCACCCGTATCTCATCGTACCTGGTTCGATCTTCCATGAGGCCCCTTTCTCGATTGAGCTTCGATCCATGGTACCACGAAGCTAATGTGTGGGAGAGCTGAGAGAGGGCTGCTCTCCCAGCTCTCCCACACATGGGGCTTACTTCTCGGCCACCATGCGGCCGATGACGTAGCCTTCGGTGTAGCAGCGGCCCAGCGACAGGCCGAACACGGTGAGCGGGTAGTCGATGCCGCCGTAGAAGTTGCCCGAGCAGTTGCCGATGGCGTACAGGTTTTCGATGACCGCGCCGTCCGGCGTGAGGCACTCATGGTTGGCGTTCACGTCCACGCCCGAGCAGATGGCGCTCATGCGCACATGGCGATGGATGCCGTAGAACGGCGGGGTGTCGACCGGCACCATATACTGTGCCGGCTTGCCGAAGTCCTCGTCCTTGCCGGCTGCCACCAGCTCGTTGTAGCGCTTGACGCTTGCCACGAACGCGGCCTTGTCGGTGATCTCCAGCTTGTCGGCCAGCTCCTCGAGCGTGTCGGCCTTGAACGTGTTGATCTGGCCTTCGAACACGCCTTCGCGCTCCACGTCCTCCTCGGGCATGTACGCCTTGAGCGCCTCGGGATCGACGAGCTTGCCGGGCCATTCGGCAGCGGCCGTCATGTAATTGCTGTCGAACACCTGGCAGTAATGGCCGGAATCCTCCTTGCTTCGCAGGTAGCAGTTCATGAGCGACATCTCCACGGTCTCGCTCGCGAAGCGCTTGCCGTTCATCTTCACGGCAAAAAACGGCATGTCGCACATGGAAGCCGGGCCCGCATCGAAGTCGTGGAGCATCTTCGTGTGCGCGAGGTCCTCGATCTTGCCGCCGGCCCACACCACCATCTTGTGGCCGTCGCCCGTCTTGTTTGTCTGCTTGGGCTCGAAGTTCGTCATGTCGGGCTGGTAGTAGTGCAGCATCTCCTCGTCGTTCTGGTAGTCGCCGCACGCCACGATGACGCCCTTCGCCGCGTTGAACTGGACGTAGCCGTCCTTGCCCTTCGCGATGACGCCGGTCACCTTGCCGCCGTCGCCGGTGACCAGCTGCTCGGCGGGGGTGGAGTAGAAGATCTCGACGCCCTCCTTCTCGGCGGTGGCGGCCAAGGCGCGCATGCCGTCGCCCGTGTTATAGGGCTTCGGGCCGAAGAACGAGGTGATGAAGTTGATGGTGTAGCCCTTCTTGTTGATGAGGGGCATGTGCTGCACGTTGCCCTGGTCGATCACCTGCGCGCCGCCCTCGGCCGCCTTCTCGATGACCCATTTCACCGCTTCGCCGGAGTTCTGCGCCCACAGCTCCACGAGCTCGCGGTTGGGGCGATGCTGGCTGTCGGCGATGAGCTGCGTGACGAGGTTCGCGACGTCGGCGGGGTCGCTCGTGGCGAGGTCGATGCCGCTGCCCGAGTTGCCCTGGGCGATGGCCTGCGACTCCTTCTGCAGCAGCGCCACCTTCGCGCCCGCTTCGAGGGCCGAAAGCGCGGCGGGCACGCCCGAAGCGCCAGCGCCGATGACCACGACGTCGTAGTCCTTCGTCTCCTTGATGTCGGTGATAGGGTCGGGTGCGGTCAGGAAGCTCGGCATGCCGGTGCGCAGATGGCCGGCGGCCGTCGTGGTCTCGCCGGATGCGGTCGCGGTTCCGGCAGCGCTCGCGGTGCCGTTCGAAGCCTGCGGCGCGCAGGAAGCCAACGCTCCCGCTCCCACGACGCCGGCGGCCGCGAGGCCTCCGAACTTGAACAGATCGCGCCTGCTGATACCGTTGGTGTGCGTGCTCATGATGCCCTCCTAGCGTTTCGGTTCTTCGCGTTCGCCGCGTCCCTCGGCGGCGAACCCCTCGTTTCGCACCATAGCGGGGCTCGGCGTGCTTGTCGTTCGTCCACGCGCCGGGAAAGGGGGATTATTTTCATCATCCATTGGCATCATCCCATCGTTCATCAGGTACGATGACGAGCGAATCTCCGCGGGTCGTCCGCGCGCGCTGGGCAGCGGACGTCGCTTTCGGTACAATGGGGACAACGGAAAAAGCGGGGGAGGGGGTGCCGACGCGGCTTCATGCGTTGGCTTCATGCTATGGCGCACGACGAAACGAACAAGCACGCCGTCGACGATTCGTGGCAGGACGAAGCGGAGGCGAGCAACCTCGAAAGCGCGGGGGAGCGCGCAAGCGCCGCGTCCTCCGATGGCATGCGCCCGCCCGGCCCGCTGTTCCCCTGGCTGCCGTCCATCCCGCTGTTCTTCCTCGGGTTGGGCGTGTATCGCGCGTGGATCGAAATCGTGTTCGTGGGGTCGTTCGTGGAGTTCCCGGCGGCCGGCATCGCGGGTCACGACGCGTTCGACCTCGTCATGATCGTGACGATGTTCACGTGCGCCGCCCTTGCCAAGCGCATCGGCCCGCTGTTCGGCAAGCGCGCCGTGTACGGGGTGGCGGGGCTCGCCCTCACCGTATCCACTGCGTGCATGTTCGCGTCGGTGTGGCTGCCGGGTGCGGCGCCCCTGCTGGCCGCGCCCGCCGTGGCGCTGGGCGGATTCGGCATCGCCCTCGTCATCCTGCTGTGGTCGGAGCTGTACGGCTGCCTCAACCCCTTCCGCGTCGCGCTGTACTATTCGGCCTCCATGCTGGTGGCGGCCGTGATCATCTATGTGTGCCGCGGCATGCTGCTGCCGTGGCTTGCGGGCATCGTGCTCGTGCTTCCCCTGCTGTCGCTCGCCACGTGCGCGGCCGGCTTCCGTTCGCTGCCGACGGGGGAACTTCCCCAGCCGAATCCGTCGAAGTTCTCGTTTCCGTGGAAAATCGTCCTGCTCATGGCCATCTACGCCTTCGCGTACGGCCTCAAGGAATCGTCGATGTACCAGTCGACGTTCGGGCCGCACTCGGCGTTCGGCACGCTGGCGGTGGCGGCCGTCGTGTTCGTGGGCGTCATCGCGCGCGGCGGCAAGTTCGACTTCGGCGTGATCTACCGCATCGCGCTGCCGCTCATGGTGGCGGCCTTCCTCATCATCCCGAATGTGGGCGTGTTCGGGCAGGCGGTGTCCGACTTCTGCACGAGCGCCTCCTACACCGCGTTCTCCATCCTCATCATGCTCATCATGGCGAACCTGTGCTATCGCTACGGCATGTCGGCCGTGTGGCTGTTCGGCATCGAGCGCGGCGTGCGCGCGTTGTTCTCGCTGTTCGGACGGCAGGTTGAGCAGGTGCTGAACGGGCCCGGCCTGGCGTTCGACGGGTCGCAGACCGTCATCAGCGGGCTGGTGATCATCCTCGTGGTGGCTGCAACCATGATCCTGTTCTCCGAGAAGGAGCTGTCGAGCCGCTGGGGCGTGTCGTTCTTGGGCGAAGAGGGCGCCGTCGGCGACCGCGCCATCGTGAAGAAGCAGGAGCTGGCGAACCGATGCCAGGAACTCGCGCGCACGTACGGCTTGTCGCCGCGCGAGGAGGAGGTGCTGCTGTTGCTGGCACAGCGTAAGACGGTGGGTTCGATCGAGCGCGAGCTGTTCATCGCGAACGGCACGGCGAAGACGCACATCCGGCATATCTATCGCAAGCTCGATATTCACTCGCGCGACGATCTGACTGATTTACTGGGATTGTTCGAATAAATCACAAACAAATGTTCGTACTATATGGTATACTGGTTGCTACCAACAGAGCCAGTGCAAGCGCTGAAACCGACGCCTCAACCATGCCGGACAAGCCCATAGATGGCAGCGGTGTTCCACGCTGCTCGTACCACGCTTGCAAGATCGAACGGATCTTCTCTCGCCCTGGAACGGTTAACGAGGTGTCATGCCATGTCTGCCGTCGCGCAATCGTCGTTGTGTGTCCATCCTGAATCGCTCGTGCTCATCGAGGCGCTGCCGCTGTGCCGCGTGCTCACGTCGAACCGTCCGTGGGAGGAGGTTCCCGACGACGTTCCGCTGTTCGAAAACGAGGTGGACGATGCCTCGTCCCCCGATCGACCCTTGCACTGCGCAGCACTGATGACCTGCGACGATGCATTCACGCTCCTGCAGGAGGTGGGCCATGTCGTATGGTAGCGCCTGGCAGCGGGAAACGCTCACGCTCAAGCAGATACCCCCGCTGCGCACGTTGTTGCAGTGCTGCGACGAAGGGCTGCTCATCCGCGTGATCATCGAGGAGCATGCGGTGCGCGCCGTCGACTGGGATGCGCTGCCGTCGAAGCGCCGTCGTGGCATCGAGAAGCGGCTTGCCGCAACGCTTGCGACGATGCGCCGCCTTCCCGTGCGCAAAAAGCCGAAGCGCCCCGGATTGCTGCTGCCGGACGAATCGTTCGTGCTGCGCGCGGGCGATGGGTTGATCGAGCGGCGGGTGGGGGCGTCGCTCGTGTTCCTCGACGAGGCGCCGCTCGCTCGCCGCGCGGAGAGCGGCGAGGACGAAGGGGGTGTGCAGCCGCACGGCTACACGCTCGATCCCTGGGAAGACACGCTTGCGCATCGCGTATGGCTCGGCGGCCCCTGGTGTTGCCGCGAGCGGTACCTCGTGCTGGCAAGTGCCTTCTGGGAGATGACGTATCTCGGGTTCGAGTACGACCGCGTCTGCGCTCGACGGGCCGAGGTGAAGGCTGCGCGCCTGCTTGAAGGCGCGGCGGCGGGCGAAGGGGTGGGCGAGCAGCGGGGTGCAGGGCCCGCCGAGGGGTCGAGCGACGGCAACGGGGCGTCGTGCCCGCCGAGCGCGCCGACAACCGTGTCCGCGGAGCGCCGTCGGCAGGCCGCGTCGTTCGGATTGGTGGAGCCCGACCCGTTCGAGCGCGCCTATCGGGATAACCTCATCGCCTGCGTTGCGCGCCTCAATCGCGAACGCCGCCAGGCTCTCGGAAGCCTGCTGATCGACGTGGCCGATCGATTGGAGGCATCGTGAGCTCCTGAGCGGCGGCCGGCGGCGCGCGGCGAGGGCTCTTGCGGCCAACGAATATGAGAAGAGCCGCCCTCGGGCGGCCCTTCTCCAAAAAACGATAACGAATGCGAAGCTAATCGGCAACCTCGACGAGGGTGATCTCGAAGTTGAGGTCCTTGCCCGCCAGCTCGTGGTTCATGTCGAAGGTGGCCACGCCGTCTTCGATGGAGCGCACGAACACGGGGAAGGGCTGGCCACCCGGGCCCATCATGTACACGGTCTGGCCGACGGGGAGCTGGTCGCCGTTCGGAATCTGGTCGACGGGCACCTGCTGCACCATGTTCTCGTCGCGCTCGCCGTACGCCTCGGCGGCGGGGATGTGCACGGTCTTCGTGTCGCCCTGCGCCATGTCCTTCACGGCGGTGTCGAATCCGGGGATCATCTGGCCGGCCATGCAGGTGAACTCGATGGGTTCGCCGCGGTCGACCGAAGAGTCGAATTTCGAGCCATCATCGAGCGTGCCCGTGTAGTGGACCTTGACCTTCTTGCCTTCGTTGCTCATGAAGAGCTCCTTTCAAAAGAATGCAATGTTCCACAGTCTACCCGAGCGCCTCCCGCTTTCCCGATTGCGGTGCAAACTTGCTCCAAGTCGCCACAAGTCCGTAACGCGGCGTCATCCAGCGAGCGAGCCCGGCCGAGGAGCCCGAGACTCTTCCGGCGTGCCCGTCTCCTACCGGTTCGGCAGGTCGTACACGTCGAGCAGCGTGATCTCGAAGTTGAGCGCCTTCGCGATGGCTTCGTCGTTCATGTCGAACACGGCAAGCTCGTCGTCAAGCTCGACGAGGCGTGCGGGAAACGTCTGCCCGTCCGGCTGCTCGAGGTTCATCATCTCGCCCACGGTGAGCTTGACGGTGGCGGGTATCTTCGCGCGCTCAACGCGGATCACCCGCTCCTCGGTGCGCTCTTCCCACGCCTCGCTCGCCCCGACGCGCGCCTGCCGCGTCTCGCCGACCACCATGTCGCGCACCGTCTCGATGAACACCGGTGGCATCCATCCCTCCACGCAGGGAAACTCGATGGGCTGTTCGATCTGCTCGATGAACGTGGCTCCGTCGTCGAAGAACCCGCGGTACGCCACCTTCACCATGCGGTTCTCGTTGCTCATGCTTCTTCGCCTCGCTCCGCGAGGTCGGCCAGCGTCACCCGCCGCGCGACGAGATCGGCGAGGGGCTCGAGGAAAAGCTGCTCGTCCTCGGCCAGGCCGTCCTTCCCGATGGCCATCACGCGATCGCACAGCTCGGCCACCGGCATCCCGTACACCTCGGCCTCGTAGCCGCGCTCCATGAGCGCGCCCTGCGCCGCCAGGTAATCGGCGCGCCGCACCTCGGCGAACAGCTCGTCGAGCGCGTCGAGGCTCGCCGGCGCGTAGAACAGCCCCTTGATGAGCGCGGCGTAGGCGATGACGTAGGGGATGGGCATGGCGTCGGCCGGGCGAATCTCGATGTAGGTCTTGAGGCGCACGTCGGTGAAGAACATGGACACGGCGTGCTCCACCTCGGCGCGCGTCATCGTGCGCGTGGCGTAGATGTCGCCGAACGTGCGGTCGGAGTAGCACCACTGCTCTTTGTGGCAGGGGATGAGGATGGCCACGGTGTCGAGGATGTACTCGGCGTAGCGGCGCAGGTCGAAGGCCGGGTCCAGCACGTCGGGCACGAGGCCGCAGCGGTCGTTGTCCACGTGCTGCCAGATGTCGGTGCGCACCAGCTGATGCTCGCGCGGCTTGCCCTCGAACACGGGCGTGTTGTCGCAGATGAGCGACAGCACCGGCACGAGCGCGAACGCCAGGCGCAGCTTGCGCAGGCAGTCGGCCGTGCTCGTGTAGTCGATGGACACCTGCGTCGAGGCGCTGCCGCGCATCATGCAGGGGCCGTACGTGTCGCGCTCGCCCAAATACAGGTTCATGAACTGGTAGCGGCGCTTCGGGATGAGCTCGAGCGAGCGCGCGGTGGCCGTGGGGTGGTAGCCCATCGGCAGCGCTTTCTCGCCGACGGGCTCGAGGATGGCGGCGAGGCGCTGCACGAACCCAACGAAAGCGTCGGATGCGGTGGCGAGGTCGGCGAAGGGGCCGGCCGACAGCTCGATTTGCGCGGCGGGCTCGATGGTGACGGCCTCGCTCGGGCGGGAGACGCCCAGGAGGTCGCCGTGCTCGTCGGTGGTGGTGCGCGGGTAGTCCTGCTGCAGCTGGCGCAGCACCCACGCCACGCCGTGCTCGTCGCTGTACGACACGGGGCTCAAATCGTCGTGGACGATGATCTGCTCCAGCTCGATGCCCAGCTCACCGGGGCCTCCGAAGGGCTTGATGCCGCTTTCGAAGAAGCTGACGATGGCATCGATATTGCTTTCGCGAGCGGGCTGCGCCGCCGTCGGGGAAGACGGGGACGGCTGTCCGGTTGCGGCTGTTTTATTCATGTAGCAAGCTCCTGAACTTGATGTAATCTATGCAAGCGTACGATACTTTGTATACAATACCGCTTTGGTCGCCGACCATGTCGGAAAACCATATCGTTTCGCATTTCCATTCGAAGACGAGGCCCGGTTTGGACGCTCATATCACAAAAAGAACAGCGCTTCTGCTGCTGCTCGACATCGTAGCGACGTATGCCGCCTACTGGCTTGCATCCTTGCTCACCGATGTCGAGGGTGAGGTGTTCGTCAACAACGAAATCTACTTCATGCTGGGCATCCTCGCGCTCATCAACGTGGCCGTGCTCGGCCTGTTCCACCTGTACAACAACCTGTGGGAGTACGCCAGCGTCGATGAGGCCATCCAAATCGTGCTGGCCGTGGTGCTGTCCACCCTGGTGGGCGCCGTGTTCCTCTGGATCATCGACGTGCGCCTGCCCATCCGCGTGTTCTTCGTCTCGTGCTTCCTGCTCATCTTCTTCATGGGCGGCATCCGCCTCGTATTCCGCGTCATGCGCCAGAAGAAGCGCGTGCTCGCCTCCACGCAACGCACCTGCGACCGCCCGCGCACCCTCGTGGTGGGCGCGGGGGAGACGGGCTCGCTGGCCATCGGCCGCATGGCCTCGAAGGACCCGCTCATGCCGGGCATTCCCATCGTAGCCACCGACGACGATCCCGCGAAGTGCGGCTCGCGTATCCACGGCGTGAAGGTGGCCGGTTCCACGAACGACATCGTCGAGCTCGTGGATCGCTACAACATCGACCAGATCGTCGTGGCCATCCCGTCCTCGACGCCCGAAGAGCGCAAGCGCATCTACGGCGAATGCACCAAGACCGACTGCAAGCTGCGCACGCTGCCGAACGTGCGCGAGCTGTCGCTCGACGAGATCGGCGACGTGCGCCTGCGCGACGTCGACGTGGCCGACCTGCTGGGACGCGAGGAGATCATCCTCAACACGCGCGCCGTGTCGGGCTACATCGCCGGCGAAACGGTGCTGGTCACGGGCGGCGGCGGCTCCATCGGCAGCGAGCTGTGCCGTCAGCTGTGCAAGGTGGCCCCGGCCCGCATCGTCATCTTCGACATGTACGAGAACGACGCCTACATGCTGCGCAACGAGGTGCTGGCCGAGTACGACGACATCGACGTGGTCATCGAAATCGGCAACGTGTGCGACGAAGCGCGCATCAACGAGGTGTTCGCGAAGTACCGCCCCGGCGCCGTGTTCCACGCAGCGGCCCACAAGCACGTGCCCCTCATGGAGCAGTGCCCGCGCGAGGCGCTGCACAACAACGTGTTCGGCACGCTCAACGCGGTGCGCGCCGCCGACGCGTACGGCGCGGCCCGCTTCATCTTCATCTCCACCGACAAGGCCGTGAACCCCACGAGCGTCATGGGCGCCACGAAGCGCATGGGCGAGATGGTGATGCAGTACTACGCCCGCACGTCGAAGACCATCTTCTCGGCCGTGCGGTTCGGCAACGTTCTGGGTTCGAACGGCAGCGTCATCCCCGTGTTCCAACGCCAGATTGCCGCGGGCGGCCCGCTCACCGTCACGCATCCCGAGATCGAGCGCTTCTTCATGACCATCCCCGAGGCGTCGCGCCTCGTCATCCAGGCCGGCGGCATGGCGAAGGGCGGCGAGATCTTCATCCTCGACATGGGCGAGCCCGTGAAGATCGTCGATTTGGCGAAGGGCCTCATCCAGCTGCAGGGCCTCACGCCCGACGTGGACGTCAAGATCGTGTTCACCGGCCTGCGCGAGGGCGAGAAGATGTACGAAGAGCTGCTCATGGACGAAGAGAGCACCCAGCCCACGGACAACCACTCCATCCTCATTTCCACCGGTCAGGAAATCAGCTACGACGAGGTGGCGGCGAAGCTCGACGAGCTGGAAGCCGCACTCATGCTCACCGACGAAGAAGCCGTGCGCGTGCTGGAGAAAACCGTGTGCACCTACCGCCACACCCCGAACCACGCATAGGGCAGGCGGGCGACAGCGCGTCTTTGTTCCTCGCATACCATTTTGCCTACGAATCTTGTCAAACGCGCCGTTCTTTCATAGGATGGTTCGCAGCACTGAAAACGCCTTATTTTTGTGCATTCGCACAAATCGAGGGGTACGCAACGGCTTGAGACGTCGCGTCCGCACGGCGGACGACGGAAGACGGAGGGGATCGACATGGCGATCACGACAGGCATCGTTGGAGCGGCCGGATTCGCCGGCATCGAGCTGACCAGGCTCGCGCTGCGCCATCCCGACCTCGACTTGCGTGTCGTCACCTCCAACGAGCTGGCCGGAACCCCCGTTTCCACCGAGTACCCCGGCTTCGTCGGCATCACCGACCTGGCGTTCACCACCCACGACGACCCGGCGCTCGACGCATGCGACCTCGTGTTCCTCGCGGTGCCGCACACGGCGGCGCTCGCCATGGCGCCGAAGCTCGTCGAACGCGGGGTGGCGGTGATCGACCTCTCGGCCGACTTCCGCCTCAAGGACCCCGCCGTCTACGAGCGCTGGTACGCCACGCCGCATACGGCCACCGACCTCCTCGCGCGCGCCGCCTTCGGCCTGCCCGAGCTGTTCCCCGACGACCTGGCGCGCGTTGCCGCCGCCCGCGCGGCGGGCGAGGGCGTGCTCGTGGCCTGCGCGGGCTGCTACCCCACGGCCACCTCGCTTGCGGGCGCGCCGGCCATCCGCTCCGGGCTCGTCTCGCCCGACGCCGCCGTGGTGGTGGACGCCATCTCGGGCGTGACGGGCGCGGGCAAGAAGGCGTCGGCCCGCACGCACTTCTGCTTCGCCGACGAGAACCTCGAGGCCTACGGCGTGGCCACGCATCGCCACACGCCCGAGATCGAGCAGATCCTCGGCATCGAAGGGCGGCTCGTGTTCACCCCGCACCTCGCGCCGCTCAATCGCGGCCTGCTGTCCACCGTGAACCTCCCGCTTGCATCCGATGCGCCCCGCGACACGGCGGCCATCGTCGAGCTCTACCAGGCGTTCTACGCCGACGACCCGTTCGTGCACGTGCTGCCTGCCCCCACCATGCCGAAAACCTCGTCGGTGGTGGGCACGAACTACGCGCACGTGGGCCTCGCCGTGAACGAGCGCGCGGGCATGCTCGTGGCCGTGGGCGCCATCGACAACCTGGGCAAGGGCGCGGCCAGCCAGGCCGTGCAGTGTGCGAACGCGGTGCTGGGGCTGCCTCAGACCCGCGGGCTCGAAGCAATGTCCGTTCCGGTGTGATCAGGTCGCCTTCAGGCTGCGACCAGAAAGAAGCTGCTATGACCGATCAGCAGAATGCCGAGATGCGCCCCGTCGAGGGCGGCGTGACGGCGGCGCGCGGGTTCCGGGCATCCGGCGTGCACGCGGGTTTCCGCAAGGACCCCGAGCGCTTCGACCTCGCGCTCGTGGCCGCCGACGAGCCGTGCGCGTGCGCGGCGGTGTTCACCCAAAACGTGTTCTGCTCCGCGCCCGTCACCGTGTCGCGCGAGCACCTCGAAGGCGTCGGCTACGGCACGGCGCGCGCGGTGGTGGTGAACTCGGGCAACGCGAACGCGGCGACGGGCGAGCCGGGTCTCGAGGCCGCGCGCGAGACGGCCGTGATCGCCGGCGACGCGGTGGGCTGCCCCGCCTCCGAAGTGCTCGTGGCGTCCACCGGCGTCATCGGCGTGCACCTTCCCATGGCTCCCTTCGGCACCGGCCTGCCGGTCGCCACCGCGGCGCTCTCCGCCGAGGGCGGCGCCGACGCGGCGCGCGCCATCATGACCACCGACACGTACCCGAAGGAGGCCGCGGTGTCGTTCTCGGGCGACGGCGTCGGCTACGACGGCTGCACGTTCACGGTGGGCGGCATGGCGAAGGGTTCGGGCATGATCATGCCGAACATGGCCACCATGATCTCCGTCATCACCACCGACGCGCCCGTTGCCGCACCCGCGCTCCATGCGGCGCTCGTGCGCGCGGTGAACCGCAGCTTCAACAAGGTGACGGTGGATTCCGACACCTCCACGAACGACTCCTGCTTCCTGCTGGCAAGCGGCGAAGCCGCGCCCGCGGGCAGCGCGCCCTTCGACCCGGACGGTGCCGCGTTCGCGCGCTTCGAGGCCGCGCTCGTCGCGGTGTGCGAAACGCTCGCGCGCCTCATGGCCGCCGATGGGGAAGGGGCCTCGCGCCTCGTCACCGTGAAGGTGACCGGCGCCGCGAACGACGCCGACGCCGACCTCGCGGCCCGCGCCGTGGCGAACTCGCCGCTCGTCAAAACCGCCATCTGCGGCCACGACGCGAACTGGGGCCGCATCGCCATGGCCATCGGCAAGTCGGGCGCGGCGTTCCGCCAGGAAGACGCCGCCATCGACATCATGGGTCTGCCCGTGTGCCGCGGCGGGCTGACCGTCGCCTTCGACGAGGACGAGGCCCTGCGCCGCTTCGAGCAGCCCGAAATCGCCATCGACATCGACCTGGGCGCGGGCGACGCCGAAACCACGGTTTGGACGTGCGATTTCACGCACGAGTACATTACGATCAACGGAGACTATCGATCATGAAATACGCGAAGGACACGCGTCCGAAAGGCGCATCGCACAAAGCGGCGGAAGTGCTCGTCGAGGCCCTGCCGTGGATCAAGAACATCACCGGCAAGACCGTCGTCATCAAGTACGGCGGCTCCGCCATGGTGGACGAGCAGCTGCGCGCCGACGTCATGGCCGACATCGTGCTCTTGAAGATCGTCGGCGTGAACCCCGTCATCGTGCACGGCGGCGGCAAGGCCATCACCGAGGCGATGGACTTCGTGCAGCTGCCCGTGGAGTTCCGCGACGGCCAGCGCGTCACCACGCCCGAGGCCATGGACCTCGTGCGCACCGTGCTCATGGGCAAGGTGAACCAGGAGCTCGTCGAAGCGCTCAACGAGCACGGCAACTTCGCCGTGGGCGTGTCGGGCGCCGATGCGGGCGTCATCGTGGCCGAGCAGGCCAGCCCCGACCTCGGCCGCGTCGGCCGCATCACGCGCATCAACAGCCCGCTCATCAACGACCTCGTGGCCGGCGACTACATCCCCGTCATCGCCTCGGTGGCGCTCGGCGAGGACGGCGGCTTCTACAACGTCAACGCCGACATGGTGGCGGGCCATATCGCGGCCGCCATCGGCGCGCACAAGGTGGTGTTCCTCACCGACGTGGACGGCCTGTACGAGAACTTCGAGAACAAAGATTCGCTCATCTCGAACCTCACGCTGTTCGAGGCGCAGTACATGGTGGAGAACAACATCGTGTCCACGGGCATGATCCCGAAGCTCAAGTCGTGCATCCATGCGCTCGACGCCGGCGTGTTCCGCGCGCACATCATCAACGGCATCACGCCGCATTCGCTGCTGCTCGAGCTTCTGACCAGCACCGGCGTTGGCACGACGATGCATTCGACGGAGGAGTCCTGCGCGTTCGACACCCATCCGCTGGGCAACTTCGCCTCGAAGTTGCTCGAGAACCGCCAGCACTCCATCGCCGCCGGCACGGGGCTGAACGGCAAGACTTTCTAACCGAAAGAAGGAAGACATGAGCTTCAACGAGGAACGGCTGCTCGAATCCGAATACGTCATGGGCACGTACGCGCGCAAGCCCGTCGAGCTCGTGCGCGGGCGCGGCATGGAAGTGGAGGACGCCGACGGCCGCACCTACCTCGACTTCGTCTCGGGCGTGGGCGCGGTGAGCCTGGGCCACTGCCATCCGGCGCTCGTCTCCGCGCTCGAGGAGCAGGCCCGCACGCTCATCCACGTGAGCAACTACTACTACATCGAGCATCGCGGCGAGGTGGCGCGCCTCGTGTCGGACCTGCTCAACGCATGCGTCGCCGACGACGAGCCCATGCCGTGGCAGAGCTTCTTCTCCAACTCGGGCGCCGAGGCGAACGAGTGCGCGTTCAAGCTGGCGCGCCTGCATGCCAAGAAGCGCGCCGTCGCCGCCGCCGAGCGGGCCGGAGCCGACGAGGACGCCGTGCGCGCCGCCGCGGCGAACGCCCCGCGCCTCATCGTCACGCTCGACCGCAGCTTCCACGGCCGCACCCTGGCCACGTTGGCCGCCACGGCACAGCCCGCC
Source organism: Eggerthella sinensis (assembly GCF_003339815.1). Classification (GTDB taxonomy): domain Bacteria; phylum Actinomycetota; class Coriobacteriia; order Coriobacteriales; family Eggerthellaceae; genus Eggerthella; species Eggerthella sinensis. Next base: position 26,127 of record NZ_PPTT01000027.1, read on the forward strand.
AAGCAGGAGGCGTTCCAGCCGCTGCCCGACGGGTTCATCCGCACGCCCTTGAACGACGTGGAAGCGCTCGAGCGGCTGTTCGCCAGTCAGGGCGACGCCATCTGCGCCGTCATGGTGGAGTGCGTGCAGGGCGAGGGCGGCGTACATCCGTGCACGGCCGAATTCCTCCAGGCGGTGCGCCGTCTCACCGGCGAGCGCGGCGCGCTGTTCATGTGCGACGAAATCCAGTGCGGCATGTACCGCTGCGGCACGTACCCCTTTGGCTTCCAGCACTTCGGCGTGACGCCCGACGTGGTGACCATCGCGAAGGGCATCGCCTCGGGCTTCCCCATGGGCATGTGCGCCGCGCGCGCCGACGTGGCCGCCTCGTTCGACGCCGGCGATCACGGCTCCACGTTCGGCGGCAGCTGCCTGGCTGTCGCCGCCGCCGAGGCCACCGTGCGCACGCTTGCAGCCGAGGGCCTGGCCGAGAACGCCGAGCGCGTGGGCGCCTACCTGCGCGAGGCGCTCGCGCAGCTGCCGAACGTGGAGGAGGTGCGCGGCCTCGGGCTCATGGTGGCCGTCGATCTCGCCGAGGGCGTGAGCGCGCCCGACGTGGTGCTTGCGGGCCTCGACGCGGGCCTGCTGCTCAACTACACCGGCCCGCGCACGCTCCGCTTCCTGCCGCCGCTCGTGTGCTCGGAGGCGGACGTCGACGTGCTTGCTCAGAAGCTCGGGCGATTGCTCGGGGCGTAGCTTCGCCCGGAGCCGTGTACGGGAACGGTCGGTTTCGCACGAAACCCGGAACAGGCCGTTCCCCTCAAGAGGGTGTCGGGTCGTCGAAACTTTTCCGCACTTTTTGAAATTCTGGCGCCGGAAACCCGATTCATGAGGTACTATTTAATGCATATTTTCGCCAGGTATTCCGCAATTCTGCATACCTCGCGAAGGTGGATGTGATCGGAACCGTATGTGATCGTTCTCGGACGGGAACAGAGAGTATCGAGGGCATGAGGAAACGTCAACAACGGCACGACATCATTCGCGACATCATTCGCGAACATAATGTCAAGACGCAGCGCGATCTCGCCAATCAGCTGCAGGCCGCTGGCTACGAATGCACTCAGGCCACGATCTCTCGCGACATCATGGACATGGGCCTGGTGAAGTCCCGCGAAGGCTATTACGTCCTCCCCGAGGAAATGCGGCTCCAACGGATGGTTTCCGAATTGGTTGAAGAGGTGCACGTGGCAGGCAATATGGTCGTAGTGAAGACGTTCTCCGGCGGAGCTGCCGGCGTCTCTGCTGCGCTCGATAAGGCCAGCCTGCGCGGTGCATTGGGCACGGTGGCCGGCGACAACACGATCATGATCGCGGCGGAGAGCCCTGAGGCTGCCGTCGAAGTTGAGCGCGCCATCGACCGACTGCGACGACGCTAGTCGTCGACTATATTTCTTTGCGGGGACGCTTTTCTCCCTGCACTCACCCCACGCTTGTACCAAGCAGCAGCGTCCGAGCCGCCCGGCTCTGACGCATGTCACCACGAAAAGCCGTGGTGCGCACGATTGCAACCCCACGCAGACATCCGCGTTGGGCCCGCGCATATCCCGACCGCCTGGCGAGGGCAGGAGACGCGCCATCGGAGCCGCACCGTGACCGGGCAATCCAACCAAACGAAACCCAGGGAAGGACCCTATCATGGCTCAGCAGAAAGACAAGGCAGTACTGGCATACTCCGGCGGACTGGACACGTCCGTGTGCATCAAATGGCTTCAAGAAGAGAAGAACCTCGACGTCATCGCCGTGGTGGGCGATGTGGGGCAGGAGCACGAGGGTCTCGAGAAGATCAAGCAGAAGGCGCTGAAAACCGGCGCGGTGGAGTGCCTCGTCGTGGACATGCGCTCGACGTTCGCCGACGACTACCTGGCCAAGGCGCTTGCGGCGAACGCCATGTACGAGAACAAGTACCCGCTCGTGTCGGCGCTGTCGCGGCCGCTCATCTCCAAGCACCTCGTGGACGCCGCGCACAAGTTCGGCGCGAAGTACATCGCGCACGGCTGCACGGGCAAGGGCAACGACCAGGTGCGCTTCGAGGCGAGCATCCTCATGCTCGATCCGGACATCGAGATTATCGCCCCGGTGCGCGAATGGGATTTGCACACGCGTCCTGAGGAGATCGACTGGGCCATCGCCCACGGCATCGACGTGCCCGCCACGAAGAAGTCGCCGTACTCCATCGACGACAACCTGTGGGGCCGGGCCATCGAGTGCGGCGTGCTCGAAGATCCTTGGATGGAGCCGCCTTCGGACATCTACACGATGACCGCCGATCCCACCGAGGCTCCCGACGAGCCGCAGTACGTCGAGCTCGAGTTCGCGCGCGGCCTGCCCTACGCTATCGACGGCAACCAAAAGAGCTTCCTCGGCATCATCTACGCGCTCAACGAGATTGCCGGCAAGCACGGCTACGGCCGCATCGACATGATTGAGAACCGGCTCGTGGGCGTGAAGAGCCGCGAGTGCTACGAAGTGCCCGGCGCGCTGTCGCTCATCCAGGCGCACAAGGCGCTCGAGGACCTCGTGCTCGAGCGGGAAGTGCTGCACTTCAAGCTGGGCATGGAGCAGGAGTGGGCGAAGTGCGTGTACAACGGCCAGTGGTTCTCGCCGCTCAAGGAAGCGCTCGACGCCTTCCTCGCCTCCACGCAGCGCTGCCTGGCCGGCACGGTGAAGCTGAAGTTCTACAAGGGCTCCTGCACCGTGGTGGGCCGGAAGAGTGCCTACTCGCTGTACGACTACGCGCTGGCCACCTACGACAAGGACGACTCGTTCGACCACGCCGCGGCCAAGGGCTTCATCCAGCTGCAGACGCTGTCGGCGAAGACGTGGGCCTCGAATCGTCGTCAGGAAGGCGCGCCGGCCGAGCTGTTCGACGCTCAGAAGAAGGTCGGCCCGCTGACGAAGGGCAAGTACGAGGACGTCACGCCGGTCGGGTCGTCGATCGTCGAAGAGGCGGAGGCGGCTTTGCAAGCCGTGTCCGAGAAGGCGTAAGGGGAGAGCACCATGGCTTTGTGGTCGGGTAGATTCACGGAGAACGTGAGCGAGTTCACGCAGCGCTTCGGCGCGTCGTTGCCGGTTGATAAGGCGCTGTACGCGCAGGATATCGCCGGGTCGCAGGCGCACGCGCGCATGCTGGGGTCGGCGGGCGTCATCGCCGCCGACGACGCCGCGGCCATCGTGGGCGGCTTGGATCGCGTGAAGGCGCGCATCGAGGCGGGCGATTTCACGTTCGACATCAACGACGAGGACATCCACATGTCCGTGGAGCGCGCGCTTATCGCCGATATCGGGGACGCGGGGGCGCGCCTGCACACGGGACGCAGCCGCAACGATCAGGTGGCCACCGACACGCGCCTGTTCGCCAAGCAGCGCTGCGAGGACCTCATGGCGGCGAACGTCGCGCTGCGCCAGGCGCTCGTCGCGCAGGCCGAGGCGCACTTCGACGTCATCCTGCCCGGCTACACGCATATGCAGCACGCGCAGCCGGTGCTGTTCTCGCACCACCTGCTGGCCTACGTGTGGATGCTCACGCGCGACTTCGAGCGCTTGGCCGCCGCCCGCGCGGCGGCGGATGCGAGCCCGCTCGGCTCGGCGGCGCTCGCGGGCACCACGTACCCGCTCGACCGGCAGATGACGGCGGCGGAGCTCGGCTTCTCGAAGGTCATCCCGAACTCGCTCGACGCCGTGTCCGATCGCGACTTCCTGCTGGACTTGTCGTATGCGTGCAGCGTTTCGTGCATGCACCTGTCGCGCCTGTGCGAGGAGATCGTGCTGTGGTCGAGCTCCGAGTTCGCGTTCATCGAGCTGTCCGACGCGTTCTCCACAGGCTCGTCCATCATGCCGCAGAAGAAGAACCCGGACTTCGCCGAGCTCATCCGCGGCAAGACGGGCCGCGTCGTGGGCGATTTGGTGGCGCTGCTCGTCACCATGAAGGCGCTGCCGCTTGCCTACAACAAGGACTTGCAGGAGGACAAGGAGGGTGCCATCGACGCCGCCAAGACGCTCGAGGACTGCCTCGTTTGCGCCGCCGGCATGATCGAGACGATGCGCGTGGTGCCCGAGGCCATGCTCGAGCAGGCGAAGAAGGGCTACCTCGCCGCCACCGACGTGGCCGACTACCTGGCTAAGAAGGGCATGCCGTTCAGGCGCGCCCACGAGGTGGTGGGGCATCTCGTGCTCGTGTGCGAGCAGCGCGGCTGCGACCTCGACGATCTGACGCTGGCGGATTTCAAGGCCGAGAGCGACCTGTTCGAAGCCGACATCACCGCGTCGCTCGACCTGGAGAGCATCGTGGCGGCGCGCACGACGGAGGGCGGCACGGGGCATGCGGCCGTGCGGGCGCAGCTGGCGCTTGCGCAGGAAGCGCTCGCGGCCGACGCGGCGGCGCTCGAGGGGTAGCAACCGCGCATACGGAGGGGAGCGCGGGGGAGCGGGGTGCGGGCCGAACGGCGCGCACCCCGCTTGTTTCAACGGTGTTTTGAGCCTCCGACCGGGCATTTCTCGTTGTGACCTTTTTCCAACAAACTTGTGTTGTTTCATGGGGGACAACGTCCCGATGATACAATGAGCGAAGTTTTTTTGGAGGTGACACGTGGCTTCACGTTCGATAAAGAATCGGCCGGGGATCAAAAAAAAGCATCCGTCCATCGGCGTTCTCATGGTTATCACGGTCATTGTGGCCGTTATCGCAGCAGGCTGCGCGGGCGTCTACGCCCTCGGGCAGTCATGGATCGGCGACCTCGACGACTTCGACGTCTCCGATGCGGGGCAACTCAACTCGTCGCTGCCGTCGGTGGTATACGCCTCCGATGGAACGACGGTGCTCGCGCGCTTCCAGGTTGAGTACCGCGACCCCGTCGAACTCGACGAGATCAGCGACTACGTCAAGCAGGGCACCGTTGCCACCGAGGACGAGCGCTTCTACGAGCACGGCGGTTTCGACCTCGCCGGCATCGCGCGCGCCGTGTACGTGAACCTCACCGGTTCGGGCAAAGAGGGCGCGTCCACCATCACGCAGCAGTACGTGCGCAACACCATCCTCGCCGACGAGATGACCGACATCTCGTTCAAGCGCAAGGTGCGCGAAATGTACCTCTCCGTGAAGATGGAGGAGCAGTACTCCAAGGACGAGATCCTGCTCATGTACCTCAACACCATCAACTACGGCTCGGGCGCCTACGGCATCGAGGCCGCGGCGCAGCGCTACTTCTCGAAGAGCGCCTCCGAGCTCACGCTCGTCGAGGCCGCCACGCTCATCGGCATCCCGCAGTCGCCGACGTACAACAACCCCTTCTACAACAACGGCGAGAACTGCATCGCGCGCCGCAACGTCGTGCTCGACCGCATGCTGTCGAACGGCGTCATCACCCAGGCGGAGCACGATGAAGCGCAGGCGGCCCCGCTCGAGACCAATCCGACCGAAACCACGGTTGACGGCATGGAGCAGTACCCGTACTTCGCCAGCTACGTGAAGACCATCCTCACGGACGAGAACGGCGACTACCGCTACTCCGAGGACGAAATCTTCAAGGGCGGTCTCACCATCAAGACGACGCTCGACGTGAGCACGCAGGAGGAGGCCGAAGCCGCCATTCGCGAGAAGCGCGATTCGCTCGATCCCGCCATCAACGGTTCGTTGGTTGCCATCGATCCCGAGACGGGCTTCATCCGCGCCATGGTGGGCGGCGACGACTGGGAGAACAACAAGCTCAACCTTGCGACCGGCGAGGTGGGCGTGGCGAATCCGGGCCGCCCGTGCGGTTCGTCCTTCAAGGTGTTCACGCTCGTCGCGGCGCTCGAGGCGGGCATCAACCCGCAGACGATGGTGGACTGCTCGTCGCCGTCGAACATTCCGAACACGGAATACACCGGCGCGAATGCGCTGCAGAACATCGACAACAACAACTACGGCACCATCAGCATCCAGCGCGCGTTCGCGAAGTCGTCGAACACGGGCTTCGTGCGGCTCGAGATGGCACTCGGCATCGACAAGGTGATTGCCACCGCCAAGAAGATGGGCATCACCTCGACGCTTGAAGCGAACCCGTCGCTCACGCTCGGCCAATCGAACGTGACAATGCTCGACATGGCCAGCGCCTACGCGGTCATCGCGAACGGCGGCGTACGCGTCACCCCCACGCCTATCGAGACGATCACGAACTCGAGGGGCGAGGTCGTGGTGGACAACAGCACGCCCGATACCGAGCTATCGAAGACGAAGAGCGAGCAGGTCATCTCGCCCGAGGTTGCCTACGCGGCCACCGAGGTCATGAAGACCGTCGTGAACTCCGCCGACGGCACCGGCACGGAAGCCGCGCTGCCGAACGGCCAGGCGGTGGCCGCCAAGACGGGTACCTCCACCCTGTATAAAGACATCACGTTCTGCGGCATCACCCCGCAGATGTCGGTGGCAATTTGGCTGGGCGATCCCACCAATGCCGAAACGCTGCCTGCGCACGTGGGTGCGGGCGACGTGTTCCGCAACTTCATGACGGACGTATTGGAGGGGCAGCCGACCGAGGACTTCCCGACGGCCTCCGATCCGGCGTACAAGACCTTCTCCGATTCCACGTACAAGATCGGCGGTTACTCCTCGAGCTCGACCGACAAGAACACGAACACGAAGGACGATGCCGACAAGGACGACGAGAAGAGCACCGACAACACCACCAAGAAGGACGAAGGCAAAACCGATCCCACGCCTTCGCCCACGCCAACGCCGACGCCCGATCCCACACCGACGCCCGATCCTGAGCCGGATCCGGATCCCACGCCGACGCCGGACCCCAAGCCGGATCCTGACCCTGATCCAACCCCGACGCCGACGCCCTCAACCGCTTCCTTGTCGCTAGATTTGTGGACTAGGCAACCGTTTTGGTACACCCGCGGCACCTTTGCAGCATAAGGCCGCGCGCCGGTACTATACTTCTTCAACGAATATCAGATGCTAGAGAGCAGGTTAGGAATGAAACATACGAGATTCGTCAAGGCTGTGGTCGCGGTGTGCGCGGGCGTCTTGATGGTTGCCGCTTTGGGCGGGTGCGCGCAGCAGGACACGGCCGCGACGCAGCAGCAGTCCGAGAATCGCCAGTACATGACCCAGGTCAACCAGTCGATGGACGACCTGAAAACGCGTCTCGAGAGCTTCACCGACGCGGTGTCCCGCGGCGACGTGGTGGGCATGCGCACGCAGGCCGACAACGCCTTCAAGGCCATCGACGACCTGAACAACATCGACGTGCCCGACGCGCTCAAGGACATCCAGGCGGAGTACGTCGACGGCTCGAACGACCTCAAGGACGCGCTCAACTCCTATATCGAGCTGTACACGGAAATCGACAGCGCCACCGAGGACCAGCCGTTCGATTATTCCACGTACGACCAGCGCATCCAGGACATCAAGAAGCAGTACGACGAAGGCATCGGCAAGCTGCAGTCGGGCGACAACAAGGCCACCGAGCTGCCGAAGTAGCCTCGCGCGCACGCGTCTCACGATCGTCTTTCGAAGCGGCGGCCCTCGGGCTGCCGCTTTTTCGTGGGCGCGACCTCGCGTCCGGCCGATTGGGTCGGTCGTGTTAATTCTGCGCTTGCAATCGGGGGCTTATGCGGCGAAGGGTATAATATCAATGGAGCAGAGTATCTGTTTTCCCACATGAGGACGGAGGAACGGTCTGGTGAGCGAAAAGACTCAGGGCGCACGGGGTATTGCCGAGGAAGCGTTCGGCAATGAGCGCAAATTCAAGCAACTGGTGGATGCGTTGTCGGGGCCGTCGAGGCGAGATCGCCAAAACGCCGCCGCGGCGCTGTCCTTCTTCGCCAAGGATCACCCTGATCTCATGGTGCCGTTCGGCGCCTCCGTGGTGGACGCCCTCAATCGACCCGAAGCGCAAACGCGCTGGGAGTGCCTCGACATTCTCACGACGCTGGTCGATCACGATTCCCGCGCCTGCGACAAGGCGGTGCCGGGTGCCGAGACGGCCCTGTTCGACGAGGAAAGCGGCCCGGTGCGCCTCGCGGCCATGCGCTTCATCTGCAAGCTGGGCTCCACGACGGAGAATCGCTCGGAGCGCGTCTGGCCCCTCATCGACGAGGCCATCCAGTGCTACCACGGCGACCTTGAGTTCCAGGACATGCTGACGGCGGTCATCGACTTCTCGGCGGGCAAGCTGGCGCCGTCCGTGAAGGACGAGCTGGGCGCGCGCATGGCGTTCGACGCCTCGAACGGCAAGGGCGCGCTCAAGCGCCGCGCGCAGCAAATCGTCGACAACGTGCAGAAGTAGCGCCATGACCCGCCATACCGTGACCCTCATACCCGGTGACGGCATCGGGCCGGAGACGTCGGCGGCCATGCAGCGCGTGGTGGAAGCGAGCGGGGCCGACATCGCATGGGAAGTGGCCGAAGCCGGCGCGCATCTCATGGACGAGTACGGCACGCCGTTGCCCGAGGCCACCATCGAAGCGGTCAAGCGCACGAAGGTGGCCATCAAGGGCCCTATCACCACGCCGGTGGGAACAGGGTTCCGCAGCGTGAACGTGGCCCTGCGCAAGGCGCTCGACCTGTACGTGTGCCTGCGCCCCGTGCTGTCCATCCCCGGAGCGGGCGGACGCTACGACGGCGTGGACCTCGTCATCGTGCGCGAGAACTCCGAGGACCTGTACGCGGGCATCGAATTCGAAGAGGGGTCGGAAGCCGCGCGCAAGCTCATCGCGTTCTGCGAGGAGGAGGGTGCGGGCTCCATCCGCCCCGACTCCGGCATTTCCATCAAGCCCGTCTCGGTGACGGGGTCCGATCGCATCGTGCGTTACGCGTTCGAGTACGCGCGGAAGCACGGGCGCTCGCTCGTGACGGCGGTGCACAAGGCCAACATCATGAAGCACTCCGACGGCCTGTTCCTGCGTGTCGCGCGCGAGGTGGCGGCGGAGTATGCGGGCGAGGTGGCGTTCGAGGACCGCATCATCGACGCGTGCTGCATGAACCTCGTGGTGGACCCCACCCCGTTCGACGTGGTGGTGTTCCCGAACCTGTACGGCGACATCGCGAGCGACTTGGCCGCGGGCCTCGTGGGCGGGCTCGGCATCGCGCCGGGCGCGAACATCGGCGACGAGTACGCCGTGTTCGAGGCCGTGCACGGCTCGGCCCCCGACATCGCCGGCCAGAACAAGGCCAACCCCACCGCCGAGATTCTCTCGGCCGCCATGATGCTCGACCATCTGGGCGCATGCGACGCGGCGGAGCGCATCCGCCGTGCGGTGCGCCTCGTGTACGCCGAGGGAGCGCACCTCACGGGCGACATTCGCAGAACAACCCGCTCGGATCGGCCGGCGGCAAGCTGTACGGAATTCACCGATGCCCTCATCGCGGCTATCGTAACGTTGGACTAAGGAGAGGTAATGACGCAAGAGAACAGCAGGTTCGCTTCGACGCTCGACGTCGACGGCGCATCGTACACCTACTACCCGGTTTCGACCGTTCCCGGCTCCGGAGAGCTGCCGTACTCGCTGACGGTGCTGCTCGAGAACGTGCTGCGCAACGTCGAGGACCCTGCGTTGGCCGAAGAGCTGGCCGCGCGCATCGTGGAAGCGGGCCGTGCGGGCGCGGTGGGCAGCGAGATCGAGTTCTCGCCGGCGCGCGTGCTGTTTCAGGACTTCACGGGCGTGCCCGTGTTCGTGGACTTCGCGGTCATGCGCGAGGCCTGCGCCGAGCTGGGCGGCGATCCGACGAAGATCAACCCGCAGATTCCGTGCGACCTCGTGATCGACCACTCGGTGATTGCCGACGTGGCCGGCTGCGCGGGCGCGCTGCAGCAGAACATGGACCTGGAATTCTCGCGCAACAAGGAGCGCTACGACTTCTTGAAGTGGTCGCAGGAGTCCTTCGAGAACGTGCGCATCGTGCCGCCAGGAGCGGGCATCTGCCATCAGCTCAACATCGAGCAGTTCGCACACGTGGCGATGACCTCCGAGACCGACGGCGATGGGCGCACGGCGTACTTCGACACGCTCGTGGGCACCGACAGCCACACGCCCACGGCCAACGGCATCGGCGTGCTCGGGTGGGGCGTGGGAGGCATCGAGGCCGAGGCCGCGGCGCTCGGCCAGCCCATCACGACGCTCGTGCCGAAGGTGGTGGGCGTGCGCCTGACCGGCGAGCTGGGCGAAGGCGTGTGCGCCATGGACGTGGCGCTGACGTTCGCGCAGATCCTGCGCTCGAAGGGCGTCGTCGGCTGCTTCGTGGAATGCTTCGGCCCCGGCCTTGCGAGCTTGAGCGCCACGCAGCGCACGTGCATCTCCAACATGACGCCCGAGTACGGCAGCACCTGCACGCTGTTCCCGGTGGACGATCGGACGCTCGCGTACCTGCGCCTCACCGGCCGCTCGGAGGAGCAGGTGGCGCTCGTGGAAGCCTACGCGAAGGCGCAGGGCTTCTGGAACGACCCCGCCGCTCCCGCGCGCACGTACGCCGAGGTCATCGAGTTCGACCTGGGCGCGGTGCAGCGCTCCATCGCCGGCCCGTCGCGCCCGCACGACCGCATCCCGCTCGCCGAAGCTCAGGAGCGTTTCCGCGCCGTGTGCGCCGAGCGCGGGCTCGACCTGCAGCAGCACGTGACCGTCGACCTGGGCGGCGAAGCTGCCGAGCTCACCCATGGCGCGCTGGCCATCGCGGCGGTCACCAGCTGCACGACGGCCACCGACCCGTCCATGATGCTGGCGGCGGGCCTCGTGGCGAAGAAGGCCGCGGATGCCGGCTTGACGCCCGCGCCGTGGGTGAAGTGCGTGCTCGCGCCCGGCAGCAAGGCAACCGAGCTCTTGCTCGAGCGCGCCGGGCTGCTGGACGGCCTGCGCGCCCTGGGCTTCTACACGTGCGGTTTCGGCTGCATGAGCTGCATCGGCAACTCGGGCCCCATCCGCGACGAGATGCACGCTGTTGCGGAGGATATCGAGCTGGCCAGCGTGCTGTCGGGCAACCGCAACTTCGAGGGCCGCATCTCGCCCGACGTGTCGCAGAACTACCTGGCCGCCCCGGCGACGGTGATCGCCTACTCTTTGGCGGGCACCATGGACGTGGATCTCGAGCACGACGCGCTGGGCACGCGTGCCGACGGGACGCCCGTCTACCTGGCCGACATCTGGCCGACCGACGAGGAGATCGCCGCGCTCGTTGCGGCGCATGTCGACCGTGCGCTCTACGAGGAGGGCACGCGCGGCCTCTACGACGGCGACGCCGCCTGGCAGGCGCTCGGCAGCGAGGCGAGCGACACGTTCACCTGGGACGACGCATCCACCTACGTGCGCCGTGCGCCCTACTTCGACGGCATGGGCCGCGAGCCTTCCGCGCCCGTGCCCATCGAAGCGGCCCGCGCGCTCGCGCTGCTGGGCGATTTCATCACCACCGACCACATCTCGCCCGCCGGCTCCATCGCGGCCGATTCCCCGGCGGCGCGCTACCTCGAGGAGCGCGGCGTGACGCCGGCCGACTTCAACACGTACGGCGCGCGTCGCGGCAACCACGAGGTGATGATGCGCGGCACATTCGCCAACGTGAAGCTGCAGAACAAGCTGGCCGAGGGGAAGAAGGGCGGCTGGACGCGCGACTTCGCCACGGGCGAAGTGCTGCCGCTGTTCGACGCGGCCATGGACTACGAGGCTGCCGGCGTGCCGCTCGTGGTGGTGGCGGGCAAGATGTACGGCAGCGGCTCGTCGCGCGACTGGGCGGCGAAGGGCCCGGCGCTGCTGGGCATCCGCGCCGCGTTCGCCGAGAGCTTCGAGCGCATCCATCGGTCGAACCTCATCGGCATGGGCATCCTGCCGCTGCAGTTCCAAGAAGGGGAGAGCGCCGAGACCTTGGGTCTCGACGGGTCGGAGCGCTATACCGTGGCGCCCATCGACTTCTCGGAAGGCCTGCCCGCGCCGCGCGTAGCCGACGTGGTGGCCGAGCGCGCCGACGGCACGACGGTGTCGTTCAAGGCAACCGTGCGCGTGGACACGCCCACCGAAGGACGCTACTACGAGCACGGCGGCATTTTGCCCTTTGTGTTGCGTCAGCTGATCGGCTGACGCACGAGCGCCAGCCGGCGAGGTTGTTTTCGCGCTTTGCGCGAATCGCGGCGGGATTGTTGTGTAAAGAGAAGGTAACGGCGGCGCCCGGTTGCTCTGAGCAATCGGGCGCTTTGGTGTATAGTAGTACTTTTATTGGTGGGAGAGATTGGAAGGGATGCCGTGAAACAGACATCCGGTTTCGATGCGCTGATCGAAGCGCTCAAGCAATCAGGGGTCAACGTCGACGGTCGGTTCGATGCCGACAGCGAGGCTCCGCATGAAGGCGCGGGACGTTCGGGCAACGGGGGAGGTTCCCAGCCGCCGCACGTGAACGTGGAAATCCCGTTCGCCGACCGCATGGCGTCGTGGGGCAAGCGCGCCCTCATCGTGGCCGCCATCGTCATCATCGTCATCGGGCTCGCAGCCTATTGGTGGTTCCATCCGCCTATCAACATCCACAGCACCGACACCTGGATGTTCGTCGCGGTGTTCATCCTGTTGCCGCTGTTCCTGCTGTTCTGGAGCAAGTCGCACAGCTACCGCACGGGCTCGGGCAAGGTGGAGCCGAACGCGGGCAAGGCCAAGGCGTTCAAGTGGGCGTCGTTCTTGCCGGTGCTCGTTGCCGTGATCGGCGTGCTGGGCGCGGTGGCGTCGCTGTCCGTGTTCCCGGGCAACGCCGAGAAGTACGCCAACGTGCTGCAGACGGAAACCGAGACGTTCGCCGACGACATCAAAGAGGTGAACTACTCGGAGATCCCCGTCATCGACCGCGCTTCGGCCGTGCTGTTGGGCAACCGCGAGATGGGCTCCATCCCCGACTTCGTCAGCCAGTTCGAGATATCGCCGCTGTACAGCCAGATCAACTACCAGGGTGCGCCGGTGCGCGTGAGCCCGCTGAGCTACGCCGACCTGTTCAAGTGGTTCACGAACCGCGACGGCGGCATCCCGGCGTACGCGCTCGTGAACATGACCACTCAGGATGCGGAAATCGTGCGCCTCGACGACAACCCCATCCACTACTCGGAGTCCGAGCCGCTCGCGCGCAACATCGACCGTCACGTGCAGCTGAGCTACCCGTTCTACATGTTCGACCAGAAGTCGTTCGAGATCGACGACGACGGCCATCCGTGGTGGATCTGCCCCGTGCAGTCGCGCACCATCGGCCTGTTCGGCGGCACCACCATCCAGCGCGTGGTCATGGTGGATGCCACCACGGGCGAGACGCAGGACCTGGCCATCGAGGACGTGCCGCAGTGGGTGGACCATGCGTATCCCACCGATCTGCTGCTTGAGCAGTACAACTGGTCCGGCAAGTACAAGGACGGCTGGCTGAACTCGTTCCTCGGTCAGCAGGGCGTCGTGCAGACCACGCCGGGCACCGATGGCAACCTGGGCTACAACTACATCGCCAAGGACGACGACGTGTGGGTGTACACGGGCGTGACCTCGGCCACGGCGGACAACTCCATCGTGGGCTTCGTGCTGATCAACCAGCGCACGGCCGAGTCGCACTTCTACTCGGTGGCGGGCGCCACCGAGGAATCGGCCATGCAGTCGGCCGAGGGCCAGGTGCAGAACCTGCGCTATCAGGCAACGTTCCCGCTGCTCATCAACGTGTCCGGACAGCCGACGTACTTCATGGCGTTGAAGGACGATGCGGGGTTGGTGAAGCAGTTCGCCATGCTCGACATCCAGCGCTACCAGAACGTGGCCGTGGGCAACACCGTGGCCGAGTGCCAGAAGGCCTACCAGGCGCTGCTTGCCACGAACGGCGTGGCCGCAGGCGACGCCGGCGATATCGGCTCGCTTGAGATGCAGGGCACCATCGACCACATCGCGCAAGCGGTGGTGGAGGGCAACTCGCACTTCTACGTGACGCTTGCCGAGGGCGATGGCATCTACGACTTCGCGCTGCCGGGCCTCATCGAGATCGTCGGGTACAAGGAAGGCGACACCATCTCGTTCAAGTACGTCGAGGCCGAGCCGACGAGCCCCGTCGAAGAGATCCTCAGCGCAAAGCCGAGCACGACCGGCAAGAACACCGGTGAAGCCGAAAGCTCCGCCAAGGAAACCGAGAAAGAAGCCGAAGCCACCGCCGACGCCAAGGGCAACACCGTATAGGTTCGACGCCCCCGCCCTTTGGCGCGGGGGTGATGGACGCTCCCTCCGCCCTTTGGCGGGGGAACGATGGGTGATCCCCGCTCTTTGGCGCGGGGAGTGATAGGCGGTTTGTGAGAGAGGGCCGCGCCGATTCGTTACGCTTGTGGCGTGCGATCGGCGCGGCCTTTGACGTGCGGACCCGTGCGCCCCTGCCGCGCCATAAGGGGGAGGAAGCGCCCCTGCCGCGCCATAAGGGGGGGGCAAAAAGAGCGCTCGAAACGCTTGACACCCATCGCTGAAGGGATACAATAAGACAGTTGCTTCTTCGGAAGCATGGACATTAGATTGTTCCGCTGCCCAAGACAGTTGGTACCGTGAGGTTTAATCGCAGGAATGCGGCCCGCCGAGGTGGTTCTGATAAGTTTCGCGCTTTGACGACCCCTGCTGTTGAGAGACGGCGGGGGTCGTTTCTTGTTCTCAAGCGACGATCCCACCCGCAAGGGGCGGAACCCGAGTTTGAGAAGAAGGAGGTGTACTACATGCCCAACGCAAAGAATCAAGAGATGCTTACCAAGATCAAGGAAGATCTGGAGGGCGTTTCCGCTGTGTGGGTCGTGGACTACTGCGGCCTGACGGTGAAAGACATCCAGGCGTTGCGCGCGGCCGTCCGCGAATCTGGCGCGACCTTGAAGGTGTACAAGAACACCCTCATGCACATCGCACTGGAAGAGTCGAACCTGCCCACGCTCGACACGATGCTGGAGGGTCCGAGCGCATTCGTGTTCGCCGGTACCGACGTGGCTGCTGCCGCGAAGGCCGTGAAGACGTTCGCCAAGACCAACCAGAACCTGGAGATCAAGGGTGGCTTGATGGAAGGTGAAGAGGTTTCTGCCGCACAGGTGGAGGCTATCGCTTCGCTGCCGTCTCGCGAAGAGCTGCTTGCTCAGATCGCCGGCGCTATTTCCGGTGTCGCCCGTGGCCTCGCTGTCGCGCTCAACGGCGTGCCGCGCGGTCTGGCACAGGTCACGAAGGCTGTGGCCGATCAGAAGGACGCTGCGTAAATGCAGCAACGGCGGCGTGACGAGCGCTGCCGCATAACGAATGAATATACCGGTCGGGAAGGCCCGACCACTTTGAAAGGAAACGAACATGGCTGTTACTCGCGAAGAGATCATTGAGGCCCTCAAGGAGATGTCCCTGCTCGAGGCTTCTGAACTGGTGAAGGACATCGAGGAGACGTTTGGCGTTTCCGCCGCCGCCCCCGTGGCGATGGCTGCCGCTCCGGCCGGCGAGGCCGCTGCTGCTGAAGAGCAGACCGAGTTCGACGTCGTGCTCGAGGGCTTTGGCGACAACAAGATCGCTGTCATCAAGGTTGTCCGCGAGATCACGAGCCTGGGCCTGAAGGAGGCCAAGGAACTGGTCGAGAGCGCTCCGAAGGCCATCCAGGAGGGCGTGAACAAGGACAAGGCCGAGGAAGTCAAGGCCAAGCTCGAGGAAGCCGGCGCTGCCGTCACCATCAAGTAACTTGGTTTCGCTGGTCTGACGACTATCGAATCTGCTTGATTCCGAGAGACCCCCAGATGCTGGGGGTCTCTCTCTGTTCAGGTCTATTGCACCTTACTGACGGAATGGCAACGAAACGTACGCTGGCGCAGGGCCGCGCTTATAGTAAGTGCCAAACACGAACGAGAAGAAGGTCACTATGCAAACCGGTTACTTCAGCGCCGCTTGGCACGACATCAAGAATTCTCCCGGTTGGTTCGGCAAACTTGTCCTGTTGTCGCTGATCAGCCTTATTCCCATCTTCGGATGGATCGTGGTCGCGGGCTACCTGTACGGGTGGGCGCGCGACATCGCCTGGAACGTGCATTCGCCCCTGCCGAAGCACATCTTCGGCAACGAAGACGGCAAGCTGTACAGCCGCGGGTTCTTCGTGCTGGTCATCGGCTTCGTCTGCATGCTGGCACCGTGGGTGCTCGAAGTGGTGTGGGGCGTCGTCACGGGCGTGGGCACGGCCTGGTCGGGGCGCTCCCATGGGGGCATCTTCCTGGCCGTGGGATTGTCGACCACGATCTTCTCCCTCGTCATCATGGCGGCCGCGTTCTTCGCGACGCTGTTCTCGTGGGTGGGTTCCATGCGCATGAGCGTGTACGGCCGCTTGGGCGCCGGTTTCCAGTTCAACAAGATCTGGGCCATGATGCGCCACGACTTCGGCGGGCTCGTGCGCATCTTGGGCATGGTGATCCTGCTGAGCATCGGCATCGGCATCATCGCGTCCATCCTCATGTTCTTCATCATCCTGATCGGGCTGTTCGTGGGCTTTATGATGACGGGCGGCAACATGAACCTACAGGCGTCGCATCCCGACGCCGCCGTGTGGGGCGTCATTGCCGCAACGAGCGGCGTGGTGCTGGTGCTGGTGGCGCTCTACTGCGTGCTTGCTATGGTCATGAGCGTGTTCGTCGAGATGATGCTCGTGCGTGCGCTCGGCTACTGGACGCGTCAGTTCGACGTGCCGTCGTGGCGCGGGCAGGACGACCCGATGCCGTTCGAGTTCGCGCAACCGCCCACGCAGCAGCCGCCGTACGGGCAGCCGCCGATGCAGGGCTGAGCGCGTTCGTACCGCTGGTTGTTGTGCGATTTTGGGCCTCCGCGGCATTGTGCTGCGGAGGCCTTGCTGCGTTAAGGTAGACTCGAAGCGACAACCAAGACGGGAAGGTGGGTGCCATGGACGCGGCGTTTTTGCCGGTGACGCGCGAGGAGATGCTTGAGCGCGGCTGGGAGCAGGTCGATTTCGTGTTCGTGTCGGGCGACGCGTACGTCGATCATCCGTCCTTCGGCATGGCCATCATCACGCGGTTGCTCGAGGCGAACGGCTACAAGGTGGGCGTCATCGCGCAACCCGACTGGAACGACACTGCGTCGGTCACCGTGTTCGGCGAGCCCCGGCTGGGGTTCTTCGTGTCGAGCGGCAACATGGACTCCATGGTGAACCACTACTCGGTGGCGAAGAAGCGCCGCCGCACGGACGCGTACTCGCCCGGCGGCGAGGCGGGGAAGCGCCCGAACCATGCGGCCGTCGTGTACGGCAACCTCATCAGGCGCACGTACAAGAAGACCCCCATCATCCTGGGCGGCATCGAGGCGAGCCTGCGGCGCCTCGCGCATTACGACTACTGGTCCGACAAGCTCAAGCGCTCCATCCTGTTGGATGCGGGCGCCGACCTCGTGTCGTACGGCATGGGCGAGCATTCCGTCGTCGAGATCGCCGATGCGCTCAACGCCGGGCTCGCGGTTGAAGACCTCACGTTCATCGACGGCACGGTGTTTCGTGCCGCGTCGCTCGAGCACGTCTACGACGCCGAGACGCTGCCGTCGTTCGCCGCCATGCAGGACGACAAGCTGGAGTACGCGCGCAGCTTCGCCGTGCAGTATCGCAACAGCGATCCGTTCACCGGCAAGCGCCTGGTCGAGCCGTACTCCGACCACGAGTTCGTCGTGCAGAACCCGCCGGCCGCGCCGCTCACGCAGGCCGAGATGGACGCGGTGTACCGCCTGCCGTACGCGCGCACCTACCACCCGATGTACGAGGCCGCCGGCGGCATTCCGGCTATCAAGGAAGTGAAGTTCAGCCTGACGAGCAACCGCGGGTGTTTCGGCGAATGCTCGTTCTGCGCGCTCACCTTCCATCAGGGGCGCATCGTGCAGACGCGCAGCCACGACTCGCTCGTGGACGAGGCGCGGCTCATCATCGACGAGCCCGATTTCAAGGGCTACATCCACGACGTGGGCGGCCCGACCGCGAACTTCCGCGCGCCCGCCTGCGCCAAGCAGCTCACCCACGGCGCGTGCCCGAACAAGCGCTGCCTGTACCCCGAGCCCTGCAAGCAGATGAACGCCGATCACAGCGACTACCTGGGCTTGCTGCGTCGGTTGCGCAAGCTGCCGGGCGTGAAGAAGGTGTTCGTGCGTTCGGGCATCCGCTTCGATTACGCGCTGGCCGATCGCGAGAACGGCGAGACGTTTCTGCGGGAGCTGTGTGCCCACCACGTGAGCGGCCAGCTGAAAGTGGCGCCCGAGCACGTGTCCGACGCCGTGTTGTCGGTGATGGGCAAGCCGCGCAACCTCGTGTACCAGCGCTTCTCCGAGCGCTACGCGCGCATCAACGAGCAGCTGGATATGAAGCAGTACCTCGTGCCGTACCTTATGTCGTCGCACCCGGGTTCGACCCTCGACGAGGCCATCGAGCTGGCGGAATACTGCCGCGACTTGGGCTACATGCCCGAGCAGGTGCAGGACTTCTACCCCACGCCCTCCACCATGTCCACAGCTATGTACTTCACGGGCGTCGATCCGCGCACCATGCAACCCGTGTACGTGCCGAAGAGCCCGCACGAGAAGGCGCTGCAGCGCGCGCTCATCCAGTACCGCGATCCGAAGAACCGCGAGCTCGTGTTGGAGGCGCTGCGGCGTGCGGGACGCATGGATCTGGTGGGATTCGGCCCGAAGTGCCTGCTGCGCCCGCAGGGGCAGGGCGCTCCCGGCGGCAAGGGAGCCGGTGGGCGGAAGCCCGCGTCGAGCGGGAAGAACGCCCGTCCGAGCAAGCCCGCGCCGAAGGCGGGGAAGCCGGGTGCGAAGCCGGGCAAACCCGCGGGCAAGCCGGGCTCGAAGCCGGCGGGGAAGGGGCGCCCGACGGCGGGCGGGCCGTCCGGCGGGGGTTCCCGGGCGAAAAGTAAGGCGTCTCGTCGGCATTGATGCCGCACGGCGCCCCGTCTTGTGGCAAAATACTACCGGTTAGCCCGGGTGCTCCTGGGGTCGGGCGGCCGATCAGGCGAAGGCTCGACAAGACAAGGGGTATCACGTGAGCGAGAGCAAAGCGACGCCGACGATGGGGGCTCAAGACAGCCCGGAAGCAATCTACGATGCACGCACGCTCGGCAAGCCGAAAATGGCGTTGTTCGGGCTGCAGCACATGTTCGCCATGTTCGGCGCCACCATCCTGGTGCCGACGCTGACCGGCCTGTCCGTTTCGGCAACGCTGCTGTTCGCCGGCCTGGGCACGCTGCTGTTCCACTTCATCTCGAAGGGGAAGGTGCCCGCGTTCCTCGGCTCGTCGTTCGCGTTCATCGCGGGCTACGCGGCCATCGCGCCGAACGGCGAGGCCGACCTGCTGCCCTACGCCTGCCTGGGCGTGGCCTGCGCGGGCCTGCTGTACCTCGTGCTGTCGGCGCTGTTCAAGGTGTTCGGCCCGACGCGCGTCATGCGCTTCTTCCCGCCCGTGGTCACCGGGCCCATCGTCATCTCCATCGGCCTCATCCTGGCCAGCTCGGCCATCACGAACGCGTCGACGAACTGGCCCATCGCGCTTGTGGCCATCGCCATCATCGTCATCGCGAACATCTGGGGCAAGGGCATGATCAAGATCATCCCCATCCTGCTGGGCGTGGTGGGCTCCTACGTCGTGGCCTCCGCCGCGGGCGCCGTCGACTTCACGGGCGTTGCCGAGGCCGCCTGGATCGGCATGCCGTTCACGTGGAACGATACGGTGTTCTCCATTTTCGGGGCGAACTTCGACACCGGTCTGGCCATCACGGCCATCATCACCATCATGCCGCTCGCGTTCGCCACGATGATCGAGCACATCGGCGACGTGTCCGCCATCAGCTCCACCTGCAACCGCAACTACATCGCCGAGCCCGGCCTGCACCGCACGCTGCTCGGCGACGGCCTGGCCACCATCTTCGCGTCGCTGTTCGGCGCGCCGGCGAACACCACGTACGGCGAGAACACGGGCGTGCTCGCGCTCACGAAGGTGTTCGACCCGCGCGTCATCCGCATTGCGGCGCTGTTCGCCATCGCGTTCTCGTTCTGCCCGAAGTTCGCGGCGGTCATCGCGGCCATGCCGGCTTGCGTCATCGGCGGCGTGTCGCTCGTGCTGTACGGTATGATTTCCGCCGTGGGCATCCGCAACCTCGTGGAGAACCACGTCGACTTCATGAAGAGCCGCAACGTGTTGATCGCGGCGCTCATCCTCGTGCTGTCGCTCGGCATTGCGTACAGCACCGCCGGTGCCATCGTCGTGCCCGTGGGCGAGGTCACCATCTCGCTGTCCGGCTTGGCGGTGGGCTCCATCGTGGGCATCGTGCTGAACATGATCCTGCCGGGGCATGAGGACGCCTTCGGCGCCGACGACGCGGACGAGGTGGAGCTCGACGGCCCCCTGCCGCTCGAAGGCGACCTCGAGGGGCTGCGCGCCCAGAACGGGTAGGGCCGGCGGCCTAGCGGGCAAACGCTTGATAGAATACGCCGTCCACTTCGACGGCGATGGCTTGAGAGAAGTCCGTGTCCGCGAGGGCGCGGACTTCTCCGTAGAAGCGTGCGGCGTTTGAGGGATCGAGGGCGCAGGGCATCAGGTTGTCGCCCTGCGCCGTGCAGCCGGCCAGGCTGCCGAAGGCGATGACGACGGTAGCGAGCAGGGTGGCGAGCGTGCGGGTGATGATGGTCATGGGGGGAGCTCCTGTTCTGGTCGATGGATACAGAATACGGAGCGTTTTCAAAGATTCCTTAAAGGCTCGGCACGTGTACGATGCCGATTGTGAAGAAATTGTATGCCTAGGTTAACTTCGGTTGCATGCCGTGAGGTGTTAGCTTAGTATAACTTTCATCGAAAGCGGAGCGAGCGAAACGCAAAGCGGACGGGGAGGGCAACCGAACCGGGCGATGGGCGCGACGCAAGCACCAGGTTCCACGCACCAAGCGCGGACCACGAAGCGCAGCGCGCACCGCGATCGACTGCCGAAATGCTTACCCGGCGGCGGAAGCTCCTCTCGTCTGGCTATCCGTCGCGCTTGCAAGCGGAGGGAATCCCCCCTATTCCCTCCGCTTTTTCTATGCCCGGGCGCCTTCCGCACGATGTTTCACGTGAAACATTTGTTCGCGATGAGGGGAGCCATGCGCTACTTTCCCAAATATTCCTTGATGTACTCGATCGCCATCATGCCGCTGGTCAAGGCGTAGCCGCACGTGGCTCCCACGTAGTCGGTATAGGGGTAGGAGAAGTATCCGCCGCTGTCCTGTCCGGCCACGAACAGGCCGGCCGGGGACGGCACGTTGTCCTTGCCGATGGCTTGCAGATGGTCGTTCACCTTGATGCCGTTGTACGTGCCGTCGATGGGCGAGACCACGCGCACGGCGTAGAAGGGGCCCTCGTCGAGCGGGTGCAGCAGCTCGGATCGCTTGCCGAACAGGGTGTCGGTTCCCGAAGCGATGACCGCCTGGTAGTCGGACAGGGTACGCTCGTACGTCGTGGGATCGAACCCGGCCTGTTCGCCAAGCTCCTCGAGCGTGTCGGCCTTCCACGCCTGCCCGTGCGCGATGGCGGCGTCCATCTCGTCTTGCAGCGTGTAGTACGACGGCACGAGGATGCGTTCGCGCATCTTGTACTCGGCGATGATATCCTCGCCGAGCACGTCGTGCACGCCGCTCGTGAGCAGCTTGTCGAAATCGGCTTGGGTGAAGATGATGTAGCTCGACCCGACGCGTCGCATGCCCGAGGCGCCGCGTGCCAGCGCGTGCGTGATGCAGAACGTCTCGTTCATGTAGCGGTTGCCCGAGGGGTCGAGCATGAGGAACCCGGCTTGGTTGAGGAACTTCATGTAGCCGGCGTAGAAGTCGAGCACGTCGTTGCTGCAGAACTCCGCAAGGTGCGGCGAGACGTCGTTGGACAGCACGGCGCCTTCCTGGCGGCACATGGCAATGCCGTCGCCGGTGTTGCTGGCAACGCCGTTCAGGTAGAAGTCGGACGTCCCCAGTATCTCGCGCTGCATGCTGGGGTTGCCGCCGAACCCTCCGGTGCATACGAGAACGCTGCGAGCATGCACGGTCACGGCAGTGCCGTCCTGCTTGGTGGCTCTCACGCCGGCGACGGCGCCGTCCTCGACGATGAGCTCCTCGGCTTTCGTGCTCATGAGCAGGGTGGCCCCGGCGGGAGTGATGAACGTGTCCCAGAGCACCTGGAACTTCTCGCGACCCTTCCCGTAGTCGTGCGCGATGCTCGTGCCGCTGGTGGCCTTCGGCGCCGAGAAACCCTTCTGGCCGGTTTGCTCCCAATGGTCTTGCAGCCAGTCGATCATCTCGCCGGAGTGGGACAACACGTTGTACGTGAGGCTCGCGTCGGTGCGCCAATAATAGTAGTCCATCATGGACGTGAACACCTCGTCCACCGTCACGTGGTTGCCTACGGCCTCGTCGAGCTTGCTTCCCACGGCGAGCGCGCCCGTGGCGCACGAGCCCTCGCCTGAGATGCGCGCGGTCTTTTCCAGGATGACGACCGAGAGTCCTTCTTCGACGGCCTTGAGCGCGGCCGTCGATCCGGCTGCACCGGCGCCGACGATGCAGAGGTCGGCATCGTACGCCTCCTCGTTCTCGACGCGGGGCGTGGCTTTCGCGAAGCCCGCCATGGTGGCGCCGGCTTGCTCGAGCGCTTTCGCACATGCGGCGGAAATGGCCGCGGCGGTGAGCGTGGCGCCGGTGACGGTGTCGACGAGCAGCGATTGGCGTTCCACGATGTCGTGCGGCATACGTTCCACCGCCGGCTCGAAGAAGCCCGGGGTATCGGAGCACGAGGTTACCTCGACGCTCTTGATGCTGGTTTCGTCGACGGTCACGTCCACGGTCAGCGGCTCGATGACGGCCGGGCAGCCGAAGCGCTCGCCCTCGATGCTGCCCGCTTTCCACTTGCCGTACGCTTCGCCGGTGTAGGTGCCCGCTGTCATGTGCTGCTCGAATGCGGAAGCGTCGAAATCGGGAAGGTCTTTCGGCGAAGCGCCCGCCTGCTTGACGGCGTCCGACACGGCGGTGATGATTGCCTGCGACGAGAGGGTTGCGCCCGATACCGTATCCACCGAAACGCTTTGGGATTCGATGATGACCTGCGGTAAAACATTGAGCGGAACGTAGCTGATGTCGTCGGTCTCGGCATGGGAGACCACCTTGATGGCTTCGATCCTCGTTTCGCTGAACGTGGCCTCGATGGTCACGTCGCCGTGCTTGCCCGCGCCTGCGGCGGTGTAGGTGCCCGGCGTGAAGCTGACCGCGCCCTTGGCCTCGGCCTTGCCCGGCGTGCAGCCGGCGAGCGAGAAGACGCCGCCCGCTCCCAGGATGCCGAGCCCGGCGATGCTGGCGACGCCCTGCACGAAGCTCCTCCTGCTGAATGCGTTCCCCTCGCTCGGGATGGCTTCTTGATCGTTCATGGTTTCCTCCTTCGGGTGTTGAACTCTGAGACGATTGTCGTTGCCGAGGCTCCGCTCGTCTTCCTCGCTGAGTGATGGATCGCGTGCGGGGCCTCATCACTGAGTGATGAATTCGGGTGTGACGGGCCGTTTCGGTGCCGCATGCGTGCTGCCGTGCGGAGGGACTTTCGCTATACTGCAAGACGGAGGATGCGAAAGGGGGCGGACGATGGCAGGGGAGCATCAAGGCGCCGCGCGGCCGACGGCGCAGGATCGTCGCGCGCTCGTCGCGGTGGGCTTGGGTATGGCGTTTTTCTGGCAGCTGTTTCGCTACACCAACCTTGCGAACATGCTGCCCTCGTACGCTTCGGCGCTCGTGCCGTTCGACGCCGCGTCGACGGTGTCTCCCGTCACGCTGTTCTACGCGGTGACGCTTGTGTTCGGATTGCTCTTGCTGATTGCGGGAGCCCGCGGTGCACGTGCGGCGCGGACGCCGTTCGTGGTGGGCGTTGGTTTGCTCTCGTCGTTGCTGTCGTGTGCGATGGTGGTTCTCAAGGGCGCGGATGCGCCCCTCACGCCGGTTCATATCGGTCTCGACGGCCTGACGCTGGTGGTGCTGTCGTTCGCTTTCGTGCTGCAAAGCGTTGCCTGGGTGCGCGTGTGCCGCCTCGTGGCCCGACAGGACCCGAAGCGGCTCGTGTACGTGCTGTGCCTTTCCTCGCTGGCGAGCTTCGTCGTGTCGCTGGCGTTTTCCCTGCAGATCCCCCGGTTCGAAGCGCTCGTGGTCATCTCGCCGGCGTGCTCGGCGCTCTGCCTGCTGTTCGCACCGCGCGTGCGCGAGGCTGACCCTGAGGCTGCGTCGTCCGTGCCGGGCGCACCCGCGAACGAGCAGGGGAGCGTCGCAGCGCAGGTGCCGAGAAGCGTGGTGGCCGTGCTTGTGCTGCTGCTTGCCCTTATCGTATGCATCAAGGGCGTGAGCGATCTGCTGTACGTGGGAAGCGACGGCTCCACGCTGTACGTCAAGCACTTCATCACGGTTGCCGAGTTGGCGGTCATCATGTCGGTGTGCCTGTTCGCCGCGGGTATGAGCCGCTTCGCGTTCCTGGGCTGGGCGGTGTTGGTGGGCGGCGTGGTGTCGGGGCTCGTCATCCTGTTCCTGTTCCCCGATTCTCCCTCGGCGTTTCAGTTCGGGCTGGGCACGATTGCCGCGGCGAAAACGTGTCTCGAGCTGTTCATGTTCATCGTGGTGGCCTGCACGCGCCGCGACGATGCGGGGCGGGCCATCCTGCTGTTGCTCGTGGTGCCCGAAACGGTTTCCTACCTGGTGGGATACGGTGTGCTGCCCGCGGCGTTTCTCGCGGTGAGCGCTTCTGCCGAAAGCTGGATCGGCGTGCTTGCGCTTGCTGCCGGTGCCACCATCGCCGTGTCGACGTTTTTGATCATGAGCTCGCTTGCGTTGAAGGGACTGAACGAGGGCGTGCGCGACGAAGTGGCGGAGGGTACCGAAGGCGAGGCCGATGAGACGGACGACGAGCTTCGTTTCGACGAGATCGCGGCGCGCTTCGACTTGACGAAGCGCGAGCGCGAGACGGCGTACCTGTTTTTCAAGGGTTACAGCGCCAAGCGCATCGCCGAGCTCCATTACGTGTCGCTCAACACGACGCAGAGCCATCTGCGCAGCGTGTACAAGAAGATGGACGTGCACAGCCGTCAAGATCTCATCGACCTCGTGGACGGGGATCGCTCCTGACGTTCACCATGGAAAACTTTTGCGTGCGGAACGGGGCGTTTCGCGGTACCATGGTTCTCGAACACTAGACGAGCAACTGCGGTGGGGCGAAGGGGTCGTCCTGCCGGCGCGAGGAGAGACGCGTTGACAACGCTAAACGATCTGCCGATCGGCAGCACGGCCACGGTGGCTGCCGTGGGCGGCGAGGGGTCGCTTCGGCAGCACTTTCTGGATATGGGCATCATTCCGCTGGCCGACGTGACCATGGTGAAGCATGCGCCGATGGGCGACCCGCTTGAGGTGCGCATTCACGGCTACGAGCTGACGCTGCGGCGCGACGACGCCCGGAAAATCGACATCACCGACGTGCGCAACGCGTCGGACGCCCCCGAGGTCCCTGCGGTGAGCAAGCCCGTGCCGCACCCGGGCCTCGGCGAGGGCGGCAAGTTCCACGACCGCACCGGCGAGCATCCGCTGCCCGACGGCACGCCGCTCACGTTCGCGCTCGTGGGCAACCAGAACTGCGGCAAGACGACGCTGTTCAACCAGCTGACGGGCTCGAACCAGCACGTGGGCAACTTCCCCGGCGTCACGGTGGACCGCAAGGACGGCTGCATCAAGGGGCATTCCGAGGCGCTGGTCACCGACCTGCCGGGCATCTACTCCATGTCGCCGTACTCGAGCGAGGAGGTGGTGACGCGCCGCTTCCTGCTCGACGAGCAGCCGCGCGGCATCATCAACATCGTGGATGCCACGAACGTCCAGCGCAACCTGTACCTCACGATGCAGCTCATGGAGCTGGGCATGCCCATGGTGCTGGCCCTCAATATGATGGACGAGGTGGAAGGCAACGGCGGCACCATCCACGTGAACGAGATGGAGAAGCTGCTGGGCATCCCCGTCGTGCCCATCTCGGCATCGAAAAACGAGGGCATCGGCGAGCTGGTGGACCACGCGCTGCACGTCGCGCGCTTCCAGGAACCGCCCGTGCGCCAGGACTTCTGCGCGCCCGACGAGCACGGCGGTGCCGTGCACCGGTGCCTGCACAGCATCATGGCGCTCATCGAAGATCATGCCGAGCGCGCGGGCATCCCGCCGCGCTTCGCCGCGAGCAAGCTGGCCGAGGGCGACGAGCTGGTGCTCGAGCGCCTCGAGCTCGATCAGAACGAGAAGGACGCGCTCGAGCACATCATCGCGCAGATGGAGGCCGAACGCGGGCTCGACCGCTCGGCGGCCATCGCCGACATGCGGTTCAGCTTCATCGGCCGCGTGTGCGAAGCCACGGTGGTGAAGCCGCAGGAGAGCCGCGAGCATGCGCGCAGCATGCGCATCGACAAGCTGCTCACCGGGCCGTTCACGGCCATCCCGGCGTTCATCGCCATCATGGCGCTCGTGTTCTGGCTCACCTTCAACGTGGTGGGGGCGTGGCTGTCGGAGATGCTCGACGCGGGCATCTCCGCGCTCACCGACGTGGTGGCGTCGGGGCTTGCGGCCGCGCAGGTGAACGAGGTGTTGCAATCGCTCGTCATCGACGGCGTGTTCAACGGCGTGGGCAGCGTGCTCAGCTTCCTGCCCACCATCGTCACGCTGTTCTTCTTCCTGTCGCTGTTGGAGGACTCGGGCTACATGGCGCGCGTGGCGTTCGTCATGGACAAGCTGCTGCGGCGCATCGGGCTGTCGGGGCGGTCCATCGTGCCGATGCTCGTGGGCTTCGGCTGCACGGTGCCGGCCGTCATGGCCAGCCGTACGCTGCCGTCCGAGCGCGACCGCAAGATGACCATCATGCTCACGCCGTTCATGAGCTGTTCGGCGAAGCTGCCCATCTACGCGTTCTTCACGGCCGCCTTCTTCCCGACGAACGGCGCCGCGGTCATGGTGGGGCTGTACTTCGGTGGCATTGCGGTGGGCGTGCTCGTGGCCCTGCTCATGCGTTCGACGATGTTCTCGGGCGAGGCCGTTCCGTTCGTCATGGAGCTGCCGAACTACCGCATGCCGAGCGCGCGCAACGTGGCGCAGATGCTGTGGGAGAAGGCGAAGGACTTCCTCGAGCGCGCGTTCACCATCATCTTCATCGCCACCATCGTCATCTGGTTCTTGCAGACGTTCGACTTCGGGCTGAACGTGGTGGCCGACTCGCATGACAGCATCCTGGCCGTGGTGGCGGGGTGGATCGCGCCGGTGTTCGCGCCGCTCGGGTTCGGCGATTGGCGCATTTCGACGGCGCTCGTTACGGGTTTCATGGCGAAGGAGAGCGTGGTGAGCACGCTGTCGGTGCTGTTCGGGTCGACGGCGACGCTCGTGGCGGCCATCACGCCGCTCGCGGCGCTCGGCCTGCTGGTGTTCTGCCTGCTGTACACGCCGTGCGTGGCGGCCATCGCGTCGGTGAAGCGCGAGCTGGGCGGCCGCTGGGCGCTGGGCATGGTGTTCGGGCAGCTGGGCGTGGCGTGGGTGGCGGCGTTCGTCGTGCGCGGCGTGGGCTTGGCGCTGGAAGGCGGCGCGGCCGATGCGTGGACGCTCGCGGTGGGTGCGGCGGTGGTCGTGCTCGTGGTGTTGGCGCTGCGGCGCATGCGGAGACGCCGGGGGCAGCCGGCGGGATGCGGCTCGTCGTGCGAGGGATGCGAGGGCTGTTCGCTCCCCGACCTGGAAGAAGCCGTCGCGCGCGAAGAGCTGTCAAGGCGCGGACGATAATCGTTGGAAAGGCCCTTGCCCAAGGGCCTTTTCCTTGCTATACTAGACGAACAAAAGTTCTATTATATATGGTTGGAAGCCCTAACTCCTAGAGGAGGACAGCCGCGATCCTGTACGGAGGTGACTGTTGTGGGCTTAGGTCTTTACGAAGCCATGAAAATCCCCTACACTGTAAATGGTAGCGTGATGCTACCATGATGATGAAGAAGAACGCGCCGACGTACGATCTTGCCATAGCGAAGCTCCTTGTCGGGCAGGGCCGCTATTTCGAGACGAAAAAAAGCACGAGCTGGCTGCGCAGTCATGGGTTTGATCCTGGCAAAGCGAAGGACATGCTCCTTTCGCTCGAAGCGGGAGAGTTCGCAGAATCGCTGCCGCCCTTGAAGCCCGGAGGCTCGTGGGCCGACGTGTACTGCTGCTCATATGAGGACGCTGAGCTTTCGGGCGACTTTTACCTTAAGTTCGTGTTGGAGGAAGAATCGGCCGTACTGGTACTGCTGTCGTGTAAAGAATGGGGATACGGGTGGTGACATGCTGAGCACATGTGTTGAATGCGGAGGGCCGATCGAGCATATGCGCGGTCCGGTCGAATGGGATGTCAAGGGCGAGTCCATCACGGTGCCCGATGTCGAACACGGCATGTGCGAAGCGTGTGGCGAGGTGTATTTCGCCGATGGGGCGTCGCGTTCGGTTCATCGCTGGGCGGTTGATGCGTACAAAAGCAAACACGGTCTGCTTTCAGGCCAAGAAGTGCGAGAGATCAGGACGTCGCTCGGATTATCGCAAGCGAAGTTCGAGCAGCTGATCGGCGCTGGACCGAAAACGGTGGTCAGGTGGGAGAACGGCAGCGTGTTCCAGAATCGAACGGCCGATACGCTCATGCGCGTGTTGCGCGCCCATCCCGATATCGCCGTTGAGCTCATGGATGGGGTGGAGCGCGTGTAGCGTGAATCGGTGATGCGCGCTACACGCGCTCGTCAATGCGTGCGCACCTGCGCGCGTGCCTATCGGGCGGCGGCGTTGATGGCGGCTATGGCGCCGTCGGAGACGGCGGTGGCCACCTGGCGCACCTGCTTCACGCGGATGTCGCCCGCGGCGTACACGCCGGGCAGGGCGGTTTCCATGCGCTCGTTGACGGGGATGTAGCCGTTTTCCAGCGCGAGCTCGTCGGCGTACAGTGCCGTGTTCGGCGTGGCGCCCGCGTAGATGAACACGCCGCAGCCGGGATCGACGATGGTTTCCACGCTGCCGTCCTTGAGCGAGACGAGGTCGAGCTCCTCCACCTGGTCGGTGCCGCGCAGTGCGCCAAGACGCGCAGCGGGGCGCACCTCGATGGTGGGCGTGTGCGCCACCTTGCATCGGAATTCGTCGATGCAGGCAAGCTCGTCTTCCACGCACACGAGGGTGAGGCGGTTCGCGAGCGGGGCGAGGTGCAGCGCTTCCTTCACCGCACCGTCCGCGCCGCCGATGACGTAGAGGTTCTTGCCGCGATAGGCTTCGCCGTCGCGCGCGGCGTTGAGCCCGCAGCCCTTGCCGGCAAGCTCCGCTTCGCCGGGGATGCCGAGCGTGCGCGGCGTGCTGCCGTTCGCGAGGATGACGTTCGCCGCCTCGTAGGTGCCCTGGTCGGTGACGATGGTTTTGACCGCGCCGCTCAGCGAGGCGCTGGTCACCTGCTCGAACACGATGTCGACGCCGGCCTCGAGCGCCTGGTCCTTCATGCGCTGGGCGAACGTGGCGCCGGTTTCGCCCTCGATGATGCCGGCGTAGTGCGTGACGGTGGACACGCCGCCGATGATGCCGCCGACGGCCTTCTGCTCGAGCACGAGCGTGCGGCACCCGCGGCTGACGGCGTAGATGCCCGCGCTGATGCCGGCGGGACCGGCCCCTACGATGATGATGTCGTACATGACGCTCCTTTTCGCTTGCGGCTTTCTGGGTATTGTAGTCCCGTTACGCGGCAAAGAGAAAATAACGGTTTGTTATTGATCCATAAGGAGGGTTTATTGCTGGAGGGCAGGCTCGGGAAGGGAAGCGGGGGCGGGAAGTGACGAGCCCGCAGCGTAGGCGACATCGGGGTCGCTCGCGGCTTCGCATCCGGCCGGCGCGGCGCGGTAGGCGCGCTCGTAGCGCACGGCGAACACGACGAGCAGCATGACGGCCGCCAGCGAGAAGGGCACGCCTGCGAGGCTCGGCCAGGCGTAGGACGCGCCCGTGTTGAGCACGGCCTGGCCGATCATCGCGCCGAAGGCGTTGCCCAGATTGAACGCCACCTGCACGCAGGCCGATCCGATCATCTCACCGCCGCCGCGCCCCACCTTCACCATGAGCAGCTGCTGCGGGCTGGCTACGAAGAACATGCCGAACGAGCACAGCAGCATGAGCCCCGCCGCCGTTGCCTGCGAGCCCGAGAACCAGAAGATGAGCGTGAGGGTGACGCAGCCGATGGCCTGGCCGGCGGCGGACATGCGGCCCGGCGTGGTGCGGTCGGACAGGCGCCCGCCCACGAGCGAACCGGCCACCATGCCGAAGCCCGCCAGCACGAGCAGCAGCGGCAGACTTGCGGCGGAAAAGCCGCCGACGCTCGTGAGCCAGGGCGACACGTAGCTCCACCAGCAGAACACGCCCGTGTTGCCCAGCAGCACGGCGCCGATGACGAACCAAGGCCCCGGCTTCTTCAGGAAGCGAAACTGCCCGGCCAGCCCGGCGTCGGGGATGGGTGCGATGCGCGGCACGAAGCGCACGATGAGCAGAAACGACGCGACGGCCCATACCGCCACGAACAAGAACGCCGCGCGCCACGACACGAGGCTTGCGAGCAGCGTGCCGCCGGGCACGCCCAGCATGTTCGCCACGGTCTGCCCCAGCACCATGATGGAGACGGCCCGACCCTCGCGGCCGGGGTCGGCCAACTCCTTCGCCACGATGGTGGCGGTGCCGAAGAACGCGCCGTGCGGCAGGCCCGACACGAAGCGCGCGGCCACAAGCACGTCGGCGTTCGGCGCGAGGGACGCCGCGGCGTTGCCCGCCACGATGAGCGCCACGAATCCGAGCAGCAGCCGCTTCGGCGGTACGCGGCGTCCGAACACGAGGAACAGCGTGCCCACGCACACGCCGAGGGCGTACGCGGAGATGAAGGTGCCCGCGTCGGGCACGCTCACGTGCAGGCCCGCGGCCGTGACGGGCAGGATGCCCATCATCACGAACTCGGCGAATCCGAGCGCGAACGATCCGGTGGCGAGGGCGATGAGGCTTTTCTTCATGGGACGGGCGATCCTTCGTGCGAGACGGGGGCGGGTACGGGGG
>NZ_PPTT01000028.1 GCF_003339815.1 Eggerthella sinensis
TGCAGCACATGGTGGGCTGCAACCGTTCTGGCATGGTTTTTGCTATCAACAAGGACAAGAACGCCCCGGTGTTCAAGCAGTGCGACTACGGCCTGATCGGCGACGTCAAGGATGTCTTGCCGGCGCTCGTCGCGGCGCTGTAGGGGAGGGGACGCATGGCGGACTTCGATGCGATCGTCGTCGGCTCGGGCTGCGCGGGCTCCGTGGCCGCCTACGAGCTGGCGCGCGCCGGCAAGAGCGTGC
The DNA here is from genome assembly GCF_003339815.1 of Eggerthella sinensis. Taxonomy (GTDB): domain Bacteria; phylum Actinomycetota; class Coriobacteriia; order Coriobacteriales; family Eggerthellaceae; genus Eggerthella; species Eggerthella sinensis. The sequence goes on from NZ_PPTT01000028.1 coordinate 244, forward strand.
TCGTCGTCGAGCGCGGCACCTTCGCCGGAGCCAAGAACATGACGGGCGGGCGCATCTACTCACACGCGCTCAAGGAGGTGTTTCCGAACTTCGAGCAGGAGGCCCCGCTCGAGCGCAAGATCACCCACGAGCGCATCTCAATGATCTCCGAGGATGCGAACTTCACCGTGGACTTCACATCCGAAGACATGAAGAAGGAGTCCCAGGACTCCTACGCGGTGCTGCGCGCTCCCTTCGACCAGTGGCTGGCCGAGAAGGCCGAGGACGCCGGCGCCGAGTACATCTGCGGCATCGCCGTGGAGAAGCTTCTGAAGGACGAAGCTGGCAAGGTCTGCGGCGTATGTGCAGGACAGGACGAGATCACGGCCGACGTCGTGCTGCTGTGCGACGGCGTGAACTCGCTTTTGACGGAACAGGCCGTGGGAGCGAAAAGGCCTCCCGCATCCGCCATTGCCGTCGGCATCAAGCAGACGATCGAGCTGCCTGCCTCCGTCATCACTGACCGTGTGCTTGCGAACTCCGACGATGAGGGTGCCGCCTGGCTTTTCAGCGGATACTCCACGCAGGGCACCTTTGGCGGTGGCTTCATGTACACGAACAAAGAATCCGTCTCGCTCGGCATCGTAGCGGGCATCGAGGCCACCATGAATCATGGCAAAGTGCCCGTGTACCAGATGCTCGAGGACTTGAAAGCGCATCCGGCCGTCGCTCCCTTGATCAGAGGAGGTAAGGTCGTGGAGCATTCGGGCCACATGGTGCCGGAAGGCGGCCTGAACATCATGCCGGAGCTCGTTGGCGACGGTGTGCTGCTTGCCGGGGAAAGCGCCATGATGTGCGTGAACCTCGGCTACCAGGTGCGCGGCATGGACTACGCCGTGGCGGCTGGGCAGATGGCGGGCCGGTCCGCAGCTAAGGCGCTCGATACCGGCGACACTACGAAAGCGGGCCTTCAGGGTTATGTCGCAGCACTCGAGAACAGTTTCGTCCTTAAAGACCTGAGGCGGTTCCAGAAGGTGCCGGCATTCATGGAAGGCTTCTCCCGCATGTTCGATGGCTATCCGGAGATGGTGCGCGACATGATGAACGCGATGTTCGTGGTCGACGGCAGCCCCGTTCAGCCTATGAAGAAAAGCATGATGCCTATCGTAAAGCAGATTGGCGTGTTAAACCTGCTTAAAGATGCGAGAGGAGCGATGAAGGCCCTATGAACGAGACGAAGATCACGGTCAGCGTCGACGAGTTCCTGGCGCTCGACAAGTACGAGGTGGACGAGGAGAACGCCCACATCGAGCTGGTGGAGGACCCCGACGACGAGGAGTTCCTCAAGCTCGTGCGCGTGTGCCCGGCGGCCCTGTACAAGATCGACGAGGACGGAAAGAAGTCCTTCGACTACGCGGGCTGCCTCGAGTGCGGCACCTGCCGCATCGCCTGCGAGGGCACCATCGTCAAGAAGTGGGAGAACCCCCAGCCCACCATGGGCGTGGAGTACCGCTTCGGCTAAGCCGCAACCCCCTGAAGCGCCCCGGCACCCCGGGGCGCTTTTGCGTGCGCGACTGCTCGACAACCGGGGGCTTACGCGACGGTGTCGGGCGGGAGCCAGATGCGGGCTGCTCTCCCCGGTGCTCCTGAGGGAGGCTAAGGTGGGTTCTTGACGAAACCATCCGAAAGGAGCACTGCATGAGTACGCTCGTTGTGCTCGGGTATCCGAGCGAAGAGGAAGCGACATCCGCTTACCAGAAGATTCTGGACCTCGACAAGAACCTGATCGTGAGCCTGCAATCCATCGCCGTCGTGGCGAAGCGCGCCGACGGCAAGTACGACGTCGTCACGCCTGGCTCGAGAGTGGGCAGCTCGACCGTGTGGGGCCTGTTCTGGGGCGTCCTGTTCGGCCTGCTGTTCTTCATCCCGGTCATCGGCGCGGCGCTCGGCGCCGGCATCGGCGCGCTGACGGGCGTCATCGTCAAGCACGGCGTTGACAAGGACTTCCAGGATCGCGTGCGCGACCTGCTCAACGGCAAGGACGACGCGGCCGTGTTCATGGTCATCGACGAGATGACCACCGACAAGTTCGTCGACGCCATCCGTCCCTTCGGCGGCGACGTGCTGCAGACCTCGCTGTCCATCAAGGACGAGGACGAGCTCAAGCACGAGCTGTTCAAGGGCTAACAACCCGCCCGCAAGGCACCGCCCCTGCGAAGGCCACCGAGGCCACCCCTGCGAAGGCCACCGAGGCCACCCCTGCGAAGCCGCCGAGAGGCGGCTTCGCTTTTCCGCGCCCGAGGTATCGCCGATCCTTATACCCCTATCGCGTTCGGGCATGCGGGGCTGGGAACTTCCGATTTCCGGTATCGTTCGCGCGCGTCCTATACTCGTGACCCGTAGGCAGTTCGATCGAAGGAGGGGTTGGTATGAACAGGGGAGACGAAACGATGGGGACGGGCAGCGCTCTGCCGCTGAGCAGGCGCGACGCGTTGAAGGGCGCCGCCGTCATGGGTCTGGGTCTGCTGGGGGCCTCCGCGCTTTCCGGCTGCGCGCCGAGCGCGGGCGGCGGAGACGCCGCCGTCGGCTCGACCGAGGCGGCCGTGCAGTGGGACAAGGAGGTGCAGGTGCTCGTGGCGGGTTCGGGCACGGCCGTGCATGCGGCCATCGCGTGCGCCGAGCGCGGGGCCAAATCGGTGCTCGTCGTGGAGAAGGACCCGGCCATGTTCGGCGGCACGTCCGCCACGTCCGGCGGCGGCTATGCGCTCGCGCTGCTCGACTTCAACGCCGACGAGGGCATCGACGACTCGCGGGAGAAGGTGCTCGAGTACATGAAGCAGGTGGGCGACGGTCGCATGGACGAGAACGTGCAGGAGGCCTTCGTCGACAACGCGAACGAGTTCTGCGAGTTCGTGCTGGCCACGCACGGCTGGTCGAAGTGGGGCCACACGAGCAAGGCCTTCGGCGATTACTACGAGCTGTACGCGGGATCGCTCGACGACGCGTACGGCCGCGGCAGCTGGTACCCCTTCGACGCGACGGGCGCGCCGCTCATGGCGCCTGCGCAGTGGGAAGCCTACCGCGCCTACGTCGACGCCCATGACAACGTCGAGCTTGCGATGGGCACGGCGGTCGAGTCGCTCGTCACCGACGAGGCCGGCGCCGTGGTGGGCGCGAAGCTGTCCGACGGCACGGCCGTCAAGGCGAACGCCGTCATCTTGGGAACGGGCGGCTTCGAGCACAACGAGGACATGCGCCGCTTCTACCTGCCGTTTCCGTACTACCGCTCCAACGGCAGCGCGAACAACACGGGCGATGCGCAGCGCATGGGCGCCCGCATCGGCGCGCAGCTGGCCTACATGGACACGACGTTCGGCAACCCCTACTTCGACACGCATAAGGAGTGGGAGCCCGGCGCTTTCCGCTACGACAAGGCGGGCAGCGACGCCTTCGCCCCGCGCGGCTTCCCGCACAGCGTCATGGTGAACCGCAAGGGCCGGCGCTTCTGCGACGAGTCCACCATGTACGACACCATGAACCGCGCGTTCGGCACCTATGACACGGGCACGCTCGAGTACGTGAACATTCCGGGCTATTGGATCTGCGACGCGACGCACACCGAGACGTTCCTGCTGCCGGGCTACAAGACGCCCGCCGAGCTGCCCGAGTTCGTGTTCAAGTTCGATACGCTCGACGAGCTGGCCGACGGCATGGGCATCGACAAGGCGTCCCTCGCCGAGGAGCTGGCCGCGTTCAACGAGCACGCTGCGCAGGGAGAGGACCCCGTATGGCACCGCGGCGAGAAGGCCGTGAGCGCGAACACGCTCGCCATGATGGCCCCGCTCATGTCGCTGCCCGACGCAACACCGCCCACGAGCGTGCTGGGAACCGTTGACACGCCGCCGTACTACTGCTGCCGCTACGTGCCCGGCATGATGGGCGGCACGCGGGGCGGCCTGCACATCGACGAGCACGCGCAGGTGCTCGATGTGGACGGGAAGGCCGTGCCGGGGCTGTACGCCACGGGAAACTGCTCGTCGGGCGTGGCGGGCTACTGGGCCGGCGGCGCCACGCTCGGCCAGGGCAGCGTGATGGGCTACGTGGCCGCGAAGCACATCATGGACGCCGCACAGTAGGCGAAGGGGAACGCGCCGCTACGCCGAGCGCAGGCGCTCCAAGAACGCGTCGATGAAGCGGCGCACGGGGCCGTCTTCATGCTTGTCCTCCGTTCGGCACACGAGCGCGATGGGCAGCGTGAGGGCGGCCCCGTCTATCCGGTCGAACAGCACCACGTCGTCGCGCTGAGCGAGCAGCGCCTGGGATGCCTTGTCGCCGCAGATGTAGAGCGAAGTCCCCAGGTCGACGAACGACAGGTTGCTGATGCTGTTGAGCGCGTTCATGCGGAACCCCAGCTTGATATCGTCGCCCAGCAGCTGCTGCACCATCTTGCTCCATCGGTCGAAGTGAAAGCCGCTGTTGATGATGACCGTTTAGCCGTCGAGGTCGCGGCGGGCGAGGCGCTTCCTCGACGCGAGCGGGTGGTCGGCCATGAGGGCGATGAAGCAGGTGTCCTCGCCGATGCGCTCGTAGGAGATGCCGATCTCGTCGCCCTCGGCGCGCAGCGCTTCCACGGCCGAGTAATCGGACTCGACCGCGAGGTCGATGAGGTCCTGCTGCAACGCGTCGATGGCCGTGGTGTTCAGGCCGAGGTCCACGAAGGAGTAGGGCAGCGCCTCGTATTCGGGAAGGGCGCCGCGGTAGGGCGACGTCGGGGGCAGGGCCGCCACCTTCACCGACGGCGACAGCCGCGCGGCGCGTGCGCTTTTCGCGAGCGCCTCGTCGTACAGCTCGATGATGCGCTGCGCGTAGTCGAGCAGCACGGTGCCGGCCGGCGTGAGCGCGATGCGGTTGCGCGAACGGTCGAGCACCGGGTAGCCCAGTTCCTTCTCAAGCGCGCTCATGCGGCCGCTCAGCGACGGTTGCGACAGATACAGCTCCTGCGCCGCTCGCGTGATGTTCAGATGCTTCGCCACCATCACGAACTCGCGCATCGTTTCGAGTTTCATACGCCCTCCTTATCCCCTGGTCATCAATTATATACGCTCGCGTCCGCGCGCGTGGGTGCAACGCGGGATTGAGGGTGGATCGGCGTCGGGGCGGCGGCCGTGCGGAATGGTGCCGCTGGCGCGAATTCCGAACGAAACGCTTGCAAACCGGAGATAATGATGCGTATGGCATTTTCGGCAACGAGCACGAGGAGCTGGCATCATGACGCAGGAAAACAAGCTGGGGAACAAGATCGTCACGCTCCGCACGGCCCACCATCTATCGAGCCAAGATCTGGCGGATCGCTGCGGATGCGACGTTTCGGTCATCGAGGGGCTCGAGGCCGGCGAGCTACCGCCCTCGCTCGCGCCGCTCATCAAGATCACGCGCGCCCTCGGCGTGCGCCTCGGCACGCTCATGGACGACGACGAGAACCTGGGGCCCGCCTACATCGACCAGGAGCAGATGCAGGAAGTGGCCAAGGTCAAAACGCTCGAAACCACCTCGGGCGGCGACCTGAGCTACTTCAGCCTGGCCGCGGGCCGTCCCTCGCGCCACATGGACCCGTTCGTCATCACGGTCGACCCGACGGGCGAGACCGACCACGAGCTGGTCAGCCACGAGGGCGAGGAATGGCTCTACGGCATGGAAGGCTGCATCGAGATCGAGTACGGCAAGGACCTCTACGTCCTCCATCCCGGCGAGAGCATCTACTACGATTCCATCGTGCCGCATCAAGTGCGCGCCCACGACGGCCAGACCGCGAAGTTCTTGGCCGTGGTGTACACGCCTATTTAGGGGGAGCTGCCATGACTTGTCGTCATCCTGAGCGAAGCGCGCAGCGCGAAGTCGAAGGATCCCGTGCGGCGTCAGCCGCCTCGGCCGGCCCCGTCCCGGGCTCGCCCGACTACCCGCTCCACTCCGAGAAGACCATCGGGCGCTACTTCCGCGATCAGGTGGCCATCGATCCCGATCACGAGTTCGTCGTGTATCCCGACCGCGCGCTGCGCTGGACGTACCGCGACTTCGACGAGCGCACCGACAACCTGGCGCGCGGCCTGCTGGCCATCGGCATGCGCCCCGGCGACCACCTGGGCGTGTGGGCGCGCAACATCCCCGACTGGCTCACGTTCATGTACGCCACGGCCAAGATCGGCGTGGTCATGGTCACGGTGAACCCCGTGTACAAGAGCCATGAGCTGGACTACGTACTCAAGCAGTCGGACATGAAGGCACTCTGCGTCATCGACGCCTACCGCGACGTGGACTACCTGCAGATCATCCGCGACCTCGTGCCCGAGACGCTCACCCAGCAGCGCGGCCATCTGGAAACCGAGAACTACCCGTTCCTCAAGCACATCATCTACATGGGGCCGGAGAAGCATCGCGGCTGCTACAGCGTGCCCGAGCTCATCCTGCTCGGCAGCCACATGCCCGAAGACGCGCTCGCGGAAGCGGAGACGCACTTCGACAACAACAGCGTGGTCATGATGCAGTACACGTCCGGCACGACGGGCTTCCCGAAGGGCGTCATGCTCACGCACCGCAACATCCTCAACAACGGCTTCTACATCGGCGAGGGTCAGAAGCTGGGACCCGACGACCGCGTCACGCTGCCGGTGCCGTTCTTCCACTGCTTCGGCTGCGTGCTGGGCGTCATGGCGAACCTCACGCACCGCTCCACCATGATCATCGTGGAGGATTTCGACGCGGGCCTCGTGCTGCAGGCCATCCACAAGGAGCGCGCCACCAGCGTCTACGGCGTGCCCACCATGTTCATCGCCGAGCTCAACCACCCCGATTTCGCCACGTTCGACCTGTCCAGCCTGCGCACGGGCATCATGGCCGGAAGCCCCTGCCCGCCGGCGGCCATGCGCGAGGTCATGGACAAGATGTTCATGAAGGAGATCACCATCTGCTACGGCCTCACCGAGACGAGCCCCGTGTTCACGCAGACGAGTGCCGACGACGACATCGAGCACAAGTGCGAGACGGTGGGGCGCAAGCACCCGCCCGTGGACGTGCGCGTCATCGACCCGTCCGACGGGCATATCTGCGGAGTGGGGGAGCCCGGCGAGCTGTGCTGCAAGGGCTACAACGTGATGAAGGGCTACTACAAGATGCCCGAGGAGACGGCGAAGGCCATCGACGCCGACGGCTACCTGCATTCGGGCGACCTCGGCACGGTGGACGAGGACGGCTACTACCGCGTGACCGGGCGCATCAAGGACATGATCATCCGCGGCGGCGAGAACGTGTACCCGCTTGAGGTGGAGAACTTCCTGCTGAGCATGCCCGGCGTGCTCGACGCGCAGGTGGTGGGCATCCCCGACGAGAAGCTCGGCGAGCTCGTGGGCGCGTTCATCCGCACGCGGCCCGGCCACGAGGACATGACCGAAGCCGACGTGCGCGCCTACGCCATCCCGCGCATCGCGCGCTACAAGGTGCCCAAGCGCGTGTTCTTCGTGGACGACTTCCCCATGACGCCGTCCATGAAGATCCAGAAGTTCAAGCTGCGCGAGATGGCCGAAGAGCTGGTCAAAGCCGGGAAGTAGGGCGCTGCAGACGTTTTCGCATGCTTGGCTGCCGTGGCTTTCGCGGTTCTGGGAATTGTAGTACAATGTACTACAATTCCCGGTGCAAAGGAGGATCGGCCGTGGCGAAAGAAGCGGTTTTGCAGGTGCGCATGGAGCACGCGCTGAAGGATCGCGCGGAGGAGCTGTACCGTGCACACGGGACGACGCTTTCGGAAGCGGTTCGCCTGTTCGTTCGGGAAAGCGTCGAGCGCAACGCGTTTCCGTTGCCGACCCGTCGTGCGCCGTCAACGGTGCCCGACGGGCTGCACGCGGCGGGAATTCTCGCGCATAGAACCGATCCGGCCCTGCGTGCGCAGGAATCGAATGCGTGGAAAAAGGCTGCGGAGGCGAAGCATGCTGAGCGCGCTTGACGCCAATGCGGCGCTGCGTTATCTGCTTTGGGGTGTCGAAGATCAGGCGGAACAGGTACGCGAAGCCGTTCTCGAGGGGGCGTCGATCGACGTCGTCGTGCTTGCGGAAGTGGTGTACGTGCTAGCGGGAGTGTATCGGTTCTCCCGCACCGAGATCGATATGGCGCTGGAGAACCTGATCGACGACGTGTCGATGTTCGACGAGCATATCGTCCGCAGCGCTTTGCGGATGTATGCCATGAGCAGGCTTGATTTCGTCGATTGCTGGCTGATAGCGCGCAACGTTCTGACAGGCGAACACGTGCTGACGTTCGACAAGGCGATGCTGAAGCTGCTACGATGAGCAGCTCATGCAGGCTTCATCGGCTGCGCCCTCCGTCCGTCCGGCACCGGGCGTCGTCCATGATGTAGTGGCGATGGAGGCCCTGCGAGGCCTGCTTGTACTCGATCGCCTCGGCGGGGCAGCCGGAGATGCAGGCCATGCAGTGGGTGCACGTCCCGTTCCACGTGGGCTTCCCGTCCACGAGGCGCACGTTGTTCAGCGGGCAGCGCGCCGCGCACATGCCGCACGACGTGCACCGCTCCGACACGGCGAAGCCCTTGTCGCTCACGCAGAACGCGTAGAACAGAGGATTCAGCGGCCCGCTGTGCAGCTTGTCGTCGAGCGTCGCCGGTTGCTCGGACAGCTGCTCGCGCGCCCGTATGCGCGCGGCGATGCGGTCGATGCGCGGCAGGGCGGCGTCGATGAGGGGCTGGCATTCCTCCGCGGGGGAGGTGGGTCCCATGGCCAGGTAGTTCTTCGTCATCACCACGTCGGCCGCGCCGCGAAAGACGAGTCCCGTGCGCTCGCACAGCCGCTTGACGTACGCGCCGGCGTTGCGCGAGCAGCCGCCGCACGTGAACACGAAGTAGGCGTCGCGGCCACCCTCGAACGTGCTCCCCTCGATCCACCGCTCCACCACCGGCGGCAGGCGCCAGGCGTAGACGGGCGCCACGAACACCCACGGCTCCGCGGCGGAGAACGAGCCGGTTTCGCCGGCTTTGAGGTAGCGGTTGATGGAGACGGCCTCGTCTCCCAGCTGCTCGGCTATGCGATGGGCGGCCAGCTGGCTGTTGCCCGTGCCGCTGAAGTAGAAAATCATGCATCTCTCGCTTTGCTCGTATCCGGATGATCCAATGTGAGACATAATGTATCATGTTGGAGCGGGCGCCGGAACCCGGCAACGTGAGACAAAAGGGAGCGAACTGTATCATGGACAAGCGCAAAGAGGCGAACCAGCAGGTGAAGGACCGCCTGCTCGACGCGTTGCTGGAATTCGCGGGCGAGAAGGACTTCTCGCAGCTCAAGGTGACCGAGCTCGTCGAGCGCTCGGGCGTGGCGCGCGCGTCGTTCTACCGCAACTTCGATTCCGTGGAGGACATCGTCGACTACGGCATCAAGCGCATGGCCCGGCTCTACCACGAGGGCATGCCCGCCGCCTGCGGCGACGCGCACAGCCGCGAGGCCATGCGCCACAAGTTCCGCTTCTACCGCGACCACGCCGCCATCGTGCTCGCGTTCCATCGCGCGCACCTGTCCACCACGCTGCTCGACGTCATCACCGATTGCGAGATCAGCGAGGGCGGTGACATGCCGGCAAGCTCCATCGCGCGCTTCGAGCTGTACTACTATGCGGGCGCGTTCTACAACATGCTCGTCTGCTGGCTTGAGGGCGGCATGCGCGAAACCCCCGAGGCCCTGGCCGACGAGTTCCTGCGCATCGCGCGGGGAGAAACGAGAACATGAGGGAGTTTCCCCTCTGCTGCATACCCTTGTTTTATGCTATAGTTTCACTCACAAATAAGGGGTACCTTCATAGGAGCGAACACGAACATGAATCACAGCACTCGTCTTCTTTCGACGGCGCTCGCCGTCGTCCTGGCATCCTCGCTGTTCGGCATTCCGGCATTCGCTGCGGAAGCCGACGATGCGGGCGCGCCGACCGAACCGCGAACCGAGCCGATGGACGAACCTGCAGCGGTCGTCCCGGCAGTCGAAGACTCGTCCGAATCGCCGGAAGCGCCTGAGGCGCCGGAAGCGCATGCGCCGCTTGCCGACGCCGATGATGCGGCTATGCGGCAGGACGCCGCGGCTCCTGCGGCTGCGGGAGCGGTGCGCGTGACGCTGACCGAGGGCCGGCCCGACGCCGTCGGCTCCTCCTACGACGTGTCCCTTGCGGGCCCCGACGGCTTCGCCGCGCGCGATGCGCTCTCCCTGTCCGCCGAGCACGCAACCGGCACCGTCCGGTTCGACGGTCTGGCCGACGGCACCTACGTGCTGACGGTCTCGACGCCCGGCGTTGCCGCGTACGCGCAGCAGCTCGACGTGCACGGCGATGCGAGCACCCTCGAACTGGTCACGGGCGATGCAGCCGTCGATACATCCCTCGCGCATCCGGGCGTGCTCGTGTCGGGCGATGCGACCGCCGACGGCGTGGTGAACGACGACGACGCGCAGGCCATCATCGACGCGCTCGAGCTCGGGCTGTCCGGCTCCGACGCGCCGGCCTGCGACATCGATGGCGACGGTGCCATCTCGCTCGCCGACCTGCAAACGGCGGTCGCGAACTTCGGCGCGACGCAGGTCGATGCCACGGTGGCGCGCACGGTTTCCGCTGCGGCCGTCAAGGCCACGGTGGAGGGCGGCACGGTGGAGGGCGACCTTGCGGCCCTCGTGGGCGGCGGCTCGGCGGTGACGCTCGAGGCCGCGGACACGATTTCGGACGCCAAACCCGTGGAAGTGGGCTTCGACCTCGCAGCATCCTCCGCCGAGGCTCCGGTCATCGGCGGCCTCACCATCCAGTCGCCGCAGGGCGATAGCGCCATCGCCGCGGGCGCGGTGACGGTCGAGCTCGTCGACGGCGACCCGCTCGTCATCCCGCTCGGCACGTCCGACGCGGCTCCGGCAAGCTTCTTCCGCGCGGCTTCGACGTCTCCCACGGCCGTCGTCGACGCCGACGGCACCATCGTGATCGACCTGCAGGGCCAGGTGGCGGTGAAGAAGGTCACGCTGCGCATCACGAAGACGGCGGGCAACACGAGCCTCGCCGAGATATCCCAGGTGGAGTTCCTGGGCGACATGGCAAGCCGCATCCCCGAGCCGGAGATGAACGTGCCGCAGAACCTTGCCGCCACGCCGGGCAGCAAGACGTTCGACGTGTCGTGGGACGTCGCGCGCAACGTGACGGGCTACGAGCTTTCCATCAGCGCGAACGGCGTCGAGGAAATCACGCGCACCACGGCCACCAAGCTCACCGTGTCGTCCTTCAAGGGTAAGAAGATCGAGAACGGCACCGTGTTCACCGTGAAGGTGCAGTCCACGAACGGCGCATGGCGCAGCGGCTGGTCCGACCCCGTGGAAGCGCGTCCGAAGGCCGACAAGGTTCCCGACGCGCCCGAGGGCGTCACGGTGAAGGGCCTCTACCGCGGCCTTGCCGTCAGCTGGAAGAACATGAAGGACACCGATTCCTACAACCTGTTCTACCGTGCGAAGGGCGACGAGGGTGCTGCGTATGCGAAAGTGGAGGGCATCTCCGCGACGTCGTACGAGGTGAGCGGCCTTCAGGACGATACCGACTACCAGGTGTACCTAACCGGCGTGAACGAGCTGGGCGAAGGCGGTCCGTCGCTCGTGGCCGTGGGGCGCACCGTGAACGTGAAGCCGGCGCAGCTGCCGGGCTATCAGCTGGTCAACACGAAGAACGCCGACGGGGCCTACCTCGACCACATCGTGGCGGCATCCTACGGCCGTGGTTCCATGACGGACAGCCCGCTCGACGCGGCAAGCGGCATCGCGAAGAGCGCGCTCGGCCTGTTCGACGGCAGCTACGGCTCGTATTTGCAGGTGAACGACTGGGACGAAGGCGGGGCCTATCCCGGGCCGGGCAAGGGCGTTACCGTGGAGTTCGACGAGCCGCAGACGTTCGGCATGATCACGTTCGCCGAGGTGCAGAACGGTGCCGCCTTCGGCCATTCGAACGTCACGTATCGCGACGAGAGCGGCGCGTGGAAAACGGTGGCTTCGTCCGTGCAAATGCGCACGGGCGAGAACGGGCGCACGTACGCGCTCGTGAAGCTTGCCGCGCCCATCACCGCGTCCACGGTGAAGCTGGGCGTCGGCCGCGCGTACTGGGCGCCCACCGTCGTCATCGCCGAGATGCGCTTCCACGCCTACGACAGCATCGAAGACGACATCATGGCGCTGTACGCCGACGACCTGCACCTCGAGCTGCGCGACACCGTGGACGCCGCAATCGTCGACGCGCTGCAGCGGCGTCTCGACACCCCCGACGCGGCAAGCGGGGAGTACCACCCGCTACGCGCCGCGCTTCAGCGCGAGCTCGACAACGCGCGCGGCCTGTTGGAGGCGACGGGCCTCGACGACACGGTGCGCGTGCATAACGGCATGTCCGCCGCGCGCGACGATCGCAACCTCGGCATCGGCGGCCTGAACGCCTGGCAGCCGCTTGGCGCGGTGGCCGGTGCGGGCGACCAGATCGTCGTCTACGTGGGCGCGCCCGGCAAGACGACAGGTTCGAGCGCGCCGCTGCGTTTGGTGGTGTCCCAGCAGCACCCCGAATCGAGCGCGGTGGCCAAGGTGGCAACCTCCCTCAAGGTGGGCCGCAACGAGATCACCATCCCGTCGCTCACCTCGTCCGACGTCGAGCATGGCGGCCAGCTGTACGTGGAGTACACCGGCTCGAACGACGCCGACGCATGGGGCGTGCGCGTGAGCGGCGCCCAAGCTGTGCCGTCGCTCGACCTGTACCAGGTGACCGATCCCGCCGAGCGCCTTGCGCGCACGACGGCTTACGTGGAGGCGCTCGAGTCCTTCGTGCCCGAGCTGAACGCGTCGCACGAGACGCTGCACGCGCAGGGCGACAATCGGGCGCTTGCGTACGCCTACGACGAGAGGAACTGCATCGGCAACGCCACCGACGTCATGCTCGACCAGATGCTGTACTCGGCGCCTGCCCAGCAGCTGCTTGCGGCCGCGGGGTCGGGTTCCACCGCCGAGCGCGCGACGAAGCTGTTGGCCGCCCTCGACGGCATGGATCAGATGATGGAGCTGTTCTACCAGCACAAGGGCCTGACGAGCACCTTCGACGAGGGCACCGACGCCGCCGTGGTGAAGGCGAACACGCTGCCGTCGCGCCACCTCAACATCCGCTACACGAGGATGTTCGCCGGCGCGTTCATGTACGCCGCAGGCAACCATATCGGCATCGAGTGGGGTTCGGTGCCCGGTTTGGGCAACGCGACGCCCGTCGTGGTGGACGAGAACGGCGCGCGCGTGTCGGGCGGCTACTTCGGTTGGGGCATCGCCCACGAGATCGGCCACAACATCAACCAGTCCCAGTACGCCTACGCCGAGGTGACGAACAACTACTTCGCGCAGTTGACCCGCACCGACGAGACGAGCGCATCGGCGCGCTTCTCCTACGACGACGTGTACGATCGCGTGACCTCGGGCGAGATGGGCCGCACGCGCAGCGTGTTCGTGCAGTTGGCCATGTACTGGCAGCTGCGCCTTGCCTACGACGCGGGCGGCGCCTATGAGCTGTACGGCACCTACCAGGAAGCGTTCGCGAACCGCTTCTTCGCCCGCGTGGACAGCTACGCCCGCGCGCCGCAGACGGCGCCCGCGCCCGGCGGCACGGCGCTCACGCTGGGAGGCGGGGAGAGCCAGACCGTCATGCGCCTGGCCAGCGCGGCGGCCGAGCGCGACCTGACGGACTTCTTCGCACGGTGGGGCATGGTGCCCGATGAGACCACGGCCGCCTATCTCAAGCAGTTCAGCCCCGAGACGCGGGCGCTGTGCTACGCCAACGACGATGCGCGCGCCTATGCGCGCACCCATGCCGACAGCGGCGCGGTGGCGGGCAAAGACGTGGTGCGCGCGAGCGCCGCGGCGCAGGGCAGCCAGGTGACGCTCACGTTGGGGGCTGACGTTTCGACGGGCGACTCCGTGCTGGGCTACGAGGTCACGCGCGTGACCGTGGCCGACGGCCAGCCTCAGCGCGAGGTGGTGGGCTTCTCCACGAGCGGCACGTACGTGGACAACGCTTCCGCCCTTGGCAACCGCACGGTGAGCTACGACGTGGTTGCCGTCGACAAGTTCCTCAACCGCTCCGCCGTGCGCACGGTGAGCCCGCTGAAGCTCGACGGCGACGGGATGCAGGACAAAGACGGCTGGACGGTGAGCACGAACATGGTCTCGCCGCAGGATACGGTACCGGACGCCACGGAGGACGACCCCGACGCTCCCGCGCCCCAGTCGGCCGCGGCGCGCATCGTCGACGGCGACGCGGCCACCGCGTTCACCGGCACAGCGGACGCAGGCGACCCGTACATCACCATCGACCTGGGCACGCCCACCGAGGTGACCGCCGTGCGCTACGTGCTGGCGGACGCGAGCGAGGGCGCGGCGTTCGGGGCCTACCGCATCGAGACGAGCCTCGACGGCGCGACGTTCACCCCGATCAAAGAGGGAGAGCTCGCACTGTCCGACGGCGCGGCCACCCTGTACTTCGACAACGGCAAAGACCCATGGATCTGCACCTACGATGCGCGCTACCTGCGCATCACGGCGCCGGGCCAGGCGGGTCGGTCCCTCTCGATCGGCGAGATCGACGTGTTCGGCCCCTCGGGCGACGACGTCAGCTTGCTGGCGGACGGCGTCGGCCTGCTCAAGAGCGATTTCACCTTCCAGCAGGGCGAGGGCCAGGATCGTCAGTTCGTGCCGCAGGGCTCGCTCGTGTTCACGGGCGCGTACAAGGGCAATCCGGCATACAACGTGGTGGTGCTCTACGATGCCGAAGGCAACGTCGTGGGCGGTGTGGACGATGACGGCGCCATCGTGGCCCGTCAGGTGATCTTCGCCCCCGATCCGGGCGACGCGATGCTCGGCGAAACGTCCGAAGGCACGTGGCTGTACTGGATCGAACCCGCGGAGCTTGCGAAGATGGAACTGCCTTCCAGCGTGCGCGCCGAGCTCTATCGCGTGGACAACGCGCTGACGAACGAGGGGCAGCGCCTGGTGAGCGACTCGCTGCTCATCTCGCTGCCCGATGCGCTGCCCGAGATAGAGCTGCACCGATGAGCGCCCGCATCCGCGTAGGACGAACGATACGAGCCGAGAGGGAAACGGTTTTTGCCATGAGCATGACGATGAAGAAGGTTTTGGCCGCAACGATGGGCGCGCTCGCGCTGTGCCTGGCGCTCGCGCCGGGCGTCGCCTGGGGTGCGACGGACCCCGACGTGGTGTTGACGCCGGTTGACGGGGTGAGCGACGTGGCCGTGGCCATCGAGTTGCCCGAAGGCGCGCGCGACGACGTGCGCACCCTGCGCCTCACGCTCGAGGTGACCGCCGACGATCTGGATGCGGTGAACGTGGGCTTCGCGTTCGGCGACGGGGCGGGCGCGTCCGCCGTCAAGGAGGCGCGGTATCGCGTGCAGGATGATGGCACGGGCCGACTCAACCTGTATCTCGCCGGCAACGACAACCTGTTCGAGAGCGACGTGCTCGCGCTCGGCCGCGTCACCGCGGTGCCGGCCGACGGTTCCGACGGTGCGGTGCGGGTCACCGTGGCCGTGGCCGCCGACGGCTTGTCGGTGGTGAACGCCGCGCATACGGCTTCCGCGCTTGCGGCGACCTCGTCCGACCCGGTGACGGTGGAGGTGGGGAAGGGCTCGACGCCGAACCCGCCGACGCCTCCCGACGGCTCGGACGACGGCAACGATGACGGCAACGGCTTGGGCAATGGCGACGGCGACGGCAATGGCAATGGGTCCGGTGCGGGCGGCGGTACCGGGGACGGTGCCGTTAAGGATCTCGGCACGAACACGAGTCCCGGGGCGCCCTTCGGCATGGATCGCTCGCTCGTCTCCACCGGCGACGTTCTCGTGCCGGTCGTGGGCGTGCTCGCCGCTCTCGTTGCGGCCGCTGCGATCGTCCTTGCGGTGGTTGTCGTACGACGCCGGTCCCGTCGCTAAGCGCTAGCGCCTTGCGCGGCGCGCGAGCGCGATGACGAGGCCGAGGCCCACCACCGCGCATGCGGTGACGCCCGCCGCCCAGAGGAAGCCGGGAACCTGCTCCTCGGCCACGGTCGGCTGCGCCGACGACGCGTCCGCGGACGCGTCGTCGTGCGCGACGCCGTCGTGCGCGGCCGCAGCCGACGCCGACGCCGACGCCTGCGTGCCTTCCTCGCCCTCCGCCCCGTCCGCGGCCTTGCCGTCGGTCGCTCCGTCTGCGGCCTCGTTGCCGTTCGACGAGCCCGATCCCCCGCCCGCTTCGGAGCCCTCGATCGCGTAGGCGACGTCGGGCGCGGAGGGCAGGGGGCGCACCGTGCCCTCGGGGTCGATGCGCTCGCTCTCGCCCTGTCCGACGCCGCCGCGGTTGCCGTCGTTGTCGCCGGCATCGACCTCGGGCGGGTTCACGACGTTCGGGGGCTCGGGATTCGGCTCGTCGGGGTCGGGCGAAGGGCTGGGAAGCCATTCCTCTTCGTATTTGAAAAGCGCCGGCTCGAACGCGGTGGTCGTCAGGACGCCGTCCTCGAGCGTCACCGCGGTTGCGCGCAGGTAGAAGTCGCGATAGTCGACGGTGGGCGAGGAGTAGCTCACCGTGCAGTACAGGATGGTCTGATCCTCGTAGTTGTCGTCGTAGACGGGCCGGATGCTGTCGATGTCGAACGCGTACTCCTGCCAATCCTCGACCCATTCGAACGTGCCCCAGCGTTCCCACTCGCCGGGCTCGTCCGCGTATGCGCGGTCGACGTAGAGAACCTGCAAGGCAGGATGCCCGGATTCCCCGTCGCGGTGGTACGGGTCGACCGGCAGCGAGGGCAGGAACAGCAGCGCGCTCATGCCGCGGTCGGGAATGATGCGAACGATCTGCCCGAACGGCTTGTCCACGTGGTCGATGGCGTCTTCGCCTCCCATGCTTCCGCCGCCGACGAACGCGAACGCTGCGCCGCCCGGCAGGGCAAGCGCGGCTGCAAGGGCGAATCCGAGCGAGCATGCGAGCGTGCGACGGGCGTGTTTTCTGGTACGATGCAACACGGAGGCTCCTTGTCGTCGCGGAAGGCGGTTCATGTCGGTTCGTGCTCTGTATCGCGCCGTTGCGCCCGCGGTGGCCATCTTCCTGGTGGCGGGGTGCGTGTTCGCGCTCGCGTACTACCATGATAGCAAATACCTTGCCGGCCCGCCCTACGGCGCGCACGGCTCGCTCGCGCTCGTCGACGCCGATTTCGACCACCCCATCCCGCTCGTGGACGGATGGCGGCTCTCCGTGGAGGGCGGCGACGAGATCGACACGTTCATCGGCCAATACTCCGATTTCTCCTACGCGCCGGGCGATGCGCGCGCCTTCGGCAGCGCCACGTACCGGCTCGCGCTGCACTACGACGGCGCCGAGGCCGAGCGGGCCGTGGTCCTGCTCATCCCCGAGGTGTTCACCGACTACACCCTGTACGTGAACGGTCGCGCCGTGTCGGCGCAAGGCGACGGCGCCGAAGTGGCGTTCACGGTGGGCGCCGACACCCAGCTCGTGTTCGAGGTGGAGAACCGCACGCACTACTACGGCGGGCTCGTGTACCCGCCCGTGCTCGGCTCGGCCGAGGCCATCGCCGACGTGGACCTCGCCAACACGTTCGCCACGAGCGTGCTCGTGCTCGTGCCCGCGGCGGCGGCCCTGTTCGCGCTCGCCGTGCGCCGGCGCGGCGACGGCGATGCGCTCGTGCGCGATTTCGGCGTGCTGTGCGCCGCGCTCGCGGTGGCGGGCTTCCACGCGTTCGCATGGCGGCTCGGCTGGACGGGGCCGTGGTGGTACGCGGTGGAGGACGCCGCGTGGGCCCTCGTGCTCGTGTGCGCCCTCGCGCTCGCCGCGCGGGCGGCGGGCGCACTTCGCCAGCGCGCGCTGCGCATGGCCCTGCGCGCGCTCGTGATCGTGCCCGTCGTGCTGTTCGTCTGGGTGGCGCTCGTCATCCCCGCGGCTCCCGCCACCATCCAGGCGTACGGGGCCTTCCAGAGCGTCTTCCGCGTGGCGTGCTGGTCGCTGTTCGTCGCGTGCGCGGCCCTCGGCCTGATCAACCGCAGCGCCGAGGCGCGCTTCGTGCTGTACGGCTGCGCGGTGCTCGGGGCGTCGCTCATCGCGAACCTCTTGGACAACAACGTGTACGAGCCGTTGTACGGCCTGTGGCAGAACGAGTACGCGGCGCTGTTCCTCGTGGCCGTCTTCGGCTGGATGCTCGTCGAGCGCGTGCGCCGGCTGCGCGCGGCGAGCGAGCAGGTGCGCGACCTCGAGGTGCAGGTGCGCGCGGCCGAGACGAGCCTCACGCACGTGCGCCGCGGCGAGGAGGCCACGCGCGCCGCGCGCCACGACCTGCGCCATCACGTGGGCGCGCTGCGCCAGATGGCCGATGCGGGGGAGTGGGACCGCTGCCGCGCCTACCTCGACGAGCTGAGCGAGCAGCAGCAGGCCGAGGCGCCGCTGCGCTACGCCGACAACCTCGAGGTGAACGCCGTCATGGCGGCCTACCTGTCGCCGGCGCAGGCGGCGGGCGTCCGCGTGTCGTGGGACGTGCAGGTGCCCGCCGCGCTCAACATCAAGAGCACCGAGCTCGTCGTGCTCCTGTCGAACCTCCTGTCGAACGCCGTGGAGGCCTGCGAGCGCGCCCGCGCCGCAACCGGCGATGCGCCCGCGCTGACGTTGTCCATGCACGAGCGCGCCGGCCGCCTGGCCATCCGCTGCGAGAACACCGTGGCCCCCGACGCCGCGTTCGGCGCCACCACCAAACCCGACGCCGAGCACCACGGCCTCGGCCTGCCCACGATGCGCCAGGTGGCGGAGCGCCACCACGGCGCGCTCTACGCCGACATCGAGGAAAACCGCGCCATCGTGCGCATCGTGCTCATGCTCGATTCCCTCTGAGGGGGCGCCCGTGGGAACCGAGAGCAACCGGGGGCGTTCCTCGTCGGAGCCGTCGTGGCGGCACCGTCGCTCACGTCCGGCAGCCCGCATGCGCCGCGATCGTTGTCTCGCGGTCGGCGGCGAGGATCTGCGCGGCAAGGCGCACGAGGCGTGCGTAGAAGTCGTCGTCCTGGCCCTCCATGATGGAAGCGGCCTTTTCAACCCAGGCGGTATGGCGGTCGAGCAGGACGGCGGCGAATCTCTCGTATGCGCACGAACCCGTGGCGAACCGCATCCTCAGGAAGGCGAGGAAGGCGAGCTCCGCGGCGAGCGAGTCGCTCGAAAGGCGTTGAACCGCCGAATCGAAACCCTCAAGGGCGCGGAAATCGAATCCCGTTTGCCCGCAGAGCGCCTCCACGTGCCTGCTCGCCTCCGTGGCCGTGGGGCCGAAAGAGCGTTTTCCGCCGATGATGCGGCACCCTTCGATGCGGCTTTCTGACAGCGGGACGAAAACCGGGCTGATCGGTATGAAAAAGCGATCGTAGAAACGCTGTTCGAGCTGAGCGGAGGCACCGATGCCCTCGAAGGCATCGGTGCCGAACAAGCGCGCGACCTGGCGCACGTCCCCGACGATGGAGGCGCTCGGCACGTTGATGAGCGCTTCGCATAGGACCTCGTAGACGGTGCTCAGCCCGAGGGCTGTTTCTGCGGACGTCCCTCGGGGGGCGTAGACGGCTTTGCTGATAGGCAAGGTGCTCCTCCTTTCGTGAACGATGACATCCGCTCAGGCTGCTGCGCCGACGGCGACCGCCGCCATGACCACGAGGTAGCGGAGCGTGAATCCTCCTATGAGAACGCCTACTTCGCCCGCCAGCGCCAACGGCCGGCGTTTCGCCGCCGAGCCGTCCTCGGGCGCCGCTGCAACGCGATGCGAACCAAGCTCGATGCCCAAGGGCAGCACGAGCCCCACGACCACCAGGCATATCCAGAACGCGGGGGCGTACGAGCCGGACAAAAGCGCCTCGACCGAAGCCGATCCCGCCACGGCGGCCGATCCTTCCGCATGCGCCGTGACGATGAGCAGCACCGCGATGAGCACGGCCTCCAGCACCGGCAGGACGATACCCGCTTTGGAGGCAAGCGGGTATGCCCTCGTCTCCTCGGGGGCGACGAGGCCCGTTGCCAGCAGCACGGCGGCGAAGCCGGTGGAGGCCGCCGAAACGACGAACAGGGCGGGCAAGACGGCCATGTTCCAGAGGGGGAATGCGATATCGGCGTCTCCGAGCAGCACGCCTGTGTACGCCGCGACGCACAGGGCCAGCACCATGCCGACGACGTCGAGCGCCTTCGGCGTGCTCTTCTTCGCAAGCAAGAGGATGAGGCTCGCGCTGCTTACGATAATGAACAGGGACAATATGATGACGCCCCAAGCCATGACCGAAGAGAGGTTCGAGACGAGGTGCAGGAATCGCAGCGGGGCATGCAACCCCGCCCTCGCATCCACCACCAGCAGCAGCGTGCCCACGATCACCGCAACGGGCGCGATGAGGTACGCGGCTTTCTTCAGGTGGGGCTTCGACGTCTTCGACCATGAGCTCAGCGCGCCGAGCACGAACGCCCCGGCTCCGAGTCCCGCCAGGAACAAATAGCATGCGATCAGTTCATCCCAAACCATCGTTATCACCCCTCGTAGCGTTTGTAAACGTTGCCGCCGCGATGGATGGCGGACAAAACGGGCATCTTCTCAAGGTCGGAGAGACCGACGTAGCCGAGCGCGGGATCCAAGCCGAGATCGGGGTAGAGCGTCTCGTGTCCTTCCCGGGCTATGCTCTTCGCGATATCGCTTTCGGGGTCGTTCATATCTCCGAACAGGCGGGCCTTGGTGACGCAGGTTCCGACGCAAGCCGGCATGAGTCCCTTCTCCACGCGATGGTGGCAGAACGTGCATTTCTCCACCTCGCCGGTATCGAGCTGGTAGCGTACCTGGTAGGGGCAGGCCGCCATGCAGTACTTGCAGCCGATGCACGTGTCGGGGTCCACCATCACCACTCCGTCGTCCAGCTTGTGGCTCGCGCCGGTTGGACAGACCTTCACGCAGGGCGCATCGCTGCAGTGGTTGCACTGCTTGGGCACGTTCGCGCGCCGGATGCGCCCGGCGGATTCCACGTCGAAGCTCTCGATCCAGGTGTTGAAACGCTCGCGCGGGGTGCCGTTCTCCAGCTTGCAGGCGACCGTGCAGGCGTTGCAGCCGATGCACAGGGACAGGTCGACGAGCATGCCGTAGCGGGTTCTCGGTTCTTCCATAGCAGGCCTCCTCACATCTTCTCGATCTTGTACATGCCGCCGTTGCGGCCGGGCGAGGACCACTCCAGGTCCGCGACGGGGAAGGAGGCTTCTTTGACCACGATGTCGTCCATCACCTCGACGGCCACGCCGCTTCCGCAACGCGGGTTCCCCGGCCGCTTTCCCACGCCCTCTATCTCGACGTCTTGGGCGCCGTAGGCCCGGTGCCCGTAGCCGAAGGCCAGCGCGAACGTGCCGCGCGCAACGCCGGCGCGCACCATGGCCTCGCCGGTCATGGGCGTTCCCGTGGGGGCGCTGATCCGTATGCGGTCGCCGTCCTCGATGCCGAGGGAGCGGGCGTCCTCGAGGTTGATCTCCAGGAAGTTGTGATCGCATATATCCTGCATGATGGGGCTGTTCGCCAGCATCGACACCGAACGGAAGCGCGGCTTGTAGTTCGTCAGCTTGAAGGGGTACTCCTCTTCCGGGTAATGGTTGGAGTAGGGCGTGCCGTCGACGAACGTCTGCGGGGTGGTTCTCACCACGGGGGAAGCATGCGCTCCCGTGTAGAAGTTGGTGGAGAGGTAGCGCGGCTCGCTGTAGACGTAGGATTGCATCTCCATCGTCGAGACGCTTCGCCCGTCCTCGCCGCGCATCGCCTCGAGCGGCAGGTATCGGCCGCCGCGCGAGAGGACTTTGAGGACTTTGGGCCACTCCTCGGCGGTGACGGCCTTCTTCCATTCCTCGGGCAGCTCGTCGAGGCGCTGCATCTTGATTTCGGCTTCGTCGATATCGGCAACGGGTTCCTGGTCGTAGGCGATGTTGGCCACCGCCTTCAAGAAGTAGTCGGGCGCGTCGTTGAACGGGAGGGCCGTGCCGTCGGCGGACACGATGGCGCCCTCGCCGAAGCCCGGCATGCCGCACGCCTTCGCCACGTCCACCACGAACGCCTCGTAGCTGGCATAGCGGCCGTCGTCGAGCCTTAAGCTCTCGGGCGTTTTCACGCGCCAGCGCACGGTGGTGCCGAAACCGCTCCAAATGCCGGGATCGCCGGTGCATCCGAAGCTCTCGAACGGGTTCGTGTCGGGGACGATGTAGTCTGCCAGGTGCGCATGTTCTCCAACCACCACGTCGCAGGCTATGTGCAGGGGCACGATGTCGGGGTCTTTCAATCGGTCGCGCAGCTCGTCGCGAAAGGCGCCCGGCGTTGCCTGGAGGGTGTTCGCCATCCAAGAGACGAGGATCTTCGCCTGGTAGGGATAGGCGTGCAGGATGGAGATGAGCGCCTGGTTGTCGGACCTGTTCGAGGCCTGGAACCAGGGAAGTTTCGGCTGCGGGTCCTTCTCCCCGGCAGCCACGCGGTTCGCGTACTCGTCGGTGGCGTCGAAGGCCTTCCCGGTGCGGCAGATGGGGGTGGCGTTCTCGGCGGTGACGTCGGGCAGCCCTTCGACGGTTCCCAGGAGGTAGCGCTCGCCGTCGTAGTCGGCGGTGAAGGAACCGCCGATGGCGTTGCAGCCTCCGATCATCTGGTGAGACCCCACCAGGGCGTTGATCATGCGCATGCCGAAGGCGGTGTCCACTCCGTTGGACATGACGGTGGAGCCGTTGCCGTACATGGCGACTTTGGTGCCGTGCGAGGTGAACTCGCGCGCCATGCGCTCAATCTCGCTCGCCGGCACAGAGGTGATCTGCTCGTACTCGTCCATCGTGTGCTCGAAGGCGCTGTCTTCCAGGAACAGCAGCGACGAGCGCACCTTGACGCCGTTCACGGTGCCCTCGAAATCCGTCTTTGCCGAAGGGCAGAGCGTGTTGACCGTCGGCTCGCCGGTTGCCGCGTCGACGACGGCGTAGTATTCGGGAGCGGGCAGCCCCTCTTCCGTAGCTGCTGCGGCGGCGTCGGCGGCGCCCGGCGGGTCCTCGAGCCCCGCATCGCCCGCGCGCAGGAGCGTCCCGTAGCCCGGGTGGTCCTCGTCGTCTATGACGAGGAAGCCCGCATTGGTGTAGCAGCCGAAGCCCTTCGCGTAAGCCGCATCCCAGTTGGGAATCGAAAGGTAGTCGGGATCGAGCGCATCGTTTTCGAACATCCAGCGAATCATGCCGAGGATGACCGACGAGGTGCTGGCGGTTTTGAGGGGGACCCAGTTGATGCCGTCCATGGTGGGGGTGATGCATCCGTTCAAAAGAGCGGGGTCGAGAACGTCCACCGAGCACGCGCCGCGCTTGAGGCGCTCGGCAACCCGCTTGCCGATGCCCTGGAAGTTGAACCCGTTTCCGCCGGGGAAGTACCCTGAGAAGATGACGTACTCGCAGTCGTCGAGGTCGGGGGCGGTCCAGCCCATGAAGCTCTCGCACAGCGAACTCGCTGCAGCGGTGCCGCCGCAAGAAGAGCTGTGGTAGTAGAAGTTGAGGGTGCCGAAGCAGTTCGTGAAGCGGCTCGATATGTTCGTGCGTCCGTCGCTGCGCCCTCCGAGCGCAACGAGCTGGTTGGAGACGGGCCCGAGGCTCGGCTCGCGGGGGTTCAGGGGCGTTTCCGTGTCATGCAGCGCCTTGAAGCCTTCGATCTCGCGATCTTCCCCGATGTCGGCGAACAGCCTCCCGCCCTCGGTCACTTCTTCGATGAGGGCATCCCAGCCGATGGGCTTCCATTTCCCCTCCCCCCGAGCGCCGGCCCGTTTGAGCGGCGTGGTTATGCGATCCGGCTGCGTGTAGCCGTCCAACGAGGCGTTGCCGCGACCGCACACGGACCCGCGGAGCATATTGCCCTTGCCGTTGGCGAAGCTCAGCGAGCGGTATTCCTCTTCAAGGGGAGCGTCGAAATCGAGGTAGGGATAGGCGCAGCTCGGATGGTAGGGGTTCCCTCCTGTCGTCAAAATGCGGCTGCCGTCCTTCGTAAGCCTCACGCGGTTTCCGCACGAACTGTAGCACCCGAGGCACGCGCTGTTGCGCACGATCACCTCGTCGTTCACCTCCACCTCCCCGGTTTTCGGGTCGACCGTCGCCTCGACGGGCAGGGTGTGCGCCCCGTCGGGCGCCGCGGGACTTGCATCGTCGGCGAGCGCTGCGGCCTGCTGGCCGGGCAGCCCCACGCCCACCACCGAAAGCGCGCTCGCACATCCGGCGGCTGCGAGAAAGCTGCGCCTGCTGATGTTCTCTGGTGCCATGAATCCTCCTTTTGACCTTGCCTTGGTGCACCTTCGGGCACAGTGTGATGGCGCGCGGTGCCTGACGCATCGCCACAACGCGGGGAGGATCGTCGGGTGCCTCGGCATCGTGCCTGATCGCATCTACCTACGATGTGGGTATTTTTCCGAGCGGTCGCGAACGCCCCTGCCGGCTTCCCCGCCCGACGGGTGCGGTGTGGTATCCTGCGACCCGATAGGGAGGTGGCCGGATCGAATGCCGTATCTGAAGAACATGCTTCGCTGCTGGGAAGAGGACGGGTGCTTGTCGACGGCCGGTTCCCGCCTCAAGACGACTCGACAGAAGGCCAAGCTCCTCGGCTTCACCTTCTTCATGGCGTGGTGCTACCACACCCTGTTCCTCTCTGCCTTTGGAATAGCGCGCGAGCCTCTTTGGTGCGCGGCCTGGGTATGGGCTTGCCTCGAAGGGCCTCTCGCGGTTGCGGGCATCGCCTCTGCGCTGCTGCTGGGCCGCTTCCCCCGACTCGGGGGCGCTCCTGCGGGCGTGGCGGCCGGCTTGTGCGCAACCGTCGGTTCGGCGCTCGTGGGGGTGGGCCATCTCTTCGGCGAAGGGCTCTCTGCGTTCACCGCCATCGGCGAGGCGTTGTGCGGCGTGGCCATCGCCGTCATGACGGCGACGTGGGGAGCTTGGATCAGCGCCCGCGAGGAAGACGAGTCCGAAGCGACGATGGTGGTCTCGTTCGGGTTGGCGTCGGTCGTGTGCGTTGCGCTCCTTTGCACGGGCGGCTACCTGCGGGTCGTCCTGAACATCCTGCTCGCGCTTGCGGCCGCCGTTTTGACCTTCGCCGACTTCGGACGGCCGCGCGCCGCAGACGATGCGCTCGCCGACGCGACGCCCCCGGTCTGCGCCGAACGGGGGAGGGCTGTCGTCGGCGACCGCAGGCCGCTCGCGAACGTGGCCTCGGTGTTCGCGCTGTACGGGCTTCTGTGGTTTTTGTTCTCGTACTTCCGGATCCTCGCCGCGCCCAGCATGACGGGCGGCGACGAGCTGTTCCCGCCTTTCGCCCTCGCCTTCGTGTTCGCCGGCGCCGGGCTGGGGCTGTGCATCGTGTTGAGCGGGCACGTCAATTTCACCCTTATCTACCGATGGGCGTTGCCGCTCGTGGTGCTGAGCTGCGGCGTCCTGTACGTCGTCGACGCCGAATTCGGGCGTTCCCTGGCCTACTTGGTGAACTTCGTCGCGATGTTCGGCGCCCAAGCCTGCTGCTGGATCGCCGGCGCCAAGTACGTCCATCGCGTGAAGGCGAGCCCCTCCGCGTTCTTCGGCGGCCTCGTGGCGGCCGAGGGGGTTGGCGTCACCGTCGGCGTGGCGGCGGGCCTGTCGGTGGTCGGCCAGGCGGGGTATGGCCAGACGGCGGGCGTATCGCTATTGCTTGTCGGCGCGGTGCTGCTTGCGACGATGCTCGTGGGGTTCAAGCCTTGCTGGATACTCCCGGCTTCGAGGATGCATGTGGGCGACAAGGCAAGCGCCGCGGCGAAAACGCAGGAGCGGCCCGCCTGCCCGGCTCGGGGGCGATCGGCTTCCGACGCGGGGGCGGCGTCGACGGGCGGGGGAGCGTTCTACGACCTTCTGGGAAGGGAGGCGCGGTTTGTCCGCGACGAGTACGGTCTCACGAAGCGCGAGACGGAGGTGGCGTTCCTGCTGCTCGAGGGGCGCAATCGTCCCTACATCCGCGACGAGCTCATCATCTCGCTGCATACGGTTCACGCCCATGCGCGCAGCATCTTCGCGAAATGCGGCGTGCATTCGCAGCAGGAGCTCATCGACCTCGTGCGCCCGCGCGCTATCGACGACGTTCTGGAGGGGCTCGAGGAGCCGCGGCTTGCATAGCGCCGCGACGCTTCCGTGCTCGGATCGCCGTTGCGCCGCCGACGCGAAAAATGTGGGGAACTTGCGACTGCGCTGATGGGCGCTCTAGGCAAAGCGCAGTTGATATGGTATAAATGCAGGGTACGACAAAGAAGCAAGCGCGTTTTCGCGCACCATACTTTCGACACACCGAGAAAGTGGGCTTGTTCCCGCTTTCTTTGTTTGTAAGGACTCGCACCCGTCCGACGGGCGGAGGCGAACGTGGGGTACGAAGCGCAACCGGACGGGAAGGAGGAAGCGCGTGCTGAGCAAGAAGGAACAACAACTGCTGGACGCGTTGGCTCCCCGGGCGGAGCAGGAGGGCGTCGAAATCGTCACGGTGGACGTCGTGGGCGCGAAGAAGGCGCCGACGATTCGCGTGTTTATAGACACGCCCGACGGCGTGAGCTTCGACGAGCTGTCCTCCGCACAGGTGTGGATCAACGACATCATGGACGAGCTCGACCCGTTCCCCGGAGCGTACACGCTCGAGGTTTCGTCGCCGGGCATCGACCGGCCGCTGCGCACGCCGGAGCATTTCGCGCGGTTCGCGGGCGACACGGCCGTGCTCAAGACGCAGCCGGTGGACGGCCGCAGCGCGTGGACGGGCACCATCGTGAGCGCCGACGAGCAGGCCGTCACGCTCGACGTCGACGGCACGGAGGCGGTCATCCCCTTTGACACCATCAAGCGCGCCCATCTCAAGGGCACGATCGATTTCAGCTCTAAAGCGAGCATCTGAGGAAAGGAAGCGAAGACGTGGCAAGTTCAGAACTGATTGAGGCGTTGCAGGCGTTAGCCCACGAGCGCAAGATCGACGAGTTCTACCTCATCGAGCGTTTGGAGCAGTCTCTCGCCAAAAGCTACGAGCGCATCCTCGATCTCGAGTGGGATGCTCGCGTGACCATCGACCGCCAGACCGGTCACATCTACGTGTACGAGCTCGTGCCCGTCGGCGAGCCCGACGAGGAAACGGGCGAGTACGACGAGTTCGAGGAGCGCGACGTCACCCCCGACGACGTGAGCCGCATCGCCGCGCAGAACGCCAAGGGCGTCATCGCGTCCATCGTGCGCGAAGCCGGCCGCCAGTCCATCTACGAGGAGTTCTCCGATCGCGTGGGCGACCTCGTCACGGGCACGGTGCTGCAGGGCACGCCGGACTTCACCATCATCAAGATCCGCGACGGCGTGGAGGCCGAGCTGCCCCATTACGACGTGAAGCGCAACCCGAACGAGCGCAACGAGCGCCCGGCCAACGAGC
This sequence comes from Eggerthella sinensis, assembly GCF_003339815.1. GTDB lineage: Bacteria > Actinomycetota > Coriobacteriia > Coriobacteriales > Eggerthellaceae > Eggerthella > Eggerthella sinensis. The sequence continues at coordinate 27,757 of NZ_PPTT01000028.1, forward strand.
ACTACCGCCACAACCAGCGCCTCAAGGTGCTCATCATCGAGGTGCGCGACCCGAACTCCGACGCGCCGAAGATGCGCGGCGAGCAGGCCCGCCCGGCCATCGTCGTGTCCCGCACGCATCCGGACCTCATCCGCCGCCTGTTCGAGATCGAAGTTCCCGAGATCTACGACGGCATGGTGGAGATCAAGTCCATCGCCCGCGAGCCCGGCGCGCGTTCCAAGATCGCCGTCTCGTCGCGCGAGGCGAACCTCGATCCCGTGGGCGCCTGCGTCGGCCCGAAGGGTAGCCGCGTGCGCATGGTGGTCGAAGAGCTGCGCAACGAGCGCGTCGACGTCATCCAGTGGGCCGAGGACCCGGCGGTGTACGTGGCCAACGCGCTGTCGCCGGCCAAGGTCACGCGCGTCATGATCGACGAGGACAACCACTACGCCACCGTCGTGGTGCCCGACGACCAGCTGTCGCTGGCCATCGGCAAGGAGGGCCAGAACGCCCGCCTCGCCGCGCGTCTGACGGGGTGGCACATCGACATCAAGAGCGCCAGCTTCACGGGCGAATCGCTGGCCCCGATGGACAACATGCTGATCGACGAAGACGAAGTGGTCGACGACGAGGCGGGTCTGTGCGCCTACGTCAACGAGGACGGCGCCCGCTGCCGCAACCATGCCCGCCCGGGCAGCCGGTACTGCGGCGTGCACGCCGACCTCGACGAAGCGTAAGAACGTACGAGGGTTTCGAGAGAGGGCGGCCTGGGATGACGGCGACGAAGGGGCAGCGCAGCTGCATCATGTGCGGAAAGCTGGCGGGTAAAGCCGAGCTCATGCGCATCGTGCGCGAGCCGTCCGGCGTCGTGTCGTTCGACAAGACCGGCCGTGCGCCGGGCAGGGGGGCGTACGTCTGCTCCGAGGAGTGCTTCGCCGCCGCATGCAAGAAGAAAAAGCTCGACCGGGCGCTCAAGGCGACGCTCGGCAGCGATGGGTACGACAGGATCGCCGCCGACGTCGCTTCGGCTGCGCGCGAAGCGAGATAGAAGTAGAGGAGTGGTATATGGCCAGCATGCGAGTACATGAGTTGGCGAAGGAATTCGACATATCGAGCAAAGAGCTGCTCGACAAGCTGCAACAGATGAAGATCCCCGCGAAGAGCCATGCGAGCATGCTCGCGGACGCCTACGTCGAGAAGATCCGCAAGAACCTCGAGCCCGAGATCAAGCAACGTGCCGGGCAGCTCGAGGACGAGGAAGCCGCGAAGCTCGCCCAGGAGCGCGCCGAAGCCGAGGCCCGCAAGGCCGAGGAGGAGCGTGCGCGCCGCGAGGCCGTCGAGCAGGAACGCGCCGCCCGCGAGGCCGAGCGCGCTCTGCGCGCCGAGGGCTCGTCCGACGACGAGCAGGCGGTCGGCGCCGACGGCGCTCCCGCGCCGAAGAAGGCCCCTGCGTCCTCTCCGTTCGAAAGCCTGGCCAGCCAGATCGAGAGCGAGAAGGAACGCGTTGCCCGCGAGGCCGCCGAGGCCCGCGCCCGCGCCCGCCAGGCCAAGATGGCCGCCGAGGTGGCCAAGAAGCAGGCGGTGGAAGAGGCCCTGCGCAATCGCAACAGCAAGGGCGGCGCCAAGAACGCGGCCCCCGCGCCGGCTGCCAAGAAGCCCGCGCCCGTGCTCGGCGCCAAGAAGCCCGCGTTCGACTCGCTGCTGTCGCAGATCGAGGCCGAGAAGCAGCGCATCGAAGCCCAGAAGCAGGCGGCTCCGGCCGCACGCGACGCTGCGCGCAAGGGCTCCAAGCCCGAGCGTCCGGCGAAGAAGGGCAAGAAGGGCGGCCATGTCGAGCAGGTCGTGCCCGAACTCGAGCTCGGGCAGCAGCCCGCGCAGCCCGAGGACCGCTACGCGCAGATGGCCGTGCAGGCCGAGAAGCTGCAGCGCGACAAAGTGCTCGCCGAGGCGCGCGCGGCCGTTGCCGCCGCCACCTCGCACGAGGGCGAAGGCCGCCGCAAGAAGCGCAAGGAGAAGCGCGAGGCCGAGACCCGCGACCGCATGGAACTCGAGGCCATCGAGAAGGGCCTCGATCCCACGCTCGTGCTCGACGACTCCGTCGTGGAGATCCCGCAGGGCGCCACGGTGGCGAAGTTCGCCGAGCTTCTGGGCGTGCCGTCCAACGACATCATCAAGCGTCTGTTCATGCTCGGCCAGGTGCTGACGCTCACGCAGTCCATGGGCGACGATCTCGTCGAGCTCATCGCCGACGACATGGGCCGCAAGGTGCGCGTCGTGTCGCCGGAGGAGAAGTACGCCGTGGTGTACCACGACAAGGACGAGGACCTCATGCCCCGTCCGCCCGTGGTCACCGTCATGGGCCACGTCGACCACGGCAAGACGTCGCTGCTCGACGCCATCCGCGACACGGGCGTCGTGGCCAGCGAGGCCGGCGGCATCACGCAGCACATCGGCGCGTCGGTCGTCGAGATCGACGGTCAGCAGATCACGTTCATCGACACGCCGGGCCACGAGGCGTTCACGGCCATGCGCGCCCGCGGTGCCCAGGTCACCGACGTTATCGTGCTCGTGGTGGCCGCCGACGACGGCGTCATGCCGCAGACCGTCGAGGCCATCAACCACGCGAAGGCCGCCAACGTGCCCATCGTGGTGGCGGTCAACAAGATCGACAAGCCGGGCGCGAACCCCGACCGCGTGCGTCAGGAGCTCGTGGAGTACGGCGTCATCCCCGAGGAGTGGGGCGGCACGAACATGTTCGTGGAGGTGTCGGCCAAGCAGCGCCTGCACATCGACGACGTGCTGGAAACCATCATCCTGCAGGCCGACGTGCTCGAGCTCAAGGCCAACCCCAACGCCGAGGCGTCCGGCTTCGTCATCGAGGCGAACCTCGACAAGGGCCGCGGCCCCGTGGCCACGGTGCTCGTCCAGCGCGGTACGCTCCATCCGGGCGATATCGTGGTGGCCGGCACGTCGTACGGCCGCGTGCGCGCCCTCGTCGACCCGCACGGCAAGCATGTCGACCAGGCTCTGCCGGCAGACCCGGTGGAGATCCTCGGCCTCAACAGCGTGCCGACGGCCGGCGACGAGTTCCGCGTGTTCGAGGACGAGCGCGACGCCCGCAAGCTGGCCGAGGAGCGTGCGCTGCGCGCCCGTCTGGCCGAGCAGGAGTCCAAGAGCCACATGAGCCTGGACGACCTGTTCAACCGCATCGAAGAGGGCAAGCAGACCGACCTGAACCTCATCGTGAAGGCCGACGTGCAGGGCTCCATCGAGGCGCTGCGCGACGCGTTCGAGAAGATGGACCAGTCCGAGGTGCGCATCAACATCGTGCACTCGGCCGTGGGCGGCATCACCGAGACCGACGTCACGCTGGCCTCCGCCTCCGACGCCATCATCATCGGCTTCAACGTGCGCCCCACGGGCAAGTCGAAGCAGCAGGCCGAGAAGGAGAAGGTGGACATCCGCCTGTACCGCATCATCTACCAGGCCATCGAGGAGATCAACGCCGCGCGCGTGGGCCTGCTGTCTCCCGATATCGTGGAAGAGGACACCGGCATCGCCGAGGTGCGCGAGACGTTCAAGGTGCCGAAGGTGGGCACGATCGCCGGCTGCTACATCATCGACGGCGAGATCCACCGCGACGACAAGGTGCGCATCGTCCGCGACGGCACCATCATCTTCGAGGGCTCCATGGAGTCGCTGCGCCGCTTCAAGGACGACGTGAAGTCCGTGAAGCAGGGCTACGAATGCGGCATCGGCATCAAGGGCTACCAGGACCTCAAGGTGGGCGACCACATCGAAGGCTACACCGTGAAGGAAGTCGAGCGCACGGAGTAACCGTTCGTTATCACTGCGTATGCCTGCGCGCTCGCCGGTACATCCACGCTACACTGGATGCGGCGGGCGCGTTTCGCGCAGACACCTTTATCGGTAAGGAGACGCATCATGAAACAGAGTTCATCCAACCGCAAGGTTAACGAGCAAGCACGCGAGATCATCGCGGGTATCCTGCTGTTTGAAATATCGGACCCGCGCTTGGAGCTGGTCACCGTCACGGGCTGCGAAGTGAGCTACGACCGCAGCGTGTGCAACGTGTTCTACACCACCGAGCCCGATCGCTACGAGGACGTGGCCGCGGCCTTCCAGAAGGCATCGGGCCGCATCCGCTCGCTCATGGCGAAGCAGCTGTCGTGGCGTATCGCCCCCGAGCTGCGCTTCTTGCTGGACAAGAGCGTGGACGAAGCCGAACGCATCGCGTCGGCGCTCGAGCGCGATGCCGCACGCAACAAGGTGGTCGCACCCACGGACAGCGACGTGCCGGCGGATGCCGACATCATGGCCGACCGCGAGGCGGAAGCCGAGCTGGCGGCGCATCACGACGAGTAGGGAGATTCCATGGCGGTCACGCCCCAGACCAACACCGACCTCGCATCCATTGCCGAGGCCCTGCAAGCGCACGACGACTTCATCATCTGCGGGCATGTGAGCCCCGACGGCGACTGCCTGGGCTCGCAGCTTGGCCTGGCCGCGGCGCTCAAAGCGCTCGGCAAGCGCGTGACCTGCCTTTTGGCGAAAGACGAGCCCATCGACGAGCGGCTCGTCTTTCTGCCGGGCGCCGCGGACCTCGTTCCGGCGGCGTCCTTCGACGGCGTCGCCCGCACGTTCGTGGCGGTGGACGTTCCCACCAGCGAGCGCATCGGGGAGGCGGCCGCCGCGCTGCGCGACGCCTGCGAGCTCTCGGTGACCGTCGACCACCATGCGGTGGATACCGCCATGACCGACCTCGTGTACGTCGACCCCGCCGCCGCATCCACGACGATGCTCGTGTGGGAGCTCGCCGGCCTGCTCGGCGTCGACCGGGCGGGCGACGTGGCGCTGAGCTGCTACACGGGCCTCGTCACCGACACGGGCCGCTTCCAGTACCAGAACACCGACGCGGCCGCCATGCGCGCCGCATCCGAGATGGTGGAAGCGGGGGCCGATCCGGCCACCGTATCGCGCGACATCTTCCAGAACCGCTCGCTGCCGTCCGTGCGCCTCGAAGGCATCGCCGTCGAGCGCATGGCGTTCGGTTGCGAGGGCGCCTTCGCCATGAGCTGGCTCACCCGCGAGGACTTCGAGGCCACCGGCGCGGTGAAGGCCGACGCCGAGCCCATCATCGACGCGCTGCGCTCGGTGTCGGGCGTGCGCGTGGCCTGCATGCTGCGCGAACAGGGCGATGCCGTGCGCGGCAGCCTGCGCGCCAAGGACGCCACCGACGTGGCGGCCATCGCGCGCTCCTTCGGCGGGGGCGGCCACGTGGCCGCGGCCGGCTTCACGCTGCACTGCTCCATCGACGAGGCGAGGGACCTGGTTCATCGCACGCTTGCCGCGACGTTTGCCGCGAGCGGGGAGGCGTGCGGCGCGTGAAACGGGGACTCTCGGGGTTGTCGCTGGTCGTTGGGGTGAACAAGCCGGCCGGCATGAGCTCTCATGACGTGGTGAACCGCTGTCGCTTCATCTTCGGCGAGCGGCGTGTGGGGCATACCGGCACGCTCGATCCCATGGCCACGGGCGTGCTGCCCATCTGTATCGGCCCGGCCACGCGGCTGGGGAACTACCTGACGGGGCACGACAAGCGCTATCGCGTGTCCATCGCGTTCGGCGCCGGCACCGACACCGACGACGCGGCCGGCCAGGTGGTGCGCACGGGCGAGGTGCCCGCGCGGGTGCTCGACCCCGAATTCGCCGCCGCGTTCGTGGCGAGCCTCGTGGGCAGGCGCAAGCAGATGCCGCCGGCGTACTCGGCCATCAAGGTGAACGGGAAGAAATCCTACGAAGCCGCGCGCGCTGGCAACATCATCGATCTTGCGCCGCGCGACATCGAGGTGTACGATGCCCGGTTGTTGGGTGTGCACGAGGGCGACGAGGCGACGCTACCCGCCTGGGACGTGTCGTTCGAGGTGTCGAAGGGCACCTACATCCGCGCGCTCGCGCGCGACGCGGGCGTGGCGCTGGGATGCCCGGCGCACGTGGCCGCGCTCGAGCGGACTGAGCTGGGGCTGCTCACGCTCGAGGAGTGCGTGAGCCTCGAGACGCTGGCCGAGCTCAAAGATCGCGCGGCGCTCGACCCGGTGCGCCTGCTGGGCGTGCGCTTCGCCTACGTGCAGGAGGACCTGGCCGCGAAGGTGGCGAACGGGGCGCAGCTGGGCGTCGAGGCGTTGCCGCTGTTCGAGCGGCGGCGGTCGACGGCGGCGCTCGAGTTGTGCGCCTGCACGGCGGGCGTGCGCGAGAGCTGCGAGCCGCCGCGCGACGGCGAGCTGGTGGCCGTGCTCGCCGACAACAAGCTGGTTGCGTTGTATGCGTTCAACGAGAAGCGCGCTCGCTACGAGACGCGCTGTGTGTTTCAAACGGGGGTGTCTCGTGGCAGAGATCTATAGAGTTGACGAGTCGTTCGACCATGCGTTCTTCAAGGGCACGTCGTGCGCCTTCGGCGTGTTCGACGGCGTGCATCGGGGGCATCGCTTCCTGCTGGACTGCGCGCGCACGACGGCGCGGGAAACCGGCGGCAGAAGCGTGGCGCTCACGTTCGACATCGATCCCGACGAGGTGTTCCATCCGGCGCGGCTCAAGAAGCTCATGACGAACGAGGAGCGCGTCGCCATGCTGGCGGAAAGCGGCGTCGACGCCGTGGTGGTGCTGCCGTTCACCCGCGATTTCGCGGCCTCCTCGCCCGAGGAGTTCCTGCTGCAGACCTTCGACGGCACCGTGCCGTCCTGCCTGCACGTGGGCTACGACTTCAAGTTCGGCGCGCGCGCGTCGGGCACCGTGCGCGACCTCGACTCCTGGGCCATGACGGGCGGCACGAACGTGCAGGCCCACGACCTGAAGAGCGACGACGGCGCGCCCATCACGGCCACGCGCATCCGCCTGCTCCTGGCCGACGGCGATATCCACGAGGCGAACCATCTGCTGGGACGCCCGTACTTCATGACCGGCACGGTCGAACCCGGCCGTGGCGAAGGCGCCGACCTGGGCTTCCGCACCGCGAACCTCGTGGTGCCCGACCAGATGCGCCCCCTCGGCGACGGCGTGTACGCCGCCTGGGCCACGGTGGACGGCGCGCGCTACAAAGCCGCCGTCAACGTGGGCGTGGCCGCCACCTTCGCCGACCGCGCCACCGCCACCTGCGAAGTCCATCTCCTCGATTTCGAGGGCGACCTCTACGGCAAGCGCATCAAGGTGGAGTTCCTCCACTGGCTCAGGGCCATGCGCAAGTTCGACAGCGTAGACGAGCTCATCGCAACCGTGAAGAGCAACATAGCCTGGGTAAGGGAGCATCTGTAACCCCGCAGCCTCTTTCTCTCTTTTTGGCGCGACCCTCTCGCTTTTTATGGCGCGACGAGTGTCTACCGGTCCTCGCTCGACCCTTCGCGCCGATCGCACGCCGCACCCAGGTGCGCTCGGCGCGGACGCGGTCCCCAGCCCGCAATTCCCACCCCGCGCCAAAAAAAGAAGGGGCGCTTCCATCCCGCACCAGCAAAGGGGAGGAAGCCCCTTACCTCACGCTCCAGACCGAATCTCGGTTGAACAGGTTGTCGTACTGCACGTCGGCGTAGGCGCGCAGGGCTTCCCAGACGTCCGATTCCTCCTCGTCGGCGAAGCCGTGCCAGACGCCGTCGTTCGTGAGGTAGCCGTTGAGGTTGATGGCGGGGACGGCTTCGCGCACGGCCAGCAGGAAGCGCTGGTAGCTCGTGGTGGGCAGCCCTGCGGCGTCCACGAGCTTCGCTCCCAGGTAGTTGAGGCTCGTGCGCTCGTGGTCGTTGGCTTCCGCATGCTCGCCATCGCCCGCGCCCTGCGCCCGGGCCGCGTCGTTCGCCCAGATCATGTACGGCACGGTGTAGCGCTCCTGCACGGCGTCGAGGCCCAGGTCGTCGGCGTTCGCGCCGTCGTGGGTGACCTCGAACAGCCAATCGCTGAAGCCGGGCTGATGATCGCCGAAGAAGCACAGCACCACGGGCCGGTCGAGCGCGTTCAGCTGCTCCACGAGGTAGGCGAGGTCGCGGTCGGCCTGGCGGATGACGCTCGCGTACTCGTCGAGCTCCGAGGACGTGGTGCCGTCGCCCAGCGGCACGGTGACGGTCATGTCGTCGTCGAGGCCGCCCACGTCGTAGCCGCCGTGGTTCTGCAGCGTGACGTCGAACACGAACTGCGGGTTCTCGTCGGCGGCCAGCAGGTCGAGCACGTAGTCGTACGTCGCGCGGTCGGTGGTGAGGCCGCGCAGCGTGTCGGCGTCGGCGAAGGCGCTCTGGTCGGTGAACGCGTCGAACCCGAGCTGGTCGTACACGCGGTCGCGCCGCCAGTTCGTGCTCTCGGCGGGGTGGATGGCGTGCGTGGCGTAGCCGAGCGCGTCGAAGTACGACACGAGGCTCTCGGTGCCGTCGAGGTCGTACAGCACGTAGGGGTACACGCCGCCGCCGAGGTGCCCCATGCTCGATCCGGTGAGGAACTCGAACTCGCTGTTGCACGTGCCGCCGCCGAGCGCCGAGACGTACGCGTCGCCCGACTCGAGCGCCGAGGCGGCGATATCGTAGTAGTACGCGGGGCGCGCGTCGGTGTCGGCCAGGCCGGGGTAGCGCGAGAGGTCGGAGAACGTCTCGTTCATGATGGCGATGACGGTGGGCGCCTCGGTCTCGGCCGCCGTTTCGACGGCGCCGCCGTCGAGCCCGCCGAGCAGCGCCGCAACGGCGTCGGCGTCGTAGCCGTCGGGCTGGGCGGGGCTCAGATCCTGCACGCGCTTGAGGAAGCACAGCGTCGATCCCTGCTCGGCGTACGACTCCTTCACGCCCCAGACGTCCACGGTGACGGCGTAGGCCTTCTCCATGTCGTACGACCCGATCCACCAGCCGAAACAGCCGGCCAGCGCCAGCGCGCACACGCTGTTCGCCACGAGGCGCCGCGGCGTGGCCGCCACCTTCGGCACGTAGGCGACGGCGGTGGAGGCGGCGGCGAACACGACGATGGTCTCGAGGAGCCGCGCGTCGAGCGAAAACGTGTAGCCCGCGCCCACCGAGGCCGCCGTGGACAGGGCGAACAGGTCGGCCGGAACGACGGGCTGCCCCTTGAACAGGATGACGAAGTGGTTGGCCACGCCCGCCACGAGGCAGGCCAGCAGGAAGGCCATGACGGCTCCGCGCGTGCGCTGTCCGGCCGCATACACGATGGCGAACAGCACGCCGAGCACGCACAGGTTCGCCAGCACGTAGTACGGCTCCATGAGCAGCAGCTGGTCGTTCCAGGGGCGCTCGAGCAGGTAGAACCCAACCGGGATGGCAAGCAGCACGACCACCGGCCGGGCGAGCGCCCATCGGCGCAGGGCGGTTTCCGTGCGCTTCGCGCGCACGAGGAAGGCCACGCTGCAGGCGACGAGCAGCACGGCGGCGCCCGTCACGACGAACCAGGGCGCGTCGGAAAAGCCGCAGGCGGCGTAGACGATGATGAACAGGGCGGCAAGCGCGCAAAGACACGCTCCCACCAGGTCGCCGCGGGAGGGCGTCAGGTGGGTGCGCAGGTCGGAACAGGACGCGACGGCCGCGGAGAGCGCTGCGTCGCAGCGCTGACGTACGGTCATAGGGAAACTCCTACTATAGTAAACAGATGTGTGAACACCGATAAGTATAAGGGGTGCATGATAGCGGTTGGGTTGCGACTGCGCAGGGGGCGTTTCCGGACGGTTCGACGTTTCATGGCGCTGACCGGGCTATTCAGCCAAACTGGCAAAAAACTGTGATTCCGACTTCACATTATCTGCAAATATCCTACAATAAGACAGCTGAATGCGACTTTCCCGCTTAGAATGCCCGGCGAAAAGGTCGCATAGTTGTATTGGAAGAGGACAAGGAGGATTCAAGTGACGGTTCAAGTCGCATGGATGGCTCCCATCTGTGCCTTAATTGGCATCTGCATGGCGGGCTACCTCGGATCGTGGGTGCTCAAGCAGGACCCGGGTCCGGACAAGATGAACAACATTTCGCTGAAGATTCAGCAGGGCGCGAAGGCGTTCCTCATGAGCGAGTACAAGCTGCTCGTCATCTTCATGGTCGTGGTGGCCGTGGTGATGGCGGTGGCGCTGTCCCCGATCACGGCCATCGCGTTCGTGACCGGCGGCATTCTGTCGGCGCTCGCCGGCTACATCGGCATGCACGTGGCCACGCGCGCCAACACGCGCACCGCCTACGCCGCCGAGAAGTCCGTGGCCGCCGCGCTGAACGTCAGCTTCAAGTCGGGCCTCACCATGGGCCTGTCCGTCGCTTCGTTCGCGCTGCTGGGCCTGAGCCTCTGGCTCATCCTGCTCGTGTTCGGCGTCGACTCGTTCGACCTCATGCACGAGCATGTGGGCATGGTCGAGGGCTTCGCCACCGGCGCATCGGCTGTCGCGCTGTTCGCCCGTGTGGGCGGCGGCATCTACACGAAGGCGGCCGACGTGGGCGCCGACCTCGTGGGCAAGGTCGAAGCGGGCATTCCGGAGGACGATCCGCGCAACCCGGCCACCATCGCCGACAACGTGGGCGACAACGTGGGCGACGTCGCGGGCATGGGCGCCGACCTGTTCGAGTCCTACACCGGCGCCATCCTGGCGCCCACCATCCTGGCCACGACGTTCGCCGCGCTCGGCTACTTCGGCGCGTTCGGCAGCATCGACGCCACGTGGGCCATCGTCGTCCCGGTGCTCATCGCCGGCTGCGGCATCATCACCTCGATCATCGGCCTGCTGGCCGTGCGCACGAAGGAAGGCGCCGAGCTGCACAAGGCCCTCAACCGCGGCACGTACCTCGCCGCCATCATCGAGGTCGTCGCCATCCTCGTGATCTTCATCATGTGGAACAACCAGACCGTCGACGCGCAGCCCATCTGGCTGTTCGGTTCGGTGCTGTGCGGTCTCGTGGCGGGTCTCCTCATCGGCAAGACCACCGAGTACTTCTGCTCCGACTCCTACAAGCCGGTGCATCAGATCGCCGAGGCGTCCGAGACGGGCCCCGGCACGAACGTCATCCAGGGTCTGTCGACGGGCATGCTGTCCACCATCATCCCCATCCTGCTCGTGGCGTTCGCCATCATCGGCGCGTACACGTTCGGCAACATGGCGTTCCCGAACGTTGACGACATGGGCGGCATCGCCGTCGGCCTGTTCGGCGTGGCGCTTGCCGCGACGGGCATGCTGTCGAACACGGCCATCACCATCGGCGTCGACGCGTACGGCCCCGTGGCCGACAACGCCGGCGGCATCGCCGAAATGGCCGGTCTGCCCGAAGAGGTGCGCGAGCGCACCGACGAGCTGGACTCCGTGGGCAACACCACGGCCGCCATCGCGAAGGGCTTCGCCATCGCGTCCGCGGGCCTGTCCGCCATCTCGCTGTTCGTGTCCTACCAGGCCACGATGCACCATGCCATCCCCGAGTTCGAGCTGACGCTCACCGACCCGCTCATCATCGCCGGCATCTTCATCGGCGCCATGATCCCGTTCATGTTCGCGGCCCTCACCATGGGCGCCGTGTCGCGTGCGGCCCATGCCATGGTGGCCGAGGTTCGTCGTCAGTTCCGCGAGATCAAGGGCATCATGACCTACGAGGCCGAGCCCGAGTACGACAAGTGCATCGCCATCTCCACCTCGTCCGCGCTGCGCGAAATGATGCTGCCGGGTATCCTGGCCGTCGTCATCCCCGTGGTCATCGGCTGCTTCAACCCGGCCATGCTGGGCGGCTTCCTCGCGGGCGCCGTGTCCACCGGCATGCTGCTGGCCATCTTCATGTCGAACGCGGGCGGCGCGTGGGACAACGCGAAGAAGTACATCGAGAAGGGCGCGCATGGCGGCAAGGGCTCTGAGGCCCACAAGGCTGCCGTCGTGGGCGACACGGTGGGCGACCCGTTCAAGGACACCTCCGGTCCGTCCATGAACATCCTCATCAACCTTATGACCATCGTCTCGCTGACGTTCTCGCCGCTGTTCATCTTGGTGCAGTCGCTGTTCTAAGCGTTTCGAGCAAGCGCAGGTTCGCATCGAGGGCCCCGGCACCGCCGGGGCCCTCGTGCGCTACGTGGAAGATGCGGTCTATGAGATCGACGAGGCGGACGCCGATGCGTCGTCCTGCGAAGGGGTCTCCCTACGCTTGTCCGAAAAAAGTTCAAGGCATCCAATCCTTCCGGGGGGGGGGGTAGTATGCTATATTGAAAGCACTGTACGTGTCCGGTTACGCAAGAAACGAGAGTGCATGGCGAACGAAGCGATAACGGCATTTCATCGTTCGCGCTTTTCGTTTAAGCGTTTGGCCTGGTGCGGAGTGCTCTTGGCAGCGCTTTCCGTGCTGGCGGTATGCGCCATCGGCGTGGCGCTTGCCGTGCACGACATGCGGCACGAGACCACCGTCTCGCTGACGAGCGCCCGGCCTCAAATCGAGCAGCGCATCGACGAATCGTTCAAGCTGCTCGAATCCCTTGCCGTGCAACCCGTCCTGTGCGATCCCGATGTTCCCGTCATGGACAAAGTGAGCCTGCTCGATCAAGTCAACGAACGTTATCAATACTTCCTCTTGTGCTACGTGGACGAGGACATCAACGTGTGGGATGCCACGGGCCCCGCGAGCCTTGCCAGCCGCGATTTCATGCAGAAGCTGTACGCCACGGGCGAGCGAACGGTTACCGACAGCTTCGCTGCCGGAGCCGATGGGGTGACGCTCAATTACGTCGTGCTCGTCCCGCTGCACGACGAGGGCGTCATGACGGGATCGCTGTTCGTGTCGCTGTACTTCGACGATGTGGATGAGCTGCTCAACGAGAGCACGGCGAGTGCCGAGGTCGAGTCCGTGCTCGTCGGCAGTCGAGGGCAGGTCATGTCGGCGACGTCGGGCTACGTATACGACGACTTCTTTCTCGACCCGCTGCGCGACCGCATCGCATTCGGCGTGACGGCCGACGGCATCGAAGCCGAGCTGCTCGCGTCGAACGAGGTGGATTTCTGGACGGTCGAAGGGCTTGACCTGCGCTACTATGTCGCGGCGCCCATCGACGGCACCTCGTGGGATCTGGTGTGCTCGAGCGACTTTTGGAGTGCGTATGCAAAGATCATGAGCAACCTGCTGCCCGTCATATTCGTGATTCTCGCGCTCATAGCGGGTATGTTCGCGCTGATGTGGCGCTGGTTCTCGCAGCAGATGGAGAGCGCTTCGGCGCTTGAGAAGTCCGTCGAGCAGCTGCAGAAGAAGCTCTACAGCGATGACGGCGCATCCGATGCCGACATCTCCGACATCCTCGAGCTCACGTCGTCGGGATTGTCCGACGGGCTGACCGGCACGTTCACGCGGTCGGTGTTCGCAAGCCGCCTGACGAGCGCGCTCGAACATGCGGGGAGCACCGAGAAACTGTACGCGCTCTGCTTCGTCGACGTGGACGATTTCAAGCTGATCAACGACACCTACGGGCATGCGATGGGCGATGTCGCGCTCAAGAGCATCGGCTATCTTCTGCGTGAGTTCGAACGACGCTACGACGGCTTGGTGGGTCGGTACGGCGGCGACGAATTCGTGCTGCTCATGACCGATCTCGACAACGACGACGAATTGCGCGACGTGCTCGACGAGATGACGGCGGGCTTGCACGTGGACATCCAATCGGGAGATGCGGCGTTCTCGGTGCATTGCAGCGTGGGCGTGTCGGTATGGGATGGGCGAATCGACGCCGACGTCCTCATGGAGCAGGCCGACCAGGCGTTGTACATCGTCAAGCAGCAAGGCAAGGAAAACTACTGCGTGTACCAAGACCGGGATGCGTCGTGAAGTCGCGCAAAGCGTTGGAGGTTTTCGGATTCGGCGTGTTCTCCCTCGCGGTCTGCGTGGCGGTGACAGCGGTGGGCTTGTTCCTCTTCGACGAGGTGAACGTCACGCGCCAACGCGATGCCGATACCGTGCTCGCCTATTTCCAGCAGACGATGACGCAGAAGCTGCGCAGCGATCTGAGCCAAGGCGACGCGCTTGCGGCGGCGATTGCGGTGGACCCGACCGACGACGGATGGTTTCCGGCCGCAGCCGAGCGCCTGCTCGAGCAGGATGGGGCGGCCTACGTCGCCTATCTGCAGGGCGAGACGATGCGCTACGCCCTTCCGGAAAGCTCGTTCGGCGACACGGTGGGCCGCGATCTGGTCACGTTCTCGTACGTGTACACGTTGGGCAAGGTGACGGACGACTTCGTGGTCGAAGGGCCCGTCGAGCTGACCGAGGGCAACGAAGTGTTCCTGTTCGTGCGGCCCTTCGATGTCGATGGCGTGTACTACGGCGAAGTGATCGTGGGTCTCGATGCGGCGTACGTGATCGAGCAGCTTGATTTCGCCTCGCTCGAAGAGCAGGGCTACCGCTACGAGCTGTGGGCGGTGAGTCCGCAGGACGGCAGCAAGGACGTCATCGCCGTTTCGGAGGGCGCGACCGACTTCTCGCAGGCGGTGAAGCTGTCGTTCAACATGCCCACCCTGTGGACGCTGTCCCTCGTGCCCGTTGACGGATGGGTTCCGCGCACCTGGGCATTCGATATCGTGGGCGGATGCACGCTGGTCGCCCTGCTGGTGATCGCGCTGACGGGCACGGCGTTGATCCTGCGCCGGACGCGTCGGCAGGCTGCGCAGGAGCGGTTGCTCGATCCCGAGACGGGGCTTTTGACGTATGCGGGATTCTTGGAAGCGCTCGAGCGCAACGGACGCCGTCGGAAGGGTCCGCTGCCGCTCACGCTCATCTGCCTGTCGGTGGACGACTTCGAACGCACGGCGCTCGCGCTCGGATGGGCCGCGCGCAACAGCTACCTGGAATCGGTGAAGGGCGAGATTGCGGCCGTGGTGCAGGGGAGCTACGATGCCGCGCGCGTGAGCGGCGGCAGCTTCGTGGTGTGCGTGTACGAACGCATCGACCGGCGAACGCTCGGCGACATGATGCGCGCGTTGGAGCTGGCGCTGCTGTGGAAGGCGCGCATCGACGGGAAGAAGGTGTTCTGCCGCGTGCGCTCCGCAGCGGTGAGCTGGCCCGAAGACGGCGCCGATGCGGCGGCGCTCGTCGAGCGCACGGTGTCGCTGCTCGAGCGCGATCGGACGTAAACGAAAAGGCCCCGTCCGAAGACAGGGCCTTGCGCATGATGCGGGAGTTCCGCGCGGTGCGTCAGACGTTGCTTACACGATGCCCTGGGCCATCATGGCGTCGGCGAGCTTCTTGAAGCCGGCGATGTTGGCGCCCATGACGTAGTTGCCCTCGTGGCCGTATTCCTTGGCCGCGTCGTCGGCAGCATGGTAGATGTTCTTCATGATGCCCTGCAGCTTGCTGTCCACTTCTTCGAACGTCCAGGACAGGCGCTCGGAGTTCTGCGACATCTCGAGGCCGGAGGTGGCCACGCCGCCGGCGTTCGCCGCTTTGCCGGGGCAGAACACCACGCCGTTCTCCATGAGGTAGTCGGTGGCGTCCATCGTGGTGGGCATGTTCGCGCCCTCGGCCACGATCTTGCAGCCGTTGGCCACCAGCTGCTTCGCGTCGTCGATGAGCAGCTCGTTCTGCGTGGCGCACGGCAGCGCGATGTCCACGGGCACGCTCCACACGCCGCGGCCCTCATGGTACTCGACGCCGTCCTTGCGCTGGGCGTATTCGGAGATGCGGGCGCGCTCGACTTCCTTGATCTGCTTGACGAGGTCGAGGTCGATGCCCGCCGGGTCGTGAATCCAGCCGGTGGAGTCGGACATGGTGACCACCTTCGCGCCGAGCTGCTGCGCCTTCTCGGTGGCGTAGATGGCCACGTTGCCCGAGCCGGACACGGCGACGGTCTTGCCCTCGAAGGAGTCGTCGTGGCAGTTCAGGTACTCCTGCACGAAGTAGATGAGGCCGTAGCCCGTGGCCTGCGTGCGGGCGAGCGAGCCGCCATAGGACAGGCCCTTGCCGGTGAGCACGCCTTCCCACACGTTCTTGATGCGCTTGTACTGGCCGAACATGAAGCCCACCTCGCGGGCGCCCGTGCCGATGTCGCCGGCCGGCACGTCGGTGTCGGCGCCGATGTGGCGGAACAGCTCGGTCATGAAGCTCTGGCAGAAGCGCATGATCTCCATGTCCGACTTGCCCTTCGGGTCGAAGTCGCAGCCGCCCTTGCCGCCGCCCATGGGCAGGGTGGTCAGGCTGTTCTTGAAGATCTGCTCGAAGCCGAGGAACTTGATGATGCCGAGGTTCACCGACGGGTGCAGGCGCAGGCCGCCCTTGTAGGGCCCGATGCAGCTGTTGAACTGCACGCGGTAGCCGCGGTTCACATGCACGTTGTTCTCGTCGTCGACCCAGGGCACGCGGAACATGACGACGCGCTCCGGCTCCACGAGACGCTCGAGCAGACCGGCCTTCTCGTAGGCGGGGTTGGACTCGATGACCGGCTTCAGCGACGACAGCACTTCGGTGACGGCCTGGATGAACTCCGGCTCGTTCGGGTTCTTTTCCTTGACCTGCTCGATGACGTTATCAACGTAACCCATCTTGGCGGACCTCCCATTCATGCGGGTACTCTTACGGGCTTCATTATAGACAGCGTTGCGCGCCGACCGCGCTTTGTTAAACGATTCGAAACAAAACAGCACGCCGAAAGGACGAAATGCATGCCGAAGAAGCGCGGCTGTCCCGAACATGGGGCCGTGAAGCGCGCGGCGATGGGGTAGAATCGGAGGATGAGATGAGAAGGAGCTTGCATGAACGAGATCAAATGCCCTCGGTGCGGGGAAGTGTTCACCATCGACGAAGCCGGGTTCGCCGCCATCGTGAAGCAGGTGCGCGATGCCGAATTCGACAAGGAGATTCGCCGCCATGCCGAGCTGCTCGAAACCGAGAAGCGGCAGGCGGTGGAGCTGGCCGTGGCGCAGGCGCTCGGCAAAGCCCAGGGAGCGGTGACGGAGAAGGAAGCCCGCATCGCCGAGCTGGAAACGCGCCTGGAAGCCGCCGCGCGCGACCGCGAGCAGGAGGCGCGCCTGGCGCAGGCCAACCTCGAGCGCGCCATGGCCGACGCCGTGGCGAACCGCGACGCCCGCATCGCCGAGCTCGAGCAGCGCGTGGCCGCGCAGACCGCCGCGTTCGAAACCGAGAAGCAGCTGGCCGTGCAGGAGGTGCGCTCGACGCTCGAGCGCGAGCGCGACGCGCTGGCCGCGCAGACGGCCCTCAAGGAGGCCGAGAAGCGCCAATGCGAGAGCGCCCTCAAGGAGCAGCTGGCCATCGAGCTCAAGGCGAAGGACGACATCATCGCGTACAAGGAAGGCGAGATCGAGCGCTACAAGGACATGAAGGCGCGCCTGTCCACGAAGATGGTGGGCGAGTCGCTCGAGCAGCACTGCGAGACGGAGTTCAACAAGCTGCGCGCCACGGCGTTCCCCCGCGCGTACTTCGAGAAGGACAACGATGCGTCCGAGGGCAGCAAGGGCGACTTCATCTTCCGCGAATGCGACGAGGACGGCACCGAGATCGTGTCCATCATGTTCGAGATGAAGAACGAGTCCGACGACTCGTCGCATCGCCACAAGAACGAGGACTTCTTCAAGAAGCTCGACGCCGACCGCGCGAAGAAGGGCTGCGAGTACGCCGTGCTCGTGACGCTGCTCGAACCCGAGAGCGAGCTGTACAACCAGGGAATTGTGGACGTGTCGTACCGCTACGAGAAGATGTACGTCATCCGCCCGCAGTTCTTCATCCCGATGATCTCCATCCTGCGCAACGCGTCCATGGGCGCGCTCGCCTACAAGTCCGAACTGGCCGTCGTGCGCAACCAGAACATCGACATCACGAACTTCGAGGAGCAGATGGAGACGTTCAAGGCGGGCTTCGGCCGCAACTTCGACCTGGCAAGCCGCCGCTTCCAGACGGCCATCGACGAGATCGACAAGACCATCACGCATCTGCAGAAGACGAAGGACGCGCTGCTGTCGTCCGAGAACAACCTGCGCCTGGCGAACAACAAGGCGCAGGACCTCACCATCAAGCGCCTCACCCGTAACAACCCCACCATGCAAGCCGCCTTCGAAGCCCTGAAGGCCGAGCGGGATGAGTAGAGCGAGCGGCTCGATGCTCGCTCGGGCGGGCTACGCGCTGGCGGGGACGCTCGTCGCGGTGCTCGTGGCGTGGCTGATGTCGCTCGTCGTGCCTTCGTCGCACCCCGGCTTCCTCGAACTCTTCGCGTTCGCCGCCGCCATGGGGGCCACGCTAATGGTGTGGGCGGCGTTCAAGCCCTCGTGCGGCCCTTCGCGTGCGGTCGCGTTCGAAGCGCTCGTCGTGTTCGTCACGATGATGTGCGTCCAGATGGGCAGCGACGCCCTGCGATTGCCGAGCATGCTCGGCTATAGCCCGAGCCCTCTTTTGTGGGTATGGAACTACACGATGTTCATGCTGTACACCGGCCTCGGCCTGGTGCTGCCGGCGGCTTGGGCGCTCGGAAGCAACGAGCGATGGCTGCGCCGCTCCCCGAAGCTGGTCGTCGGCGAGTTCGCGTTCGTCCTGGTCTCGTGGGCGCTGGCGGCAAACGGCATGCTCGATTTTTCCTCGACCTTGCTCGGTTTCGCGATCCAGGGTCTCGTTTTCGTGGCGGCCGCGCTGGCTGCGGCGGCCGTGTTCCAGCGGGCGGTCTGCGAGATCGTATGGCGCTCGCGCGGTGAGCGCGAAGATGAGCCCGCAACGCCGCGGCACGCGCCCGCCGCGTGCCCGGACCCTGCGCCGCGGCAACCCCTGCGCACGGCCTGCATCATCGTGCTGGTTGCGTCGGCGGGTCTCAGTGCGCTCGCGCTCGCATTCTTCTTCGTATGCGCAGCCTACGCGCGGGCGCACGGCCTCGAGGTGCGCAACGTCGTGTACGACGTGCCGACCTTCTGCGTGCTGGCCACGTGCTTCGTCGCGATCCCGTTCTCCGCCATAGGCGCGGCAGCGGGGCCGAGCAAAGACTACCGCGTTGCGGGATACGCCGTGCTCTGCGCGCTCGTGCTGCTTCCGACCATGCTGTTCAGCACGGCCCGGCTGGACGTTCCCGAGGAAACCGTGCAGGACGACGGCACCGTCAAGGTGGTCACGCCCGTATGGCTCGACAAGGATCGCGTGTCGTACGCCACGCCCGAAGGCCCGCTGTTCATGCGCATGCTGCCCGATGCGCCTGCCGCTTCGGTTCCTGAAGACGAAGAACCGCTTCCGCGTGAGCAGTCGGGATATTCCTACCATACCACGGGCACTATCGCATCCATCGACGCGGCGGCGCAAACGCTTGAGCTGGCGGTGACGGATTCGACCGAGTACCTTGCGACCGGCGAGCACGTGACCGTCGAATGCGCAGCGGCCGAGCATTTCGACGTCCCGTTCGACGAGCTCGCGGTGGGGGAGACCGTGCAAATACGCTCGACCGAGGCCTGCGCGGACGGGGTCATCGTCGCGCAGAAGGTGTTCGTCGAGATCAGCGATTACTACCGTCCCGAAGGCGGCCCCGAGCGAAGCCTCGACGACATCCTCGCGTCGTACGATTGCCCCTACGCGATCACCGGCACGGTGATCTCGGCCGTCGGCGAAAACGGATTCGAGTTTCGCATCGACGACGGCGGCGGCGCGATTGAGAACGGCACGGAACTGTACGTGTCCACCCTGTTCGTGGAGCGCCGCCTGTACGGCATGAAGGGCTTGCAGTGGGGCATGGACGGCGTGATCATCGGGTTCTCGGCCCTGCCGTCCGAGGACGTCCTGCGCGCGAAGGTGATCGTGGGCAACGACGACACCTCGTCTGCGTACTGGGAAAACATGCAGATCGCGAATTAGGAGGAACGCCATGGGTGCAAGGAACCGCGTATCGATCGGGCTCGCGCTGTGCGCCGTGCTGACGGGAGGCGTCCTGGTCGCGGGCTGCTCGGCGGCGCCTGCGGAGACGTACGAGACGCCGTACTATACGCTGCAGCTGCCCACCGACCTCGCGGCGTCCTGCGTGATCGAGTACGACGACTACGCGCGTATGATGAACGACGGCTCGGGCGAGATCGGCCATACGACGAGCGTGCTCGATCGGGAGACGGGCGCTCCACTGTTCTTCGTCGTGTGCGGCCCGGATTCGTTCGGGCCCGACGAGGGCGACCCGCGGAGCGTGAAGCTGGGAGAGCCCTCGCAGCTGCCGGGTGCGAACGTCTACGTGGGGCAGCTCATGTTCGGCCTCGACGGGGAGACCACCGACCCGCACGCGGAGGAGTACGCCTCCTTCGTCACGGTGCGCTAGCGTTCCTTCGCGCTACGCCTCTTCGCGGCGCACCTCGTCGACGAGACGTTGGAGGTTCGCGGCGAAGCGCTCGCGGTCGTCGTCTTCGAAGGCGGCGGGCCCCTTCGTGCGCCCGCCTTGACGGCGCACCTTCTTCTCCTCGTGGCGGATGTGCATGTCGAGGTCGATGGTGGCCAGCGTGTAGACGCGCCCGCGCACGCCGATGGCCCGCGCGCGCCGCCCCAGCACCATGGCGGCCAGGCCGATGTCCTGCGTCACCACGATGTCGCCCGGCTCGAGCTCCTGCACGATGGCGAAGTCGGCCGCGTCGGCGCCGATGCCCACGGCCAGCGTGTCCACCCAGAACCCCGGCCCGGGCTGCCGCGGGTCGTCGCGCCGGATGTGGCGCGCCAGGTTCTGCGTCGCGTTGCCCGCGATGACGACGGGCACCTTGTTCTTGCGTGCCACGGCGAGGGCGGCGGAGGTGACGGGGCAGGCGTCAGCGTCGATGTAGATGGTGGGCTGCATGGGCTCGCTTTCTCTTCGTTCCGTCCAGTATACGGCACGCGCCCCGCGCCCCGCGGCGGCTTGTTTGGCAGCGCGGCTGAAAACGTCGAAACGGTGATCGAAATGTGCGCAAAACGTGACCGGCGCCCGCCGTAGATATTCTGTCGATATTTGCGGCTTAGGTTCTCCCGAGAGCAGTCGAAGCTGTCGCAACGACAGCGGTATGCGAGAGACGGGGTGGAACAACCATGGCGAAGAACGACGAATGGCTTGATGCCGTTGAACGACAGGTGCGCGCGCACGCGGACGCACCGGCCTTCGAGGCCGCAGACGGCCGAACGATGACGTACGGCGAGCTGTGGGCCGCCTCCGACCGCATCGCCGCCGCCGTGGCGGCGCGCACGGACGGGCGCGAACCGGTTGTGGTACTCGGCCACAAATCGGCGCTCATGTGCGCGGGCTTCCTCGGCTGCCTCAAGAGCGGCCACGCCTTCGTTCCCGTGGATGTGGAAATGCCGCCGTCGCGCCTCGTGGACATCATGTCCCAGCTCGGCGACCCGCTCGTGCTGACGACCGTGCCCGTGCCGGCTCCCCTTGCCGCGGCGCTCCCTCCCGCTCGCGTGCTCGACGCGCGCGCGGTCGTCGGCTCCTCCCATCCCGTCGCCGTGCCCGACCGCGGCACATGGGTGACGGGCGACCAGACGCAGTACCTCATCTTCACGTCCGGCTCCACCGGCCGGCCGAAGGGCATCGAGGTGAGCGCCCGCAACGTGGCCTGCTTCATGGCGTGGGTGCGCACGTTTCCCGTGATAGCGGAGGGCGGCCGGGTGTTCCTCGATCAGCCGCCGTACTCCTTCGACCTGTCCGAATACGAAGTGGTGGGCGCGCTGTCCACCGGCGGCTGCCTGCACGCCGTCGCGCGCGAGGAGACGGAGGACCTGCGCGCCCTGTTCGCCGACCTGCGCTCGTCGGGCGTGGAGGTGTGGACGTCCACGCCGTCGTTCGCCGATCTGTGCCTGGCCGACAAGAGCTTCTCCCAGGAAATGCTGCCCGACGTGCGCCTGTTCCTGTTCTGCGGCGAGGCCCTGCGCCATTCCACGGCTGCGGCCCTGCGCGAGCGCTTCCCGCGCGCCCGCATCGCGAACACGTACGGCCCCACCGAATCGACCGTGGCCGTCACCTACGTCGAGATCGGCTCGGCGCAGCTGGCCGACGCGCGCCCGCTGCCCGTGGGCACGGCCCGTCCCGGCACCGAGCTGCGCATCGTCGATCCCGAGACGGGCGCACCCTGCGCCGCCGGGCAGACGGGCGAGATCGTCATCGTGGGCGACACGGTGGCCAAGGGCTATTTCCGCAACCCCGAGAAGACGGCGGCGGCGTTCTTCGACACGCGCCTCTCCGACGGCGCGCCGTCGCGCGGCTACCGCACGGGCGACGCGGGCCACCTCGACGAAAACGGCATGCTGTACTGCGACGGGCGCTTCGATTCGCTCGTGAAGGTGAACGGCTTCCGCATCGAGCTCGAGGACGTGGAGGAGAACCTCGGCGCGCTGCCGCTCGTGAAGCAGGCGGCCGTCGTGCCCGTGCGCCGCAAGGAGCGCGTCGTGTACCTCAAGGCATGCGTCGTGCTGCACGACCGCCCCGCCGGCACCGACTTCGAAATCGGCCGCCTCATCAAGGCGCGGCTTGCCGAGCGCGTGCCCGGCTACATGGTGCCGCGCGCCGTGTCGTTCGTAGGCGAGCTGCCGCTCACCTGCAACGGCAAGGTGGATCGCAAGGCGTTGGCCGAGGCGTGAGGCATGGGGTCCGTCGATGACGTTCTACGCCGATCCGAGCTTCTTCGTGCTGCTTGCGCTGGCTGTGGCGGGCGCCGCCTTCCTCGGCCTGCGCGAGAAGCCGCTTGCGCGCTACGGCATGGCGGCCTCGGTCGCGTTTTTGGCATGCCTGTTCTGCAAAGACGTCGGGGGCCTGATCACCGCCGCGGGCTTCGTGGTCGTGGCCACGCTGTCGATGCGCTGGGTGCTGGCCGCGCCGCATTCCAACCGGCGGTTCGCCGTCGCGTTCGCGCTCACGCTGCTGCCGCTCGTGTCGGCGAAGGCGGGCGCGGTGTTCGATCAGAACCTGTTGGGCTTCATGGGCGTGTCCTACATCACGTTCAAGGCGCTGCAGGTGCTGTTCGAGGTGCGCGACGGCGTGATCAAGGAGTGCGGGTTGTTCGACTACCTGTACTTTCTGCTGTTCTTCCCCGTGTTCACGTCGGGCCCCATCGACCGGTCGCGGCGCTTCGCCGAGGACGCCCGAGCGCGGCGCTCGCGCGACGAGTACGCGGGCCTCTTGGCGCGCGGCATCCTGCTGCTGCTCGTCGGGCTCGTGTACACGCTGGTGGTGGCTGCGTGGCTGCACCGCTTCTACGTCCCCGCAACGTGGGGCTCGGGGCCGTTTTTGACCGAGCTGGCCGCGCAGGTGCAGACGGCGTACGTCTACGGGCTGTACCTGTTCTTCGACTTCGCGGGCTACAGTCTCATGGCGATGGGCGCGAGCTACTGCTTCGGCATCCGCACGCCGCGCAACTTCCGCGCCCCGTTCGCCGCGCTCGACATCAAGGACTTCTGGAACCGGTGGAACATCACGCTGTCGTTCTGGCTGCGCGACTTCGTGTTCATGCGCTTCTCGCGGTTCGCGCTCAAGAAGCGCTGGTTCGCGAGCCGCCTGACCACGGCGTGCTGGGGCTTCGTGTTCGACATGGCCCTCATGGGCGCCTGGCACGGCCTGACGGCGAACTACCTGCTGTACGGCCTGTTCCACGGCCTGCTGCTGGCCGGCACGGAAGCGTTCCAGAAGAAATCGAAGTTTTACAAGAGGCATAAGAACAGCCCCGCGTTCAAGGCGCTGTCCTGGTTCGTCACCTTGCAGCTGGTGATGTTCGGGTTCGCGCTGTTCTCGGGGCAGATAACGATGCTCGTGAAAGGAGCGTTCCATGGCTGAGACGGATCATGCGTACCTCGAGGAGAAGATGCTCGACATTCTGGAAGAGGTGTGCGGCGACGACGAGGTGCGCGTCCGCCGCGACGAGGACCTGTTCGCCCTCGGGCTGCTCGACTCGATGGGCGCCATCGAGCTTTTGGTGGACATCGAGGACGCCTTCGACGTGTGCATCGCGCCCACCGAGGTGGAGCGCGACGAGATGAACACGGTGAACCTCATCATCCACCAGGTGGAGATCAGGCTCTAGGATGACGAAGCCGTCGAACAACCGGGGCGCGGCGCCAACGGGCACGGCGCTTCTGCGCAGCGTGCTCGTCGGGCTGCTCGTGGCCGCGCTCGTGCTGACGGGCGCGTACTTCGTGCTGCCGGCGCAGGACGCGCACGACCCCGCGCGCCTGTACGACTACGTGTACTCGGGCGTGAAGTCCGAGAGCACGGCGTTCACGCTGTCCACCATGAGCGACGACGGGCATCTGGCGTTCGGGTCGTCGGAGTTCTTCATCTCGAAGGACAAGGTGGCGCAGTGTCCGCAGGCGGTGTTCGGCGAGCAGGTGGGCGGCGTAGATCTCACGTACGTGGGCGAGGCCTACGATCAGAGCCTGTGGCAGGCCATCGCGGCCGGCGCGTACGGCAGCGCGGTGCAGAACAAGAAGGTGATGCTGGTCGTGTCGCCGCAGTGGTTCTTCAAGAACAACGGCGACCAGGACAAGTTCGCCTCGAAGTTCTCGTCGACGCTGTACCGGCAGTTCGTCGACAATCCGAACATCTCGGACGAGACGAAGGCGTACGTGCGCTCGCGCGTCGAGCAGCTGGGCGTGGACGCGAAGACGACGGCCGCCGCGCACCGCGACACCGTGCTCGACGCGGTCAACAACGTGGCGGGCATGCTCGCCGACGACCTGAGCCTGCGCGCCCAGCTGCCGGGCGTCGTGGAGAAGGCGCCGCTCAAAAGCCCCGTGCGCGCCGCCGGGACATCCACGGGCGAGCCCGATTGGAACGCGCTGCTCGCGCAGGCCGACGCATCGGGCGACGAGGCGTGCACGACGAACGACTACGGCATCTACGACGCGTACTGGGAGAAGAACTCCGCCTACGACGTGGAGCGCGGTCAGAACTTCTCGGAGGCCGACGACGAGTACGCCGACTTCTCGTGCTTCCTCGACGTGTGCCGCGAGGTGGGCCTCGAGCCGCTCGTGGTGGTCCTGCCCGTGCACGGCGCCTGGTACGACCGCGAGGGCGTGCCCGCGAGCGAGCGGCAGGCGTACTACGAGCGCATCCGCAGCCTGTGCGACGAGGCCGGCGCCGCCTACGCCGACTTCTCGTCCTGCGAGTACGAGAAGTACTTCCTGTGCGACACCGTGCACCCCGGCTGGCGCGGATGGGTGCGCATCGAGCAGGCCTTCTACGACTTCGTGCACGATCGCGACGACGCCTTCCTCGGCGGCGGCTCCTTCGGTGCGGCCGAGGGGCTCGACGCGGCCGGCAATGCGGGCGCGATGCTTGCGGGCGCGGGGGAGGCGGCCTCGTGACGGCGCGGGTGAAGCAGGTTGCGGAAACCGTGCGCACGGCCGTGGCGACGCGCCCCTGCGTGCCGGGCGTTCTCGTGGCGGCGTCCGTCGTGGCGATGGCGGTGCTGGCGGGGTGGTTCCTCGTGTTCTCGGGCATGAACGAGCCGGTGCAGTTCGTGTACAGCAGCTTCTGATGGCGCGGACGGGACGGATAGCCCTCGCGGCCGCCGCGCTTCTGGCGTGCGCGTTGCTGCTTCCCGCGTGCGCGGCGCGGGCGACGGCGGAGCCGCCGCTGGCCGGGGGCGGAGGCGTGGCGCTCGAGGGCGAAAGCGAGCGCGAGGACGCCGATGCGGCGGCCGCCCCCGACGACGCCGACGACGCCGACGACCCGGAGGCCGACGATGCCGATGCGGCCATCGACCTCGACGCTCTCGACGAGACCGCGCCGCCCGAAGGGTTCGAGCCGACAGGCGCGGCGCTCGAGGTGCGCTTGGACGCCTACCTGCGTGAAAACGCGCCCCTCACGGGCGTGCCCGGCGTGGCCGTGGCCGTGGTGGACGCCTACGGCGTGCGCTACCTCGACACGTTCGGCGACTGCCCCGGCGCGGACGCTCCCTTCATCATCGGCTCGCTGAGCAAGTCGTTCACCGCGGTGGCCGTCATGCAGCTGGTGGAGCAGGGGCTCGTCGACCTCGACGCGCCCGCCTCGTCCTACGCGCCCGGCTACGACGTGCCCGACGACGTGACGGTGCGGAGCCTGCTCAACCAGACGAGCGGCTTCGGGTACGACGAATCCCTCGCCGAGGCGCAGGTGGGCGACGCCTTCGGCACCTTCTCCTACGCGAACGCGAACTACGATCTGCTCGGCCGCGTCATCGAGGGCGCGACGGGCGAGGCGTACGCAACCTACCTCTCTCAGCACGTGCTCGAGCCGCTCGGCATGACCGCTTCGACGGCCGATGCGGACGAGGCGGCGGCGCTCGGCATGGCTCCCGGGCATCGCGATTGGTTCGGCCTGCACCTCGCCGACGGGTTCCGGCATGCGGAAGGCGACGACGCGTGGGGCGGCCCCGCGTCGGGGTACGTGGCCGCAAGCGTCGAGGACATGGCGCGCTACCTGCAGATGTACCTGAACGACGGCGCGGCTGCGGACGGCACGTCCCTGCTGAGCGCCGAAAGCGTGGGCGAGCTGTTCTTCGACCGCGTGCCCGACCCTGCGAGCGACACGTACTACGGCATGGGGTGGACGTCGTTTTACTGGGACGACGGCGAGCTCGTGCTGTCGCACGACGGGCAGGTGGAGAACTACGTGGCCAGCATGTGCCTGCTGCCCGAGCGCGGCATCGGCGTGGTGGTGCTCGGCGACGCCAACGACAACGCCGGCGGCAACAACCGCTTCTTCGACCTGGCCGGGGGCGTGGTGAGCGTGGCCATCGGAGGTGCGGGCGAGCCGGTGGACAGCTCGTGGACGGCGCTGTGGCGGCAGCGCACCGACGTGCTGTACGCCGTTGCGTTGCTGGCGAGCGGCGCGCCCCTGCTGCTCGTCGGCCGCTGGAACCGTCGGCGCGCGGAAGCGGCGCGACGGTCGCGGCCGCGGTCGCGCCGAGCGCTCGCGGCGGGCCTCGCGCTCCACGGCGCGCTGCCGGCCGGCATCCTGCTGCTGCCCCTCGCGTGGGGCACGCCCTGGCGCGACCTGCTCGCCTTCGCTCCCGACGTCGCGCTCGTGCTCGCGGCCTGCGCAGGGCTGCTCGTCCTCGCGGGTGCGGCGAAGCTCGTGCTGCGCGCGGCCGCGCGGGCGGGAAAACCCCCTCCCGGAAGCGCTCGGATGCGCTAAGATGACTCCTTCACCGAAGATCGACCCGCTCGGCGCGCGTGCGCCGAGCGGCGGGGGAGGGACGTCGTGGAAATTCTGGCAGTGATGGTTGCAGGCGTGCTCGTGGGGGCGACGGTGTTCCCCGCGCGGCTCAAGGGACTCAACGAGAAGCTGACGCTGGCGGCCACCGCGCTGCTCATCTTCTCGATGGGCGTGCTGCTGGCCGGACGCGACGCGTTCCTCGAGGAGCTGGGAACCGTGGGGTGGGCGAGCGTGCTGTTCTGCCTCGTGCCCGTGGCCTTCTCCACCATCGCCGTGTACGGGCTGACGAACCTGTTCCTCTCCGACATCGCCCGCCGTCCCGCCGGCCCGCGCGTGGCCGCGGCTCAGGACGCCGACGCGCCGGCCGAGCCCGCGTCGCGCGGCGAGGCCGCCATGATCGCCGTCGCCGTGGGCGCGCTCGCGCTCGGCGTGGCGTACGGCCTGGCGGGCGTGCCGCTCGCCCCGGTGGACTTCGTGGCCGGGCACTCCGAGGCCGTTCTCTTCGCGCTCATGTTCTTCGTCGGCATCAGCGTGGGCGGCAGCCGCGGCCTCGTGGGCAAGCTGCGGCAGTACCACGTGCGCGTGCTCATCATCCCCGCGGGCATCGTCGCGGGCTCGGTGGCGGGCGGCCTCGTGTGCGCGCCGCTCGCGGGCATGTCGCTGCCCGAGGGCGCGGCCGTCGCGTCGGGCCTGGGGTGGTACAGCCTCGCGGGCGTCATGATGACCGACATCGCGGGCGCGCAGGTGGGCTCCATCACCTTTCTGGCGAACCTGCTGCGCGAGCTCGTCTCGTTCTTCAGCATCCCGTGGATCGCGAAGCACCTCAACTATCCCACGTGCATCGCGCCCGCCGGCGCCACGAGCGAGGACACCACGCTGCCCATGCTCATCCGCTGCACGAACGGCGAGACCGTCGTGCTCTCGGTGCTCAACGGCGTCATCTGCTCGGCGCTCGTGCCGGTGCTCATCGAAGGCTTCCACCAGCTGATGTAGAGCGTTGCAGCGGAGCCGCGCGCCGCGCCCCTCGCCCCCGCGCAATTCCCCCGCAAGCC
>NZ_PPTT01000029.1 GCF_003339815.1 Eggerthella sinensis
GGCGAGGGCTGCGGCTACCACTTCGCCGACGTTCTTGTCGAACACGGTGATGTCGCACACCGCGTTGCCGCCGATACGGTTGTTGCCGTGGATGCCGCCCGTCACCTCGCCGGCCGCGTACAGGCCGGGGATGGCGTTGCCGGACGCATCGAGCGCTTCGTTCTTCTCGTTGATCTTCACGCCGCCCATTTCGTGGTGGATGCCGGGAGCAACCTTGATGGCGTACATGTTGCCGTCGGCGAAGGCGATGCAGCCCTCCGTGCGGCCGAACTCGTCGGCGGCGCCGTCGGTGGTGATGGCATTGTAGGCGTCGATGGTGGCCTGGAGCGTCGCCGGGTCCACGTCGATGGCGGCCGCAAGCTCGGCCACGTTGGCGCCCTTCTGCACGAGGCCCGCCTTGTCGTACTTCGCGATGGCCTTGTTGGCGTCGTACACCTGCTGGTCGAACGTGCACCAGGCGAAGCTGCCCGGCTGCTCGAGCTCGGCCGCCGACACCTTGTCGCGCGTGGACATTTCGTCGAAGAAGCGCTTGCCCTCGCTGTTCACGAGGATGGCACCGCCGCCGCGCACGCCTTCGGCAATGAGCGTCGAGGACGACTGCTCAACCGTCGGGTGAATCTGGATCTGATCCATCTGCACGAGTTCCGCACCGGCGCTCTCGGCCATGGTGTAGCCGTCGCCCGTGGCGCCCGGCTGGTTCGTGGTGACGTAGCCCTTGAGGTCGGGGCGGTACTGAACCACCATGTCGGGGTTCGCACCGAGGCCGCCCGTGGCCAGAATGACGGCCTTCGCGCCAAGCACCTTCTCCTTGCCGTCGGCCTTCACCTTGACGCCCGTCACGGCGTCGCCGTCCTTGATGAGCTCCTTGGCCTCGCAGTTCATCATGACGGGAATCTTGCGCTCTTCGACAGCCGCCAGCAAACCCGGGACCATGGTGAGGCCCACGGCAGAGCCGTCGGTGGGACGATGGCAGCGCTTGACGGACATGCCGCCCGTCAGCGTGATGTTGTCCAACTTGATGCCCAGGCTGTCAAGCCAGTCGATAGCGCCGGCGGAGTTGTCGCACATGAACTTCACCAGCTGCTCGTCGCCCGTGTTGTGGCCGCCGTCGAGCGTCTCCTTCGCGAACAGGTCGTTGCTGTCCTCGATGCCCTGTTCCTTCTGGAACTTCGTCTCGGAGGCGTTCATGCCGCTCGACGAGTAGTTCGTGTTGCCGCCGTTTACGCCCATCTTCTCCAACAGCACGACGTTCGTCAGGCCCTTGTCGTACGCCGCGATGGCCGCGGACATGCCCGCGCCGCCCGTGCCGATGATCACCACGTCGTAGGATTCGCCCTCGGCAGCGCCCTCGCTGCCGCCGTTGGACGCGCCCTCGCTCTGCGGCGAGCAACCGGCCAGGCCGAGGCCGCCGAGCACGCTCAGCGCGCCCATTGCACCCACGCCGGCGATAAAGCTGCGGCGCGTCAGGCGATGCGGTGCCTGAAGCGTCGAACCAATCGTATCGTTTTCGCGTTCTGCCATGTTCCTTACTCCTCCCTTGGACCCGAGTGCATCCGTTCGCACCGGGCTTTGCATTGCAGGTGAAACCTTACGCAATTGGTTGACAATGCCTACACCCACGATGGGTGTATTGCCAAAACCCGTATAATGGGGTGCGGAAACCGAAGCGAAGTCCGGGAGGGAACTCGCATCGCTACGAAGCATACAAGCGCGCCAAGCGCCTGGCAAACCATATCGTTCAGCACGGCGGCCGCGGGACTGGCCTGCTTGTTTGCAGGCATTTGGACAAGCGACGGCGCCGCCCTGACGCTGCTCAACCCGCCGGGCGACGATCTTGCCATGCGCATTTCGTCGCTCATCGTGTACGGCGGGCTGTTCCTACTCGTGTACGGTGCCATGCGCCGCGCCCCGGGCGACCCGAGTGCCCCGAGCGCCCCAACCGCGCCGGGCGCAACGCCGCGCGGCGCCTACCGCCTCTTCAAACTGGCAACTGTGCTGTGCGCCCTCGCCTACGTGGCAGGCAGCGTCATCATGCTGGCAGGCGGGCCCTTCGGCACCAAGGAGCACGCTTCGATGGCCGTCGTCGCGCTGTTTCTGCTCAAGGGCATCGGCGCCCCGCTCAGCGTCGCGCTCGTCTGCCTGTGCGCACGGCTCCCCTATCGGCTGATCGCCCAGGTGTCGACGCTGGGCGTGCTGGGAGCGTTCGTGCTCAAGGAGCTGCTCGGCTACGTTGCCGAGTTCGCCCACCTGAACGCCGTCGCCACCTTCGCGATGGGCAGTGCCCTCATCGTGCTCGCCGTCTGCCTCACGGCTCCGGCCCTGCTGCATTTCGAGAACGCGCCGAACGACGACCCGGAGCACGCAGGCGAACGCGAGCGCGCAACGCCGCTCCAACCGCTCGGCGCGCTGTTCAACCGCAACCTTGCCGCTGGCGTGGTGGTGGCCTCCATCATGCTGGGGTTCCTGCGGGCGAACGCCCCCGACGGCCCCGTGGACCTCACATTCGCCGTGGTGGTGGCGCTCCTGCTCATCGCGCTGGTCACCTGGTTCGTGCCGAACGTGGGCGTGCACGAGCTGTTTCGCGGTGCGCTCATGTGCACGGCGGCCGGATTCCTGCTGGGCCCCGTGCTGCACCTGGTCATGACGGGCGGCGGCGACCTGCTCGCCGGCGTAGGCACGGCGCTGTTCGAGGTCGTGGTGTGGCTCGTGGCCGTCATGCTGGTGCGATCGTGCACCGAGCCGCTTCTTGCCGCCGTCACCGTACGCCTTGTCATCGTGGTGGGCCACCTGGCCGGCGCCGCGCTGGGCATGGGCGCCGAGGCGTGGGCGCGTATCGAGCCGAGCGCACCCGAGGCGTTCTCGCTCGTCATCGTGTTCGCCTACGTCATCATGCTTGCCTACCTGTTCAACGACCCGGTAGCGAAGCTGCCGTTCACGTCGAACCGCCTGCCCGCGGCGGCCGGAGCAGCGATGCCGAGCGAAACGGGCGGCTCAAGCGAGCCTGCCCTCGCCGCTTCCCCGGCGGCAATCGAAGCGCAGCTGTGGCACGACCTCTGCGAAACCGTGGCGCGCAAGCACGGCCTGACGCCGCGCGAGACCGACGTGCTCGAACAATTGGCGCGCGGACGCGACCTCGCATTCATGGAGGAGAAATTCGTGCTCTCGCGCAATACCGTCAAAATGCACATCAAGCACGTGTATGAGAAGCTGGGAGTACACAGCAAGCAGGAAGTTATCGACCTCGTTGAAGCGTCTCGCCCGCCGACGGAGCCTTCGCCCGCTCGTCCGCAGCCGTAAGGTAAGCAACCCCCTGCTGCGTGACGGCATACGAGCACCCCGTCTGTCCCCCATCATCGCGAAAACACATCTGCCGACGGATGAGGCCTTCTTCCTCGAGTTCGCGTACGGTGTAGCGCGCCTGCAATCTCGTCATGTGCAGCGCAGCGCCCAAATCGGCCAGCGACACCGTTGTTTCAGAACCCGCCTCGATCGAGCGATCAAGCAAAAAGCGCAGAACAGTTCTCTTGCGAACTTCAAGATCAGCACGGCTCGTTCGCGCCACCGGGCCTCACCTCCTCGCCCGCAGGCCCCGCCGCATCGGCCGGACCGGGAATCAACAAATCCTTCACTTTGATGCCACGCAAATACTGGTCGATGCCTTCTTGCACCGCCTCGTAGGAGTACCGCACGGGACAGGCATCCCGCGCCCAGCTATCGTCAACGCAGTCTTCTTTGTAGTTGCCATCAATACGCATCGTGCCTTCAAGAGCCCCAACGACGTCGAACATCGTGATCTCGCGAACGTCGCGTGCAAGCGTATACCCACCCAAATGCCCCGCATGCGTTCTCACGATTCCTGCTCGCTTCAGCTTTCCACCCACTTGAACGGTGTAGTCGCGAGGAATGTCCATCGCACGGGATATCTCGCGAGAGTTCATCATGCGCTTTTCCGCGGCAAGGCAGAGGATCATCCGTATTCCGTAGTCAGTTGTCATGCTCAATCGCACATTCCGTCCCCTTTCGAAGCACATCATATTTGGAGGACGCACCGTTCTTGCTCCATCACGTCAGGGCTGATCCCAAAATCGCGCGGTAAACGGCCCATCGAAGATCGCAAACATCATTGATGATAAATTCTGTTCGCAATCCCCAAAAACGACGAAAGACGCCCGAGGGCGTCTTTCTTGTAGCTTTTCTCATTGTCAAAAGGCGCGGACCCTCGTCGCACGTCATCGGTCTGACGAAGGGAACCCAAGCGCTAGGACAATTGTACGCAAATGACAACAACCGTCAATCATGATCGCTGCTGTCCGGTTTGGAGGTCATTGTTCAGCGATCGTGTTTGCAGGCGCATCTACAGCGGCGCAACGACACGGCAAACGTCCGGCGGCACTTCCGTACAACCAGGTACCTTCCCCCTCATTTTCTTCTAAAGTAGTTCCACTCTATCCGGCAGCGCACCGGGAAGCCGCGTGCGCATTTGAGAAGAAAGGCGGCATCTATGGGAAAGTTCAAACGCTTTTGCATGATCGTGTTCGTCATTGCTGCCGTGCTGGGCGTGGGCATCCTCGCGGCCCTGTGGTTTGCGTGGGAACCGCTCTTCCCGGCAATCGCATGGCTCATGGGCATGCCTTGGTTCTTCATCGTCGAGGCCGTGCTGCTGGGCATCACGGCGCTGGGACTGCTGGTCGTGCTAATTCGCGCCATTTCCGC
The DNA here is from genome assembly GCF_003339815.1 of Eggerthella sinensis. Lineage (GTDB taxonomy): Bacteria > Actinomycetota > Coriobacteriia > Coriobacteriales > Eggerthellaceae > Eggerthella > Eggerthella sinensis. The sequence continues at coordinate 4,714 of NZ_PPTT01000029.1, forward strand.
TCCGGGCAAGAACTCGCAGCTCGAACTTGAGCGCGACAATGGCAGCATCGCCATCACGCAGAACGCCATCCAGTCGACGGTCAAGCACGTCATCGACGGGCATAGCGGCCTCGTCACCGACAACGTGAAGGTGCACATCACCAACAAGCACGATCCGCGCATGAGCATCCACGCGAAAATCGATCCGGGCCGCAACGCCGAGCTGGGTCAGCTGGGCGCGAAGCTGCAGGACGAAATTGCCGCGACGCTCGAGGCGTTCACCGGCTACCCGGTGGATTCCGTGCGCATCACGTTCGCCGGCGATGCCGACGTGGTGACCCCCGCGTTCACGCAGCAGGCCACCAAGTTCACCGACGACACGCACCGTCAGCACCATACGCAGCCGGTGCCGGCGCACGTGGTTGAGTAGGTGGTGAGCTCATGACGCAATCCACCATGCGCATCCACGCGAACCCGATGCCGACGACTCCGGCGAAGCCGAAGCCGAAGGCGACGACGCAGGTGCAACCGCAGGTGCACATGCAGGCGAAGCAGCAACCAAAGCCGAAGCCGCAGGCGACGACGCAGGCGCAGGCCCCCACGCAGGTGCAGCAGAAGCCGCAGACGCAGCCGAAGAGCGAGCCGAAGCAGGCCGACACGCCGTCCGACGTCATCGCGAACGCCGCTTCCGAGACGAAGCGCGACAAGGGCGTGTACGCCAGCATGAAGCGCGCGGTTTCGCCGTACGTCGAGCACCACAGCCATGCGGTGCTGTACGGCATCCTCGGCTTCATCGCCGCGGCCCTCATCCTCATCATCGGATTCTGGCCCACCGTGCTGCTTGCCGTGTTCGCCGCCGTCGGCGTGATCATCGGCAAGTATCGCGACGGCGACCGCAAAACCCGCGAGCAGATGAAGCATATCCTCGACCGCATTAATTAGCGACCCGCTTCCGCGCCGCGTTTTTCCCGACACCGAGATCAACGCAGCCGGAGGCGTTCGCACCCTGATTTCTCACGCTACAGAAAGGAACCACCATGACTCAGAGCACTATGACCAAGCCGTCCACCAGCACGTCCACCTACAACCCCTACTCCGGCGTTGACAGCGCCGAGCCGAAGAAGACCGACACCGACGCCCCCACGGCCGATTCCGTGCCCGCCGAGCCCATCTACAAGCTGGTCATCGACGAGAACGTCGTCGAGAAGATCTCCTCGTTGGCCGCGCAGAAAATCGACGGCATCATCGACATGAAGGGCAACGTCCTGTCCCGCATCCAGGAAGGCCTCGGCGGGGACGACAAGACGAAGGGCGTCAGCGCCGACATCGTCGACGACGCCGGTGCCAAGCTCGACCTCGATGTCATCCTCGAGTACGGCAAGTCGGCACCGCAGGTGTTCGACGAGATCAAGAAGGTTGTCGGCGGCGACCTCAAGGATATGACGGGCCTCTCCGTGGTCGAAATGACCGTGAACGTGGTGGACGTTATGACCCCGGAAGAGTACGCCAGCAAGAACGGCTCCAACACCGACGACGGGCAGCAAGACGAGTCGAACAACTAACGTTCGCTCTCGGTAAGCGTCGTGCTGCGGAGCCGTCCCGTCCGCGCTCCGCACTCCGTTCCTCAAGCCCGCCCCGCATCGCTGCGTGGCGGGCTTTCTCGTGCGGCGGCAGCTTGTGCGCCCTTCGACATTCGCTCAGGCGATGGCGCGCACCTCGTCGGTGATGGCGGCGAAGTCGGCCGATGCGGCGACGTAGCGCGCGAGGTCGCGCGTGTTCACGCTCTCCGCGCCGTCGAGGCGCGTGACGGCGCCCAGGCCGAAGCCGATTTGCGGCGCGCCCGCGGCGACGCGCATCGCGAAGGCATCCTCATGCCCGGCGCGCGCGAAGCGCAGCGGCAGGTATTCGGCGAAACCGTGCTCCGTGAGCGCGTCCCGCATGTCGTCCAGCTGACGCGCGGCCTCCTCGGGCGCAGCCGCATGCGCGTCGGCCACCTGCACCAACTCCACATGCACCGCATGCGAGCGCGCCGCCGCAAGCGCGGAGCGCCGCACGTTGAGCGCGCCGTCCCCGCCCTCGGGGGCCGCATGGCCGAAGGCCAGCACGAGGCCCAGCGTGTCGTTCGCGTAGGCGTGCAGGAAATGATCGCAGATGATGGGCAGGTCGTTCAGGTTGTCCACGCGGTTGAGCCGCACGAAGTCGACGGGATTGAGCGACAGCATCTCGAAGTCGAAGCGCGTCACGCCCGCACGGCGGAAGAACGGCATGGTGGCGCCGCTCACGTTCGCAATGGACGAGCGCATGGTGACGGGCGCGCCGTCGGCCACCTCGCAGGTCTGCCGCAGGGCCCGCATGATGCGCGCGACGCCCGCTCCCGCGTTCGATGCCACGCCGCCTCCCAGATGCACGGCGCGCACGCGGCAGTCGTCGAACTGCCCTGCATTCGCCTCGATCTCGGCCACGAGGGCATCCACGTACGCGTTCATGCGCGCGCTGTCCCACCCGAGGATCATCCCTTCGCGCTGCAGCGCCCCGTCGCTCACGCAAAACGGAACACGCACCTGCGCGATGACGTCGCGTTTCTCTGCCATGTTCATGCTCCTTCTCCGTTCAGAACCTCAGAACCGGTGCGAAGCGGCGGCTACCCGAAGGCAACCGCCGCGCGCGATGGGCCGACCGACCCGAGGGAGGGAGGGGTTGGGCGGCCGGCCCCGAATCAGCTTGCTGGGCGGTCGATTACGCCTTCACGTCCTCGATCACGCTTTCAGCGGCGCAGTAGCCCGAGGTGAGGGCCGAAGCGCAGCTGTTGCCCGCCGTGGGCGTGGCGTACTGGATGCCGTAGCGCTGGCCGCAGGTGTTGCCCGCGGCGTACAGGCCGGGAATGGGCTCCTTCGCGCCCGTCAGCACCTGGTAGCGCCCGTCGGTGCAGATGGCCGCATGCTGGCACAGGCCGCCGGAGGGGTTGCCGCCCGTCGTGCCGAAGGAGGCGAAGAAGGGGGCGTCCTTGATGGGGAACAGGTTCTGCGCGTCGCAGCCCCAGTCGTCGTCATGGCCCTTTGCGCACAGCTCGTTGTAGCGCTCGACCTCGGCCAGGAAGTTCGTCTTGGCCTCGCCGGTGTACCCGACGATCTCGGCCAGTTCCTCAAGCGTGTCGGCCGCGTACACCGTGGAGTATTCCTTGCCGAAGCGGGCGAAGGCGCGCACGTCGAAACCGTCCTTGCCCGTCTTGTAGTTCTCCATGTTCTCGCGCACCTCGGCCACCATGTAGTCGGAGCTGCGGTCCATGGTCTCGTGGCCGTAGCCCTGGTGCGACAGGTACTCTTCCCAGTTCGCGTCCGTGACGTTCACCAGCAGCTGACCCGCGGGCAGCATGTCCAGGTAGCCGTTGGAACCGTGCTTCACCATGGTCTCGTTCATGAAGCGCTTGCCGTCGTTGCCGAAGCACGGCCACGCGCCGCCGAACGCGAAGCCCGGCACACCGTTGATGCCCGCGGCCTGGCCGGCGCGGGGGCCGCCCTCCATGGTGCCGCCGGCCCACATGCACATGCGGATGCCGGAACCGTCGCGACCCATGCCGCCGATGCTCGTGGCGTCGGTGCGGTCGTTGCCGTAGGACCAGGCGATGTTGCGCATCTGGTCGGACAGGTCGAGGCGCATGTCGGGATTGCCGCCGAAGTCGCCGGCCGCCACCACTACCGCCTTCGCGTCGATCTGGTGGTAGGCGCCGTCAACATCCTGGAAGATGGCGCCGGTCACGGCGTCGCCGTCCTGCACGAGCACCACGCCCTGGTAGCCCCACTTGATCTCGCCGCCGGCTTCCTCGAACGCCGCGTGCACCGAGCGGATGACGAACGGCCACATGTTGATGTTGCTGTCCTCGTCGCGCCACTGCGTCATGGCAGGCCACGACTTCTGGCCGCAGCACTCGCCGCTGAAGTTGTCGTTGCCCTTGTAGTTGGAGGTCTTGGCGTACTTCTCCACGTACTCGGCCGGAATGTGCTCCACCATCCAGTCGAGCATCTCGCCGGAGCGCGTGGCGTAGTCGCGGACGATCTTCTGGTGCGCATGGCCGCGCGAGAGGCGCATGTACTCGTTGAACACTTCGGTGGTGTCGATCTCGGGCGTGCCCTTGTCCAGGAACAGCTTCGAGTTGTAGCAGGCCATGTCGCAGGCGTACTCGTCGTATTCGTCGTAGGTCTGCATCTCGGCGAGGAACACCTTCGCGCCCGACTCCTGGCAGCGCAGCGCCGCCGTCGTGCCCGCGTTGCCCGCGCCGATCACCAGCACGTCGCACTCCTCGGTGTCGGCGATGTCGCTCACCGTGGGAGCCTCGCCCAGCCACGCCGGCACGTTCAGCATGAAATCGGCAGGCTTGATGTTCAGCTGCTCGCACCCGCCGCCGGCGGCCAACACGCCGTCGCCCTTGAGCGTGATGTACTCCTCGGGCGTGGTGGGCGCCTTCGCGCTGGCATTCTGACCGCGGTTGAACGTGGACAGCTCGCTCATCACGTCGTAGGTGCCCGCTTCGACCGAACCGGTGGCCGCGGTCGCGGTGGACGCCGACTGCTGCGGCGCGCATCCGCCGAGCGCGCCCATGGCGGCGACGCTCATCGTACCGGCGGCAGCGCCCTTCAAGAAGTCGCGACGCGACCAGCTGTGCTTCGAGGTGGTTCCCATGATCCCTCTCCCTTCAATTCATACCTGTGTCATCCGTTCGTTGCCGCGGGGTTTGTTGTGCGGCACCGAACGTTCGGCTACACTACGATTCAGGCTTGGGTTCCGCCATCACTGAAAGCGATGATTTCGCCGGTCGCGCGGCGCGGTGCCTGCATCAAACCTATCGCTGCTTTTGGTGATTTGCGCTATCTACGAGGGAAAACGCTACGGCGTTGCGGGGAGGATATGGAAAGCGCACAACAAGACGTTTCTCAGCGGTCGCATCCTGCCACCGTTTCGTTCAAGCCGGCTCTGTTGGGGGCGGGCGTGCTGTTCTCTGTCTTCCTCAACATTCTGCGCTTCTTTCCGGAAGACGAATCCGCGCTTGCTTTTTCGCTCCACCCCTTCGCGGTGTTCACCGGATGGGGCTTGCTCGGGTGCGGCATCGTGCTCGTGGCGCTCGCGCTTGCGGCGAAGCGCGCCGGACGTGCCCTGCCCGACCCCACCGGCACCGTGCCTTTGCTGGCGGGGGCGTGCCTGACCGCCATCGGCCTGCAGTTCGTGTTGCCGCTGTACGGGCGCTTGGCGCTGCCGTACGTCGAGCCCACCCTGTTCGGCCTGTCGCTGGGCGTGGGGCTCGCCATGCTCACCACGGCGTGGGGTTCGGTGTTCGCGCGCCTTGAGCCGGAGAATCTGCTGTTCAACAGTGCGCTCAGCATCATGCTGGCGGCGGTGCTGCACTTCATCGCCGAGCCGCTGTCACCCTCGCCGCTGGGCCTGGCGCTCATCGCGTGCTCGCTCATCGGCTCGGTGGCGCTGCTGTTCGTCGCCCGCACCTTCGACAAACCCGCCGCGCAGCAAGCGGCCGAAGGCGAGTCGTCCGACGACGCCGACCATCGCGCGCGGCTGCGCAAGGCGCTCGTCATCCTCTGGATGCCGCTCGTGGGCGCCTGCATCACCTGCTTCATCTTCGGGCTCACCTGGGACCCCATCATCTCCAACGAGCACACGCGCCTGCCCGACCCCCTCGGCGCATGGAAGTCGCTCATCGGGCCGTCGCTGCTGGCCATCATCGTGGCCGTCATCGCGCTGCGCAAGCCGGACTCCTCGCCGCTTCGATTGCTCAACCAAGCCGTATACCCCATCGCCGTGGCGCTGCTACTGGCCCTGCCCGTCATCAGCACCGACAGCAACGTCGCCGCGGGCGTGATCGACGTGCTCACGCAGGCCAGCTTCGCCGTTATCGCCTTGGCCATCTGGTGCAGCATGGCAAGCGCCGCCCGCAGCGTGCCGCTGGCCGCGATGCTCGTCTTCCCCGCCTGCCTCGTGCTGCTGGCGCTCGCGTTCGTTATCGGGCTGTGCGGCATCGCCATCATCGGCACCGACGGGCGCACCATCTGCCTCATCATGCTCACGGTGTACCTGGCTCTCATCGCCATCTCGTTCGCGCAGGGCTCGCGCAGCCGCGAGGGGCGACGCACCGAGCCGCGCGTGGCCGACGACTCGCGCACGTACATCCACCGCCGCTGCGACACGCTGGCCGCCGAGCGCGGGCTGTCGCCGCGCGAGCGCGAAGTGCTGTACTACCTGGGACGCGGCTACAACCACGGCTACGTGGCCGAGAAGCTGTACATCTCCGAGAACACCGTGCGCACCCATGTGCGGCACATCTACGGCAAGCTGTCCGTCGGCTCGCGCGAAGAGCTGCTCGCGCTCATCGACGCCATCGAGGAGAAGGAAGAGAAGGCGGTGAGCGCCTCGTGAACCTGCTGGATTACCTGGGCACCGAGTTCGCCACGTTCGAGGAAAAGCCGTTCAATCCCGTAGACTCGGCCGTGCTGTCGCAGTTCTGCATGGTGCGCGCCGAAGGCATCGTGCCGCCGCTGCGCGAGCGCACGGCATTCCGCGCGATTGGAACCATCGTGGAGAACCTGCTGTCCCCCACCGGCCGGGCCGCGCATTTCAGCGACGCGCTGCGCGCCGAGCGCTACGAGCACATGTTCTCGGGCCTCATCCCCGGCCGCGTGAAGGAGAACCTGCTGGCGCTGGCCGCGAGCCCTCGGTTTCGCGAGGTGACGGTGCGCGACTACCTCAGCCTCTTCGACACCGAGCGGCAAACCCAGTTCGCGGCCATGACGTTCGTGTACAAGAAGGACTTCGCCTACGTGGGGTTCCGCGGCACCGACACATCCATCACCGGGTGGCGCGAGAACTTCAACATGGCCTATACCGCGCCCGTGCCGGCACAGGCACAGGCGGCTCGCTACCTGGAGGCCGTCGCTCCGCATCTGCCGCGCCGCCTGTTCGCCGGCGGCCACTCGAAGGGCGCGAACCTCGCGCTGTACGCGGCGCTCCGCGCGTCGAAGGCCGTGCAAGATCGCCTCGAGCGCGTCTACACGCACGACGGCCCGGGGTTCAAGGCGGGTACGTTCACGCCCGAGGACTGGCGACAGCTTGAGGGCCGCATCCATCGCACCGTGCCGCAGGATTCCGTCATCGGCATGCTCATGGAGTCGCACACGCCGCCGCGCGTAGTGCACAGCACCGAGCGCGGCCTCATGCAGCACAGCCCCTTCACCTGGGACGTCGACGGCGACGATTTCGTCTACCTCGACAAGCTCACCGACAATGCCGTGTTCACCGACGAGCTGCTCACCGAGTGGCTCGCGCGGTACTCCGACGACGAGGCCGCCGCCATCGTGGACGCGCTGTTCAAGGCCATCGAGGCGTCGGGCGCGCAGGATGCCACCGAGGTGTTCTTCGGCGGCGCCAAAACGGTGGCCCTGCTCACCGAGGCTGCCAAGAACATCGACGGCACCGCCCGCGACACGCTGCTCACCGCAGCCGGCTCGCTCGCCGAGATCGCCGCCCGCCACGTCGCCCAAGGAGTAGCCAGCTGGCTCCCCGGCACCCGAGGCTAAAAGAGAGCGCATCCGAAGACGCGCTCTCCAAGGGGAGGGAGGGTATGGCTGAATAGCGTGCCTACGCGATGACCGTTTCCGCTGCAAGCTTCTGACCGGCGATGCGACCGAAGGCGAACGCGAAGCTGACGTAGCATCCGCATCCGGGATAGTTGCCCGGTACGCCGAAGATGTTGGTGCCCACATCGTTGCCCGACGCGTACAGGTGGGCGATAGGATTGCCGTCGAGATCGAGCACCTGGGCATCCGTATTGATCTTCACGCCGCCGTGGCATTCGGCCATGTTCATGGCGGGCACTTCCATGTATCCTTCGTCATCCATATTCAGCCATGAGTTGAACACGTCGTTGTACTGCGGGTCGTACTGGTACACCTGCGCCACCTCGATAGGGTAGAAGTTGCACATGTTGTAGAGGTCGGCACCGATGGTCATGGCGGCATTGATGCCGTCGCCTTCGCAGTCGTAGCACATGTACGTGGTGTACGGCAGCGCCTCCTGGCAGAACTTCATCTTCATGTCGTCCGAGGCGCAGTAGCCGCCCGTAGCCAGCATGACGCCCTTCGTGGCCTTGATGTTGATGTCACCTGCATCCGTTTTGGCAACGACCCCGATCACCGTGCCGCTATCGTCGAGGATGAAGCGGGACAACGCCGTTTTGAACGCCGTTTCAACCGTCCCATCCTCCACCTTCTTGTTGATGTTGCGATACAGGGGCTCGAACAGCTCGGGACCCGAGTTCGCAGCATTGCCGTCGGAGTGAGCCCAATGGGAGCGCGCCACCGCTTCCGCTTTCGTAATACCGAAGGAATCGTACTCGCATCCCACCGCGTTGAGGCAGCCCGCGGTCACGCCGTTGCCGCCGTCACCGGTAGCCTCGTTGCCCTGCGCGCCTTCGTTCTCGACGGCCATCCCCACCTCGAACAAGTCGCGCTTGCAGTAATCGGTGCACATCTGCTGCAACCAGTCGACGTTTTCGCCCGCGTGCTCTGCATAGGTTTTGATGATGGCGTCGGGGCACAGATCGTAGTTTTGATTGACGCAGGTCTTCACCCAGTTGTACAACCCGTCGGGTGTGTCTTCCACGCCCAGGTCGGCCTGCACCTTGGTGCCCGCGCCCATGATGGCGCCGCCGCAGCGCGCCATCGAGCCGCCAGGCAAGGCCGCCTTCTCGATGATGAGCACCTTGGCTCCGTTGTCGGCCGCCTCGATGGCGCAGGATGCGCCCGCCGCTCCGTAGCCGCACACCAGCACGTCGGTTTCTTTATCCCACGCGATGTCCGACCCCGAGCTTGCCGCACTCGCCGGCGTCGAGCCCGACGAGCATCCCGCCAAAGCTCCCGCGCCAACGGCGCCGAAACCCATCACGGCGAGCGACTTCACGAACGAGCGACGCGATAGACTCTCTTGCTTCATGATCTCCCCTTTCAGGCGCCTCTGCGGCACCAGCTTATAGGCACGGGACTCCTTGATTCCCGCTGCTGCTCTCACACGGCGTGGCAGGTGCCGCATTCGTACACGTTGGCGTGATGGCACGACGAACAGGTGCGCTGCGCGGATTTCTCGGCTGCGGTGGACGAGTGCACCTTATGGCAGCTCGCACAGTCAATCTCCGCATGATCGGCGTTTTCGGGCAGGGCATGAGGGTTCACCACCGTGCCGTTTTCATCGGTCAGCGCGGTGCTCGCCGCCGTCGCTGCAACCAATTCCTCGATGGTATGGCACGACTGGCACACGGCTTCCGTATCGACGGACGTCTGCTTGAGCGCCGAGGGGATGGCATCTCCCGCCGTTGCAGCAGCGTGCGCGGTTTCGAGCGCGCCCGTATCCGTATGACATTGCACGCACTTTTGATCTGCATGCTTCGAAGCCAAGCACGCAGCATCGGCCTGACTCTCAGCCTGCTTGCTGTGACATGTCGAACAGTCTCCCTCAGCGGACCACGCCACCGTGACGGCCGGCTGCTCTGCGCCGCCGCCTTCCTCGGCCGATGCCTGCGTGCGATCGGCCTGCTGAGGGCTGCACGCCGAAAGCGCCGCCACCGCCACGATCGCCGCAAAGGTCACGATTCCCCATGTCAGACGCGTGCGAAGACTCGCCGTCTTCCCCATTGCATCCCCTTTCCCCTGGTATCGGGAAGCGCGTTCGCCTCCCTCTTCGCCCTCCATGATAGAAGGGCACCACGCGCTGCGTTTCGCCGACAATCGCAGCCCTCCCCTCGAAGTCGGCCACGCCGCGCTCCGTTCACACGGAGGCGCGTTGCAAATGCTGCAATCGACTTTTCGCGGTGTCGCAGGTAGTTGCGGGACCGACTGAGCTACCATGGAGGCAGCAGGATGCTGGGGAGAGCACGACCTGCGAGATTTCACTGGCAAGGAGGGGCTATGGAAATCGATATGCTGCGTGAGTTCATCACGTTCTCTCGTCATATGAACGTGACGAAGGCCGCCGACGAGCTGCATCTTGCTCCTTCGTCGTTGAGCAGGCACATCTCCATCATGGAGCGGGAGCTGGGCATTCCCCTCGTCGCGCATAAGGGTGCGCGCCTGTTCCTGACCACGGCGGGTTCGCAGCTGCTCGACGAGGCGAGCGCCATCACGGCGCGCTATGATGCGCTGCTTGAGCGCATCAGCGGCTTGAAGCATTCATGCTTCGAAGACGTGCGTATCGCGTATGCGCTGGATGATCGGTCGGTCATCGACACCGTTTCGCTTGCGTACATCTCGCTCAAAGACGCGCTGAACGGCATGTCGGTGCGCTCGGAGAACATCCGCGTCAAAGGGATTTTCGACGCGCTCAAAAACAACGAGATCGACATCGCCATCATGTACGACCTGGCAGACGTCGATCTGGCCATCTATTGCGCCGTCCCCCTCATGGACGACTCGATTCTCGTTGCGTTACCGAAAAGCGCCGCCACCGCGAGCCTGCGCGAAGTGACGCCGTCCGACGTCATGAACCGCATCGTTCCTTGGCCTTCGGCATCGCGCGACAACTACCTGCAGCGCGCCTTGCGCTTGTTCGACGCCTGCGAGAAGAAGCCCGCCATCCATTGGGTGGACGCCGACAACATGGATACGTTCTTCATGCACATCCTCGACGAGCAGGAGATGTGGTTCTTCTCGAAACGTCAGTACGAGTCGTACGCGAACTGCGTACCCACCTGCTTCATGAGCTCCATCGTTGTGTGCGAGGTCAAGGATGCCGATGCGGCCTTCAAGCGCTACGCCGTGTACAGGCGAGACACGCGAAACGAGGCCGTTCCCCTGTTCGCCCAAGCTTTGGCGGACGTACTCGAAGACGAAGCGTGACGTCAGTCCAAGAACACGCCGCTCAGGGAGTGGTGGCGGAGGGCGAGTTCTACGCGCGGGGTGAGACGCCTCGCGAGCGACGACAGGTACGCCTGCGTGTCCGCGTCGACGGCCAACGCCGCCCCGGTGCGCTCCGCGGCGCCGACGAGCACGCGCTGCAAGCGAGCGCCCGCGAGCCCTTCGAGCGCGCTCGCGATCCTCGCGCGCGCCTCGTCGTCCAGGTACAGCTTCCGCACGTCGCACCCTGCGAGCGTGCAGCCGATGGCATTCGTGGCGATGGGTTCGAACAGGTTGAGAATCAGTTCGCCGTACTCGGGGTGCACGTTGCGCAGCAGATGCGTGCAGCGCTCGAGGTCGAACCGTTGCAGGAAGCGGCACTCGATAAGCAATCGCTCCAGGTAGGCGGTCACGTAGTCCACGCCGAGCGTCGTCTCAGGGACGGGGCGGCACAGGGGGTAGTCGATGTCGGCGGGAATCTCGTGCGCGAAGAACCGCGGCTCGTAGCGCGCCGCGAAGTCGCGGAAGCTCTCGAGCGTGTCCTTGAGCGCGACGCTTTCCAGCAGCGGCATGCTCAGGCACGCCTCCGTCCACAGCTCGCTCACGCGCGCCGCCTGTTCTTCGACGCGCCGCAGATTCCGCGAGAACACCGCGTCGGCACCGCGCTCCACCACATCGCGCATGATTTCTACATCCGCGTCGTCAGGATCAACGCCCAAGATGTAGCAGGTGGAAGCCAGCAAGCGATGCGCGTCGTACTCGGGAAGCGACGTGCTCTCCCCCATGGTATACAGCTCCACCTGCTTCGACAGCACGCCCCACACCTGCATCTGGAAGGTTGCAGCCACATCCGCTTCGTCGTCGAGGCGCGTGCGCAGCCCGCGCCCACCCTCGTCATCGCGAGAGCGTTGAGCCTCCGATGCGGCTGTTGGTGTCGAATCCGATACGGTACAGCTCGTTGTAGCCGTCGTAGAAACCGGCGGCGTAGTCGTTATCGGGTCGCTCGAGGCGATCTTCGTCGTACACGCGGTCGAGTTCGTCGTGCGGTCGCTCGTCATCTTCGTCATCAGCCTGCTCCTCTTCCGCCGCTTCGCGCTGCGTCGTCCCGTCGTATTCCCCCGCGCGTTCGCGCTCGGCTTGCACGCGCAGCTCCGCCAGCTTGATGTCCTCGAGCGCGTCCGTCGAGCCATGCACGCGCTCGTCGAACGCAACGCGCAAGGCGCTCAGCAGCTCCTCGTCGGCGATACCGCCGTCTGCCTCCGCTTCTTCCTTGAAATGGTAAAACGCATCTTGCAGATCCACGAGCGTCTCTTCGTAGGTTTCCTGGTGCAGATACGGCGAATCGCGAAAGGTCGTCACGATATCACGCAGCGCCCCGCGCCCGAATTCCACGCGCCCCGTCGCCCGCAACGCCTCGCGGCGGCGCTCCACGATGCCCGTCATCTGCTCTTCCGTCAAAGACAACCCGTACGCCGCCGTCGCCTCGTTGCAGATCGCCAAATCCTCTCGCGCCGCCGCCACCTGCAACGCCTGCTGCCACCCCGCCGACAATTCCATACCCATGCGCATCACCTGCCCGTGCATCCGTCGCATCTGCCGCGCCCGAAGCGCGGCCCTCCCATAAAAGTGCGTGCAGCTATATATACCGCGCACAACGGCAAAACGCACGACTCGACTTTTTCCTCATTTTGTGGTAATATATCCCCAGATCAGGGGCGATTTATTCCAATTGTCAAGCCTCTTTTTCACATTTTGTTTGCTCCACAGACGCTTCGATTTCGTTGCGAGCGCTCCCCGCCACCATCATCGAACGTTTCGGGTTCCGACTTCCTTCACCCTCGTTCCACAGCGCGCGATTGCGAGACCCCACCCACAAACAAATGTTTCACGTGAAACATTCGACTCCTACAGAAACCACTCCAGGTGGCCGCAGGTTTGGTGGATCCTCCCTATAGGTCGGCCATGATTTCTTGTTTTTTGGCTTCGAACTCTTCTTCGGAGAGGACGCCGCGCTTGCGCAGGTCGTCGAGCTGAGAAAGGCGCTGATACGCCGCCGCACTCGCGCGCTGCGTCTCGTCAACCGGGTTGCGCCGACGCGTGATCGCGCGGACGATCACCACCACGATAAGAATCGGAACCGCCATGGTGCAGAGGATGATCAGCATCTCAGGGAACCCCATACCCAGGATCTTCATATCATCCGCCTTTCTCTCGGTACCCCCAGTATACCAAGGGCAGCGCACCCTCAGGATGCGCCGCCCTTTGAATCTCTGCGTTTCGGTGGATGTTAGTCCGTGAAGTAGCTTACGCCGCCTTCGAACAGCTGCTGGTAGCGTTCGCCGGGCACGTTGTGGTACAGGCCGTAGCCGCGACGCTCGCTGTGGCCCATCTTGCCCAGGATGCGGCCGTCGGGGCTCGTGATGCTCTCGATAGCCAGCACCGACCCGTTCGGGTTCACATCGAGGCCCATCGACGGCACGCCCGCGGCGTCCACGTACTGCGCAGCAATCTGGCCGCTCGCGGCCAGCTTGGCCACCAGTTCGGGCGATGCCACGAAGCGGCCTTCGCCATGGCTCACCGGCACCGTGTGGACGTCGCCCACCTCGCAGCGGCTCATCCACGGCGACAGGTTCGACGCCACGCGCGTGCGCACGAGACGGCTCTGGTGGCGGCCGATGGTGTTGAACGTGAGCGTGGGGCACTCCTCGTCCATGGGACGAATGTCGCCGTACGGCACGAGGCCCAGCTTCACGAGCGCCTGGAAGCCGTTGCAGATGCCCAGCATGAGGCCGTCGCGGTTCTGCAGCAGGTCGCGCACGGCCTCGGTCACCGCAGGAGCGCGGAAGAAGGCCGTGATGAACTTCGCCGAGCCGTCGGGCTCGTCGCCGCCGGAGAACCCGCCGGGCAGCATGATGATCTGGCTGTTGTTGATGGCCTTGACCAGCGCCTCGGTGCTCTCGGCAACCTTGTCGGGCGACAGGTTGTTGATGATGAACGTCTCAGCCACCGCACCCGCCTGCTCGAACGCGCGGGCGGAATCGTATTCGCAGTTGTTGCCGGGGAACACGGGGATGATGACGCGCGGCTTCGCGATGGTGCCGTTGTACACAAGCGGCAACCCGTCGCGGAAGCTCACCGCTTCCACGGTCTCGCCGGCGGCGCGATACGGGAACACGGGCTCGAGCTTGCCCTCCCACGCTTCCTGCAGCTCGGCCAGATCCACCACTTCGCCGCAGGCGGCGAACTCGTACGCCTCGGTGGTTTCGCCCACCTCGTCCACACGCACCGCTTCGGACGACGCGGGCAGCTCCGCGCACGCCGCCAGCTCCACGAGGAAGCTGCCGTACGCGGGCGCGAACAGCTCGTCGGCACGCACGTCGTCGGCCAGCTTCACGCCGACGCCGTTGCCCAGGCACATCTTGAACAGCGCCTCGGCCGTCGCGCCGTATCCCGGCGTGGACACAGCCAGCGCGCGCTCGTCGCCAATCAGACGCTCCACCAGCTCGAACGCCTCCACCAACCCGGCGGCATCGGGCGTCACGCCATCGTAGACGGCGGGCGCGATACGCACCACGCGGCTGCCAGCCTGCTTGAACTCGGGCGACGTCGCGCGGTCGACCGACCCGACGGCCGTCGCGAACGACACGAGCGTCGGCGGCACGTCGAGCTGCTCGAAGCTGCCCGACATGGAGTCCTTTCCGCCGATGGAGCCGATACCCAAATCAACCTGCGCCATCAAGGCGCCCAGCACGGCCGCCATGGGCTTGCCCCAACGCGCGGGCTCGTCGCGCAGCTTCTCGAAGTATTCCTGGAACGTGAGGTACATATCCGCATGGAGGAAGCCGGCCGCCACGAGGCGCGCCACGCTTTCCACCACGGCGATATAGGAACCGGTGAACTGGTCGGCCTCGGTGAGGTAGGGGTTGAAGCCCCAAGCCATGCCCGAAACCGTGGTGGTCTCGCCGAACACGGGCAGCTTGGCAACCATGGCCATGGACGGCGTCAGCTGCCGTGATCCGCCGAACGGCATGAGCACGGTGGCCGCGCCGATGGTGGAGTCGAAGCGCTCCGACAGGCCCTTGTTCGAGCACACGTTGAGGTCCGTGACCAGCGAGGTCATACGCTCGGCCAGCGTGTCGCCCGCCCACGTACGCTCGTAGGTGCCGCCTGGTAGCACGCGCACGTCCTGGTGCTTCGGCGCACCGTTGCTGTTGAGGAACGCACGGCTCACGTCCACGATGGTGTCGCCGTTCCACTCCATGCGCACGCGCGCCTCTTCGGTGACGGTGGCGATGGGGGTAGCTTCGAGGTTTTCCTCGTGCGCGTAGCCGATGAACGTCTCCACGTCCTCAGGGGCCAGCGCCACGGCCATGCGCTCCTGGCTCTCGGAGATGGCGAGCTCGGTGCCGTCCAACCCGTCGTACTTTTTCGGCACGCGGTCCAACACGACGTGCAGGCCGTCGGCCAGCTCGCCCACGGCAACCGACACGCCGCCGGCGCCGAAGTCGTTGCAGCGCTTGATGAGGCGGCACGCATCGCCGCGGCGGAACAGGCGCTGAATCTTGCGCTCGACGGGCGCGTTGCCCTTCTGCACCTCGGCGCCGCAGCTCTCGAGCGACTCCAGCTTGTGCGCCTTCGACGAACCCGTCGCGCCGCCGATGCCGTCGCGGCCCGTGCGGCCGCCCAGCAGCACCACCACGTCGCCCGGCGCGGGCGTCTCGCGACGCACGTGGTCGGCCGGCGTGGCGCCCACCACGGCGCCGATCTCCATGCGCTTCGCGGCATAGCCGGGATGGTACAGCTCGTTCACCTGGCCCGTTGCAAGGCCAATCTGGTTGCCGTACGACGAATAGCCGGCGGCCGCGGTGGTCACCAGCTTGCGCTGGGGCAGCTTGCCGGGCAGCGTCTCGGACACGGGCACAAGCGGATCGGCCGCGCCGGTCACGCGCATGGCCTGGTACACGTAGCTGCGGCCCGACAAGGGGTCGCGGATGGCGCCGCCCACGCAGGTGGCCGCGCCGCCGAAGGGCTCGATTTCGGTGGGATGGTTGTGCGTCTCGTTCTTGAACAGGTAGAGCCAGTCCTGCTCTTCCCCGTCCACGTCAACCTTCACCTTCACGGTGCAGGCGTTGATTTCCTCGGACTCGTCGAGGCCGGTCAAGATGCCGCGGGCCTTCAACCAGCGCGCGCCGATAGTGCCCATGTCCATGAGGCACACCGGCTTCTCGTCGCGTCCCAGTTCGTGGCGCATCTCCAGGTACTTCTCGAACGCGGCCTGCACGGCCTCGTCCTCCACCACCACGTTGTCCAGCACGGTGCCGAACGTGGTGTGGCGGCAGTGATCGGACCAGTAGGTGTCGATCATCTTGATCTCGGTGATGGTGGGGTTGCGCCCCTCCTCCGCGAAATACTGCTGGCAGAACGTGACGTCGGCCACGTCCATGGCCAGCCCGCGGTCGGCGACGAACGCGGCAAGCCCCGCCTCGTCCAGGTCGAGAAAGCCCTCGACGACTTCCACCGCGCCGGGCACCGGCTGCTCCATATGCAGCGTCTCGCGCTCTTCGAGCGACGCCTCGCGCGCCTCGATGGGGTTGATCACGTAGTGCTTGATGGCCGCGACGTCCTCATCGGTGAGCGCGCCCTCGAGCAGGTACACGCGCGCGCTGCGCACCTCGGGGCGCTCGCCCTGGCTGATCAGCTGGATGCACTCGCTGGCCGAGTCGGCGCGCTGGTCGAACTGCCCGGGCAGGTACTCCACCGCGAACACCACCGCGTCGCCCGCGTCCGGCAGCGCAGGCGTTGCCACGTCGGACTGCGGCTCGCTGAACACTATGGGCACGCACTGCGCGAACAGCTCGTCGGAGATGCCCTCCACGTCGTAGCGATTCACCATGCGCAGGTTCGTCAGCGCTTCGACGCCCAGCAGGCTGCGCACCTCGTGCGCGAGCGCCTGAGCTTCGCCGTCGAAGCCGGGCTTCTTCTCAACGTAGACACGAGAAACCATGGTTCCCACCTTTACTTCGTCGAATCCTGAGCGTCTGACTTCTCGTTTGCCTTCGCCGCTTTGGCCTCCTGCTTCTCAGCTTTGGCCTCCTGCGCCTTGCTCAAGCGGAATCCGTTGCCGAACAGGCCGCGCTTCTTCGGCGCCTCCTCGACGGCGGGCTGCTCGGGCTGCTGCTTGGCGGCGCGTTGCGCGGCCTTCTGCTGCTTCTCGGCGGCGCGCATCTCCTTGGTTTTCTTCGCCATCATCTCTTCCTGGTACGCACGACGCACCTTGCGAATCTTGGAGAAGTCGACGTACAGGGCGCCGATGATGCACACGTACGCCAGGCCCAGCACCACATACGTGGCGGCTTCCGGCAGGAAGGAGCGGCCGACCCACGACAGCGCCGTCATCACGATGGCGCCGATGAGCAGGCCCCACCAGATTTTGCGCAGGCGCTTGTACTCCGCCGTGGGCGGGTTGTAGTACTGGCGATCGATCTCGGTCTGCTTGGTGCGCGCAGCCTTCTTATCGGCCTTCTTCTGCTGCTTCGTCTTCACCTTCGGCGCCACGCGCACGGAAGAGGCGGCTTTCGTCTTCGGCTTCATGGACGCAGCGCTCTTGCGCGTCTGGCCCTGATGCTCGTCGGTCTGGTAACGGTCGTTCATGGGATTACGCTGAGACATGGTGCTCCTTCAAACGACGGAATGCGCGCGGCTGACGGCTGCGCGCATTCCGCTCGGTTTCTCTCTCGTCTAGTACGTGAACGGACGGCCGGTGATCTTCTCAAAGGCCTGGATATACTTCTCGCTCGTGCGGTCGATGACCTCCTGCGGCAGACGGGGCGGGTTGCCCTGCTTGTCCCAGTTCGCGGTGAGCCAATCGCGCACGAACTGCTTGTCGAAGCTGGGCTGATCCTTGCCCTCGACGTACTCGTCGCCCGGCCAGAAGCGGGACGAATCGGGGGTCAGCACCTCGTCGGCAAGGATGATATTGCCGTTCAAGCGGCCGAACTCGAACTTCGTGTCGGCGATGATGATGCCCTGCTTCTCGGCATGGTCGCGCGCCGTGGTGTACACCTTGAGCGCGAGGTCGCGCAGCTGCGTGGCGTCGTCCTCGCCGATAATCTCCACGAGGCGCTCGAAGCTGATGTTCTCGTCATGATCGCCGATGTCGGCTTTCGTGGACGGGGTGAAGATGGGCTCGGGAAGCTTCGAGGAGTTCACGAGGCCCGCGGGCAGCTCGATGCCGCACACCGTGCCCTGCTTCTGATACTCCTTGAGGCCGCTGCCGGCCAGGTAGCCGCGCACGATGCACTCGGCGGGGAACATGTCGGCCTTCCTCACCAGCATAAAGCGGCCGCGCAGGTAGTCGGCGTAGGGCTTGAACTGCTCGGGCAGGTCGGCCACATCGGAAGAGATGAGGTGGTTCTCCACCACGCCGTCCAAGAGTTCGAACCAGAAGCACGACAGCTGCGTGAGCACTGCGCCCTTGTGGGGGATCTCGTCTTCCAGGATGTAATCGAACGCCGAGATGCGGTCCGTCGCCACAAGCAGCAGCTTATCGCCCAGATCGTACAGGTCGCGAACTTTCCCTTGCGCATCAGGCTTGATGTCGATTCCGGTCATGCTGGTCCTTTCGTTGCTCTCTCAACCGCGTCGCACGTGCCGCAACGCTCGACGCGCCCCTTCTCCCAAGGCGCGCCTTATTATCGTCTATTTCTGGTCTTTACGCGACTTCCCGCGCGATTTTTGCGATTTCTGCCCCTTATGCTGCTCGTCGCCCGGGCACAGCGGGATGTGAATGGTGAAGCACGCACCCTCTCCCTTGCGTCCTTCCACCTGCACCCAGCCGTTGTGACGCTCGACGATTTCCTTCACCACGGACAGGCCGATACCCAGGCCGCCGCTCTCGCGCGTGCGTCCTGCATCGGCGCGCCAGAAGCGGGAGAACACCATCTTCGCCTCGTCGGGCGATAGGCCGATGCCCGTATCCTGCACCACGATGGAGCCCATGATGTCGCCGCGCTTCACGCGCACGGTGATGAGGCCGCCTTCGGGGGTGTAGCGCACGGCGTTCGAGATGAGGTTGGCGGTGGCCTGGCGAATCATGTCCGCATCGCCCTGCACGCACACGCCCGGCTCCATCTCGTACTTGAGCGTGAGGCCCGAATCGGCCACGAACGCCTCGTGCGTGGCCACGATGCCGGCAATGAGGTTGCCGAGGTCGACCACTTCTTTCTTCATGGGCGTGGAGCGGTTCTCCAAACGCGACAGCTTGAGGATGGCGTCCACCAGGCGGCTCAAGCGCTGCACCTCGGAGTTCACCGTTTCCAGACGCTCCTCATCGGCGGCGAACACGCCGTCCACCATCGCCTCCACCGTCGATTGGATGGCCATGAGCGGCGTGCGCAGCTCGTGCGCCACGTCGGTGGTGAGGCGTCGCTCGAGCTCGCGGTCGCGCTCGATGGAGTCGGCCATGGCGTCGAACGTCTCGCCCAAGTGGGCAATCTCGTCCTCGCCGTGCAGCTCAGTGCGCGCAGACAGGTCGCCTTCCTTGATGGCCTTCGCCGTGGTGGTCATGCGGTTGATGGGACGCACGAGCGTGCGGGCGAACAGGAAGCCGATGCACGAGGCAAGCACGATGGCAAGCACGGTGGCGAAGATCATGGCTTGGTACGAGTTGTCGCGGAACTCTTCGTCGGTCTGACGCAGCAGGGCCTCGGAGCCGTACACCCATACCTGCACCGAGCCGATGGCCACGTTGTCTACCACGATGTTCGCACGAGCACTCTGGTCGCTCGGGGGCGCGAGCGATCCGCGATCGTACGAGAAGTTGCTGTTCGGACCGGCGCCTACGCCGCGGGACACGTCGGTGGAGTCGTAGACCACTTTGCCCGAAGGGCTTTCGATGATCATCACGCCCACGCTGTTGAGCAGCGCCGCGTACTGCGCCGCGCTCCGCACCTGCTCGTTGTTCTCAAGCGTGCCGCCGGTGTCCTCGTAGATCTCCTCGATCTGCCTGGCCGTGGCCTCTGCAAGCGTTTCCATGTTCGTCTGCGTGTAGGCCTGGAAGTGCTGCTCCCACACGAACGACAGCACGCCGATGGCCACGAGCGCGGTCATGGCGGCGACGAATGCGAACGCCATCGTGACGCGCGTCGTGTACGTGAGGTTGTCCCACCCGAAGCGGCGCTTGCGCTTGCGATTCGCTTCCTCGCCGTCGTGCGGCATGAGGATAGGACCCGTGGTTTCGGAGTCCACGTCAACCGTCAAGCGCTCGACAACCTGGGCGCGCGACGCATCGTCAAGCGCATCTGAGGCTGATGGGGAAGCCTGTTTGTTGGTTTCTTGCACGTTGGTCTACTGCGCAACCTTCGTGGGGTCCTCGAAGCGGTAGCCCACACCATGGACGGTGTGCAACCACTTCGGGCTCCTCGGGTTGTCGCCGATCTTCGCGCGCAGGTTCTTCACGTGCGAATCGATGGTGCGCTCGTAGCCCTCGAAGTCGTAGCCGAGCACCTTCTCCACGAGCTCCATGCGCGAGTAGACGCGGCCCGGATAGCGCGACAGCGTGGTGAGCAGCTTGAACTCGCTGGCGGTGAGGTCGATTTCCTCGTTGTTGACCAGCACTTTGTGGCCCGACACGTCGATGGTGAGCTCGCCGAACTCAAGCACTTCGCGCTGCGGTTCGGAATCGGCGTGCACGCGGCGCAGCAGGGCGCGAGCGCGGGCAACCAGCTCGCGGGGGCTGAACGGCTTCACCAGGTAGTCGTCGGCACCCAGCTCGAGGCCGATGATGCGGTCTTCCACCTCGCCCTTTGCGGTGAGCATGATGATAGGCACATCGGAGTTGTCGCGGATGGCGCGGCAGACGCGCTCGCCCGGCACGCGGGGCAGCATCAGGTCGAGGATGACCAGGTCGAAGTGGTGCTTCGAGAATTCCTCGAGCGCCTCCTGACCGTCGCCGACCGCCGTCACCCAGTAATTCTCGCGTTCAAGATACGCCGTCACGGCGTCACGGATGGCTTTTTCATCTTCAACCAAAAGGATGCGTCGTGTTTCGTTGCTCATGGATCACTCCTCAAGCTCGCTGTCACCTCGGATCGAACAGGGCTACGTTCCCTTTGCAGACCAGATCCGAGCGTATTGGTCGTGTTTGCGTTTATTGTAGCAATTAGACGAGAGGGCGCTTTAACCTGTGCGTGAAATGACACAATAAACACCATGGTAACCCGCAGACCAACACACGCTAACCACGCGAAGCCCACCGTTGCAAAGAAACGCCTTGCGAACAGGCGCGCTGCCTCAAGCGGAGGCACGCTCTACGCAGGCGGCAAGTCGAGCTCGCGCGGCGGACACGTCAGCAACGTCGCCGGATTCGGCGGCGCGCATAGCAACGGCACAAGCCGCTCGGGCGGCGCGCCGAACGTGGGCAACGTCGCCGGCTACGGCAGCGGCGGCTCCGTCGGATCGTCCGGTTCGCACCGGCGCTCCTCCGCATCGAACGCCGCACGCGGCTCCTCGAACGGCAGCCCTACCGCCCGCTCGACAGGCGGCGGCGACGGCATGCGCATGCCCACGCCGAACGGCGGGGAGATCCTGCTCACCCGGCGTCATTTCCTGTACGGCGCGCTGGGCGCCGGCGCGCTTGCGGCCATCGGCGGCGGCGCATCCGTCATCATCGAGCAGACGAAGCACGACCCCGACGACGACATCGTGGTGCTCGAAGTGCCCGAAAGCGCCGTCATGGCATCGGGTTCCGAAGCGTTCGAAGCCACCTACACCCTTGCCGAAGACCCCGCCACCCTCATGAGCCTCGCAGGCTCCTTCGAGCTGCCCTACGGCACGCTCGTGTGGGCGAGCGACGACAGCATAGCCGCGTGCCTCGTTCCCACCGATCAGGGAACGCCGCTCACGCAGGTCGCCCTGCTCAGCCTGGGTTCGGGGGCCTACCCCATCGTGCTCGAACAGGCCGTCGGTTCCGACCTCGGGTTTGAAATCTACGACGTGCGCGCCACGTCTTCGACGCTCGTTTGGACGGAAGCCGACATCCTCGACGGCGTATGGCGCGTGTACACCGCTCGTCACGACGGCGGCTCCATCGGCACCCCCGCCCTCGTGGAAGAGGGCGACGAGAACTGGGAGATGCCCACCATTGCGGCTGTGGGCACCCACGCGTTCTGGCAGGTGCTGCCGAAGCTCGACGGCGAAAAGAAGGCCGAGCCGTCGCTGCTCAAGCGCGCCACCGCCGGCGCGTCCGACGTGGAAACCGTCTGGACGTCGAACGGGCGCATGGCCTCCGCGCCCTATGCCACGGAAGACGCGGTGATCATCACGCCGCGCGCGGCCACCACGTCCATCCACTACCAGCTCACCTGCCTCGACGCCAGCAGCGGAGAGGTGCGCGACACCATGGTGCTGCCCACGTCCATGAAGCCGCTCGAAGCGGGATACGGCGACAAGGGCTTCATGTTCTCGTTCGATGCGGGCTACTCGTACGGCGACGGCATTGCCAGCTTGGGCACGTACACCCCGGCGAGCCCCGTCACCGACGGCGACTACAGCAGCGCGCCCTGGTTCCGCTTCAGCCGCAACCCCACCGCCGCCCCCGCCTGGTGCGGGCCGTTCTTCATGGTGAAGGCCACGAAGCAGGTGGTGGGCATCAACTTCGACACGAACGAGTACTTCCAGCTCGACGTGAAGGACGGGTCGGACAAGTACGGCGACTACCTGGCGTCCACCGGCACGCGCAACGCCGTGGTCACGTTCGCGAACGTCGACGACAAGCCGCTCGGCGGCGAAGCCAAGAAGTACTGTCTCGTGCGCGTGTGGACGCCAGCGTAACGTCCGAGCGACGTCACGCGCGCATCGCAACCCGCTTCACAACGAAAAGGCCGGACGCGTTATGCGCCCGGCCTTTTCGTCTGCGGGTTCTTGAAACCGTTTAGAACTCCAGGTCCTTGAGGCGGTCGAACACGACGTCCTTGCGGCTGAGGAAGTCCCACGGGTCGAAGATCTTGTCGAGGGTTTCCTTGCTGAGGTTCGCCTCGGGATCGGCCTCGAGGTTCTCGCGGTAGGTGGGACCGTCCACGGCATTCTGGATGTCCGCCCACACCTTCATGGCGTTGCGCTGCACGATGACGTAGGCGTCCTCGCGGCTGATGCCCGTGTCCACAAGCGCCAGCAGCACCTTCGAGCTGAAGATGAGGCCCTTCGTGCGCCACAGGTTGTGCTCCATCTTGGCCGGATAGGTTTGCAGGCCGTCCAGCATCCACTGCATCTTGCCGAACATGTAGTCGAGCGCGATGAAGCTGTCGGCCAGGGCCACGCGCTCGGCGCCGGAGTGGCTAATGTCGCGCTCGTACCACAGCGCCACGTTGTCGAAGGCAACCTGCGCGTTGCTCTTGACCGTGCGGGCCAGGCCGCACACGCGCTCAGCCGTGATGGGGTTGCGCTTGTGGGGCATAGCCGAGCTGCCCTTCTGGCCCTTCGCAAACGGCTCTTCGGCCTCGATGACGTCGGACTGCTGCAGCAGGCGCACCTGCATGGCGATGGATTCCAGCGTGGAAGCCGTCACCGCGAGACCGGCCATCACCTGTGCGTGGCGGTCGCGGGCCAGCACCTGCGTGGACAGCGGGTCGGCCGTGAGGCCGAGGCGCTCGCACACGAACTGCTCGACGAACGGGTCGATGCTGGAATACGTACCCACCGCGCCGCTGATGGCGCCCGTCGCGGCAACCTTGCGCGCCTCCTCCATGCGCTCCTGCGCACGCTTGAGGGCCCAGGCCCAGCTGCCGAACTTCATGCCGAACGTCATGGGCTCGGCGTGGATGCCGTGCGTGCGACCGACGCACAGCGTCTCCTGGAACTCGAAGGCGCGGCGCTTGCACGTCTCGCCCAGCTGCTTGATGTCCTCGAGGATGATGTCGATGGCCTGCGTGATCTGGTAGGACAGCGCCGTATCGCCCAGGTCGGACGACGTCATGCCGTAGTGCACCCAGCGGCTCGGCGGCTCCTGGCCCTCCGGCACGTCGGCGTCGATGTACTCGGCCATGTTCGTGGTGAATGCGATGACGTCGTGGTTCGTCACCTTCTCGATCTCGTCGATGCGCTCCACGGTGAAGTTGGCGTGCTCGCGAATCCACGCGGCCTCTTCCTTCGTGATGCCGGACTTCCCCAGCTCGGCCTGCGCCTCGCACGCCAGCACTTCGATTTCCTTCCAGATGGAGAACTTGTTTTCAAGCTCCCAGATGGCGCCCATAGCCGGGCGCGTGTAACGGTTGATCACGCCGATCCCTTTCCACGTCGTACCTGATGGCAACAGCATACCGCAAACAGCGCGCCCCGCGAGGTTTTCCACGGAAAGCGCGAGGAGGGCTTACCGCTTGACTTCCCTATCCTCCATCGAGTACCATATTTCCCACTATTCTGCTAGGTTTTAGGAGGAACCCCGTCATGGAACAAGCACGGCAGCACGTGGGGATTGCCGCGGGGCGCGTTCGCTCTATCAACGTGTCGAAGCGCAAGGGCACGCGCAAGACGCCGTGCGACGGCGCCGTGACCGTCGTGGCGCATCAGGGCGTGGCCGAAGACGCGCACGCAGGCGACTGGCATCGTCAGGTGTCGCTGCTGGCCTGGGAATCCATCGAGAAGGCGCGCGCCACGGGCCTCGATGTGGTGGAGGGCGATTTCGCCGAGAACATCACCACCGAGGGCATCAACCTGCTGGCGCTGCCGCTTGGCACGCGCGTGCGCGTGGGGTCGGACGTGCTGCTTGAGCTGTCGCAGATTGGCAAGGTGTGCCACACTAAGTGCGCCATCTATCACCTGGCCGGCGACTGCATCTTCCCACGCGAGGGCATCTTCTTCGTCGCGCTCGAAGGCGGCCCCATCAACGTGGGCGACTCCGTCGAGGTGCTCTCGCTCGGCGACGGCACCTGCGCCTACACCCCGCCCGAAGCCCTCGCAGAACTCGCCGCCGCCCAGCGCTAGCTGAGTCGAGGGGTTCCGCCGGTCGACCGACCTGCCGAACCTACAACCCCTTGAACAGGGCGCGCACCTCGTCGAGCACCTCGTTGTCCGCGACGACGATGGCTTTGTCGCCCGGGTAGAGCACGGTTTCCTCCGTTGCCACTTCCACGTTGTCGTCGTCTTTCGGCGACACGGCGGCAATCAGGCTCTGCTCCGGCATGGGCATGGACGACACGAGAATGCCCGCCTCGTTGGAATGATGGCGCATGCGCGGCACCACGATCTCGGTGAGCATCACGTTGCCATGCGTCAGCGACGAAGCCACGCTCACGCTGCCCAGCAGCGTTTCTTCCTCGATGAGGTTCGCGATGAGCGTGGTGGACGACACGCACTCGATGCCCACCTCCTTGAAGATGCGGAGGTTCTTCGGGCTGTTCACGCGCGCGATGCAACGCGGCACGTTGAACACGCGCTGCGCAATCTCGCACGACACGAGGTTGTCGTCGTCCTGGCCCGTCGTGGCCACGAACACGTCGGCGCGGCGGATGCCGGCGTCCTCCTGATACTTCGAGTCGCAGCCGTCGCCGTGAATGACGAGATAGCGGCCCTGCAGCGCCACCGACAAGCGGTCGGCCGTCGCCAGGTTCTCCTCGATCACCGCCACGTCGTTGCCGCTCGAGAGCAACACCGAAGCCAGATATTCGCCAACCTTACCGCCACCAGCGATAACGATGTACATGGCTCATCCTTTCGTACAGGTCCAAATATGACAGCGAGGGCGGCTGCGGTGCCCGAGATTCGTGGGGCGGCGCGGGCGAAGCGTACTTCGGTACGCGAGTCCGCGTCGCCGCGCGAAGATCGGGTGCCCCAGCCGCCCGCAGTGTCGGCGGGGCCGGCGGTCGTCAGACCGCCGGAACGATCAATCCTGAATATAGCGCGCGAAGGATTCGATGAGTTCGTGTCGGACGCAGGCGAGCACGGAGTCTCCGTTGTACAGAATGGAGTCGCGCGTGGGGATGGAGCTTGCGGAGCCGTCGCTGCGTTCGAACGCGATGATGCGGATGTCGTGGTCGCGCTCGAGCTCGGACACGCGGATGGTGCGCTTGTCGGTCCAGCTGAGGTCGAGCGAGAAACGCAGCACCTCGAACTCGCCGAACGTGTCGAGGTGGGCACCGTGACCCGAGACCACCTTGCTGAACACGTCCTCGGCCACGAGCGACGTGCCGCACACGTAGTCGATGCCCAGCTGCATGTAGGCGCGCTCGTGGTCGGGGTTGTACAGGCGCGCGATGACGTGCGGCACGCCGAACAGGCGGCTGCCCACCTCGGCGCACATGAGGTTCGTGTTGTCGTACTGCGTGACGGCGGCCATGACGTCGCAGTCGTCGACGCCCGCCTTGATGAGCGTTTCCTCGTCGAAGCCCACGCCCTGCACCGTGGAGCCATTGAAGTTGCGCCCGAGGTTCGCGAAAGCGTTGGCGTTCTTGTCGATGACGCACACGTTGTTGCCGTTGTCCGACAACATATTCGCCAGCTGAGATCCGACGCGGCCGCAGCCGACGACGATCACGTTGCTCATACTGATCCTTTCACCAGGTTCTTGCTCGGCATAGCATACTGCAAGTAGCGCACGCGCGGCCAGCCTCGCCACCGAACGGCAACAAACACAGGGAAATAAGAACGAATGTTTCACGTGAAACATTCGGGGCGGAGCACCGGGCGCGATGTCGGGCCGCAAAAAAGAACCGGCGGCCATCGGCCGCCGGGAGGTTAGATCTTCATCATTTCTGCGATGGTCTTATCGTACCAGTCCATGTACGTAGGCGGACAGTACTTCTGCGCCGCTGCTATGGTGATGGAGTAACCGTAACCGGATGCCAAGCCTGCCACATGGGCGTTGATGGCCTCTTCCCAACTGTTCCACGTGGTTGAAGTCATCCAACCCCAAGCGTTGAACTGCTTGTAGGTTGCAGCGCCCTTCGAGCTTTCGGTGTTGGAGATGGCGGGCGACCAACGGGGGTCGACGCCGTTGTTCCAAGCGGCCTCGGCGAACGTGGCACCCTGCCCCGCCAGCGGGGAGCCGGCCAGGTAAACATTGATGCGATCGGCCCACTCGGTGATGAAGGCATCCTTGCCTACGGTGAAATCAACTTCGGGGAGCGCGGCGGCTGCATTGTTGGCAGCTTCGCGCGCGGCGGCGGCTTCTTGCTCGGCCTTCGCCTGCTCAGCGGCGGCGATGCGAGCTTCCTCTTCAGCGCGGGCCGCTTCTTCGGCGGCGATGCGTGCGGCTTCTTCCTCGGCCTCGATGGAGGCGATGCCCTGCGAGATGTCACGCGAGGCGGTGCTGGAAAGCACGGTGGCCTCACGGGTGGAAGCTTCGGAGGTGGCGGCGGAGAGATCCGCAGCCTCGGTATCGGACACGGTGGTGCTCACCGCATCGATGCCGAACGAATCGATATCGTGCGAGGCGCCGCTTCCAGCAGAGGCGAACCCGAAGCCGATGCATCCGGTGAGCACGCAGGATGCGCAGCCAACCGCGATGATCTTCGCAGCGAGGTTCGACTTCTTTTGTATGTAACGCTTCTTAGCCAAACGTCAGTTACCTTTCGTTGAACAGCGCACGACCTGCCCGCCGGAGCGGTTGACAGCGTAGTAAGTTGTGTGGGGGTTTGCTGCCGGGTGGGCGATATGCTGTTTTGACAGGTTGTATTCTAGCTGAGAAGGGGGGTCGAGGGCAAAAAGATGTGGAGACGGCCTACACGATTTGTTCGCTTGACAATACATAAAACAGCAAATCAGCAGGTGAATTGCCATACTTCGCCGAGCGACAAAAAACGAACGTACGATGTTTTCTCAAACGCCGAAATGCGCGCTTCAAGCGATGGTGAAAGTTGACACGGCCTCGCCGCGCTCAAAACCCTCCCAGGGTTGCACATCGAACCGGTAATCGCGCCCGTACGGAGTGGAAACGACGAACTCCTCGGTAGCGCCCGGCACCGAATACCACACCACGCCCGCAACGCAAAAGCCCACGAAGAGCACCCCGGCCAGCAGCGTCAGCGAAGGAGATTTCAGCGCGCCGCCCAGCAGGAGCAACCCGAGCACTACGAGCAAAAGCGGCCACAAGCTGGTCAGCATAAGCTCGATGGATTCCCACGCCAGAACGCCCAAGCTCATGGTGAGCAGCACCGAGCCGATGCCGAACGCAATAAGGCCGTCAACGAACTTGCGCATGCGGTGGCCCTCTTCGCCGGGCACCACCATGCGCACGATGCCGAGGATCACGAAGATGAGCGGCCAATACTGCCACCACGCCACGTCTTCCACCATACTTGCCACCATGGCAGACACGCCGAAGAACAGCAAGAACGAGCCCACCCACAAAGCAGCCTTCACTCCGGCGCGCGAGGGCTCGGCAGGGGGCTGCAGGGGTTGATGCGCGTGCTGCGACGCCCATCCTTCGTACGCGGAAGGCGTCGGCGGCGTGAAGGACGCCTGCTGCGCGTCCTGCGCGTTGCCGGGAGGCACCGGAGTCGCGGGCGGCGTCGGGATGGGACGGGTGCGCGTTGCGCCCGCCGGGGGCTCTGGCGGCACATGGGCGGCCGATGTGTACGACGGGTGCGTGTAGTGCCATCCGGCAGCCTGAGCTGCGCTCGCGCCCTTCGGCGCGCCCTGCTCGGCCTTGCGCGACGCATCGACGTCAACGGCACCGTAGGTTTCGGAATGCACGGCTTGCGGCTGCACGTCGAGCGGCAGGACCTCTTTCGGCTCGAGCGGAACCACCACCCACATGGCCACATAGGGAACGGCAAGGAGCCCCGCCGAAGCGAAGGTGAACACCACTACAATGATGCGGACGATGACGGGATCGACGTCGAAGTAATCGGCCACGCCTGCGCATACGCCGCCTACCAGCGACTTTCGCGAACGGAGCAGCCGTTTTTCACTCGTCACGCTTCCTCCTGGTCGATCACCTCGGCAGTATCGTCAGGGGATAAGGAAGGATCGTCCAGCCGTTCGACGCGCACCGTTGAAATGCGGCGGCGGCGCATGGCCTGAATCTTGAACGCGTATCCGTCGTGCACGAGCTCCTCGCCCACCTGGGGAACCGAGTCAAGCGTGCTGAGCAGCCAACCCGCGATGGTCTCGTAGTCGGCCGAATCCTCAACCGGCCATCCGAGCTCCACTGCATCCTCGACGGGGAACCGTCCGTCCACAAGCCAGACGCTTTCGCTCTCCTGCTCGATAAACGGGTTCTCTCGATCCGTTTCGTCAACGATTTCGCCAACGATTTCCTCCACAATGTCCTCTACGGTAATTAAACCATCGGTTCCACCGTACTCATCCACGACGATGGCCATCTGTTGACGATTCGTTTGCATCTCCGCAAGCAAGGGGAAGATGTCCTTCGACTCGGGCACGAACATGGCTTCGTAGGCGTACCCCACGACGGAGTCGGATTCCTTTCCGTCCATGAGGGGCCCGACGAGATCCTTGAAGTGAACGATGCCCACAATGCGGTCGATGTCTTCGTGGTACACCGGCAAGCGCGAATAGCCCGTGCCGCGCATACGCTCCACCGCCTGACGCACGGTGTCGGTGTCCTCGACAAAGATCATGTCCACGCGGGGCTGCATGATTTCGTGCACGCTCATGTCGCCGAGATCGAGGATGTCGTGGATCATGCGCTTCTCGTCGTCGAGCAATTCGTCGTTATCCGTGACCATGTACTTGATCTCTTCTTCGGACACGCTTTGACGCTCGTCGGCGTTCTTGATGCCGAACAGGCGCGACAGGCCATTCGCCGACGCGGACGTGAGCGCCACGAGCGGCGAGGCGATTTTCTGGAACACGATGAGCGGGCCGACCACCATCTTGCTCACGCGCTCGGCATCGGCCAGCGCGATGCGCTTCGGCACGAGCTCGCCCACCACGATGCTGAGGTACGACACGATGAGCGTGATGAGCACGGGCGCCAGACCGGGAGCGATCACCGACAGCCACGCCACGTTGAAGCTGGACAGCCACTGCGCCAACGGATCGGACAGGTTCGTGGCGGCGGCTGCCGACGCGAAGAAGCCCACGAGCGTGATGGCTACCTGGATGGTTGCGAGGAACTGCCCCGAGTCGGACGACAGGCGCAGCGCACGTTCGGCGCGCTTGTCGCCTTCGTCGGCATCGTGCTGCAGCAGCACGTGGCGCGCGTTGACCAGCGCCATTTCCGACATCGAGAAATACCCATTCACCAGCACGAGCACGAACGTGACGACGATGCTAATCCAAATATCCATGTAGGTGATGCAACTCCTTTTGCAAGCGGATGATGCGCATTTCCTGCGCCCTCTCGTTGCGAGCGGCCAGCCCTCGCAACAACCGTGGGGCTGTCATGCCCGCGCGCTTGTGCACGCAGCCGCTTACATAACGTACAGGGAAATGGCCAGGAATTGCAGAACGCTTCCTGCGAGCACCCACAGGTGGAAGATGGAGTGCATGTACGGCACCTTCTTCAACACGTAGAAGATGCACCCGATGGAGTAGCACACACCGCCGCCCACGAGCAGCCACAGGCCCGTCGCCGGGATGGCCTCGATGAGCGCGGGCAGGAACCACACGACGCACCAGCCCATGAGCAGGTACAGCACGGCCGAAACCCAGCGCGGGCGAAATACCCAGAACGCCTCGCAGGCAACGCCCGCAAGCGCGACCACCCACACGAACGCGCACAGCCCTATGCCGCCGGAGTCGGCGAGCGAAATGAGGCAGAACGGCGTGTAGGAGCCGGCGATGAACAGGTAGATGCAGCTGTGATCGAGCACCTTGAACACGCGTTTCGCCCGTTCAACCGCAATGGCGTGGTACAGCGTGGACATGGTGTACTCAAGCAGCATGGTAAGCCCGTACACGAGCGCGGCGAACAGGAAGATGCCGCCGCCGTCATCGAGCGCGCGCATCACCAGGATGGGAATGGCGGCGATAGCCAGCAGGATGCCTAGGCCGTGGGAGATGGAGTTCGCAATCTCCTCGCCCAGCGTGTATTCGCGGATGTTGCGCGCCTTGTTCGCAGCGCTTGCCGAGGTGTTGGACACTTCGTCCCTCATCGAGCGCATGCCGGCGTAGTCGTTCGGCTTGAACTGCGACGGCGTCCAGCCAGGGACGGGCTGCTGCCGCGGCTCGGGTGCAGCGGCAGGCGGGCGCTCGGCCCCGCGATCGGGTTTGGCATTGCGAGCACCTCGTGAGTCTGATGTTGCTGATGCATTCATGATGTTACTGTATCACATTTCCGTGGGGCTTGAGCCAAGCAAGCCACGCACGGGCATCATCCTCTCGGGCATCGATAAGCCTGATGGTAGTGCCACCGATGCCTGCAGCGGTGCGCGCATTGACCGTTGCGGTGCCTGCATTGCGTTGAAAAGGATTCGTCTTCGTGTAACCGAACTGTATTTTCTTACGCGGGAAGCTGATGGTTTCGCGCGCGAAACCGCCGTTGCTCACCTGCATGAAGCGTTCGTTGTAGGCGAAGCCGGAGCCGCGGAACCACAGCACGGCGCCCACCGCGTCGAGAACGAGCAGCACCACGGCCAGCGCGTAGCCGAACATCGAGCCGTTGTTGACGAAGAACAGCATGGTGGCCTCGTCGGGCACGGCCGGGTTCGCCACCATGTTCGCGATGATCTGGCCGATGGCCACGATGACGGCCAACCAGAACCCGGAGCCCTGGATGAAGCACCGGCGGATGAGCGCGCGGCGCAGGCCCACCGGCGCCACCGGGATGTTCTCGGTGGGAACGTCGGCGAATTCCGGAATGATGCCGGCCAGAATTTCGGGCACGCGGTTCAGCTTCACGAACGGATGGATGATGAGGCCCTGCTGGTTGAGGCTCTTCTGCTGATCCTCGGAGCCTTCGGTTGCGGCGTCGATCTTGCCGAGCGACAGCTCGCAGTAACCCAGGATGCGGCGGATGAAGCTCTGCTTGATGACCACCGACTGCACGCGATCGACGTCGACGCCCTGGAAGCGATGCTGCAGCAGGCCGTGCTCCACCTCGATGCGGCTGTCGCGACGGCAGGCGCGGAACCCGCCGTAGGAAATGCAGGACCCGATGGCCGAGATGGCCCACAGCACCACGGACGCGCCGAGGAACGCCGCAACGCCCGCTGCGATGATGTTGCCGCCGAACAGCTTCACGCTCGAGGCCACCACGTTGCCCACGAGCGGCTCCATCGAGCCTGACAGGATGGGCGCCATCTGGCTCATGAACTGCGCAATGGCGCCGACAATGCCGATGACCACCACGAAGAACGCCGTGTTGTTCGACAGGCCGGTGAAGATGAGTTCTTTGTTGGACATGCCGTACTCGTAGGTGACGCGTCCCGTGTCGACGGCCGCACCGCCGAACACGCCGCGCACATCCTGCCAAATTTCGGCCGGGGCGTCCAGCACGTTGTTTCCGTTGTGCGGAACCGGCACGCCCGCCGCGACGGCAACCGCGGCGGCGGCAGCGTCGGGCGCCACGCCGCGCTGCACGGCAGCGACGTACTGCTTGCGCGCGAACAGCTCGCGGCGCAGCTCTTCGGCCTGCGTCTTCTGCACGTAGGGCACCATGACGGCCTTGTTCGAGGCGCCGCCCGCCGTGTCGATGCTCACGTTGCACACGCCGAAGATGCGCTGGATGAGCGACGCGCGCTGATCGACGGACTGGATGCGCTGGTAGGGCACGTGCACGCGCTTCTTGTTGAGGATGCCCGCGTAGAGGTTGAACTCCTCGGGACCCAGCTCATAGTAGAGGTGCTTGTACGATATCACCTGGTAGATGGCCGTGAGCCCGATGATCAGGACGAGGCCGCCGATGACGCACGCGATAACGATGAGCAGCGTGGGAAAATCGTTGCGCGTGATGACCTCGCCGTCGGAGATGGCGCCCATGATGGCGGAGAACGACGAGAAGAACACCACCACGAGCAGCATGAACGCGATGCGCAGGCTACCGAGCCAGATGTAGCTGTGGTGCACGTGGTGCTTTTGCAGCTCTTGGGGCTGGGGCGCGGGTTGCGGCACAGGTTGCGGCGGCATGGCGTCGCCGGGTGCGGGTTGGTAGTCCGTCATCACACGTCCTCCTGCGCGAGGCGCGCGAGCTCAGCTGCGCGGTCGCGCAGCTGCTCGGCTACGTCGGAGCCGAGGCCGGGAATCTCGTGCTCGCCCGCCGCCGTGGCCACCGTGACGCTGGCCAGGCCGAACGCGCGCAGGATGGGCCCTTGGCGCGTGTCGGTGTTCTGCACGCGGATGAACGGGATGATGAAGCGCTTGCGCCACACGATGCCGCGCGCGATATCGAGGTAGTCGCTGGACAGCTCGTAGCGCCACCGCACGAAGCGGATGGGCGGCAGCACGACCAGCCACACGACGAGGCACACCACGTACACGACAGCGATGGCCGCGAGCACGATGACTATCCACGATGCGGGCTCGACCGCTGCCGCGATGGCGAACGGTACGAAGCAGCAGAGGAACACCACGGTGAGCCAGATGGCGTCGTTGATGCGCCAGACGGTTTTTACCTTTGGATCGAGTTGGTTTGCCGGCAAATCTCTCATGTGTGTCCTTCGCGTCAGAGCCCTCATGTTTCGTTCGAACATCATACCAGAGCAGCGCCGAAACTCGTTGTGCACGACACCAAGACCCGCTATGATGCATCCAGTCGTGAAGGAGCCCCCATGCCGCATCGCTTGCCCGCATATCGCACTACTCGCAACCGCACGGACGGGTTCACCTTGGCCGAGCTCCTCGTGGTGGTAGCCATCGTGGCCATTCTCGTGGCCATCGCCGTGCCCGTGTTCACGAGCGCCCTGGGCAACACCGAAGAAGCCACCTGCTCCGCCAACCGCCGCTCCGTAAAGAGCCTCTACACCACCACCTGGCTCTTGGATCAAACGACGAATCGGGACAGTCAGGTCAAGATGTTCGACGATTGCGTCGCCAAGCTGAAAGCGCAGAACAAAGGCGTGCTGTGCCCGAACGACGGAAAGTATCGAGCATCGTTCAACAAGAAAACCGGCGCTATATCAGTGACATGCCTCATTCACGGCGCCTCCGATGAAGACAGGGTCAACGATTTCATTTCAAGCAATTCATGGTCGGGCGGGAACGATTCCGACCATCGCGATGCGTATGCGAACGCCAACGACATAGACAAATGGCCCGATGTGCTTGGCACCGACAACAAACCTGTCTATCTCGCTTTCAAAACCTACGGTAACAGTTCAGATACTGCCTATCTGTTCGCAGGCAAAGCGCAATCGACTTCCGACTCGAATCCATGGCGCGCGAACTACATCTGCGACACTACGGGAGAAATATTCGGAACACCAGGTCAATGGTATGCACTCCCAAGCGAAATCAACCTGGGCACCAAACCCGACAGCACTGGAGCGAACCTCAAAGCCAAGCTCGCCGAAACATACGGAGAGAACTTTGCCGAAACGTTGGATAAAGTCAATCTTGAAAACGGAAAGTTCGTTAAAGGGTAGGTGCAGTATACTCGGGGCATTAGCTACGAGCGAAATGAGGCCCCTATGCGCTATGACGAACTGCAGGACGAGATCAAGAACGCGATGCGCGCGAAGGACAAGCCGAAGCTGTCCATCCTGCGCCAGGTGCACGGCGAGATCAAGAACATCGAGGTGAACGAGCGTCGCGAGATCACCGACGCGGACGTGGACGCCATGTTCAAGCGCCTCATCAAGCAGACGAAGGAGACGCTCGACGGCTCCATCAAGGCCGGCAACGACCAGGAGCGCACCGACACGCTGACCGCGCAGGTGGCCATCCTGGAAAGCTACCTGCCCAAGCAGGTGTCCGGCGACGAGCTGACCGTCCTCATCGACGAGGTGCTGGCCGAGACCGGCGCTTCCACGAAGAAGGACATGGGGCGCGTCATGGGCGCGCTCACGCAGAAGACCGGCGGCAACTTCGACAAGGCGGCCGCCGCCAAGGAGCTGGGCCAGAAGCTGGCGTAGCCGCGACTACGCCCTCCCCTCCTCGCGCAGGTCGACCTCGCGCAGATACGGCGCGCCATCGTCGGTGGGTTCCAACACGTTGAAGCTCACCCCGATGGTCGCGCCCGGCCGCGCCTCGCGCGCCGCCGACGCCCAGGCAAGCGGAAACGCCAGGCACGGAACGTCCTCGTCGTACGCGCTTTCGCCTTCCGCACGGTCTTCCGCCCAGGCGCGCAGGCCTTCCGCATCCTCGCCGAACACCTTGCCGCACTTGAGGAAGTAATCGCGCTCGTCCATGCTGAGCCACGCGTGCTCAGCGGCGAAGCGCCTATCGAGCAGGAACGGCTTGTTCTGCTGAAACACCTGGCCCGAGTGCTTGTTGTCGAGCGAGCAGTAGTGCACGCCCAGCCGCAACCCCTCGTCGGCGGCGAAACGCAGCAGCTCGAGCGATTCCGTCTCGCTGCCCGCGATGGGCAGACCCCCGGCGTACCAGTAGTTGTACAGCACCTCGTACGGGCGCTGCCGCAGCATGAACCCGCGCGCGAGGAACTCCTCGGCGTTGCACAGCGGGAAGCAGAATTCCAGCAGGTTGATGCCGCGCACGCCCAGGTTGTCGAGGGTGCGGAGCAGCCGCTTCATCTCGTCGAGGGTGCCGGGGATGACGGGCATCTCCACCATCACGTCGGGAAGGGCCGCCACGGCGGCGGCCATACGCGCGAACAGCTGTTCCTGATCGCCGTCGGTTTCCGCGGGCTTCACGCTGAAGCGCAGCTCGTCGAGGCCCGCCGCGCGAAGGTCGTCGAGCAGCGCATCGTCAAGCAGGTCGCCGCTCGTGTAGATGCGCACGTGCACGCCCGGGTACAGCTCTTTGGCGCGGCGGACGAACGCGAGCACCTGCTGGCGATGCAGAAACGGCTCGCCACCGGTGATGGCGAGGTGCCTGAACGTCGCGCCCGCCGCGTGCGCCTGCTCAAGTTCGGCCACGATATCGCGCTGATGGTGGCGGAAATACTCGTAGTCTTCCTGATTGGGATTGAAGCAGAAGTAACAGTCTTTCGTGCACTTGAGCGAGACGAAGAACGTGGCGGTCTCCTCGCCGGTGCGGCACGCGACGCACGCCGGCGAAATCCACGAGCGCCACAGGCTGGCATGGTTGTTGTCGCAGTGCGGGCACCCGACCTGCGCACGCGCGCTGCGCGGCGACGACTCCTCGTCCTCGAACGGAATGCCGAACGACCGCACCGTCTCCTCGAAGTCCTCGCGCACCTCGTCAAACGCCTGCGCATATGCCTTGAAATCCATCCGACTCCCCCGTCGAACAAACGCGCCTACACGCGCTCCGCGAATTTGTATCCCACGCGCCACACCGTGAGCAGGTACTTCGGCTGCGAAGGGTTGTCCTCTATTTTCTCACGAATCTTGCGCATGAACACCGTGATACTGCTTTCGTCGACTTCGCTTTCGAGACCCCAGATGTGCTCGTAAATCTGATTGCGCGTGAACACCTGGCCGGGGCTTGCGGCCAGCAGCGCCAAAATCTCGAACTCCTTCGCCGTGAGGTCCACCGTGACGCCGCGCAGGCGCACCTCGTACTGGTTGAACAGGATTTCCAGGTCGCCGGTATGGTTGCAGCCCTCGCGGCTCACGGCCTTCGCGAACGTGAGGTCCTCGCGATGGCGCCGCAGGTGCGCCTCGATGCGCAGCAGCAGCTCGTCCGAGCTGAACGGCTTCACCACGTAGTCGTCGCCACCCGCTTTGAAGCCGATGCTCTTGTCCACGATATCGCCCTTCGCGGAGAGGAAGATGATGGGGATGCGCCGCCCCGACTCGCGCATGGTGCGGCAGACGTCGAAGCCGTTCATCCCCGGCATCATCACGTCGAGCAGCAGCAGGTCGGGATGCTCGTCACCCAGCAAGGCCAGCCCCTCGGCGCCGCTGAATGCTGCGCAGAACTCGTAGCCCGCCTCTTCCACGATGCGCTTCATGAGCACATGCAGGCTCTCGTCGTCGTCAATCAACATCACTTTCGCTGCGCTCGTCATTGCATCTCCGTCCCCTCAACCGGAATACGCACCGTGAACACGCTGCCTGCCCCCAGGTCGCTCTCGACCGACAACGTGCCGCGATGCATTTCGGTGTACTCCTTCGCCAGCGCCAATCCCAGCCCGGTGCCGCTGTAGCGGCGCGAGGTTGACGAATCGGCCTGTACGAACCGTTCGAATATTTTTTGCTGATCCTTCTTCGCGATGCCGATGCCGTTGTCCGCCACCTGCATCCACACCTGATGGCATTCGGGATGGTACGTGATATGCAGCTCCACCCAGCCGCCTTCCTGCGTGAACTTGATGGCGTTGCCCGTCAGGTTCTCCAGCACGTGCCGCAGCTTCTCGAAATCGCCTCTGACCAGCGGCACGTCGGGGTCGACCACGCACGAGAACGCGATGTTGTTGCGCTCGGCGAGCGGCTGCACCACCGATTGCACCATGCCCACGATGTCGCCCAGGTCGACGGTTTCCACGGCGAACTCGATCTTGCCCGCATCGAGCCTGCTCATCTCAAGGATATCGTTGATCATGAGCAGCAGGGCGCGGCTGTTCGTCTCGATTTCGCGCCGGACCTCGGCCTCGCGCTCGGTGCACGGCTCGTCTTCGCGATTGAGCATTTCCGAGAACGCGATGATGGACGTGAGCGGTGTGCGCAGCTCGTGGCTCATCATGGCGAGGAACTCGGACTTGTAGCGGTTCTCGCCCAGGAGGCGCTCGTTTGCGCCCTCGAGCTGCGCGCGCTGCTCCTCGAGCAGGAGGTTCGCGCGTTCGAGCTGCGCGGTGCGGTCGGCCACCTGCGCTTCAAGGTTGCCGTACATCTGCGACAGCTCGTGCGCCATGCCGTTGAACTCCTCCACCAGCCGGTTCACCTCGCGCGACGATTCCGTGTGGGCAAGCTCCACGTTCAGATTGCCCGCTTGGATGGTTTCGACGCCGGCTTGAATCTTGCTGAGCGGGCGCGTCACGAGGTAGCTGAGCGCTAGGTAGATGATCACGAGGCACACCACCAGCATGCCGCCGAAGAACACGACGTCCTGCATGACCGCGCTCTGCTCGTTGTCCTGGTACACGTCGAGCGGCATGATGATGCTGATGGCCCCGCCCATGTCGCCGATGCGCCAGCCCTCTTTGGCGAAGCCCGTCACGTCCACCTCGCCCGCCGGCTCCCCATGGCAATCGAGGCAATTCTGCTCGATCCGCATAGGGGCAAGATAGCGGAAGACCTCGACGCCCTGATATTCCGTGATGCCGTAATACTCTCGACAGGCGGGGTCGGCCAAAAACGCGTCGAGCGCCTTCGTTTCGAATTCATCGGGCTCATCCGCATCGTTGCGCGGGTTGAAGTTCACGAATCGCGTAGTGTACGACGACTCGGACGTGAAAAGCTGCCCGATGCTGCGCCCTGCAATGGCGCAGTGCAAGCCCTGGTACACCCCGTCATCGGTGAAGGAAATCTGCGCGAGACGGTCTTGATTCGACGCCATGAACTCCCAGACCGCGTCCATCTGCTGCGCAAGCACTTCCCCCTTCTCGCGCAACTCGTTCTCCATCTGCGCGCGCTTGTTCATGGAAGTCCAGGCCAGGTTCGCCCCCAGAGACACGGCGATGAGCAGGATGATAAGTCCTGCGAATTTGGTTTTGAGTTTGATGTTCCCCATAGGAAGCCCCTCCCCCGAGCTTCGCACGGCGAGAAGCCGTGTGCGCTCCCCGTCTTCCGGTCATGGTAGCACGACCTTTCGGAAAACCTCCTGTCGCGTTTTCGATCGCGCCCCTACGCGTCTGCCATCAGACCCGACACGCGCTCCTCGTCGGCAGCGCAAACCTCAGCGCACAGCTGCGCGAAGTGCACGTACAAGCCGCCGGCGTCTTTGCCCGCAGCGCGTTCGAGCCGATCGGAGAACGGCTTCGCCCAGGCGTTGAGATGCTCGGAAAGGAACTGCCGCTGAACCTGCAGCGACGCGTGCGCACGCTCGGCATCTCCCGCCTCGTATGCGGTGCAGGCTTCTTCCGCCAAGGCGGCCATGAAGTCGAGCTCGGTGGCAAGGTGATCATCAGCCTCGCGAGGGTATCCCGCGGCAACGTACCCCGCAGCCCGGTATGCGGCGCGCACGGCAAGCGTGCTTTCTTGGAAGATGAGGTTCTCCCCCGTCGTGAACACCGACTCCCATGGAGGCGCGGGCAACGAAGCGGGGCCTATCAGCACCCGCGTATACTCGGCTTCGAGCGACGCCACGCCATCCGCGGAGGCATCCGCACGCGCGAGCTGCGCGATGGCTTGCTGGATTCGAGCCGCTGTATCGCTGACGAGTCCACACGCCTCAAGGGCATGCTGACCTCGGGCAACCTCGAGCAGCGTTTCGTCGGGTTTGGCCGCGAACGCGCGCCACAGATAGCGGTAGAGAAAATGGCGGTTCGCAAGCACTACGCCTGTTTCGTCATCGTCGATTCGCATGATTCTCCTTTACGTGCAAGCCGCAGCGGCTGGGAGGGAGGCGCCGCTGCGGCTTGTCGTCGAGTGTTACATGAGCACCGATGCTGGATTGGGCTCAAGCGCCGCCGGCTTCGCTTCAACCGCGATGCTGGGGCCGGTTGACGGCTCAGGGAGCACGGTGATGGTATCGGTGGCCTCGGGATGCGCCGCACGCAGTTCGTCGATGGGCCCGAACTCGAGGGCGCGCATCGGACACGCGGCCACGCACGCGGGCTGATCGCCGTTTTCGCGCAGCGGCTTGCATGCGTCGCACTTGTGCGTCTTCTGGATGGCCTCGATGTACTGGGGCACGCCGTAAGGACACGCCTTCACGCAATACTGGCATCCGATGCACTTCTCGTCGTTGTGCTGAACGGTTCCGTCGTCTTCGTCGATGTACATGGCCGCATTCGGGCACGCGGCCACGCACGCAGGCTTCTCGCAGTGGTTGCACGACGAAGAGTAGTGAAACGTTTGCACGGTGGGGTACGAGTCCACTTCGAAATCGGAAAGCCGCCTGAAGATGGTGCCGATTTCCAGATTGTTCTTATCCTTGCACGCGACCTGGCACGTCCTGCAACCGATGCAGGCGGTCATATCGAAGTAGAATCCGTTTCTCATAGTCGATCACCTTCCCTACATCTGGGCTTCGGGGACGCGCATGGGCAGCTCGACATCGGGCGTCAGCGCTTCTTGGTACTTCTCGATGGTGCACATGCAGGTGTTCCAACCCGAGACGCCCTGACCCGACTGAATCTGCCCGGTAAGCATGTTGTCGGAGCCGGCATGGTCGATGCCGGTCTTCTCATCAACGTCAACCCAAGCACCGTGCGGCAGGCCGATCACGCCCGGCATGAAGCGCTCGGTGGGGCACGCGACGCGCAGCACCTTGCCATGCGGGCTGGTCAAGAGCACCGTATCGCCTTCCTTGATGCCCTTCTCCTTGGCGTCGTCCGCGTTGATGAACACGGGGTTCGGCCAGGTTTCGCGCAGCCACTGCACGTTGTCGAACACGGTATGCGAGCGACGGAGGTAATGCGGGTTGTACAGCTGGTAGGGATACTCGCCCTTCGTTCCAGCCTCGAAATCGCTGTAGGTTGCCTCGACGCCCTCTTGCGGCGGGATGTACGTGGGGATGGCTTCGATGGTGCTGTACCCGATGGCGTTAATGGTGTCGCGCAGGGTTGCCGAGTAGATTTCCTGCTTGCCGCTGGCGGTTTTGAGCGGGTTCGCCTCAGGGTCTTTCACGAACTTCTCGTACGCGATGTAGCCGTACGCGTCGCCGGGCTTGCGGGGAATCTGGTAGAGACCCTGCTCGATGAGCTCCTTCATGGAGACGACGCCCTCCTGAGGCTCGCCCTCGCATTCCCACTCCGCGATGTCGTCGGCCGTGATGGTGACGAGCGGCTTCTTCTCGCCCGTTTCGTCCACGATGTAGGCGCCAACGAACTGGTTGAACAGCTGCTGCTTCACGCCGAACGGATACACCTCCTCCACGTTCAGTCCGAGGCGCTTGCCAATTTCGGCCGCGATCTCTTCGTCGGAGAGGCATTCGTACATGCGGTCGACAACTTTGGAATGGTAGATGAGCGCCTCGCGGTTGCCCTGGAGAAAGCCGCCTTCCTTTTCCCAGTACGACTCGATGGGCAGCACGATATCGGAATACTGTGCGTTCGTGGTCATGAAGAGCGAATGAGTAACCACCAGATCGACCTTGCGATGGGCTTCGATACCCTTCGCCTGGCCTTCGATGGTTTGCAGCTTCGCGTTCATGCTGTCGTGGTAGATGAGCTTGATATCCACTTCGCGCGGCTCGCCGGCAACCTTTTTGGTCGAACCGCCGGCATACGTGTACGAACCTTCGGCGATAGCCTTCCACAGCTCGGTATCGTTGATGCCCTCCGAATCGCCAAGCGGGTTCTTGACGGAAGGAAGCCCGTCTGCACCGGAGCCGATGAGGTATCCGCCGCCGCTGAACGAACGCGAATGGCACGACAGGCCGCACATGTGACCCGACTTGCCGTAATGGCCGCCCATGGCTCCCATCGTCATCACCAACTGCGGCAGGCAGTCGGCGTTGTGCGTACGGGCGGACGCCCAGGCCATGAGGATGGCCGCCTTGTTGTCCTTGCCCATGAGCTCGGCCAGGTAGCGGATGTTCTCGGGGCTCACGCCGCAGATACGGGATGCCCACTCAGGGGTTTTCGGCGTGCCATCGAACGTGCCCAGCACGTAGTCCTTGAAGTTGCCGTTCGGGTCTTCGCCCTCCGGCATATGATCGGCGTCGAAACCGATGGTGTGCGTGTTGAGGTAGTCCCAGTCGATGAGGCCCTTTTCGGCATCCATCTCGAGCATGGCGTTGGCAATGCCCAGAAACAGCGCCATGTCGGTGGACGGACGACACGGAATCCACTCGGCATCCACCAGGGAATACGAATCGTTGTAGAAGGGGTCAACCGCCACGAA
Organism: Eggerthella sinensis; assembly: GCF_003339815.1. Taxonomy (GTDB): domain Bacteria; phylum Actinomycetota; class Coriobacteriia; order Coriobacteriales; family Eggerthellaceae; genus Eggerthella; species Eggerthella sinensis. The sequence continues at coordinate 46,505 of NZ_PPTT01000029.1, forward strand.
TTTGGCACCGGCCTTCTTCATTTGCAGCAGGTGGTACGCGGGGTTACCGGCCGAAGACCATGCGGGGTTCGTGCCGAACATGATGACCACTTCGCTGTTGCGCATGTCGAGGCGGTCGTTGATGCCCTCGTTCGTCTGGGGCGCGATGCCCACCACGTCGGGCGTGTACGTCCAAGCGCCGCGGGACGTGGTGCCCCAATGGCCGATGTAGCCGCCATACAGGCTGAGAAACTTGGACACTTCGCCGCCGTCCGCGAAGAGGGCGCGGTTGCCATAGGTTTCTTTGATGCGTTTGATTTCGTCAGTGATGTAGGTGTACGCCTCATCCCACGAGATGCGCTCCCACTCGTCCTTGCCGCGCAGCTCGCCCTTGGAGTTGTCGCCGCCGCCCGGCTGCCACGACGTGCGTTTCATGGGGTACTTCAAACGATCGGCGGAAAACACGTGGTTGCGCTGTGCGCGGCCGCGCACGCAAGCGCGCTGCTGCGGATAGTCGGGGCTGTCTTCATGCGTGTCGTCGGTTTTCTGGCGAACGACCACGCCATCTTTGACCAGCGCCTTGTTCAGGCAACGGCCTCCGCAGTTGTGCCAGCATGCAGCCGTGACCCAGGTACCGCTGATGATGTCGGCAGCCGGCGCGGCTTGCTGATCTTCCTCAGTCGGTTGCACCTTGTTGGGACCGCATCCGGCAAGACTGCCCGACACGGCCAAAGCTGCCGCGGCCGTAGCACTCGCCTTGACGAACCCCCTTCGGCTCATCCCGGAAGACTGCCGAACCTCGTCCTTGTAGTCAGCCATCTCTCCTCCTCTGATTCTCATTCCCCCAAAACCTGACACCTTGGGTGCCTAGGTACGAGATTACAAAGCGTGAAGATTAATAACAATACAGCCGTCCTTGCGTGTTTCTTAAAGCGATCTTTCCGAATTATTAATGAGCGCGCGCATAAGCGCATCTCCTTGAAGCAAGAAGCCGGGCACAAGGCCCGGCTTCCGGTCGATGCTGGCGCCGCGCTGCGCGATCGCCTACAACCCGAACAAATACTCGAGTTCGGAATCCCACGAGTCTTCGTCAACCTGCCACGCGGTGCCCTCTTGCACCATGTTCAGGCTGATGTAGCTCGTGGTTGTGGCGGTGGTCTTGTCCATGGCGGCGCGGTAGAGCTCGCCGAGGAGCGCCTTCGCGCCGGCTTCGTCGAGGGTGTCCATCTCGCCGGCGTCGATTGCGGCTTGCGCATCGGCTATGAACGTGGTGGCGAACGCCATCGAGTCGCGCAGGGTCAGGTCGGCGTAGACGACGCCGGTGCCGTCGCCGTAGTCGAAGGCACCGTCAAGCTCGTACTCGAAATCGGTCAACATCCACTCCACGAACAGCGCGGGGTCGACGCCGAGGTCGGTGAGGCTGTAGTCGGTTGCGTTCTCGAGGGCCTCGTCGGCATCGGCGGCAAGCTGCTGCACGATGGCGGCGTCTTTGGCCTTGAGCTTGTCGAGCTGCGCGGCCGCGGCGGCCTCGATGTGCTGCTCCTCCTCCGTCGCGCTCGAAGACGAGTCGGAATCGTACGGGGCAACCTGGGAAGAGCCGGAGTATGAGTCGGAGGACTCGGCGGCCATGTACAGCGCGATGCCCATGCTCAACGCCATCCAGGCGAAGAACGCGAGCACCGACAGCACGATGCCGATGATGCCGCACACCTTGCCTCCGGTGGCTTTGCCGTCCTTGCCCGCCTGCTTGACGGCCTGCACGGCAAGCACGATGGCCACGATACCCAGGATTACGCCGAGCAGCGGCAGCCACGAGAACAGGATGGCCAGGATGCCGCAAATGAGCGCGCCGAGAGCCTTGCCGCTGGATTGCGGCGCCGCCGGCTGGTAGTAGGGAGCCGTGGGTTGCGAGCCGGGAACCTGAGGCTGGCCGTAAGGCGCCGTGGGTTGGCCGTAGGGCTGCGTGGGCTGGCCGTAGGCCGCAGGGGGCACGGGTTGCGGCGCGCTCGGCGCCGGAGGCTGCACGGGTTGCGTGGGCGGTACGGGTTGCTGCGGGGCGTCGGAGCCGGGCAGGGATTGATCGTTGGTGTTCTGGTCGTCCATGGTGGGTCCTTCGGTCGTGTGCTGCGCAAAACAGGCAGCGCGTCGTTGCCGACAGTATAACGTAAAACGGGTCGTCGGAAGCTTCCGACGACCCGTTCAACAACGAGCTTACGATGGCGCTTGGAACTTCGAAAGGCCTAGTAGTGTGCCAGATCCTCGTCCTTCACGCGACCGCGGAACGTGCGGTAGATGATGACGTGGTAGATGAGCACGAGCGGCAGACCCACGCAGGTGATGATGGTCATCCACATGAGCGTGAGCTCCGAAGACGACGCGTTCATGGCCGTGATGGCGGGACCGATGCTGTCGGCTGTCGCGAACACGAAGTTCGGGAACATCGAAGCCGCAAGCAGCAGCACGAGCAGCGCCGCCGCGCCCGACTGCGCGATGAACGCGCCCAGGTCGCAATCCTTCTTCTTCGCGAAGAAGACCGACACGACGATGGCCGCCACGAACAGGATGGCCAGCACCCAGCGCACGGCACCGAGCATCGGGTCCATGGCCGGCTGCACGCCCATCAGGACGAATGCCGTCACAGCGACGAACAGCACGAGCGAGACGATCTGCAGCGGGAAACGCAGCTTCGCCACGCGCGCCTGCATGTCGCTGGGCTTCGGCGCCTTGAGCGCCAGCCACGACGCGCCCTGCGTCAGGAACATCGACAGACCCAGCAGACCGCACAGCAGCGTGAACGGAGTGATGAGGCCGAGCAGCGGAACGCCCGCGTAGTCGCCGTTCGCGCTCATGGGAATGCCCGCGAAGATGTTGCCCACAGCCACGCCCAGCAGCAGCGCCGGCAGCAGCGAGCCGATGAAGAAGCAGATGTCCCACACCTTCGCCCACTTGAGGTCGTGACCGCGATATTCCACGGACACGGCGCGTACGATCAGGCCGAACAGCACCAGCATAACCGCCAGGTAGAACCCGGAGAATGTGGTGGCATACGCCGCTGGGAACGCCGCGAACAGCGCGCCGCCTGCGGTGAGCAGCCACACTTCGTTGCCGTCCCACACGGGCCCGATGCTCGTGCGCACGACGGCCTTCTCTTTATCGTTCTTCGCCACGAAGGGATACAGCACGCCGGCGCCCAGGTCGAACCCGTCGAGCACGAAGTATCCGGCAATCAGCACGAAGATCAGCAGGAACCAAAGCCCTTGAAAGAACGTGATTTCCATGATTACTCACCTTCCTTCACAGCAGCGCCTGCCAGAGCCGGCTCGTCCTTCTCGACAACCGGGCCTTCTTTGATGAAGCGGCCCATCGTGCGCGCCCACGCAACCATGAGGAACGCGTACACCACGAGGAACAGCACCATGGTGATCATGAGCTCGGGAGCCGAAACCGACTGCGAGACGCCCTCGTTCGTGAGTAGGCTCACGCCGTCGGGGCCGGTCGCGGACGGGTAGACCACCCACGGCTGACGGCCGACTTCAGCCGTGAACCAGCCGGCCTGAATGGCGATGAGCGGGAACACCGGCGAAATGAGCACGAGACGCTGCAGCCACTTCATGTCCTTGATCTTGCCGCCGCGCAGCGTGAACACGAGCGCGAGGATGATGGTGAGCATGATGAGGCCGTACATGGCAACCATGATGTGGTAGGTCTGGAACACGAAGTTGACCGGCGCGTTCTCCACATCGAGAGCGCCGTACTCCTCGGTTTGCGCCAGCTCGTTGAGGCCGGGGAACTCGGTGTCCCACGTGCCGGTTGCGAGGAAGCTCGTGCCGCCCGGGATGGAGAACGGCGTGAGCACCTTCTGGCCGTCTTCGTCAACCCACCCGAAGGCGAACAGCGGAGGCACTTCGGAATCGTACATGCCCTCCATCATAGCCAGCTTCGTGGGCTGCTGCTCGGCCACCACCACGGCGGACGAGTGAGCCGTCACGATCATGACGCAGCTCACGATGATGCCCACCACAGCGCCAAGCTTCATCGTCTTCATGGCGAAGTCGGAGTGCTTCTTCTTGATGAGGTACCACGCGGACACGGCCATGGCCACGAACGCGCCCATGATGAGCAGCGCCACGATGGTGTGCGAGTAGCGCGGCCAGATAGACGGGTTCGCAGCGGCGGCCAGGAAGTCCGTGATGACGGCTTTCGAGCCGTCGGCGGACAGCTCCGCGCCGGCGGGCGTCTGCATCCACGAGTTCGCGATGAGAATCCACAGGGCCGACAGAGCCGAACCGATCCACACGAGCCACGAGGACACGAGGTAGAACTTCGGCGACACGCGCTTGCGACCGAACAGCAGCACGCCCAGGAACGTGGATTCGAGGAAGAACGCGAGCAGCGCCTCGGCGGCAAGCGGCGCACCGAAGATGTCGCCGACGAACCTCGAGTAGTCCGCCCAGTTCGTTCCGAAGGAGAACTCCATCGTGATGCCCGTGGCCAACCCTATCACGAACGTCGCGGTGAAGATCTTCACCCAGAACTTTGTGGCCGCCGCGTCTTTGGGGTCACGCGAGCGGTAGTACCGTGTTTCGTTGATGGCAAGGATAAGTCCCAAACCGATGGTCAGCGGCACAAAAATGAAGTGATAGGCCGCCGTGCAGGCGAATTGCAAACGTGCCAGCATCACGGGATCGGAAAAGATATCCATCGCACACCCCCTTACTTTCGTCTGTACCGACAGATGTCTATGGGGGTCATTGTATCACCATTTGTTGAAGTAATGTTATCAGA
>NZ_PPTT01000003.1 GCF_003339815.1 Eggerthella sinensis
AATGCATCATAACCCTAGCTGGCGGCCACCGCCCCGCAAGGGCGGAGCCTTCGACGCGCACCCGCATAGCGGGTGGTTCTTTTCCCGCCGCGCTGCGCGCGCCGGGCGGGGTCACGACCCCGAAAAAGAGATGCCCGTTTCGCGCGAAACGGGCATGGGAGGTTGCGTCGGTAGGGCCATCCGCAGCCTCGGTTCGTCCTCCTGCGGCGGCCGAGGCGTATCTTTCGATAGCGCCCGAACCACGAGCGCTATCGCCCTCGTCGGCCACCCACCTGAACGTTCGGTTTAGATCTTGTACATGAACTGGAAGACGTCTTCGCGTTGGATGATGATTTGGACGCCGAGGGCCTCGCCCACCGCTTCCAGCTTCTCCTGCACGGTGTTGAAGTCGGCCACCTCGGGGTTGAGCGTGGTGAGCATGGTCATCGAGAAGATATCGTCCAGGATGGTCTGGCTGATGTCGTCGATGTTCGCGCCGCACGCGGCGAGCGCCGTCGCGACTTCGGCAACGATGCCGCTGCGGTCCTTGCCCAAAACGGAGACTACGCACTTCATGTTGGTTCCTTCCCTTGCCAAAGCCAATTATGAGATTATAGTACCTGATCACGAACGAATGTTTCACGTGAAACATTCCCCGCATGCGAATCACGGGATATGCGGCGACTCGCCCGGTGACTATCTTCGCTCGGAAAACACGCTACACGTTCTGTGGCGTGTTTTCCGAGCGAAGATTGGTGGTGCCGTTATTTCCTGCGTGCGAAAATGAGCGACAGCGCTTCGGCGCGCGTCGCCTGACTCTTCTCGAACGCGCCGCGGACGGCGCTTGTGGTGGTGGTCGTGCCGGGCTTCTTCACGCCGCGCATGCTCATGCACATGTGCTCGGCTTCCAAAACCACGATGACCCCTTGCGGATGCAGCTGCTCGATGAGCGTGTCGGCGATTTGCGACGTGAGGCGCTCCTGCACCTGCGGGCGTTTCGCGAACGCGTCCACGAGGCGCGCGAGCTTCGACAGGCCGCAGATGCGGCCGTTCGCTGCCGGGATGTAGGCGATGTGCGCCACGCCGAAGAACGGCACGAGATGATGCTCGCACATGGAGTAGAACGGGATGTCGCGCACGAGCACCATTTCCTCGTGATGTTCGTCGAACGTGGTTTCGAAGTGTTCGGCGGGGTTCTCGGTCAAACCGGCGAACACCTCTTCGTACATCTTCGCCACGCGCTCGGGGGTTTTCACCAAGCCCTCGCGCTCGGGGTCCTCGCCCACGCCCTCGAGAATCAGCCGCACACCCTGTTCGATTTTAGCTCTATCCATAACCATCTTTCCATCGAATCCACGAACACGCATGATACCACGTCGCAGCATCCCCCGCGGCGGGTGAACAGGCTCTCCCGATAAACACTCCCCGTCGGGGGATGGCGGCGGCGTTGAATCAGCCGTATGGTCGATCTCGTGCAAGGGGCACAATCGACACCAAGGAGGGAACCATGAAGAACGTATCGCAGGAAGGATTCACCCGCAGGACCTTCGTAGCAGGAGCGGGGCTGAGCGCCCTCGGCGCCGTCGCCGCAGGCATGTTGGGGTGCGCGCCCGAAACAAGCGCAGCCAAGCAAGCGCCCGCAACCGACGATCAGGCGGAAACGAAAACCGCCGCGGCTTCGCCAACCGATGTCGCCATGACCGAAACCGTGGAAGCGGATGTCGTGGTAATCGGCACGGGCGTGTCGGGCTTGACCGCGGCTATCTCCGCCGCAGAAGGCGGCGCTCGTGTCACCGTCCTCGAGCAGCTCGACGGGCTCAAAAAGGTGTACGCCCACAGCATCACGGCGGTGGGAACCTCGTTCCAAAAGGAGCTCGGAGAAGACTGGACGCCCGAGGAACTGGTGGATTTCTGGAACCAATACCCCGATAGCGATTCGTTTATGGACCGCGAGGCACAGCTGTTCGCGGCACAACATTCCGCAGAATCGATCGAGTGGCTTATCGACCACGGCGTGGACATCGTCGGCGTCACCGCTCCTCCGACCAACCCCTTCCAAGTGCCCGTGCGCACCTTCGTCACCAGCGCCGATCGCGACGGCGTGAAGGCGTACCTCGAACCGCTCAAGGCGAAAGCGGAAGAATTGGGCGTGGAATTCCGTTTCTCAACCGAGGCGACGAAGATCGTCGTGGACGACAAGGGCTCGGTCACGGGGCTCGAAACGGTTTCGGGCTCAACCGGCACGCTTTTCAAGCTCAAGTCGCTCATCGTGGCCGCGGGCGGCTTCGGCGCCTCCCCCGACCTGCTGCGTCTGTACGCGCCGCGTACCCCGAACTGCTCAACGTTCGACGGAGAGTCAAAGGGCTTTGCGATCGTGCAGGCTCCCACCGTAGGCGCCGACGTGGTGGCGCCGGGCGGCACGATGGCCTACTTCGTGAACGTCGACGGCGGCTACACCGACAATGTCGGGCAGGGAATGTTCGTGAACCGCGAGGGGAAGCGCTGGGTCAACGAGAACCTGTACTTCCTCGATCGTGCGGGCATTGCGTACAAGCAAGGCATCACCGAATACTGGGCGCTCTACGATGCGACGCTGTACGACCAGGTGGCAGCCCAAACGGGTGAGAAGGGGCTCGCATCCGGCAGCATCGTCACCGCCGACACCATCGAAGAGCTTGCGCGCGCCATGAACGTCAACGTCGCAGCGCTCAAGGAAACCGTCGACGAGTACAACGGATTCTGCACTGCAGGCGAAGATGCCGCATTCGGAAAGCCCGCAACGCGAGCGGGACGCGTTTTCGATCCGGACGACGCCAAAGCATACGATCTCGACCTGATCGAAAAGGAATTCACCCTGCTCAACCCCCTGGCAACGCCTCCGTTCTACGCCATCAACGCAACCGTGCAGACAATGGCGCTCTCGGGAACCACGGGCGGCATGCGCACGAACACCGATGGCGAGGTGCTCGACGTCGAAGGCAATCCCATCCCCAACCTGTACGCCGTGGGAGAATCGGCGAACGGCCACCTCATCGGCTACTTCTACCCGCAATCGGGCACGTCGCTGTGCATGTGCTTCTGCTTCGGCCGCTACGCAGGAGCCGCAGCTGCCGAGAACGCAAAGAGCTAGCGCTCGATAACGGAGCAAACGACCACCCTCCCTTCCCTCGACCCCCGCAGTTGGCGGGGGTCGAGCCTATGCTACACTCACCGCAAGGAGGGATATTCCATGCAACACGATGCCACGCGGCAATCGGGACGCTCGGTCATGCGCACTCTGCGCCGATTCCGAGCCATCGCCACCTCGTATCCGGCGGTCTGGATAGGGTTCGCTTTCGTATGCGCCTGGCCCTGGAGCTGCACATCGGCCTCGCTCGTGTACGAAAATGCGAGCACCGTGGGATCGGCGGCGTGGCTTGGGTCCAATCTCACGTACCTGGTCATGGGCCTCTGCGGTTTTGCACTGGGGCTTTCTCGCAAACGTGACAACCCAACCGGCGCAGCGACGTCAACGGCTGCGGTCGCGGGAGTCTGCTACGTGGCGGCTTCGGTTCTGTTCGTGATGTTGTGCAAGCTTCCGAGCGAAACCATCGATGCCAGCTATCAAGCCGTGGCGGTGATCTGGCCGTTCTTCGCCGGAGCAGGGCAAGCGCTCCTGTTCGTCGAATGGGTGAAGGCCTTCGGCGCCGTGGGGCCTCGCAAAACCATTGCGCTCGTGGTACCCGCGTCCATACTGGGGGCAGCGCTGCTTATCGCGCTCAACTTCATTCCGCAAGAAGCGCGCGAACTCATGCCAGCTCTCGTCGGCGCCGCAGCTGCCGCGTGCGCGTACGCCATGGCGCGCACGCTTCGCACCCGCGCAAAAGCAAACGAGCCGATGAAGGAAACCGCACCGACCGCCGCCGGAAAAGCAGCTCGTCAGCGACCTCCCTGGAAATTGCTCGTCACCGCCGCCGTTGCAGGATGCGCGTTCGGCATGTTCCAAAGCCTTTCGTTCACCGGCACGTTCGGAACCACCGCTTGGTACACATTCGGCGTTGTAGGGTTTCTGGTTGCCGCCATCCTGCTCGCCCTCATCACCTTGGTTCTTCGCCTGAACTTCAACTACATGATCTACCGGTTCTCTTTTGTGCTCATGGCTTTGGGAGGATTCGTATGCGTGATAGCACCGATCGGTTCGGCATGGGGGTACGGTATATTCTGCGTGGGATATCGCTGCTTTGACATGCTTGTTTGGTGTCTGTGCGCCCATCTCATCTACCGTCGGCACGCCTCGTCCGAATGGCTGGGCGGCCTGTGCGTAGGATCGCTGCTTATCGGACGCTTTCTGGGCTTCGAAGCGTTCACGTTGCTGCACGCCGCCCCGTTCGACATCTCGGATACCCTGCTCATCGTCACCGTCATGTTCGCGCTCATGTTCACGGCTCTTTCCCTGGTGAACCACAACAACCTGCTTGAAGCTTGGGGTATGGCGAAACCGGGCGAGGCAGACGATGATGCCGAGCTCCTCACGCTGTGCTGCGCGCACATCACCGACGCGTGCGGCCTCTCGGCGCGCGAGCGCGACGTGTTCGAGCAATTGGCACGCGGATCGAGCCGCGCCGACGTGGGTCGTATGCTGGTGCTGTCCGAGGAAACGGTCAAGACGCATATCCGGCACATCTACCGAAAATGCAACATCCACTCGCGACAAGAGCTCGAAGGCCTTGTCGCCGCAACGCGCGACGAGCTGGAAAACGATCGCATGGACCTCGCCAAGCACGATACCTTCGAATAGGCCGAAGGAGCAAACCCCAACGCAAAGCGAGGGCCCGGCTGGGAGGCAGGAGGCCGGGCCCTCTGCGAGTGGGGCGAAGGGGTTCGATGGTGCGAGGCGCTAACTCACGGCGCGTTGTCGCAGTTCATGGCAGGTGCCGCACTCGAAGACACCGCGATGGTGGCACTGGGCGCAATACTTCATGGCGTCCTTTTGCAGGTCCTTCGTGTGCACCTTGTGACAATCGGTGCAGGTGGGCTGGTTCGCGTCGTGCTGCTCGTTGCTGGGGAGCTCGTGCGGGTTCGCCACGGTGCCCTTGTCGTCCACGAGCTCCTGGCTGTCCGCCGTGATGGCGGCCATGTCCTCCATGGTGCCGTGGCAAGCGGAGGCCTGGCACGTTTCCGCATCAACGGTGACCACCGTGGCCTTGGACGCCGGCTTGTCGGCATACGTCACGCCCTCGTGCGCTTGCTTGAGCGTGGCTTCCTCGGTGTGGCACTGCGTGCAGGCCAAGTCGGCGTGCTGAGAAGCCTGCGGGCAGCTGGCATCCTGCATGGTGTCCGCCTCGTGCGTATGGCAGGTCTTGCAGTCGATCTGCATGTTCCAGTCAACCGCCTGCGTGGTCATGGGGTCTTCCTTTTGCGCGGACTTGGCCGAATCGCCGGAGTCCGCACCCTCGGACGCCTGCGGGCTGCAACCTGCAGCCAATCCCAGCAGCAGCGCGAGAAGCACCGTCATGGCGACGATGGCCGCCATCATCATGCCGCGCTGCCGCGTACGTTCTTGTTGTAGGCTCATGGCATCGTCCTTCGTGGTCGGCCCGCCCGGACGGCGCCGGGCGGGCTTCGCGCTCATGTGTCGGATAGGCTACTTCTTGTCCCACGCCTCGAGGCCGGCGCAGTGGCGTCCGCCGATACGGCCCCACACCATGTTCTCGGAGTTGTTTCCACCGGTGATGCCGTAGCTGTGCGCTTGGAAGTTGCCGAAGCTGCCTGCCGCGTACAGACGCGGGATGATGTTGCCAGCAGGATCGAGCACCTGGGCGTTCGCGTTCTTCTTCGGGCCGCCCAACGTGGAGCAGGAGCCGGGATAGATGGAGATGGCGTAGTACGGGCCCTCTTCGGTGAGCTTGTTCTCTTCGGCCGTGAGCTCGCGATCGAAGCGCGCGTCCTTTCCGACGTCGCAGAACGCCTGGTACTCGTCGAACGTGGCCTTGAGCGTCTCGTAGTCCATCCAGTGGTCGAAGTCCTTGATCTTCTTGGCAAGCGCCTCAAGCGTGTCGCCCTTCAGCACCCAGCCGCGCTCGATCTCCTTCTGGTTGTCGTCGGTCCAACCGTCCCACGCACGAATCTCGTCGGGCAGGTCGGAGGTGTAGTTGCCACACTCGAACCAGCCGCCCTGCTGTGTGCCCATCGGGCCGCCGTCGATGCCCTTCTGGTCGAAAATCTGCCACGACGGAATGCGGTCGTAATCGTCGATGGCGTCGTTGAACGACATGAGCGTGTGCCAGCCGTTGTGCGCCGTGCCGCCCGTCTTCGCCTCGTTCTGGAAGCGCTTGCCCAGACGGTTCACCGTGAAGAACGCGTCGGATTGCGGGCTTGCGAAAATGGCGAAGTCGTAGTCGGGATCGCGCGTCCACATGGCGGTCGTGGAGATGACCATGCCCATGTGCCACAGCTTCGCGCCCACTTCTTCAACCATGCGGATGCCGTCGCCCGTGTTGTACTGCCAGCCCTCGAACTTGAACGGGTAGATTTTCAGGTACTCGTTCTTGAGATCCTCGTTGAACTCGAAGCCGCCGGTGCACAGCACCACGCCCTTGCGCGCCTTGATGGTTTTCTCGACGCCGTCTTCCAGGAAGCGCACGCCGCAGATTTCCTTGGTGTCGGGATTCTGGATGAGGTGCTCTTCGGTGCACTTGAACTTGAGCTCGATGGGCAGGCCAAGCTCGGCGCGCTTCGCCTCAAGCTCGTGGAACGTCGTCATGCCGAAGCCGTCCACCGACGACACGCCGATGCAGCCGGCATACTTGCCGTCGTCGAGGAACCAATACTCGGGGATGGTGCCGGCCAGCGCTTGCTCGGCAACCTCGTAGGTCATGCCGTACTTGTCGGCGTAATCGGTGTGCTGCGAAGCCTCGGCGATGTAGGCGTCGATCATATCCTCTTCGATCAGGCCGTGGCCGAACGCCACGCAGTAATCGCGGAACACCTTCTCGTCCTTGATGACCGTCCATTCGCCGTTGTTGATGCGGCTGTTGCCGCCGCCCTCGGCGGGAGCCTTTTCCAGAATGACGACCTCCGAGCCGCCTTCGTCAGCCGCGACGAGCGACGACCACATGCCGGCGCCGCCGTAGCCCACCACCACGACGTCGGTCTCGTAATCCCACGACTTCGGCTGCCAATCCGCCGATGCGGCGGTGGAGCCCGACGCGCATCCGGCAAGCGCGGCGCTGCCGGCCACGGCGGCGCCCGTAATGGCGGCACCCTTCAGGAAATTGCGGCGAGACAGACTCTTCGATTCCGTTGCCATGCTTCCTCCTTGTGGTAGAACGGATACGTCCGATCAATCGCCCCTTGCGATGATGCCCATCCCTCGAAGGGCTATCCGTTCATTGAGGCGCATTCTAGTGAGCGTTGCACGGCTTGGCACCGCATGGGGAATGTGATTTTTCTTTTCGCTCATTTATCCGATGCGAACTGGGAAAACGTTAGCTTCTCACACTATTGATCCGAGGGACCGAACCAGCCTGAAACGAAACCACGTACCAATTGTGGATCAAATTGGTCGGCGAGTATGTTTATACTGGGGGAAGGGATGGAAGGCGTACATGGCTGGGGAGATCATGGTGCGAAGCGGGGACGCGGCCCAAAATCCGCATATGGGGCTCAACGATCAGAAGCTCATCGACTACCTGTTGGTTATCGCCGGGTTCGGCCTGTGCCGGGCGTGGATCGTGTTTTGCCTGTCGGCTTCTATCGACGGCGCATCGTTCAGCGTGGACTGGGCGTTCTTGCTCATGGGCGCGGCGGCGGCCGGCATCGCGGCGTGGCGGGCATCTCGCGCGCGTTCGCACGACGAGGGGCATCGTCGCCACGAGCACCTGACCACCGTCATGGTGGGGTTCATCGTGGCTTCCATCGTGTTCATTCCCGCATCGGCGTGGCTCAACTCGCCGCTGCTGCTTGCGCTCGGAGTGCTCACGGGCGGCGCGGGGTCGGGCCTGCTGCAGGTGGTATGGGGCGAGCGCTTCGCCGCGCAGAACCTGTACTTCTCGCTGCTGAGCGCGCCGGCCGCAGCCATCGTCACCGGGCTCGTGCTCTCGATGACGTCGGCGAACTCCCAGATCATCTTCGTGTCGCTGCCGCTCGCATCGCTGCTGTTGCTCGTGGTGGAGTGCAAGCGCTGCGGCGTGGCGTGGCGCACGAACAAGGACGAGGACGGCGCCGACGAGCCGCCCGTCGAAGAACCGCCCGCCGACGGGGAGCAACCCGCACGCATCCGGCTGGACAAGGCGTCGCTCAAGCTCATGGTGTCCATCATGGTGTTCTCGTTCCTCGTGCGGTCGTTCGACGCGTTTCCCATCGTGGGCCACGATCCGTTTCAGCTGTTCGGCGGGTGCGGATCGTTCTCGCTCGTCATCGTCGGCGGCATGTTCCTGGCGATTTCCGTCGTGCTCAAAGACCGCATGAACGTCTCGCTCATGTACCGACTGTCGCTGCCTATCATCATCACGGGGCTCGTCATCATCGCGCTGTTCTTCGGGTCGCGCACGTTCTGGTCGGTGCTGCTCGTAGGCATCGGGTACGAGCTGTTCGACATCTTGTCGTGGATTCTGTTCGGCGACATCGCGCGCACGCACGTGCATTCGGGCACGTACGCCTACGGGCTGGGCGTGGCGTTCACGTTCGTGGGCATGGCCGCCGGCTACCTGCTGGGCAGCGCGCTGAGCCCGCTCGTGGAAGACGGCACCATCCAGATCAGCGCGTTGGCGCTCGTGGCCATCGTGTGCCTCGTGATCATCGCGTTTCTCGTGCTGCCGGAAAGCGTGATCGCATCCATTCCGCGCGCGGCGAAGCACGCGGACGAGGGCATGTCGGGAGCGGAAAACGTCGAGGGAGCGAAAGCGGCTGACGACGCTCTTGAGTCTGCGGAGGACGATGCGGAAAAGCCTTCCGACCTCGATGTTTCATGCGCGGGAGTGGCCGAGCGGTTCTCGCTCACTCCGCGCGAAAGCGAGGTGCTCGTGTTCCTCGCGCGCGGGCGCACGCTGCCCATCGTGGCGCGCGATCTGCACATCACGAAGAACACCGCGCGCACCCACATCGAGAAAATCTACCAGAAGACCGGCATCCACAAGCAGCAGGACCTCATCGACTACATCGAGGATTGGGACGAAGCCCCTCACGCCCGCTAGATCACCGGCTTGCGGCTGAGCAGCTCGTCGACGGCTTCGGTTGCCTTGCGGGCGGTTTCGTCATCCGCAGCCGCCTGGTCGGCGGGAAGCTCGTGCGCGCCCTCGATGCGCACCCGTTCGATCAGGTCGCCGATGCGCAGACGGTGCATCACCTCAAGCCCCTCGATCACCTGGCCGAACGCGGTGAACTGGTCGTCGTATTCGGGATGATCGGCCAGCGAGAAGAAGAACTGGCAGCTCCCGCTGTCGGCGCTCTTCTTGTGCGCAAGCGACACGGCGCCTTCCCCGTGATGATTGCGCGGGTTGCCAACCCACTCGTCGGCAATCACGTAGCCCGCGTCGCCCATGCCCGGATGGATACCGCGCAGCTGCTCGCGCACGGCCATGCGCACCTGCTGCGGACGAAGCGGCCGCGTGATAGGGCATCCGCCCACCACCACGTCGCCGTCGCGCCGTCCGTAGAAGTTCAGCTCGTCGTAAAACCCCTTCTGCGCCAGTTCGACGAAGTTGCCCACGGTGAGCGGCGCTTCCTTGCCGAACAGCTCCACGCGCATGGTGCCCTTGTCCGTCTCGATGATGGCCACCTCGTCGCCCGACGGCACGTAGCGCGGCGTGTACAGCGGCTTCAAAATCTGCCCCATGAAATTCCCCTTCCCTCACGTTCATGACGCCACCACCCTACGCCGAACGCCCCCTCAAAGCATCGGATCAAGAATGCGATTTTCCGGAACGAGCGTGATTGGCCTCTCCTACAGCTCCAACTCCAACCCTACCGGGCAGTGGTCGCTGCCGTAGACTTCGTCGTAGATGCAAGCGCTTGTGATCTTCGGGGCCAGCTCGTCGCTGACCAGGAAGTAGTCGATGCGCCACCCCGCGTTGTTCTCCCGCGCCTTGAAGCGGTAGCTCCACCACGAGTACGCGCCCGTCACGTCGGGATGCAGCGCGCGGAACGTGTCGGTGAACCCGTCGCCCAGCAGGTGGGTGAACGTGCCGCGCTCCTCGTCGGAGAAGCCCGCCTTGCCGCGGTTCGGACCCGGGTTCTTCAGGTCGATCTCCTGGTGCGCCACGTTGAAATCGCCGCACATGATGACGGGCTTCGGCTCGGCCGTCTCGCCCGGCTGCGTCACCGGCAGCTCGGAGATGGCCACGTGCCCCTCGCCCTTCGCCGGACGCTCGACGGGCACGCCGGCGGGCAGCACGCCCTCCTCGAGCCCCTTGCAGAAATCGCGGAACGCGTCGTCCCACTCCATGCGGTGCGCGATGCGCGCCAGCTCGTTCTGCGCGTTCGGCGTGTACACGTCCACGAACCAGAACTTCTCGAACTCGAGCGCCACGATGCGCCCCTCGGTGTCGAGGTGCGGAAAGCCCAGGCCATGCAGCGCCTGCAACGGCTCTTCCTTGCAGAACACCGCCGTGCCCGAGTAGCCCTTCTTCTCGGCGTAGCTCCAATACTCGCGATACTGCGGCAGGTCGAGCGTGGCCTGGCCCTCCTGCAGCTTCGTCTCCTGCAAGGCCACGATGTCGGCATCGAGCTCGCACACGATGTCCTCGAAACCCTTTTTGAGGACGGCGCGCAAGCCGTTCACGTTCCACGATATGAAGCGCATAGCAACCTCCTCCGTCGCCCCCGGCGACTTCCTGTGTGTCGCGACTCAGTATAGCGGAACGAGACAAAAGCTCACGCGCACGAGCATCATTCGTGGCAGGTATAGCATTCGTACTTATCATAATGATGGCATCCCAAACAGAGTTCGGGTGCCGCGCCGAGAGGGTCACTGCGTTCATGGGCGCGGTGACAATCGACGCATCGAACGTCGACATGACCCGGAGTATCTGGTAGGTCGTGGGGATTCACGGTCAGCCCATCCTCATCGGTACATCCGATGTAGTCAGCCGCGCGAGATAGTAGATCCCCCTTCTCGTGACACGACAGGCATCCGTCGTTGGTCACCTTGGTAGTTTTCAGGCGCTTGGGTGTTTTGTCATCGGTCGTCACGCCTTCGTGGACACTTGCAAGCCCCGCATCGTCACCATGGCAGGACGAGCATGTCAGTCCTTCGCTCACATGGGCTCCGGCAAGACAGGTTGCATCGTCCATCGAGCTCGCCTGATCGACATGACACACCATGCAGTCGACCGTCGGTGACCAGGAGACCGACACCGCCTCAGCCGCAGCGGCGTTCTTCTCACCGCTTGAGCCTGGCTGCTGTGGAGCGCAGCCCGCCACTGACGCGCCGCCAATCAACGCCACGACGCCAAGAACAAGCACCGACCGCCGCAATCGCATCCGGTTCGCTCGCATAGTAGCCCCCTTCCGCACGATTAGTTCTCTTTGCTTTCCCACGGCTCCTCTTCCACGGCGTTGTTGGCCGCGATCTGGCCCGACACAACGATTTCGCAGATGTTCCATCCGCCGCCGGAGTACAGAAAGCCCTGTACGGAACCCATTTCACCTGTTCCGTACAGATGGCCCACCGGTTGACCGTCAGGCTTCACGATCTGCCCCTTCGCGTTGCGGCGTGGGCCACCGAACGTGTTGACACCGCCGGGATACATCTTGAGCGCATAGTAAGGCGGCGTGCTGAGTGGCTGCATGTCGGCTGCAGGACGCCCGAACTGAGGGTCTTCGCCCACCGATGCGTACCCGTTAAAATCACTCAAGGTTTGGGCCAGCACCGCGGGGTCCATATGGCCCTTGATTTCAGGATCGTCGTTCATCTTCGCAGCAAGTTCTTCGATGGTGTCGCCCTTCAGAATCCACCCGGCAGCAATTTCCTTACTATTATCTTTGCTCCATTCGTATGCGTTCACCTTCATCATGCCGCCTGTCACCACCGGACCGGCATCGACGGCCGTCTGGTCGAAGATGGAAAATGCGGGGATGGCCGGGAAATCACAAAGGTCGGTGCTGAACTTGACAGACTCAAGCACCGCCGAATGGGCCTTCCAATTTTCGTTCATGAAACGCTTGCCGTAATGATCGACCAGCAAATAAGGATCGGGGGTGCCGCCTTGCAGACCGAACCCCAAATCGGGAAAGAACGGAATCACACGGCCGCCGATAAGACCCATATGCCACAGGTCCGCACCCGCAGCTTGCGCCATGCGAATACCGTCGCCGGTGTTGTCAGGGTTAGCATAGAATCGCGGCGTCGGCGCGTACACATACTGGTTGAGCATGTCGAAATCGTACTCGAATCCACCTGTTGCGAGCACAACCGCCTTGGTTGCCTTCACATACACATCGCTATCGCCCCGTTTGGCTTTCACGCCGATAACGACGCCCTCGTTGTTCGTGACGAGCTCCATCGCAGGCGTCTCGTACAACACCTCGATGTCGCGCTCGTCGGCTGCATCCTGCAGCACCTGCCACAATTCGGGACCCTGCCCCTTGAAGTTGAAGCAGTTGTAGTTGGCGCCCTCGGGAAACAGATCGAGCGGATACTCGGTGGTTTCGCCGGCATCGAAAATGTCAGCTCCCAAACCCTGCATGAACTCGCCGGTATGGGGAGCAAACTTCGCCCATGAAGCAATCACGTCGTCGGGCGTTGCACCGCGCGAAGTGGCCGTCAAGTAGGCGACGGCCTCGGATTCGCTATTGAAGTTCATCATCGTAGCATGACACAGGCGCGTGGAATTGGTCTGGTTCATCTTATCGCCATCATCCTGCGGCTGCTTTTCAAGCACGAGCACACTCGCGCCGTTGTCGCTTGCTTGGATTGCCGTGATGGCACCCGAACCGCCAAAACCGCACACCACGATCTCGGCTTCATGCTCCCACGCGATGACCTCCTCCGCGTTGCGCACCTCTTTCGCGGCACCTCCCTGCGCGGTTCCGCCCGCCGAGCACCCCACCATACCCGCTGCGGTTGCGGCTGCCGCAATACCTGCTCCAACGATGAAATTCCTGCGACTAAGCTCACTCATGTCATCCTCCTCGTGCTCTATGTCTCCTTGTCTTCGAGCCTCCCTTCGGCTCTTCCAAAGAGATACCTCCCTCCATATCACCCGTTACAGCGCAAAAATTTCTCAACATAACACGCTGCGTATGCACCTCCTCCTGATACGATGCGGGTGTAGCAAGGGGAGGGCTATGGGGAACAATCAGAGCAACCAATTCGGAGCGGTACTGAGCTTCCTGCTCGCCGCGGGATCGTACTGGGCGCTGGGCATTCTTGTGTCCACGGATGCCTCGTCGTTTCATCTTGTATCGGCGGAGACAGTCGACCCGATGTACTTGTGGATGCTGTTACGATGCGCCGCATTCGGCATGGCTATTGCGTGGTGCGATCGATTGGCCAGCCGGGTGCGGCGTCCGTGGTTCAGCGTTGCCGCAGGGCTCACGTTCATCGCTTCCTGGTTCGCGATCGCGCCGCTCGTGCCGACAGGCCTACCGTACTCGTTGCTCCCGTACGCAGGCTATGCAATTGGGTATGTTGGCCTGCTCCTATCGCTCGTACCGTTTCTCGCCGGCATTCAATCATGGAGCATGCGCGTTATTCTCCTGTCGGCTTCCATGGCGGTGGGATTCCTCGAATTGCTCGTGATACGGCACTTCCCCGAAAGCGTGCAAGTGCTCGCACCCGTGCTGATTGTGGCGCTCTCGGCGACCGCTTCCGCGGCGCTCAATCGGGCAGCGCCGCGCGCGAATGCTCCCGGCGCACGCGATGGCGAGCTTCGCACGCTGCTTATGAACATACCCGTTTCGATGCTGGTGGGCTTTGTCGCGCTGTCGGTGCCACTCTCGTTTTTCAGGAGCTATTCAAACGCGTTCCAGACCCCAGTAGAATGGTCGCTCGTCACAGCACTGGCGCTATCGTTCACCATCGTCATTTGGGCGCTCAACAAGTTCTGGATCAGCCTGCACGTGAACAAGACGCTTTACGTGTTCTGTTTCGCCTCGCTGCTGTTCGTCGGCATGCTCACGCTTTCGTTCTTAGGCATTGGGTCCATCGCCGGCTCGCTCATCTACGCTGGGGCGTACCTTCTGCGCGCGTACATCTATGCAGCCATGGGCGTTTACGCACGCGAGGGCAACCTCGGCGACGGCATCCGCCTCTTCTCGATAGCCAGTATTGCCATCATGGTAGGTCATTTCATCGGGCTGCTCGGGTCGAACATCGCAGCGCACTTTTCCACGTCATCGTTCGAGTACCTGTTCATCGTCATCATCTACGCGGTATTCTTAGCTGGCTATTACTTCGCTTTCCGTATCGAACGCAGTATGCGCATCGCCGTTGAAGAACCCTCCGGCGAACAACATGCCGAAGAACACGTCCCCGACACGTTGGTCACTGCTATTGAAGAATTATGCGATGCGGCAGCGCAACGCTACGGGCTGTCCGAGCGGGAAACGGATATCGTCACGCTACTCATGCGCGGAAAGAGCGTAAACACGATCGCCGAAGCCCTGGTGCTTTCCCCTAACACCGTGAAGTCCCACATGAACCGCATCTACAAGAAGATGCGCGTGCATTCGCGCGAAGAGCTCATGGCCGCCGTCGAGAAATGCACGCTGCGGAAAGGCTAGCGACCCTCGATATGCGCTTGGGCATTCGGGGAGCTTGGGGATGCCGATCTCCGAAAGGGGGTGGGCGAATGTTGAGCGCGCGGGTATGATAACGAAACTGGATTCGGGTGAAGGGGACCTCATGATTCGTGCTACTCGATTTGCCGCGGCTTCGCTGGTGGCTCTGCTCGCTCTGTTCGCGCCGGGGCTGGCGTTCGCTGACGAGCAACCCGTCTCGCCGTGCGTGGCAACCGACGAGCAGTGCGCGGCGTACGCCGAGGACGGCACGCTTGAAGCGCGCTCCGCGTTCCAGGAGAACCTGGGCAACGACGAGCCGTCCGCAGGGCTCGTGCAACAGGCCATCGCGCGCGAGCAGGCCAACAACGGCATCGCCACGAACGCCGTGCCCGGCGACGACAGCGGCATGGCCCTTGCGGGCAAGGCGCACGTGCTGGCGCTGCGCGTGTCGTTCCCCGATCAGACATTCGCCGAGGGCGACACGCTCGAGGCCCTGCAAGCGCTCATCGGCCCGCGCAGCGAAGGCGAAGCCGCCTTGCCGAGTGCCGGCCCCTTCCCCTACGAGAACCTGCACGACTACTATCAGCGCGCATCCTACGGCAAGCTCTCCATCACCGGCGAGGCGTTCGACTACGAGGCGCAGCACGAGCGCGCCTACTACGCGACGAACATCGGGTCGCTGTTCAGCGAGGCGCTCGCCTACCTCGACAAGCAGCCCGACGTCGACCTCGGACGCTTCGACGCGAACGGCGACGGACGCATCGACGCCGTCTACCTGCACTTCGCCGGGCCCGACACCGGTTGGGGCAGCGTGTGGTGGAGCAACGAGCAGGTGTTCGGCGCGGAAACGGCTACGTACGCGAACGGCGTGCGGCTGTGGAACGGCGTGGCGCTGGCGAACCCGTGCGACCAGGCGTGGGCGGCGCAGACGATCATCCACGAAACCGGTCACGTGCTGGGCCTTCCCGATTTCTACGATTACCTCAGCCAGAAAGGCGGCGCGACGAGCCGCACCGGCATCCTCACGTTCGACATGATGATGCAGAACCAGGGAGACCACAACGGGTTCTCCAAGTGGATGCTCGGATGGCTGCCGGAGAGCAAGGTCACGCGGGTGTTCGCGAACGAGGACGGCATCGACGTGAAGCGCGACGGCCAGGTGGTGCAGCACGTCGATGCTGCACCGGACGGCAGCTCGTCCATCGAGGAAGCGCTGTCGGCGTTCACGTCGGACGACCTCAAAGAGACGGGCGGGATCATCGTCGTATCCAACGAGGACAAAGGCACGGGCATGTTCTCCTCGTACTACCTGCTGCAATACGACCAGTTCGCCAGCAATCAGAGCGTGTACTACGAAAGCGGCGGCCAGAGCACGCAGATTCCTTCGGGATTCCGGCTGTTCCGCGTGCAAGCGGACATCGGCGAAGGCGGGGGCCTCCTGCATTCCAACACAGCCGGCACGGTGCACAACCAGCTCATCGAGCTGGTCGACCCCGACATGGGCGTCGCGCACGCCAACGGCACCTTGACCGTCCCAACGGCTATCGGGGCCACCGCGTACGGGTGCATGCTCTTCGCGGGCGACCAGATGACGCCGGAGGGCTACCCCTCCACGAACTTCTACGAGAACATCAACGTCGGCTTCACGGGATTGACGTTTGCCGTCACGGAAAGCGGTGCGGAAGCCGGGCGCGTATCCATCTCGTACTCGGACGCCGACAAGCCCGCCGACCCCGCGGACTTCACGCTCACGCCCGCCTTCGACAGCTTCTCGAACGTGGACACGCTCACGTTCAACGCGTCGTCCCAGCCGCTGCTCGCCACAGCGCTTCCGTCGGCGGTGCAGCTGATAGTTGACGGCGAACCGCACGCTCTCCTCGACATCTCAGTGGACGGCACCACGGTGAGCCTGCCCTGCCTACTTGACGCGAGCAGCATCGGGCCCACGTCCACGTGCGAGATCGTGTTCCCGCCCGGCATCTTCGTCCTGTCGCAGGCGGGCGGGGAAACCGCGTACTCGCCCGAGATACGGCTGCCGCTCACGCCAAGCGCTTCGATGACGGCCGTCGGGCGCTCGGGCACGTACGAAGGCACCGCGTACCAGGCGGACACGACGACGCTCAGCAGCGTGTTCACCAGCCCCGACGGCACAAAGCGCTTCTTCCAAATAGCCGACGGCGTGCTCAAGCTGCACACGATTGACTCCCGGGACGCCGGGCGAGTGACCTCGCTCGACGTGAGCAATGCACCACTCGCCTCCTCAGGTGGCGAACAGCGGCTCAGCGTTGCAGCGCTGTCGGACACCATGGCGTTCCTCGTGTATTACAGCGCAACCGGCGCGGAGACGGGCACCGGTTGCTGGGTCGATATGGAGCGCGGCACCGTAACCGCCTCGCATGTCATAGAGCAGGCCTACGCCATGCCGTTCGCATCGAGCGGCACCTCCGTGGTGGTTACGTCGTACTATCGGGGGCTCCCAAGCCCCGACGGCACACGGGGTGGCATGCTGCTCACCTCGCTCACGCCGCGCGAGGACGGAACGGTGGAGACGCACCACGGCTGGACGGCCGCGCAGAACGCGGCTGCCGCCAGCCCGAACGCCCTCGCGTGCGCGTTTTCGGACGAGAACGGCACGCTGATCAAAGAGGTGCGCGTTGCCGAAGCGGCCAACCTGGTGGAAGCCCTCGCGAAGAGCACCGCCACGGCCGACGACGCGGCAGCGGCGGGCGAGATGTGCACGACCGAACGCGTTGCCGCCGTGCTGCCGCTCTCATCGAGCCGCACGGTGCTCGATGTGCAGCGCGCCGATGGCGACTACTACGTGCTGATGGGTTCGGACTACATGCATTCCGAACCGGACGCGGCGCAGACGAACATGGTGGTGCGGTTCGACGCCTCGGGAACCGAGCGCTCGCGTTTCGTCGTCACCGTTTCCGAGGGCGACCCGTACGGACGGCTGCGCGTCGCGCGCTACGGCACGGTGGCGCTGTTGCGCTCGACCGTTTCCCCGAAGCACAGCATAGCCCTGACCAACGCGCTGTTCTGCACGAACGACGGACAGCCCCTCTCGACGCTCACCACGGCATCCGTCGGCACGGGCGCGTGGCTTGCCGACGGCTCGTGGCTTGACGTGGGCACCTCCATCGCCGGCTCGTTCGGGCCGAAGGGGTCCCCGGTTGAGCCGGGGTCCGAAGGCGGTGGCGAAGGCGGCGAGGCGGAGGGCGCGAAGGCGCGCTACACCATCACGGCGACGCTCGACCAGAAACCGACCGACCCGGGCGACAACCCGGAAGAGCCCGTCAACCCGCAACCCCTTCCGCAGCCGAACGATCAAGCTAGCAGCAACCCGAAGCCGCTCGCATCAACCGGCGACCCCGTCGGCGCGGCGACGCTTGCCGCCTGCGCGGCCATCATGCTCGCGGGCGTCGCGCTTGCGCGCATGCGGCGAAGCTCCTACTTGTGATACGGCTCGCCGCGCGAGATTTTCTGCGCGCGGTACAGCTGCTCGAGCAGCACGACGCGCGCGAGGTTGTGCGGCAGCGTGATGGGACCGAACGACAGCGTCTCGTTCGCGCGCTCGCGCACGGCCGCACTCACGCCGTCGGAGCCGCCGATGACGAACGCGATGTCGCTCGTACCGCCCAACGCCAGCGCGTCGAGCCGCTGGGAGAACGACACGCTCGAGCGCTCCTTGCCGTCGATGGCCAACAGGATGACGTGCGACGATGCGAGCAGCGCCGCCACGATGGCAGCCCCTTCGCGGTCGCGCGCCGCGTCGATGCCGCCGGCGCGCGCGGGGTCGATGTCGGCGATTTCCTTCACTGCCGTCTTGCCGTACGGTTGCATGCGCTTGAGGTACTCGGCGCACGCGTCCGCCCAAAACCGCTCCTTGAGCTTCCCCACCGCCACAATGGTGAACTTCATGTGCATCTCCTTCGTCGTCCACCATCATACCAGCGACGCCCGAAGGAGGGTTCGGGCGTCGCAAGCTTTACTTCCCTGCCACTATCGTCTCCACGGCCACGCGCGCGGTGATGATGGCGCGCGAACTGGGAACACCGGGGATGCACATGGGCTGCACGAGCCCGGCGAACCACGCGCCGCCCGAGTTGTTACCGCACGCGAACAGCCCCGGGATGACCTCGCCCGCTTCATCGAGCACCTGAGCGTTGAGGTTGATGGCAAGGCCGCTCAGGCAGCTGAGCGAGAACGCGTGACGCGGAACCGCATAAAACGGCGCCTTCTCAATGGGGAACAGGTACTCCGCCGGCTTCCCGAAGTCCTCGTCCTTGCCCTGCTCAACCAGCGTGTTGTACCGGTCCACCGTCGCCTTGAGCGTCGCCGCGTCCACGCCCACCTTACCTGCCAGCTCTTCGATGGTGGCACCTTCGCACATCGTGCCCAATTCGAGGTGCGCTTTGATGATGGCAGCGTAGTCGCTCAGGCCCGCATGATCGATGCCCTTCTCGTCGAGATACGCTCGATAGGTTGGCGCGAACGCCTCGACCGGCGGGTCCGATCGGTACAATCCGGTTCCCATGAGCGGCTTGTACTGCTCGTAGTTCGCATCGAACACGTCGATGTGCATGCAATCAGGCTGCGAGGCGTCCTGCAAAGGGATCAGCCCATACACCACGTCTTCGTTGCTGAAGCGCTGTCCTTCCCGATTGACGCGCAGCCAGGGAATGCCGCTGCCGAACACCTGCGAGGTGTTGAAGTCGATGAGATCGTAGTGGATGTTCGTGCAGTGCGGCTTCTTGTCCATCGCCGCGCCCACCCAGAGCGCCATAAGGTCGCCGTCGCCCGTGTTCACCGCCGGCGTGACCGCGCTTGAGAAGCCTTCCGCATGCGGCATGAACTCGGCGCGCATGGCGGGATTGTTGCCGTAGTCGCCGGCGCACAGGATGACCGCCTTCGACGCCTCGAACTTGAGATACGAGCCGTCGTCGCCCTGCGCGATCACCGCCGTCACACGGCCGGTGCCGTCGCCCTCGCGCTCAAGCTGCACGGCCGGCGTGCTGAACCGGAATTCGACGCCCTTCGCCTGGGCCTTTTCCGCTAAAAGCGGCATGGCCGCGATGCAATCGAACATGCCCATGATGGGCTCGGGTTCGTCCCAGCTCCACGAGGGCGCATCGAGATCGGTGTCGGCCATGAGATCGTACAGCCAATCGGCATCCTTGCCGCTGCGCTCCTTCCACAACTCGATGAAGCGGCGGTCGGGCAGGTTCGTCGCTTGGCTCATGTACAGGCTGAGCAGCTCGTCGACGTCGTACTTATCCGGCGCGCCCGCTTCGATCTGAGCGCGGCAATTGTACGACGCGATGCCCGTGGCATAGTTGAACACGCGATCGAGCTTTTGGAGCACGATCGTCTTGAGCCCCGCCTCCGCCGCGCTCATCGCCGCACAGCAACCGGCCAAGCCCGCGCCCACGATCACCACGTCCGTCGACACCGTTTCCGCAATGTCGTCCGCGGCGATGGGCTCGGGCGCTTGCCTCCAGTCGGGCGCGGTCTCCGTCGTCGGCGCCTGCGCGGCCGTCGCCCCTGAAGAAGCGGGCGCGCACCCGAGCAAACCCGCCCCGGCCATTGCGACCGTCCCCATGCCGGCCCCCATCAAAAACGAGCGTCGCGACACCTTTTGATTACGCATGTCCTCTCCCTTCAATCGAGCGCCGACCGACCCCCGGTCGAGCGCTGGCCCCATACAACCAGGAAACGCCGCGGACGTCTTCGCCCCTCACGAGGAACTTCCCCGATTCACCCGCACGGGTGAATTCAGGCGAATCCCGAAAAGGCCCCCGAAGCGCCGCGCCGCATGGGGTATGCTGGCCCCGAGGGGAGGAGGTATGCATGAACCATTCGCCGTTCAATCCCAAATCGGATCGGAAACGAGCGCTGACGGATTTCCGCCGAACGCTGAGCGCCCATCCGTACGCACTGCTCTGCTTCTGCGGCTATGCGACGTGGATGATCCTTGTGTTCCAAAGCTCGGCGCTGCTGCCGTCTGCACAGTTCTTCGGATGGAGCCTTCCCGGCTGGTTGCCCCCGATGGCGTGCATGGCGCTCACCTCGTTCCTCTTCGCCATCGCCTTCTGGGTGAAACGATTCGTCATCCCCCGTCGCGCGCTGCTGATTGCCATGGGCACGCTCATGACGGGCGGAGCGCTTTGCTTCGCGTTCTGGCTGGGCGCCGGAGACGTTCTTGCAGGGTCTACCGCGCTGCTCTTCGTCGGCTCGCTTTCCACCGGCATGGGCACGGCGCTTCTGTACATCGAGGTGAACCGGTTGCTCGGGCAGCTCGGCATGCGCAAAACCGGATTCCTCGCAATCGCGGCCATGGCGGCCTCGTCGCTGCTGACGTCGGCGCTGTCGTTCGCACCCCTCAGCGTCAAGCTTCCCGTCATCGTCGCGCTGCCGCTGGCGGTTGTCGCGCTGTACCGTAAGGCCATCGCGCCGTTCCCTCCCGAAGAATACCTGCTGCACGGCATCGACGCACGCCTGTACTTTCCCTGGAAATACCTTGTCACGTCGTTTTTACAGGGCGTGTCGCTGGGTATCGTAAGCGGCAGCGTCGTGTTCTTGCGCGCTCACGACCTGGGCGTCCTGCCCAACGCTCTCGGGTGCGTGCTGGCGTGCGCCTTGTTCCTGGTCACCATCACGTTTCTCAAGCTCGATTTCAATCGGCTCATCTACCAGATAGGCTTCCCTCTGATGGCTTGCGGCTTCTATCTGATCGGACTGCTTGCCCCCATCGAAGCCTTCGGCGGACTGCTGCAAATGCTGGGCTATTACTTCGTCGACCTGGCCATGTGGTGCTTGGGGTCGTACCTCATCAAGAACTGCGGGCTGCCTGCCACCTGGATTGCCATGGGACCCAGCTGCAGCCTGTTCATCGGCACCATGGCGGGAGGATTGCTCGGTTGGCTAGCCAGCGGAACCTTCCCCTACGAGGGCGTGAGCGCCATCATGAACGGAACGGCGCTGCTGCTGCTCGTGTCGGCGCTGCTGCTGGCAAACGAGGACAACTTCAAATTCGGCTGGGGCACGCTGCGCCCCATATCGGAGGAAGACGAGATCGACTGGATAGGGCACGTCTGCGCCTATCTGGAAAGCGAGTACGCGCTGACGGCGCGGCAGGCGGACATGCTGCGGCTCCTGACCGCCGATTACTCTCGCAAGGAAATCGCCGACGAGCTGTTCGTCTCGGAGGACACGGTGAAAACGCACATCCGCAATCTTTACCAGAAGCTGTCGGTGCACTCCCAGAAAGAGCTGATGGAGCTTGCGAAAGCGACGTCGGTCATGCTGAAGATAGAGGCCCGCAGGCCCTCCGCATAGGCGACGCCCGAGGGAGGGTTCGGGCGTCGCAAGGGGGAGGGTATGCGGTTGGGCGCGGACGCGGGGTCTGCCTGCGCGGGTTACGCGTTCGCCAGCTTCTTGACCACGTGCAGGGCCTCGGTCATCGTGCGGCCGCAGGCAACGCCGTGCATCTGGTCGGGGTAGTTGCCGCTGAACAGCGAGCCGGAGCAGTCGCCGGCGCAGTACAGGCCCTCGATGGGTTCGAAGTCGGTGTTGAGCGCCTGGCAGTCGGCGTTGATGCGCACGCCGTCGATGGTGGTGAGCAGCGTGCCGCCCAGCGTGGCGCCGAAGAACGGCGGGGTGCGCAGCTCGGACAGGCGGTAGGCCTCCTTGCCGAAGTCGACGTCCTCCTGGTTGTCGAACAGCTCGTTGTAGCGCTCGCACGTGGCGAGGAACGTCTTTTTCGCATCGGCGTCGAAGCCCAACTTGTCAGCCAGCTCGTCGAGCGTGTCGGCCTTCTGCAACCGACCGTCGGCGAGCTCCTTCTCGAAGTAGGCATCCAGATCGTAGGTGCCGTCTTCCTTCTTCATACCGGCGGCCATCTGGCGCGTCATGGCCGAGCAGCCCAGGGTGTGGAAGCGCTGCACGTCGTCGCCGAAGTTGCCGTCCCACACGCTGACGTACACGCCGCCCGGCTGCTGCGCGGCCGCGTGCGGCAGGTAGTCGTAGTCGGCCGACTCGAGGGCGAAGCGCTCGCCGCGCAGGTTCACTTTGAGGAAGGGCTGCGTACCGGGGTTGAACTGGCCGTTTCCGGGGAATTGCGGCTTGCCGGCCTTGATGGATTCCTCGGTGTAGCCCGCCGTGGTGCCGGGGGCCACCAGGCCGCGGTCGAAGATCATCGTGGCGCTGGTGATGTCCTTCACCGCACCGGCCCACAGCGCCGCCTTGATGCCCATGCCCTCGTTGTTCTGGTTGTAGCCGAGCGCCGTGACCGACGCGGTGGTGATGGGCGACAGCGCCGACAGCATGGCCGGGTTCGCGGAATAGCCGCCCGTGGTGAGCAGGACGCCCTTCTTCGCGTTGATCTGGGTGTAGCCGTCGCTCGTCTTGAAGATGGCGCCCGTCACCTTGCCGGAATCGTCGGTGACCAGCTTCACCAGCTCGTGGCTGTAGGAAATCTCGTAGCCGTTGTCGTTCATCACCTTCTCGAACAGCTCGTTGCGCACGGGCACGCCGTCGCGGCCGCCCTCGGCGTTGCCGTAGTGGTGCTCGCCGGAGGGGGTGTAGAAGGGGGTGGCGCCCATGCCGCCGGGCATCTCGAACTCGTCGGCGATGACCACGGCGCCCGCGGCGCTCATGTACTGGTCGACGTACTCGAACATGTCGTTGCTCTCGTTCATCCACATGTTGATGAGGTTGTGGTCGCACGTGCCGCTGGAATAGCGGGCGAACTCGCCGTGGATGCGGGCGCGATCGGTGTGATAGCCCTGGTCGGTGAAGGGCTTCGTGTCGACGGCGTTGAACCAATGGCGCGTGGCGCCCACCTCGGTGCCCTTCTCGCACAGGATGAAGTCCATCTTCTGGTCGGACGCGTACGCGCCGGCGATCATGCCGCCGTTGCCCGCGCCCACGATGAGCAGGTCGGTGTCCTTCGTCTCGGTGATGTCGCCGTCGGCAACCTCGGGCGGCGCGCCCAGCCAATCGACGGTGATGGCGGCGCTGCCATCGTCCACGGCCACGGCGTTGTTGTCGGCGACGGCGGTTGCGCCCGTCGTGCTCGTGGCGGCCTCGGCCTCCGCAGAACCGGCGGCCTTCGGCGCGCAGCCGGCCAGGCCGAGCGCAGCGAGAGCGCCGACGCCCGTCATGCCGCCGATGAAGCTACGACGCGAGATGCCGTTGCCGTGCCCCTGCGTGGTTTCGTTCGTTCCCATGATGGTCCTCCTCGTGTGATGCTGGTACGTGTCGTGCGGCTGCCAGGCGAAACCCGCTTGTGAGAACCCGCCGGGACGAACCGCTTCCCTCGCCCTGCATCCTAGGCCCCAGCCGGCGGGATGGAACCACCCCACCCGGGGCGTTTTGCGCGATTGGCCGCAGGGCGGCCCGCTCCCCCCGCGGGGGTGATTTCCCCACGTTTTCCCAGTTGAGTGAACGAAAGCGGCGCGAAGCGCTCGCTTCGGCGCGGTCGATACCGTACAATGACAAGCAGTACCGGGGAGATGAGGGGTCGTGGAGGGAATCGCGCAACGCTTGAGAGCATTGAAGGAGGCCGCGTCGTCGGATGCGGTGCTCTGCATTGTTGCGTTCGTGCTCACTTCGTGCACAGGTTGGATACTCAACAGCAGCATCTATGCACACGTGGCCACGTATTACGGCATCGCGCGCGAGTTCTCCACCCTGGGAACCGCGGTGTTCTTCCTCGTGTTGTTCGTGGTGGCCACGCGCAAACCGTCGCTGCTCGACCGACGCACCGTCACCATCATCGCGCTGGGATGCCTGATCACCGGTTTGCTCGTGCTGCAATTCGCCCTCAAACTGCACGACGGCCTCGCCACGGTGGCGGGTTTTCTGTTACTGCACTTCGGCTCGGCGTGGGCGGCAACGATGCTGGCGCTCTCGCTGTGCTCGCTGCGCAGCTCCACCTCGGTGCTGCTTGCCGTGGTGGTGGGCTCCGTTGCGGGCGAGGTGCTGCGCGTGTTCCTGCCGCTGCCCTCGTTCGAATGGGGTCTGAGCATCGTCATGGCCTGCCATGTTGTCTCTATTGCGGTACTGTACCGCCCGGCCGGGACAAACCTCGCCTCCATCGCGCAGGGAGCATCGCCGATGAATCTCGAGTTGGCGAACCCCGAGTCGTTCTTGCAGCCTGCTCATGCGCTGTTCCTGTGCGTGTTCCTGTTCAACGTGGCAACGGGATACGGCCTCACGCTCAACGAGGTTGAGCATGCGCCGGTCAGCGTCGATGCGAGCGCGCTCGTGCTGGTGGGCGTGGCGCTGTGGATGCTGCTTTCGCGCAGCCGCGATAAGGAGGATCAGCTGTTCTCGTTCTCCGTCTTGCTCGTGGTGGCCGGATTCATCATCGCGCCTTTCACCTTCGTTTCCGGCATGCCCTCAACCAACGCGCTCCTGCGCATCGGGGTGAGATGCTTCGACATTCTCATCTGGCTTGTGGTGGTTGCCGTGGGGCGGCGAAACATACTGGCCCTGTTGCCGACGTTCGCACTCGTGCGCAGCATGGGCGCGCTCGGCACCGACGCGGGCGCCATCGCGGGCCACACGTCCAACGACCTGGTGGGTTCGAACGGCGATATGGCTATGCTCATTGCCGAAGTGGCGCTGTTCGCATTCGTCGCGTTTCTGTGGGTTGGATTCCGCAAGTTCAGCTTCGCGGACACCATCCGCGGCGTAGCGGGCATGGAGCCGCCGCGCGCCGTCGAGGCGACAGCGGATGCGCCCGAGGAAGCGCCCGCGAGCGTGCAGGCCGAGGCGAGCATCGAGGACCGCTGCTCCGAGCTGGGTCCATCGTTCGGGTTGACCGACCGCGAGACGGAAATTTTCGCCATGCTGGCGCGCGGGCGCAACGGGCAGTACGTGATGGACCACTACGTCATCTCGCGCAACACCGTGAAAAGCCACGTCAAACACATCTACGCCAAGCTCGACGTCCATTCCCAACAAGAGCTAATCGACCTGGTAGAGTGCCGAGGATAGGACGCGCGCAGCATACCTGATGTCATCCTGAGCGGAGCGCCGAAACAGACGGGGTACGGCGGAAACACCCCTCGGCGTTACTCTCCTTTTGCGATGGGGTCGTCATCGGAGATCACGACAGGGACCTGGTTCTCCTGAACATCAGAGGGGGTGCCGAAGCCGAGCTTGATGGACTTCGTGGGGCAGTTCTCCACGCAGTCGAGGCAGAAGGTGCAGGAGTCCAGCGTCGCTGTGCCGGGGCTCGCCACGTCGATGCCCTCGGGGCACGCGGTGGAGCAGGCGCGGCAGCCGTCCTTCGAGATGCAGGTGGCGCAGTCCGCCTGCGGGCGGGCGCCGAGGCCCAGCCTCGCGCGCGCCTTCGCGGCGAGCCCGAAGAAGAACCCGAGCGGACAGATGGACGAGCACCAGCGCTTGAACAGGAAGAGCTCGGCGAGGAGCATGAGCGGGAACACGATCAGCTCCCAGCCCGGCTGCAGCAGCACGAACACGCGGTTGAGGGCCCAGAGCGTGCCGAAGACGAGCCCGATCGGGCACAGCAGGCAGAACACGGGGAACCCGACCGCGAAGGACACGGCGAGCAGCACGGCGAGGACGAGGCCCTGGGTCTTGAGGCCGGCGCTGCTCGCGCAGGACGCGCAGGACGACGGCTTTTCGGGAGCCGCCTCGCCGCCGCGGCCGAGGATGCCGCGGGGCGCGCGCCCGCCGAAGACGTTGCGCAGCAGCTGCGAGGGGCACAGCCACGAGCAGAACGCCCGTCCCAGCAGGAACACGACGGCGAGCACGGCCAGCACGCCGGGCAGCAGCGCCCACGGGACGGAACCCGACGCCGCCGCGATCTGGGCGAACCCGGCCGGGCAGAGGGCGCACAGCGTGCCCAGGGGGGCGCCGCCGCCGAGGTGGGCGGAGGCGGCGGCGAGCGCGAGCACGCCCGCCGCCACGGCGATGCGGGCCATCTTCACCTTGGTCTTCATGAAGCGCCTCCCGCCTCCCTCGTCGCGTCCGGCCCGTCGGGGTGCACGCCCTTCGAGTGGGGCGCGGCCGCCTCGCCGGAAGCCGCGGTGCGGCCCGCGGCCAGCTCCGCGCTCGAGATCGCGCCCTCGGCGAGCGCCGCCCGCGCCGCGGCGCTCTCGCGCGACGCCACCACGATGCCCTTCGCCGAGGCCGACGCGTCGTAGGCGCGCAGCGACGCCGAGGGGCACACCTGCTCGCAGCGCCCGCAGCCGTCGCAGAAGTCCGCGTGCACGACCGGGCGGTCGCGGTCGTCGAGGGTTATCGCGCCCTCCACGGGGCACTCGTCCCCGCACACCGTGCAGCCGGCCCAGTCCCAGGCCACGCACGCGTCCTTCACGACCACCGCCACGCCCAGGTCGCGCTCGCGCTCCCCGCCGGGCGACAGCGCGCCGGTCGGGCACGCCTCGACGCACCTCATGCAGAAGTCGCAGCACCCGTCGGCGAACGACAGCATGGGCGTGCCGTACGCCACGAGGCTCTCGGCCAGCGGCACCGGCGTGACGATGCCGTAGGGGCACGCCTGCAAACAGCGCATGCAGCGGTCGCACGCCGCCGCGAGCGCGCGGTTCGACGCCGCGCCGGGCGGGCGCACGAACGCCGCGTCGGCCTGGCGCGACACCGCGCCGAACCCGCCCGCGCCCACCATCGCCGCGCCCACCGCGCCGGCCGCGAGGAACCCGCGCCGGGTGATTTGCTCCACTCTGATCATCCCCTCAATCACAACCTTGGTGTTTCACGTGAAACATGCGCCTCTCGGGCGAACGGACTACGCCAGCACGTCGGACAACTCGGCGGCATCGGCGTTCAGGAAGCGCTCGGTGAACGCCGCCAAATCGAAGTAGAACCCGCCTTCGGCCGCCTTCCGCATGTCGGCCGCGAAGCGCTCGATCCAGTTCAGCAGGTGATCCTGCACGAATGCCAATTGGGCGCGCAGCTGACGCTCGGCGCCGTCCGCATCGCCCGCGCGCAGCGCCTCCACCGCACGACCACACAGCAGCGCCATGAAGGCGAGCTCGACGGCCAGGTGATCCTCCGGCTCCTTGAATCCCGGGTTCTTCGCGAACCCAGCGCCGCGATACACGTTGAGCACCTCGCTGTAGGCGTCCTGCATCATGAGACCGCCCTCGCTCGTGTACACCGACTCGTAGGGGAAGGCCTTCTGCGCCGTGCGCGGCCCCATGCCGAAGAAAGCGCGGTCGAACACGACGGCCAGCTGCTCGAGCTTGCCCTCGTCGCACGCGGCCAGGTCGGCTTGAAGGGCGGCGAACCCGTCGGCCAAGGCGGCATCGTCGGAAGACAGCGCGGCACCCTGCGAAAACGTCTCGGCGAACGCCGCGTCAATCTCAGTCTCGTAGCAACGCGACAGCAGCGCATACACGCGGCCGCGATTCTCGCAGAAATCGATGAGGTTCTCAACGAGCTCCGCAGGCATGGTATCGGTCATGATTGATCTCCTTGCGTCGTTCCTACTATGTGTGGCGCGCAGCGCCTTTCCCTTGGCGCGCCCGAATGCTCTCGGAGGGGTTCGGCGCTGCGCGCCGATCGAGGGATGCGCGGGTCGAACGATCGGCGCGCAGCGCCGAAATCCACCGGCAAGCTCCCGGGCGCGCCATGGGGAGGTGGAGGGAGCGCACCGGCGCGCCCGGGAGAGGAAGGGGGCACCCGGGTAGAGCACCCCCCATCATCAGTGGTAGATGAACTGCTCCACGCTTGTGCCTACGCCGTACATGATGATGCGTATCACCACGGCGCCGATGGCGGTGCAGGCGCAGGCGGCGAACAGGTACATCGCCAGCTGCTTCGGCTGCACGGTGCCGGAATCGCCGGCGCCCTTCGTGGACTGGACGCATGCCAGCGCGGTCAGGGCAACCGGAACCACGATGCCAATCACCACGACGCCGGCCCAGAACATAACGGCCATGTCGCCGGAGATCAGACGCTCGATGGAGCGCGTCGGAGCCTGGTAGGGCGCTACGGCGATCCAGATCACGTACGCCACGGTGGTGACGGCCATGATCAGGACGCCGGCCAGCGCCAGCTTCAGCGCGAACCCGCCTTCCTCAGCCGCGCGGCCCTTCAACAGCACGAGCCCGCACATCAGCGTCATGCCCAGCGCCAAACCGGCGCCCAGGAACATCAACGGCAGGGCGATGCTGTCCCACGCGGGACGAGCGGCGATCAGGTACGACGCGCCCGCCACGAACGGCAGCACCAAGCCGATGACGCCGCCCAGCACGCCGGACACCTTCGACGCCGTGGGGTAGTCCTTCTTCGCCAAAACGAGGTAGATGAGCGCCACGATGCCCATGATGGCAACCACGAACAGCTCCTTGGACAGACCCGAACCCAGGTTGCCCAGCAGGTGCGTCGCACGCTCGGGATGCCCCATGTGCAGCACCGACACGCACCCGCCCACGGCGAGGCAGATCAGCGCGATGAGCGCACCCGCAAACCGCACGTCGCGGAACTTGCCTCTCAGCTCGCCCACGGCCAGAAACACGAACGAGCCCGAGGTGACGCCTAACAGCACGCTGAAAATCAGAAGCGGCCACTGAATTTCCATGGTTACTCATCTCCCTTCCAGGCGCACTT
The DNA here is from genome assembly GCF_003339815.1 of Eggerthella sinensis. Lineage (GTDB taxonomy): Bacteria > Actinomycetota > Coriobacteriia > Coriobacteriales > Eggerthellaceae > Eggerthella > Eggerthella sinensis. The sequence goes on from NZ_PPTT01000003.1 coordinate 29,290, forward strand.
GTCCATGGCGTAGTCCACGCCCGGATGGTTCCCCACGTCCTTCAGCTTGTACGTCTTCTTCGCGGCGCGCAGCTTCGACACATCGGACTCGGGATCGTCCAGATCGCCGAACTTGCGGGCCTGGCCGGGGCAGTGTCGCACGCACGCCGGCTTCTCGCCCTTGTCGATGAGGTGCGCGCACATCGTGCACTTCTCGATGACGCCCTTGTCCTTCGACTCGTCATAGGTACGCACGCCGTACGGGCAGGCCATAACGCAATACTGGCAGCCGATGCACTTCGAGTGGTCCACCAGCACCACGCCGTCGTCGCGCTGGTAGGACGCGCCCGTCGGGCACACGCTCACGCACTGCGGGTTGTCGCAATGCTGGCACGCAACCGGCAGGTAGTACATCTCGAGGTCCGGGTAGGTGCCGGAAGGACCCACCGTCAGCACCTTGTTGTAGAACGTTCCCAGACCCACGTTGTTCTCTTGCTTGCACACGACGGCGCAGGAGTGGCAGCCGATGCAGCTATCGAGGTCGATATCAATAATGTTGCGAGTCATGTTACTTCGCACCCCCCTTCGTCACCTGCGTGACGCCGTCCTGCTGATCGTCAGCGGCAAGCTGATCGGCGGACAGCGGCAGGAATATCTTGAGGTCTTCCGAATTCATGCAGATGTTCTTCGGCGCACCGTCGTCGGCCTTGTACACCTTGCACAGGCCGCCGAAGTTGTCGGTGCCCACGGCGGGATCGTACGGGCCGTTGTTCTCGAACAGCACGTTGCAGTTCGAGTCGAACGCGCCGTGCAGGTCGTCGGTGGCCTCGCGCTCGGGGAACCACCAGTCGTGCTCGACGTGGATCATGCCCGGCTTGATGGCCTCGGTGAGGTTCGCGCGCTGCTTGATGCGGTCGACGTACGTCTCGATGTACACCCAATCATCCTGCTCGATGCCATGCTCGGCAGCGGTGGCGGGGTTGATGTCCATCGTCGGGAACATGTGCACCTCGCGCAGCCACGGGCTGTTGCGGTACTCCGTGTGGAAGAACGCGTGGGAGCGGCCGCCCGTGATGAGCGTGTACGGATACTCTTCCAGCAGGTCGGGGCGCGACAGCTTCGTGATAGGCGGCTCGATGTACACGGGCAGGGCGCCGTTTCCGTACAGCAGCAGGTCTTCCGACCACAGTTCCATCTTGCCGTTGTCGGACTGCGGATGCGGCGGGATCACCGTGCCGTCCGGCTTCTTCGCGCCGGGGAAGCGGTAGACCGAGCCCATCTTGTTGCCGCGGTACATGGTGTTGAAGCCGGGACGGAAGTCGCTCGTCTTGCGCATGAAGCCCGTCTCGTACTTCGGCGCGTTCTTCACCGTGGCCATCTCGACACCGGTCACGCTCACGCGCTCGCGGAATTCCTCGAAGTTCGCACAGCTCAACTGCGGAGGAAGCGTCTCGGGGCCCTTCACCATGTAGTCGAAGAACTCGTACTTGTCCTTCCAGTACATATCCACGTCCATGTACTTCGCGAACTCGAAGCAGATGTCCATGTCGTCGCGGCACTCGCCGAGCGGCTCGTGGAACGGCTGGCGAATGAGGTACGTGTGGCTGGTCGGGTAGCCGTGGCCGGAGTGCGCCCACTCCACGCGATCCACCTCGTTGGGGTGCGCGGCCGGCAGGATGATGTCGGCGAGCTCGCCCGAAGGGGTCATGTACAGGTCGACGTTCACGAAGAAGTCGAGGTTCTTGAAGCCTTCGACAATCTCGTGGCCGCCCTCGATGGAGAGGATGGGCTCGGACGTCTGCTGCCAGTATCCGTAGATCTGGAACGGGTCGCCCTTCGCCATGGCCTTCGTCGTGGCCGCGCCGAAGCCGCCCTGCTGGCCGTAGATAACCTGACCGCCGGAGTTCTGCTTCGTCTGTTTGAGCTCGCCGGTGGCGTCATCGGCCACAAGGATGTCCTGGTAGCCGGTGTTCTGGCACACGGACAGCTGCTTGATGTTCATGGCCGTTTCCTTGCGGCGCTGGCCCATGCGACCCTGCTGGTTCGGCACGACGTCGAACATGAAGGAGTCGTAGCCGGTGGCGGGCTCGCGGCCGATGTTCTGGCCGCCCTTCGTGTCGAAGTTGCCGGCGAGCGCCATCATGATGGTGAACGCCTGCGAGATGCCGGACGTGTTGATGGAGAACTCCACCTTCTGGCCGCGCGTGAAGCACGCGTGCGGGCTCGCATCGATGTAGGCGTTGATGGCTTCCTTGATCTTGTCTTCGGGAAGCTCGCAGAACTCGGCGGCGCGCTCGATGGTCCACGGCGTGACGTGCTCGACGAGGATGTCCCAGCTCGTGCGGTAGGTCTTGCCGTTGATCTCATGGCTGCCGGACAGCGCGGGCTTCGCGTCGGCAACGATGTTGCCTTCGGCGTCGAGCCACTGGAAGGCCTTCGGGCCGCCCACGCCGTTCTTGTTCTGCCAGTCGCCGGACCAGAAGATCAGCTGGTCGCTGTTCTCGTCCCACGCGGCGTACAGCTCTTCGTTGCCGTCCTCCTTGAGGTAGGACTCGCGCAGCTGGTAGCCCGTGCCGTTGCCGTCGGCGTCCTTCTCGTCGATGAAGAACGGGGCATTGGTGTAGGTGCGCGCGAACTCGGTGGCGCACTTGTCGGACTTGATGATTTCGTTGATGAACGCCAGCACGAGCGCCATGTCGGAGCCGGGACGGATGGGCAGCCACACGTCGGCCTTGGAAGCCGTGCAGGTGAAACGCGGATCGACGCAGATCACCTTCGCGCCGCGCTCCTGCGCGCGCTTGACGGTGAGCCAGTCGTAGTAGCCGCGGCTGCGCTCCTGGCGGCACCAGATGAGGATGCAGTCCGTGTTGTTGCCGTCCCAGCCGGTGTACTGCGTCTCGTCGCCGTACAGACGCTGGCTGGAGAAGTACGAGCCCACCCAGCACAGGTTGCCCACGCCGAACGTGGCCGTGGAACCCAGCTCGAGCCACAGCTTGTTGATGGCCTGGAACTGCAGCATGTCGCGGCCCGTGCCGTACTGGTGCGCGATGGTGTGCCAGCCGTGTTCCTCGCCGATCTTCGTGAACTCGTCGCGCGCGGTCTCGTAGGCTTCCTCCCACGTGATGCGCTTCCACTGGCCGGAACCCTTCTCGCCCACGCGCTTCTGCGGATAGCGCACGCGCAGCGGGTTGTACAACTCCTGCGGGATGGCGAAGCAGCGCCCGCACAACGTGCCCTCGCTGAACAGGTCGGGGTTGCCCTCGATCTTCACGAGACGGCCGTCCTTGACGTGTCCGAACAGCGCGCAGCGGCCGTAGCACTGGCGGCACGCACTGGGGATAATCTTCACGTCGTCGGACGAGGTGCTGGTGGCCGCCGCGTCATCGGCGAGAGCCGGGGTGGCCGACGCGCCGAGCAGCAGCGTCGAAGCGGTCGCAACGGCCGAAGCCTTCACGAAGCCTCGGCGGCTCATCTTTAGTGACATCTCTCCTCCTTTTGCCTCGTCTGCATGCAGGGGACAGAGATGTGGATGGAATGCGACCCAAGATACCCCCCTGGTGACGCTCCCCCGTGCAAGCTCCCCGCTCTCGTTCCCCCGTTACTTGCAGTGCTAACTATATCACCTGATAATATTAGGGCAACTATTTTAAGATATCTTTATAAAGAATAGTCGTGAACACGGAAGAGGGGCCGAGTTAGCCGCGGTGCACACGGGAAGAGGGAGTTGTCATCCTGAGCGGAGGCCGCAGGCCGAAGTCGAAGGATCCCGTGCGGCGTCAGCGTACGAGGAACCCGTACGAATGTTTCACGTGAAACATCGGGATGGAAGAAGCGGTCGCTGCCCCTAGCGGGCGTCGAAGGTGATGCGGATGGTGGTGCCTTGGGCGGGTTCGCTGGCGATGTCCATGACGGCGTTGTGGCGGTCGACGATCCACTGAGCAATGGGCAGGCCGAGGCCCGTGCCCTCGGGGTTCATGCTGCGCGCCGATCCCGAGCGGTAGAAGCGCTGGAACGCCATGCTGATGTCGTCGGCCGACATGCCGATGCCGGTGTCGCGCACCTCCACGACCACCTTCCCCTTCGCCGCGCTGCTCAGGCCCACGTGCACGCTGCCGCCTTCGCCGGTGTACAGCAACGCGTTCTCCACGAGGATGGTGAACAGCTCTTCGATGCGCTCGGGGTCGCCCACGATGCGCGTGCCCGGCTCGATGGCGGTCTGCAGGCGAATGCCCCGATCGCGCGCGATCTGCGACACGTCCTCGCACACCCGCGCAAGCGTCGCGCTCAGCGCCACGTCCTCATAGACGATCTCGTCGCCGTCCGCGTCGGCGCGCGCCATGGTGAGCAGGGCCGACAGCACGGTGTTCATCTTCTCGGTGCTGTGGAACACAGCTTCGAGCCCCGCCTGCTCCTCCTCCACCGTGTGCTCGGGGTGGCGCATGATCATCTCGACGTTCGCCTTCGCCACGGCAAGCGGGTTCTTCAGCTTGTGCGACGCGTCTGCCGCGAACTGGCGCTGCTTGCGCCATGCCTCGTTGATGGGCACGATGGAGCGCTGCGCCATGCGGTAGCTCATGGGCACGATGATGGCCAAGCTCAGCAGCAGGCACAGCGCGCTGGCCAGGCGCAGCTCGTTCTGCATGGCGATATCGCCCGAGATGTCGCGGAACAGGATGATGTCGTGCGTGTTGTAGTGCCGGTCGCCCTCCTGGATGGAGAAGTCGCCTGCAGCGCGATGCACGCGGTAGTACTGGCCGTTCACGATTTCGGTGGTGTCGCCTTCGCCCAGGTCGCGGGACAACAGCTCGTCGATGTCGGCTTCCACGATCTGACTCACGGGATGCGGGTTGAGGTACTCCCCCGTCTCCGTCTCGAAGTAGATGATGGGCAGCAGCGAGGTGGACAGGCCGTAGGAATGGTTCTCGGCCGACTGGTGCTCGTCCACGAACGCCTCCACCTGGTAGGCCGAGCGCGCGTCGATGTGCCAGTAGCTGAACACGGTGGCCCACACGTTCAGCACGATCACGAACACGGCGAACAGCGAGAACATGGTGACGAAATTCGACAGCGCGAACCGTCGCGCAATCTTCTTGGACAGCGCGCCCGCCGTGTACACCTGCTGGCTTCGCATGGCCTATACCTCGTCGCAGAACTTGTAGCCGACCCTCCAGACGGTCAGCAGGTAGCGCGGCGTCGACGGGTTGTCCTCGATTTTCTCGCGAATCTTGCGGACGAACACGGTGATGCTGCGCAGGTCGGTGTCGCTGCTCTGGCCCCAGATATGCTCGAGGATCTGCTCGCGCGTGAACACCTTGCCCGGCGACGACGCCAGCAGCGCCACGATCTCGAACTCCTTGGACGTGAGGTCCACCGCCTTGCCGCGCACGCGCACCTCGTAGCTGTCGAGCAGCACTTCCACATCGCCGATGGCGATGCGCGAGGCGGGCTCGGCCTGCGGCGCCTCGGCCGCACGCTCGTTGTCGTAGCGGCGCAGCAGCGCGCCGATGCGCAGCGACAGCTCCACGGGGCTGAACGGTTTCACCAGGTAATCGTCGGCACCCGCCTTGAACCCGACGCTCTTGTCAACGATATCGCCCTTCGCGGACAGGAACAGCACCGGCACTTTGCTGCCGCGCTTGCGCAGCTCGCTGCACGCGTCGAAGCCGTTGAGCTCGGGCATCATCACATCGAGGATGACGAGGTCGGGATGCTCGGCCTCGTAGAGCGCGAGCGCCTCGCTGCCCGTGCCCGCGCAGCAGAAATCGTAGCCGTCTTCCACGACGATACGCTCGATGACCTGGCGCAACCCCTCGTCGTCATCGGCCAGCATGATGTTCATACGATCCCCCGTTCGCTCGGCGCGGACGTCGGCAACGCGATGGTGAACGAACTCCCCGCGCCCAGCGTGCTGTCCACGCGCACCGTGCCGCCGTGCATGGCGACGAACTCCCGCGCCACGGCCAACCCCAGGCCGCATCCCCCGAAGCTGCGCGCGACGGAATCGTCCACCTGCGCGTAGCGCTCGAACACGGCCGCCTGGTCCTCTTCGGCAATGCCTATCCCATTATCGTCGATCCGCAGGTGCACGGCACTATCGTTTTTCCGATGGAAGGCGTGCACCACCACAAGGCCGCCGCGCGGCGTGAACTTCAGCGCGTTGTCCACGAGGTTCTCGAGCGCGCGGCGCAGCTTGTCGGGGTCGGCCTCCACGAAGGGCACGCCGGGAGCCACGAAACTCACCAGCTCGATGGCGCGCTCGTCGGCGCGCGGGCGCATGTGCGCGTCCACCTCGCACACCACATCCACCAAATCGACGAGCTCGACGGACAGCGCCGCCTTGCCGCTGTCCAGGTACATGACGTCCAGCACGTTGTCCAACGTGTCGGACAGGCGCGACGCGCTGGCCGCCACCTCGGTCCAGGCAGCGCGCTGCTGCGCCGACATGCCAACGCCTTCACGGAGGGACACGTCGGCGAAGGCGAGGATGGAGCTGAGCGGGGTGCGCAGCTCGTGGCTCACCCCGTCGAGAAACCCCAGGTATTGCGTGTGGCTCGTCATGCGCTCAGCCAACGAGCAGCCGGTCGATCGTCCGGCGGTCAACCGCGCAGAACGCCGCAGCCATGCGGCCGGCCGCCGGGTACACCCCCGTGGCTTCGTGCTCGCTCAAGCGCGTGGCGAACGCGTCGACCCAGCGCAACAGGTGCTCGTCGAGGAACGCCGCCTGCGCACGCAGCAGGGCTTCGCCGTCACTGGCGGCGGGCGCGGCGGCCTCGTCGCTGGCGGCAGCATCGCCCTGCGCGTCGCGCTCGGCGCGCTCGTCGCACGTTTCGTTCAGCGCGACGACCGAGCCCGCCAACGCAGCCATGAAGTTCAGCTCGATGGCCAGGTGATCGTCTGCCACGTGCGGATACGAGGCGGGAAGGTAGCCCGCCTCGCGGTAGGCGCGCCGCACCGCGAGCGTGCTTTTCTGGAACAGCAGGGGATCGGGGTTCACGTACACCGACTCCCACGGGGGCGCCGGCAGCGCGGCCGGCCCCACGAACAGCCGGGTGTACGTGCCCGCAAGCTGGTCGCACGCCGCCTCGGGCGACGACGTGTTGGGAAGCGCGCCGCCAAAGGCCGACACCGCTTCGGCAAGCGCCTCGTCGAGCGAGGCGGCATACGCCAGCTGTTGGGCGACGTTCTCGTCGCGCAGGAGGCCCATGAGCCCCACCGTCGGATCGTCGCCGAACAGCCTTCCGAGGAGGGTGTACATGAAGTGCCTATGAGGGAGGGAGAAGGCAGGGTCGAACGTTTCGGCAGTGCTCATGGGATGCTCCTATCCGCGGCCCGGTGGGAAGCCGGGCCGCTTGCGTGCGTGGTTACGCCGTCACCGCGTGGGGATCGGGATTCAAAACAAGCGACGGGTTCGTCTCGGAGGACGCGGGCAGCACCGTGATGTCGGCCGTGCCGCCGTACTGCTTCCGCAGCTCTTCGACGTCGCCGAACTTGAGGGCCCGCATGAGGCAGGCGGCAACGCAGGCCGGCTCTTCGCCGGCGGCGAGCAGCTCCTTGCAGCCGTCGCACTTGCCGCACTTCTTCTCCTCTTCCAAGTAGTCGGGCGCGCCGTACGGACACGACATCATGCAGGTTTTGCACCCGATGCACTTGTCGTGATCCTGGACGACCAGGCCGTTCTCGTCCTTCGCGATGGCGCCCTGCGGACAGTTCGCCATGCACAGCGGCTTCTCGCAGTGGTTGCACCCCAAAGACAGGTGGTAGAACCACGGCTCGGGGAACGCGCCGCCGTCGAAGCGCTGCACTTCGCGGAACAGGGTGTTCACGCCCAAATCGTTCTTGTCGTTGCACGCGATCTGGCACGTCTTGCATCCCGTGCAAATCGTCATATCGTAGTAAAAGCCCAACTGCGTCATGGTTTACTTCCCTTCCTCTGCGAAGAAAATGCGCTGCGGCCACGTGTAGTCGGCCTCGAGCGTGCCGTTGTACTTCTCGATGCGCACGTTGCAGCTGTTGAAGCCCGAATGGCCCTCGCCCGTGGGGTTCTGGCCGGTCAGCGTGTTGGTGGCGCCGGCACGGTCGTTGCCGTCCTCGTCGAATTCCATCCACGCGCCCTCGCCCAGCAAACACGCGCCGGGACGCATGCGCTCGGTGGCGTACACGGGGCGCAGCACGGTGCCGTGACGGCTGGTCACCTTCGCGATGTCTCCGTCGGCGATGCCCAGCTCGGCCGCGTCGGAGGCGTTCATCCAGAACTCCTGCGCGAACGCGCGGCGCAGCCAGGGGACGTTGTCCAGGTTCGAGTGCGCGCGGCGCTGATAGTGGAAGTTGGCCAGCTGGAACGGATAGCCGTCGGCGATGCCCGCCTCGTAGCCCTCCACCGGCGGCTCGTAGTACGGATGCGCGTGCTTCGTGGAGAAGCCGATGCCCTCGATCTTCTCGGCCAGGCTCTCGCAGTAGATCTCGAACTTGCCGGACTTCGTGTTGAGCGGGTGCGCTTCGGGGTCGGCGATGTAGTCCTCGAACGCGGTGAACTCGAACTTGTCGTTCTCCTTGCGCGGGAACTGGTACACGCCATCGGCCAGGAACTGGTCGTACTCGACGCGGCCCGTCTGCGGCTCGCCCTGCACGCCCAGCTCGTCGATCTTCTCCTGGGTGATGGTGACGAGCGGCTCGTACTTCGTGCCGTCGTCGGTGCACACCTTCGTGCCGGCCACCGAGTCGAAGAAGCGCTGCGCCATGGACTTCGGCTCCACCTCTTCCTCGTTCGCACCCAGGCCCTTGCCAATTTGGCGCGCGATCCAGAAGTCGTCCTTCGCCTCGTACAGCGGCTCGCAGATGCGCGAGTACACGATGGCGATTTCGCGGTTGCCGTAGTCCACGCCGCCGTCCTGCTCCCACTTCGTGGTGACGGGCAGCACGAGGTCGGAGTACTTGGCATCGGTGGTGAGGTCGTAGTACTGCGCCATGACGAACTCCACCGCGCGGTGCGCCTCGATGCCCATGCCGCCCGAGCCGAGGTTCTGGCTGAGCGTGGCGCCGTCGCCGCCGTGGATGATAGCCTTCACGGTGATGGGCTTCGTCTCGCCGTTGTCGAGGTACTCGCCGTCCAGGATGGCGCGCCACATGTTGCCGTTGTTCAGGCGCGTCTTGCAAGCGTTGTCCATCTTGCGGCCGATGCCGTCGGTGCCGCATTCCACGAGGCGCGGGCCGCCGTTGCCGGAGTACTTGTGCATGGTGGGCGCCACGCCGCCGGCCGGGTTGCCCATGTTGCCGCTCATCATGGCCAACGTGAGGATGGCGTGCGCGTAGTCCTCGCCGCAGTTCGTGCGGGCGGGCGCGCCGCCGGACACGATGGCGCACGACTTCGCCGTGGCGTACTGGCGGGCGAATTCGCGGATGACGTCGGGCTCGACGCCGCAGATTTCGCTGGCCCACTCGGGTGTCTTCGGCGTGCCGTCGTAGGTGCCCAGCAGGTAGTCCTTGAAGTTGTCCTGCGGGTCGGCGCCTTCGGGCATATGCTCCGCGTCGAAGCCGATGCAGTACTTGTCGAGGTACTCCTGCTTATGCAGGCCCTCGTCGAGCATCGTGTACATCATGCCGAAGATGAGCGTGATGTCGGTGCTGGGACGACAGGGAATCCACTGCGCGTCGAAGATGCGCGCGCTGTCGGAGTAGATGGGGTCGACGCAGATGAACTTCGCGCCGGCCTTCTTGGCCTGCAGGTAGTTGTACGGGGGGTTGCCGCCGCCCGACACGGCCGGGTTGCAGCCCCACAGCACGATGAGCTCGGACTTGCGCAGGCGAATGCGGTCGTTGCCGTCGTTCGCGCCGGTGCGCTCGTGGCCCGAGTAGTTCTTCGCGCTCGACGGACGCTGCTCGAAGATATTCGGCGAGTTGGGCTCGCCGCTGTCGTCGCCCGCCACGAAGGCGTACGTCTCGGTCCAGCCGCCCCACGAATACTGGCCCCATCGCGGGGTGAATCCGCCGCTCAGCGCGAGGGCGCGCTGGATTTCCTTGCCGCTCGGGCTGAACACGGCCTCGGGGCCGTACGCCTCGCGAATGCGCTTGATCTCGCTGACGGCGATGTCGATGGCCTCGTCCCAGCTGATGCGCTCCCACTCGTCGATGCCGCGCAGGTGGCCGTTGATTTCCTTACCGCCCGGCTGCCAGCTCTTGCGCTTCATGGGGTAGCGCAGGCGGTCGGCGCCGAACACCTGATGGCGCTGCGAATGCCCGCGAGCGCACGCGCGCTGCTGCGGGAAGTCGGGATCGTCGTCGGGGTGCGTGTCGTCCGTCTTCTGACGCACCACCACGCCGTCCTGCACGAGCACCTTGTTGACGCAGCGGCCGCCGCAGTTGTGCCAGCAGGCCGCCGACTTCCACTCGCCCTCGGTCAGCGAGCTGGCGAACGCTTCGTCCGTCTCCTCGGTCTTCTTGACCGCCGTCTCGCATCCGGCCAACGTCCCGCTCAAGGCGATGGCTGCGGTGGCGGCGGCGCTCGCCTTCACGAACCCGCGACGACTCAACGCCGTCGTTGCCTTCGATTCCATTGCGCTCCCCCTTCGTTCTCGTCTACGCACGACCTTCGTCGCGCTGACCCCATACTAAAGAGCGCGGAAACTAATAACGATGCAGCCGATATTCAGTTATTGCAGAGAGTTTGTTTCTGAATTATTACCGGGAAACACACCGGTTTACGAGGGGAAACACCAGCGTGCAGGTGTGCTTTCGCCAACCCGGCGGCGTGGTTTTTGGGCGCGCACGGCGCAAAGACGTTGACGGATTATTGCCGGATGTGATTAATTGAGGGGGTAATCCGAACCCGCGCGATAAGCCGGAAGCAGGCCACCATGATCAACCAGCATAATAATCTTATCGGCTTTCTTGTGTACGACGCCCAACGCGCCATATCGAAATCGCTTGAAACCGCCCTGAAGCCCTACGGCGTCACGCCGGGCCAGTGGAACCTCATCAATCAGCTCGACCAAGCGGGCGAGCTTTCGCAGAAGCAGCTTGCCGAACTGACGCGCAAGGAGCAAGCCACTATCACGCGCTACCTCGACACGCTCGAGCGCAAGGAGCTTGTGGTGCGCAACCAGCACAAATCGGATCGCCGCGCGCACGTCATCTCGGTCACCGACAAGGCGCGCGAGTTGGTGGCCGCCGTGCAGCCTATCACCGTCGACGCGGCCGACCGCCTGATCGAGGGCATCGACCAGGCGGATATCGACACGTTCGTCACGGTGCTCGCGAAGCTCAAAGAGAACGCGGACAACTACGCGAGCACCGACTAGCACCTAGTCGCGACGGGCGCAGCGGCGCGCCACCACCACGGCCGTCACCAGCGCACCCGCCGCCACCACGCCAAGGGCTCCCAGCACAGCCGCGAGCGGGAAGGCGTCACCCGTACGGGCAATCGACGCAGGCGACGACGAGCTGGGCTTGTAGGTTGACGAAGGCGTACTCGGGTTGGACGGGTCCGTCGGGTTCGTGGGGTCGGTGGGGTCCGTCGGATCGACCGGATCCACCGGGTCAGGCGGCACGGGCGCGTTCTTCATCGTGAGCTCGACCTGCGCAGGCTGCCCCACCGCCACCTCGAACGCCACCGGCGTCTCGTCGAGCACGTAGCCCTCGGGGGCGGCCGTCTCCACGAAGCGGTAGTCGCCCACGGCGAGGCCGTCCACCTTGACGATGCCGTCGGCCCCGGTCGTCAGCGCCTCGAAGCCCGGCACGGTTGCCCAGGTGCCGTCGGCCAGTCGCTGTTCCAGCTTGAACGTCGCGCCGGCGAGCACCGTCGTCGGCTTGTCGGCGTCCACCTTCGTCAGGATGGCGCCGCCCAGCACCGGCGTTTTCGCGTTCGTGGCCGTCACCGCCGCCGCGAGGTTGGGCGTGTCGGCCGTGAGCTCGAACGGGAAGGGCTCGCTGGCCAGCTCGTAGCTTTCAGGGGCTTCCAGCTCGACGAAGCGGTACGCGCCCAGGGGCAGGTCGCGCACCTCGATCTTGCCGTCGCCGTCGGAAGTCAGGCGCTCGGAGCCCTCGACCGCGGCCCAGGAGCCGTCGGCCTGCTGGGCTTCCAACTTGAACACGGCGCCCGGCAGCAGGACCGACGCGTCGTCGGCGTCCACCTTCGAGAGCGCTACGCTGCCCACGGGCGGGACCTTCTCGTTGGTCGCCGTGACGCTCACCACGACGGGCGCGGGGGCGGCCGCGTCGATGGCGAACTCTCGCGGCGTCTCGTCGAGCACGTAGCCCTCGGGGGCCGCCGTCTCGACGAAGCGGTAGTCGCCCACCGGCAGATCGGCGACCTCGACCGCGCCCTGCCCGTCCGTCGTCAGAGCCTCGTTGCCCGGCACGGTCGCCCAGCTGTCGTCGGCCAAACGCTGTTCCAGCTTGAACACGGCGCCGGGAAGCTTCACCGTCGCGTCGTCGGCGTCCACCTTCGTCAGCACCGCCTTCCCGAGCACCGGGCTCTTCGCGTTCGTGGCCGTCACCGCCACAGCGAGCCCCGGCGTGTCCTCGGCCAGCGCGAACTCCACCGGCTGCGTTTCCAGCTCGTATCCCTCGGGGGCTTCCAGCTCGACGAAGCGGTACGACCCCAGGGGCAGGTCGGCGACCTCGATCTTGCCGTCGCCGTCGGTGGTCAGGCGCTCGGAGCCCGCCACCGTCTCCCAGGAGCCGTCGGCCTGCTGCGCCTCGAGCTTGAACACGGCGCCCGGCAGCAGGACCGACGCGTCGTCGGCGTCGACCTTCGTCAGCGCGACGCCGCCCACGGGCGGGACCTTGGCGTTCTCCGCCGTGAGGTTCACCACGACAGGCGCCGGAGCGGCCGCGTCGATCGAGAACTCGCGCGGCGTCTCGTCGAGCACGTAGCCCTCGGGGGCCGCCGTCTCGACGAAGCGGTAGTCGCCCACGGCGAGGCCGTCCACCTTGGCGATACCGTCGGCCCCGGTCGTCAGCGCCTCGAAGCCCGGCACGGTTGCCCAGGTGCCGTCGGCCAGGCGCTGTTCCAGCTTGAACGTCGCGCCGGCGAGCACCGTCGTCGGCTTGTCGGCGTCCACCTTCGTCAGGATGGCGCCGCCCAGCACCGGCGTTTTCGCGTTCGTGGCCGTCACCGCCGCCGCGAGGTTGGGCGTGTCGGCCGTGAGCTCGAACGGGAAGGGCTCGGTGGCCAGCTCGTAGCTTTCAGGGGCTTCCAGCTCGACGAAGCGGTACGACCCCAGGGGCAGGTCGCGCACCTCGATCTTGCCGTCGCCGTCGGTGGTCAGGCGCTCGGAGCCCGCCACCGTCTCCCAGGAGCCGTCGACCTGCTGGGCTTCCAACTTGAACACGGCGCCCGGCAGCAGGACCGACGCGTCGTCGGCGTCCACCTTCGTCAGCACGACGCTGCCCACGGGCGGGACCTTGGCGTTCTCCGCCGTGAGGTTCACCACGACGGGCGCCGGAGCGGCCGCGTCGATCGAGAACTCTCGTGGCGTCTCGTCGAGCACGTAGCCCTCGGGGGCGGCCGTCTCCACGAAGCGGTAGTCGCCCACCGGCAGGTCGGCGACCTCGACGATGCCGTCGGCCCCGGTCGTCAGCGCCTCGAAGCCCGGCACGGTTGCCCAGGTGCCGTCGGCCAGGCGCTGTTCCAGCTTGAACGTCGCGCCCGGCAGCTTCACCGTCGCGTCGTCGGCGTCGACCTTCGTCAGCACCGCCTTGCCGAGCACCGGGCTCTTCACGTTGAGCGCGGTCACCGCCACCGCGAGCCCCGGCGTGTCCTCGGCCAGCGAGAACTCCACCGGCTCGGTCTCGAGCTCGTACCCCTCGGGAGCCTCGAGCTCGACGAAGCGGTACGACCCCAGGGGCAGGTCGGCCACCTCGATCTTGCCGTTCTCGTCCGTGGTCAGGCGCTCGGAGCCCTCGACCGCGGCCCAGGAGCCGTCGGCCTGCCGGGCCTCGAGCTTGAACACGGCGCCGGGGAGCTTCACGTCCTGGTCGTCGGCGTCCACCTTCGTCAGCGCGACGCCGCCCACGGGCGGGACCTTCTCGTTGGTCGCCGTGACGCTCACCACGATAGGCGCCGGAGCGGCCGCGTCGATCGAGAACTCGCGCGGCGTCTCGTCGAGCACGTATCCCTCGGGGGCGGCCGTCTCCACGAAGCGGTAGTCGCCCACCGGCAGGTCGGCCACCTCGACCGCGCCCTGCCCGTCCGTCGTCAGAGCCCCGTTGCCCGGCACGGTCGCCCAGGTATCGTCGGCCAAACGCTCCTCCAGCTTGAACACGGCGCCCGGCAGCTTCACCGTCGCATCGTCGGCGTCCACCTTCGTCAGCACCGCCTTCCCGAGCACGGGGCTCTTCACGTTGAGCGCGGTCACCGCGACCGCGAGCCCCGGCGTGTCCTCCGCCAGCGCGAACTCCACCGGCTGCGTTTCCAGCTCGTATCCCTCAGGGGCGGATACCTCCACGAAGCGGTACGTCCCCATCGCCAGGTCGCGCACCTCGATGAGGCCGCTGCCGTCGGTGGTGAGCGTCTCGTAGCCCGGCACGTCGGTCCACGTGCCGTCGCTCGCCTGCTCCTCCAGCTTGAATACCGCGCCCGGCAGCTTCACCGTCGCGTCGTCCGCGTCCACTTTCGTGAGCGTCACGCTGCCCAGCACGGGGCTCTTCGTGTTCTTCGCGGTCACGGCCACCGTATGGTTCGGCGTTGCCGACGTGATGGCGAATTCAACGGGCTGCCCCTCCATGATGTACCCCGTCGGCGGCACAAGCTCCACGAAACGGTACTGCCCCAACAGCAAGCCCGTGACGGTGATCAGGCCGTTTCCATCGCTCGTGAGATTTTCCGCACCCGCGACGGTCGCCCACGAGTTGTCGGGCTGCATCTTCTCCAACTTGAACACGGCACCCGGCAGCGTGATGTTCGAGTCGCCGGCATCCACCTTCGTCAGCACGGCTTTGCCGTCCCTCACTTCCACGCCGCCCGAAATCACGGTGAAGTAAGCGCCGCCCGTCGACGTCTCCGACGAGCTGTCGCCGTACGTGAGCGTGGCGGTGTTGTCGTATTGGCCGGTGGTGGACGCGTCGGAGCGCAGCTCCACGATGAACGACGTGAAGTCGCCCTTGTTCGGACCCGACGCGCTGAAGTACTTCATGATGATGGCCTTCTGCGTAGGCGTCACGCCCTTGCTGTCAAGCAGCTGCGACAGCCCCGCCTCGCCCTGACCGCCGAGGATGTTGCCGATGTTGAGCGCGCTCGAGCCGTCGCCCGTGGGCACGTTGCCGTACCCGATGTACACCACGCGGTTCTCCCACACGCCGATAGTGGGCGTGGAAGCGAAGCGCACCTCGCTTGCGAACTGCTCCTGCGTGATGCCGTCAGACGATCCCTTGTCCACCAGGGCGAACAGGTCGGTGATGGGATAAGCCGCGTACTGCTCGGTTTGCGCCTCGCCCGCATCCGTCGTTGCCGCAATAGGCATGTACACCACCACGTCGCCCGACGTGATGGCCTGACCGCCCTGCAGCTCGTCGGTGAGCAGGAGATTACGCTGCTGCGGCGACGGATCGGAGCCGCCGGCCGCATAGTTCGCGTACGCGTTCACGATGTTGTCCAGGTTCACGCCCATGGTCCACACGATCTGGTTCTGACCGGCCACCTGCGAGCCGTACTTGAGCAGCGGCGTGCCCGGCAGCGGCCCCGTCGTCGGCGGGTCCACGTTGATGGAGGGCAAAGCGGTGCCGTTGACGGTGAACACGATATCGTCGCCCACGCCGTTCACGTAGCCTTCGAGCGAGAAGAACCCGCTGTGCAGCGACGGGAATTCCGCGCCTTCGGCCGAGATGGTGGTGACAATGGTGATATCTTGACCGGGAATCATCGAGCCGTTCGCGTCGCGGTTGCCGTTGACCACGTACGATCCGATCACCTTCGACGTGGCCGGATCAACCAAATCCACGGGGCCGAAGTTGCTGGCAAGGAAGTGATCCTCGCCGTCGATGGTGAACGTGAAGGTGTCGCCCGCGTTCACATCGGTCATATCGGGAATGCTCCAGTCGATGTAGATGCGCACGTATGCGCCGCTGGTCAACGTGGTGCCGGCAGGAATGTCCTGCCAGGTGTTGCCCGTTTTCTTCTGCAACTTGATGCCGTCGACGGACACCTTGTCGGTCACGTCCATGGCCGCACGGGGCGTGGGCGCGTCGTCGACCGCATCCGCGGCGGCATCTTCGGCAAACGCCGGCGCGCGAAACGCCAGCACGCACAGGGCCACGATGCCCATCAGCACGAAGAATGCGCGTACGCGATGGAGTCGGGAAGAAGCGGAGCAGGTGGAACCAACCGGCTGGGGAGCCATGCTAAACCTCCTTATAGGGGGATATCTCTGCACTGACTTTTCAAGGTACGCGAACGTCCCGCCGACCCCTGCCTCATCACCGCGTCGGTTCCCCTCCCGTATCGCCCCCGTCATGCGGCCGTTGTCGACTTTGATCATCCGTTGATTTCGCAAATGTCAAACAACGGGTTAACAACAGATGGGTTCCTTGCTACAATACCTTTCAATTTCATAGCGTCACCCCGTTGATACGTCCTGGATCGAACGAAACAGGACGCGGAAGGGGCCTCTGGAGAATCCCATGCATGGGTGCCGAAGGGGCAAGGCGCATCGCCGCAGGCGATGCCGCTGAAACTCTCAGGCAAAAGGACAGAGCAAAGCTACCAGCTTGTCGCGGACTCGCATGTTTTGCGCTCCCCCTCTATCCTCATGATCCTCCTGCAGACCCGTCCTTTGGCGAGGCGCCTTTGAATGCACGTATCGATCCAAAGGAGGAAGTGTTGGAAGCGTTCTTTAGCACCGTCAACGACCTATTGGTAGCCGTTGACGACTTTATCTGGGGCATCCCGCTCATGGTGCTCATCCTGTTCGGAGGCATCATGCTGACGGTGCGCCTGCGCGGCGTGCAATTCCGTCATCTGGGACGCGCCCTTCGCTATATGGTCAAGAACGAGAAAGACGGCACCGGAGAAGTGACCAGTTTCGGCGCGCTGTGCACCGCGCTGTCAGCCACCATCGGTACCGGTAACATCGTCGGCGTGGCCACGGCCATCGTCGCCGGTGGTCCGGGCGCGCTGTTCTGGATGTGGCTGGCTGCACTGTTCGGCATGGCGACGAAGTTCTCCGAGGGCCTGCTTGCCGTGAAGTACCGCAACATCGACAAGAAAACCGGCCATGTGCTGGGCGGTCCCTTCTACTACATCGAGCGCGGCATGGGCATGAAGTGGCGCTGGCTGGCGAAGGTGTTCGCATTCTTCGGCATGTGCGTGGGCCTGTTCGGCATCGGTACGTTCACGCAGGTGAACTCCATTTCCGGAGCCATTACCGGGTTCTTCGACCCCGAGAAGGCCATGACCGTGAACATCCTGGGCATGGACTACTCCATTGCCACCGTCATCGGCTCGCTCGTGCTGGCCGTGCTCGTGGGCCTCGTGGTCATCGGCGGCCTCAAGCGCATCGCGAAGGTGTCGGAGCGCGTCATCCCCGCTATGGTGGTGCTGTACGTGGGCTTCTCGCTCGTGCTGATCTTCGCGAACCTCGACAAGGTTCCCGGCGCGTTCGCCACCATCTTCCAGAGCGCGTTCGGCTTGCAGGCTGCGGCCGGCGGCGCCCTCGGCGCCATCATCGTGGCCATGCAGAAGGGCATCGCGCGCGGTATCTTCTCGAACGAGGCCGGTCTGGGTTCCGCTCCCATCGCCGCTGCCGCCGCGCAGACGAAGGAGCCGGTGCGCCAGGGCCTCGTGTCCATGACCGGCACGTTTCTCGACACCATCGTGGTGTGCACGATGACCGGCCTCGCGCTGGTCATGACGGGCGCCTACCAGCTGCCCGGCATCGAGGGCGCCGCCATTACCACGGCTGCGTTCCAGGCGGGCCTGCCGTTCATCCCGGCCGACATCGTGGCGTTCGTGCTGATGGCGTGCTTGGTGCTGTTCGGCTTCACCACCATCCTGGGCTGGGACTACTACGGCGAGCGCTGCCTTGAGTACTTCAGCAACGGCAACATGAAAAGCGTGCAGGTGTATCGCTGGCTGTACATCGCCGCCGTGTTCATCGGCCCGTACATGACCGTGGCCGCCGTGTGGACCATCGCCGACATCTTCAACGGCCTGATGGCGCTGCCCAACATGATTGCCCTCATCGCGCTGTCCGGCGTGGTGGTGAAGGAGACGCGCGATTACTTCGAGCGCCTCAAAGCCGCCGGCAACGAGGACGAGATGGAGCCGCATCTTCCCGGCGACAACTGGGACATTCCGCCCATCGACCCGCTGGACGATCGTCTGGGCGTGGCCAACTAACGACCCCTCCCGCGCGTCAAGCGCGCAACAGCAGAGAATGCGCCCTCGGCATCACCGCGCCGAGGGCGCATTCTTGCGTTTAAGGAGGGGTGTCATCCTCCGCACCTACGCGGTTAGCCCCTCTTCGTCGTCTACCGTGGCGGCGGGGCGGCGGGTCTTGCGCACGGGCTTCTCCACGTCGTCGAGCAGCTCGAACAGCTCGGTCTTGCTGTGGATGTCGAACTTGCGGTAGATATGGTTGATGTGCGCCTTCACGGTGCCCTGCGACACGTACAGCACCTCTTCGATTTCCGCAACGGTGTTGCGCTGCGCGATGAGCTGCAGCACCTCTTCCTCGCGCGGGCTGAGGTTGAAGGCGCGCGACAGGTCGGACACGCGGATGGCAAGGCGCCCCTCGGACGACGCGTTCTCCAGCCCGTCGTCCTTGAGCACGATGCCCCACTTCGCCGACAGGCCGCGCTCGGTGAAGAAGATCACGAGGAACGTCAGCACCACGGCCACCGCCACGATGCCGTACAGCATGGACGTCAGCTCGTCGCCCAGGTTCGCCGACGCGCCCGCGAACACGAGCCATCCCAGCAGCTCAACCACGTAGCGGATGCCGCGCTCGATGCCGTTGATCCACACCGCGTTCACCCCGAAGCGGTACGTGATGTTGCTCATGACGATCATGATGTACATGGACAGCATGGTGTAGCCCGCGTCGTAGCACAGCGCCATGATTTGCGCGTTCGTCCCAAATGTGGGCATCACGAATAAGAACCCCACGATGAACAGCGGAAACGCCAGTTGGTAAATGGTGTCGAAGTTGAACCAGCGCGACGCCGACAGCACGCCGAAGAACACGAGCACCGTCACGAACAACGCACCCAGCACGTTGCCGGGCACCAGCAGCTGCGTGGGCAGCGCCCCGAAGCCGCCGGCGAACGTGCACACCGCCATGAGCAGGATGGGCTTCCACGGGATGGTTTTCGGGTCGCCTTCCTTCATAGCCGGGGGCAGATCACGCTCGGGCAAGCGCCGCATGCTCGAGCGCACGCACGCCAGGCACACGAGGGGCAGCACCACCGAGAAGAACGCCAGATACGGCACCGACATGCCCAGGAACAGCCACTTCACCACCTCGCCCACGGCGATGGCCAGGGCGTGGTACAGCGCCACGCGCATGGGGTTGAGCGAGCCGTAGAACTCGGCCCACATGAGGATGAGCGAGCCCAGGCCGCCGCCCGCCGCCAGCAGGCCCACCACCTTGAGCGCAGGCAGCGGCACGAAGAAGCACGCCACCACGATGAGCGCCGACCCGCCCACCATGCAGGCGCCCGTGAGCATGACAGCCGTGCGATTCGCCCACAGCGGCGTGATGCGGCGCGCGGCGAACGCGAGCGCCAGCGATGCGATGCCGATGGCCCCCTCGAACAGGAAATAATCGAACACCGAGATGGTGGGGAACGCGTCGTAGCGGAAGAACGTCGCCAGCCACGCACGATACAGCCCCACGCCGAAGAACACGAAGGGGATGGCCGCCACGCGCAGCAGCACGGTTTTCCATCGATCGACGAAACCCTGTTTTTCGGTATGTTCCACGCAACCTCCGCCGGCGGACGCGCGCATCGGTGCGCACCCGGCCGCTTCCTCCCCTTGCTTTTCCGAATTCATACTACCCGACTCGCCTGCGTTCGCAAGGGGTTATACCGCGGGTTAAGCATTTAACCCGAACGGACAATTGCCGCTCTGCCGCAAAGCGATAGGCTGGGATCAGCGCTTGAACAGGGAGTAAGCGCACCAACGTAAGGGAGGACGTATCATGACAGGATTTTCTCGCAGGCAGTTCATCACCGGCGGCGCCGTGGCCGCTCTGGGCGGCACGCTCGCGCTGGCAGGCTGCGCGCCCAGCGGGTCGGCCGACTCGAAGGGCTCGTCCAACGGCGGCGGCATGTCCGCTGGCGTGGGCACGGGCATGGGCAAGCACGGCGCGTTCAACGTGGCCGTGGAAGTGACCGACGGCAACCTCGACCGCATCACCATCCTCGACTCGCGCGAAACGCCGGGCATGGGCGACGTGGCCATGGAGGAGCTGACGCAGCTCATCGTGGACAACCAGACGCTCAATGTGGACACCATTTCGGGCGCGACGCTTTCCAGCATGGCCTTCATCGGCGCCGTAGGCGACGCCCTCGACCAGGCCGGCCAGAAGGCGAGCGACTGGAAGAAGCGCGACAAGGCCACGCTCGCGCAGGCCGAGCTTCCCGCGTCGGCCGACGTGGTGGTTATCGGCGGCGGCGGTGCCGGCTTCGCGGCGGCCATCACGGCAGCCAACGAGGGCAAGAGCGTCGTGCTGCTTGAGAAGATGGGCGTGTTCGGCGGCGACACCGCGCTGTCCGGCGGCGAGATGGCCGCTCCCGGCAACTGGATTCAGGTGCAGGAAGGCATCGCCGACAGCCCCGACGCGCTGGCGAAGGACATGCTGGAAGGCGGCGACAACGCGGGCGACCCCGCGCTCGTGCAGATCATCGCCGAGGGCGCGCTCGACAGCTCGCAGTGGCTCACGTTCGAGGGCGGCATCTCCTGGAAGCACGACCTCATGCAGTTCGGCGGCCACAACACGAAGCGCTCCATCATCCCCATCACCCACAGCGGCAGCGAGATGACCACGAAGCTGACGAAGCGCGCAGGCGAGATCGACACGCTGACGCTGGCGAAGAACTCCCCCGCCGTCGAGCTGGTGAAAAGCGGCGACGCCATCACGGGCGTGAAGGTGAAGAACACCGTGACGGGCACCGAGTCCACCATCGCCTGCAAGGCCGTGGTGCTGGCAAGCGGCGGCTTCGGCTCGAACATAGACATGCGCGTGAAGTACAACCCGGCCATGGACGACTCCATCCTGTCCACCGACTCCGTGGGCGCCACGGGCGATGGCATCACCATGGGCGAAGCCGCGGGTGCGAACCTCATCGACATGCAGTACATCCAGACCTACCCCGTGTGCGACCCCGAAACCGGCTCGCTGCTGTACGTGGGCGACGTGCGCCTCGAGAGCCGCGCTATCATGGTGAACAAGGAAGGCGACCGCTTCGTCGAGGAGCTCGACCGTCGCGACGTGCTGTCCAACGCCATCGTCGAGCAGACCGACGGCAAGGCGTACATGCTGTTCAACCAGTCGAACGCCGACGAGACGGGCCTGCTGGTCACCCACGAGGACGAGTACGAGAACCTCGAGGCGCGCAAGGTCATCGTGAAGGGCGACACGCTTGAAGCCGTGTGCGAGCCCTTCGGCGTCGACGCGGCCGAGCTGGCGAAGACCGTGGAGAAGTGGAACCAGTACTGCAAGGACGGCAAGGACCCCGACTTCAACTTCCGCGGCGACTTCAACGCCATCGAAGACGGCCCCTACTACCTCATGGCCTACAAGCCCGCCGTGCACTACACCATGGGCGGCCTGCACATCAACACCGACGCGCAGGTGCTCGACAACGCCGACGCTCCCATCCCCGGCCTGTACGCCGCCGGCGAGGTTGCCGGCCACAAGATGGGCACGAACCGCCTGGGCTCCTGCTCCATGTCCGACATTTACACGTTCGGCCGCATCGCCGGCAAGAACGCCGCTGCGTTCTCCGCGTAAGCCGCACGCATTCAACAGCCTTCCCCTCTGCCGGGCCGCGCTCACCCCTCCGGGCGCGGCCCCTTCCTTTTCTGCGTCGTTTCGGTGTCCGCTTGGCACGAACGGGTACAATGGGCACCAACGCATTCGACCACGGAAGGATTAGCATGGACCAGCATCTCGTCTTTGCGATCAGCAGGGAATACGGAAGCGGCGGCCGAGAAATCGGCGAGTGCCTGGCAAGCGAGCTGGGCATCGCCTACTACGACAAGCTGCTGCTCAAGCGCATCGCCGAAGAGAGCGGGCTCAGCGGCGACGTCGTGGAGGATTTCGACGAGAAGCCCATGCGGCCGTTGCTGCTCAATCCCAACAGCTTCTTCTGCGGCACCGACATCGAGCACCCCGTGGCCTCGCGCATCTACAAGACGGAGGTGGACATCCTGCGCTCCATCGCCGCCGAAAGCTCATGCGTCATCGTGGGCCGCTGCGCCGACTACGTGCTGGCCGATCAGCCGGGCCTCGTGAGCCTGTTCGTGAGCGCGCCCATGCAGGCCCGCGTCGCGCGCGTCATGCGCCGCAACAACCTGTCCGAGAGCGAAGCGCGCAGCCGCATTGCGCGCGTCGACAAGAACCGCGCCAGCTACTACCGCTACTTCACCGACGAGAACTGGGGCATGGCCCGCAACTACGACCTCTGTCTCAACTCGGGCGACCTCGACGGCCCCGGCGCCGTCTCCGTGATTCGCAGCTTCATCGAAGCCCGAAAGTAGCCGCCCCCCCTTGCTCTCCCCCTTGCGCGGCGACACTTTTCCCTTGCCCCCCCTTGCGCGGCGACAAGATTTCCGACCAGGCGGAACGCGTTCCGCCGCGCAAAAAAAAAGGGGGGGGGGGCAGTAAAACCTACCCCGCGCGCACGCCGTTGGGGACGTCGCGCTCGGGCATGGCGAGCGCGGGCAGGATGCCGTCCTCGTAGCCGATGTCGTAGATCATGCCCTCGGACACCTCGCCCGCCATCTTGCGCGGCGCGAGGTTCACCACGAACAGCGCCTGCTTGCCCTTGAGCTCGGCCTCGCAGTCTTCGCGCTCCTCCTTCATGCCCGAAAGAATGGTGCGCGTAAAGCTGCCGAAATCCACCGTCATCTTGATGAGCTTCTTCGAGCCCTCCACGTCGTCCACGGCCACGATGCGCCCCACGCGGACGTCGATCTTGTCCAGGTCGTCAATCGTGATGGTGGGTTTGACGGGGGCCGTTTCGATGGATGCGTCCATGAGAGCCTCCTACTTCAGCGCGTCGGCAACCTTGCGCGCGGCCGCGGTGATGGACAGGTCGTTGACGTCGACGGTGACCTCGGCGTACTCCTCGTACAGCGGCAGGCGCTCGTCGTACAGCTCGCGCAGGCTCATCCCGATGCCGCCCTTCAGCACCACGCCGCGCTCCTGCAAGTCGCTCAGGCGGCTGACCAGCTCGTCGAACGATATCTTCAGGTACACGATGGTCCCGATTTCCGCGAGATGCTTCATGGCCTCGTCGGAGTACACGGCCGAGCCGCCCGTCGCGATGATGGACTTCGACGCGGTCAGGTCGCGCAGAACCTCGTTCTCCACCTGGATGAAGCCCTCCGGGCCGCACGCGTCGATGAGCTTCTGCAGCGTCTTGTCGCAGCTGTTCTGGATTACCAGGTCAGCGTCGATGAAGTCGTAATTCAGGATCTTCGCCAGCACAATGCCGAGCGTGGATTTGCCTGCACCGGGCATGCCGATGAGCACGATGTTGTCTTTTTCTGCCATGCCGCCTCCTCCGGAAGGTTCAAAGCATGCGCAATCGCTGCGCATGCGCGTAAACATTCTCAGATTATACCAGCTCGGGCGTTAGTCAACGTGCACGGGAACGGCTTCGAGCTGCGGGGCCTGCTCTTTGCGTTTGAGCGGGAACATCTCGCTGACCAGGATGGCGCCGAAGATGAGCACGAAGCCCGCCACCAGCTTGAGCCCTACTTGCTCGCCGTACAGCATGACGCTGAACAGCACGCCGAACACCGATTCCAAGCTGAGGAACAACGACGCCTGCGCGGGCGGCACATGCGCCAGCGCCACGTTTTGAATGACGAGCGCCACGCACGATGCGAAGATGACGAGGTAGGCCATGTTCCAGAAGAAGTCGGGCGTGAGAGCCGACGCGGGCGGCAGCGTCTCGAAGCACGCGCCGTACGCCACGCCGCACGCGCCGCCGATGAAGAACTGCATGACCGTGAGCACGAGCACGTCGTTGGTCTCCGAAAACTTCGACACGTACACGATGTGCACGGCGAACAGCAGCGCCGACACGAGCGTCATGAGATCGCCGTACCCCATGGACAGCTCGCTGAGCGAGCCTTGCAGCGACACGAGCCCGATGCCCAGCACCGCCATCACGGCAGCTAGCAGGTTGAACGCCGTGGGGCGCTTGCGCGCGAGGACCCACCACGCGAACGGCACGATCACGCAGTACGTGGCCGTGAGAAACGCGTTCTTGCCGGGTGTCGTGTTGTCCAGCCCGATGGTTTGCACCCAGAACGCGAGGAAGCACAGCACGCCCAGAACAAGCCCCTTCATCAGGTAGTCTTTGGTGAACGCCAGTCGCATGCGCCGCCAAAACACCACCGCGAGCACGACCCCCGTCGCCAGGAAGCGAAACCCGATGAGATACGCCGGCTCGAGGACGTCCACCGCGTCCTTCATCACGACGAAGCTGAACCCCCAAATAATGGTAGCAACCACCAGCAGCAGCTTGTACACGCTGGTAGGAATGCGCCCCGCTATGTCAGAAAATCCCCTCATGGCGGCTCATTATAGCTCGTCTCCCTGCACGAGGTCGAGGAGCTCTTGTTGGGAATGGACGTCGAGTTTCTGGTAGATGTGCTTCACGTGGGTGGCCACGGTGTTCTTCGACAACACGAGCGTGTCGCGAATGTAGGGGCGGCTGCGTCCGCGCGCCAACAGCGCGAACACCTCGCGCTCGCGCCGCGAGAGGCCGTGCGCGCTTGCCAATGCGGCGCAGCGCGCCTCGAGCGGGTCGATTGCGACGGGCGTCGCCTCGCTTTCGTGCGGAAGATCCGGCACGGGAGCCGTGCGCTCCACCCAGGCACCATCGCGGTGCGGCGCGAGCAGCGTCGACACCACGAACACGCCGATGAGCACGAGCGCGCACGTCTTCGCGTCCGTCACGCCCTGCATCACCAGCCCATGGAGAAACGGCCCCGCCAGGTACCCGATGAGCACGCCCGTGTACGTTGCGCACACGCCGATGCCCACGAGAAACGTAACCGTGCGGTTCGTCTTCTGCGACAGGCGCACGAAGTACAGCACCGTGATGATCTCGAGGCCGGTGAACACGACGCTTCCCAGGCAGTACGAAAGCGCATCGGCCGCCCAACTGTCGAACGCCGTGCATATCAGGCTGAACACGAGCGGCACCGAAATCCACCGGTACACCGCCCCCAGATCGACGCGCGTGGAAAACACCACGAGCAGCGCCGAGAACGCCGCGGCCACCAACATGCCAACCGCCGTCGTCGCCGACTCCATCGCCGGCAGCAGCGCGGCCGAGAACAGGAAGGGCGCCGTGCAGCCAATGCCGTACGCCACCGCAATCAGCACGAACGCGCGCACCACGTTCGCCGTGCGCACGCGCGCGTCGTGCGGCGTCTCGGTGGGGTCGAACCGCGCGACGACGCGCTGGTCGACCGAGCGCTTCGTCAGCAGCAACAGCACGCCCGAAGCCACGGGCAGCAGCGCCACCACCACCGCAGCCGCAACGCCCGACAAGCTGGGCACCACGAGCACGCACAGCAGCGTGGTGACGAACGAAGCGGGGATGGCCGTCTCGGCCACGTCGGGTTCGATACGCGCAAGCTCGCACGACCACAATAAAATGAGCACCACCGGCCCGATGCCCGTGCCTACGCCGCCCACCGCAAGCGCGAACGCGGCGGCCGCCCCGCTCGCGTACGGGTACCACAGCGCGGCAAGCGTGCCCGCCACCGCCAGCAACGGCCCCGCCACGTACATCGAGTTCGACGCCGACAGCTCACGGCCCCGAAACATCAACGCCAGCACGAGGCAGGCCACCGGCGTCAGCACCGCCGACACCAGCCACAGCAGCGTCCCCTGCAACGCGAGCGCCGGGGCATCGCCCACCGCAAGCGGAATCTCCCACAAGCACGAACTCCACGCGTACGTCAGCCCCACGCCCAGCAGGCGCAGCGGAAACGGCGGCTCGAACCGCGCCGCAATGCGGTCGATACGCGAAGTGGTTGATGCGTTCCCCATGCTGCTCCTCCCTGATCCACCGCCACGGTACTACGCGGCACGCGGGGCGAACATCACCGCATCGAGGTGATTTTTCTCCCGTTTCTCCAGATCATGAGCATACCCTCTCGCCGCGGTGATGTTTTCGCGCCGCAGCGGCACTACGATGGCCCTCGCTCGATCATAACGCACAAAGGAGGACTTGATGGGAACAGCAATGGATCGTCGTTCGTTTTTGGGGCTGGCAGCGCTGGGGTCGCTTGCCGCCGGCGCCGGGCTGGCCGGCTGCGCGCCGCAGCAGAGCGCGACGGCAACCGCGCAAGCGAACGCAACCGAAGCGGACGCCGCTGCCGGTGCCGCCGGCACGAGCATCCCCCGCAAGGAGGGCTCGAAACAGCAGTCGTGCGACGTCGTGGTGGTAGGCGCCGGCGCGGCGGGACTCATGGCGGCACTCAAGCTTGCCGAAGCCGGCAAGAGCGTCATCGTCGTGGAGAAGGCGCCGTCGGCGGCCATGTCGAACTTCAGCATGTGCGGCGGCCCGGCCGCCTGCGAGACGAAGCTGCAGGAGCAGGAGGGCGAAACCGTCACCCTGGACACCCTGTTCACGTACATGTACGACTTCTCGCGCACGAGCGTGAGCGGCGCGCTGCTGCGCAGGTGCCTCGCCGGCACGAGCGACGCCCTCAACAGCATGATCGACCTGGGCATTCCCATGTCGCTGTGGCCGGACGTGTACGGCAACGGCTTCCGCGCCCGCCACTACCTTGAGACGGGTGGCGAAGAGCGCGTGGCTCCCCTCGTCTCGGCCATCGAGACGGCGGGCGGCACGTTTTTGTACAGCACGGGCGGCGAGAAGATCATCATGGAAGACGGCGCGGTGAAGGGCCTGCAAACCGACAAGGGCATCGACATCATGGCACCCAACGTGGTGGTGGCAACCGGCGGCTTCCTGGGCGGCGAGGACATGCAGATGCAGGTGTTCAACACCCGCGTGTTCTCGTTGGGCAACTCCCTGTCCGACGGCACGGGCATCGCCATGGTGCTCGACGCGGGCGGCGCGCTCGACCGCAACTTCGCCGTCCTCGGCAACGAGTGCGGCGCAGTGTCGGCCGCCACCAGCAGCAGCCCCTTCACGGAGGACTACCACAACCTCAACGAGCACTACGGCTATTGGCTGTTCGGCGGCTTGTACACCGACACGGCCGGCGAGCGCTTCATCAACGAGGAGCGCATCGCCGAGCTGCCGCTCGCCATCGGCGGCGAGGCGCTCATCCGCGCCGGCAAGGCGTACGTCATCATGGATTCCGACTACTACGAAGCGGTGAAGGGCGACGGTATCTACGCCTACCTGGGCGAACCCGAAAGCTGGGTGGCCGGCCCCGAGGCCGACTACTACAAGACCACGCCCGAGAACGCCGACAAGCACCTGCAAGAGGCCATCGACGAAGGATGGGCGCTCAAGGCCGACACCATCGCCGAGCTTGCCGAGAAGTTCTCGCTCGACGCCCTCGAGCAAACCGTCGAAACGTACAACGCCGCCTGCGCAAGCGGCATCGACGAGGAGTTCGGCAAGAGCGCACCGTTCCTCAAGCCGGTCAAAACCGCGCCGTTCTATCTCTTCGAATACGTTCCGAGCGCCTGGGGAACCAACGGCGGCGCCAAGGTGGACAGCCATCTGCGCGCCATGGACACGAACAACAAGCCCATCCCCGGCCTCTACGTTGCGGGCGTCGATCAGGGCAGCGTCTACAGCGTACCGTACTACACGAACCCGGGCGCCTCGGTGGGCCTCGCCCTCGGCTCGGGCGTGCACGTTGCGAACGAAATCGTGAAATCCCTCGCGTAACGCCACCTGAAACCCTCTCCGACCCCTCCCCCTCCCTCAACGAAGCGGCCCCGGAATTCCGGGGCCGCTTCGCCTACCAGCACGTTATCGGGCGCCGCCGCCTCCGCCGAAGCCGCCGCCTCCGCCGCCGGAGAACCCGCCGCCGAAACCGCCGCCGCTCGAGAAGTTCCCGCTCGCGGCCGACAGCGCCGACTGCGCCGTCGACATCGTGTTCGCCATGGACGTGTGCAGCATATCGCCCACCGAGGGCATGGCCGCACCGGCCGCGTTGTGGCCTCCCGTGTACCAGAACCACCACGGCATGTACGTCATGCCCATCGAGCCGTCGTATTCGAACAGCTGCGGCATGGTGGTTTGCAGCTGCTTGATAGCCTGGTCGGCCACGCCGAACAGGTACGCGTACACCATGAACTCGCCCCACACCTTCACGTCGGTGGGCGGGCGCTCGTCAAGCGACGAGAAGTCGCGCAGCCAGTTGCGCAGCGCCTTGCTCTTGGCCGTCAGCTCGTTGCCGCGCACGCTGCGGCGCGGCATGTAGTTCGCGATGACGCCCAGCGCAATGGCCGTGGGCACCATGAAGATGAGCGGGATGAAGTTCTCCATGATCAGCCAGATGGCAACGCCGGCCACGGCCACCACCACGGCGAGCGCGATGAGGTAGCCCTGGTAGCGCCTGCCCTTGGCCTCGAAGAAGTCCTCGCGGTTCGTCTCGGCCGACAGCGCGCCCTGCCACCCCTGCATCGCGTCGACGAAATCCTGCGGGTGATCTTCGCCATACTTCTTGATGGTGCCGAACCACAGCGAGTCGGCCCCGTTCGCAAAACGGTCGAACAGGAGATCGAGCGTGCGCCGATCGAGCGGGTCGGAGATCTCGCTGGCCGCGGGCAGTTTCGTGATGTAGTAGTCGGCGACGTCCTTCGTGCGGCCGAAGGCGCCCGGCTCCGTGTAGCTGCCGGCGTCGATGCGGATGGCGCCGATGTGCGCAAGGTGCATGAGCGTGGCCGTGAAGTCGTCCTGGCTTTCGCGATCCCAGCGCCACAGGCGGCCGATGGCCGCCGGATGAACCGACGGGTCGGGAACGTCGCGCCAATACTCGTCGGTGAACGAGGGCTTGTGTTCGCGACCGTACTTGAAGTACGCACGTAGCGCCCACACCAGTAGCAACACGCAGATCACGCCGCAGCCGATGACGAATCCAAGCGACAGCACGCGGTCGCGGTTCGCCTGATCGGCCCACGACTGCTCGTCTTTCAACACCTCGTCGAGGCGGTTCTGCCCCTGATGCAGCTGCGCGCTCTCGGCCGACAGGTTCGTCAGCCAGTTCACGGGGAACACTACGCGCGCCTCGGCGTACTGCCCGGCCTTCACGTGCGGCACCTTATACGTCACGGTGCCGTCGGCGTTCACCGTCACCACGCCGTCGAGCGGCCCATGTCCCCAGGCGCGCACGTTCTCGCCCGGCTGCACCTCGGTGCCCTGCGGCACGGGCAGCGCAAGCGTCATGGTCACGTCGTCGGATGCCTCTTCCCACTGCGAGCCAATGTACTGCCAGTACACCTCGCCCACATCCTGATACGCTTGCGCGCCGTTCACCACCGTGTAGTCGAGCTCGATGATGCGGCGCTCGTCGGAGGCGTCGAAGAATACGTACACGCTGTTTTTCGGCGTGTCCACGGAATAGGAGTCCTTGCCCGGGCCGCCCGAGTCGCGCCAATCCAGCACGAAAGCCTCGCTCGGCAGCGTCGTCCATTCGCCCGTCACGGCCCCGTCGCTGTCGACGTTCGCCATGCGCACGCCGTTGACCTTGAGCGACGCATTCGACGGCAGCCCGTTGAACGTCCACCATATGGCCGTGAAATCGCCATCGAAATCGAAGGTGCGCTGCTCGGTCACCTGCAGCGAGCCGTCGGTTTCCACTTGCGCCTGAATATCCACTTTGGGCATGGTGTACGACTTCGCATGGGCCGGGGAGGGGGCAAGCGCCACGATGGCAAGCGCCAACGCCACGCAAAGTGCGCACAGCAACGCCAGGTTCCTTCGAGAAACGGCGAAGGAAGCGTGAAGTTGCGAACCGCTCATGTTTTGCACGATCATGCTCCTTGCAACTTGGAGGTGGTCACGGTATCATAGCAAACCGCACCTATTATACCGCGGAGAGCTGACCGAGAGGCCGAAGGTGCTCGCCTGCTAAGCGAGTACACCCCAAAAGGGTGTCTGGGGTTCGAATCCCCAGCTCTCCGCCACCGCATTTCAAACCCTCGTTTCGAGCCTCGCGCTCGGCCGAGGGTTTTCTTGTACCTACCGCTTGCGCCAGCGGTCGAAAAGCGAACCGGGGCGCGTCGTTTTCGCCGCCTTGATGCGGTACGCGGGGTTGTGCCGCAGAAACACCCGACGGCAGATGCGCGTCACGGCAAGACCGATAAGTGTGGTCAGCAGGAAGCTGAACGCCAGGTCGAACACCGCATCGTTGTGTTCGAGCCACGCGTATGCGCATGCCAGCAAGAAAAACACCGACAGCACGCCCGTGATGGCCGTGAACATCTTGATGAGCAGCTCCTTGGCGCGGTTCGGGGAATACCGCCAGGCAGCAACGATGTACACGATCGCCGCAACCACGGCGAGCACGATGAGCAACGGCACGATACGCGAAAGACGAGCGATCATCGATGGCATTCCTTTCCCCGGTCGGGATGCGCGAGCATCCGGCAGCGGCTAACGTTGTCGGCATCATACCAGACCCGCGCCCACCAGTACGACAACAACTCAACGGGCAACCTATTCGTCGCCCGGTCGCTCCACAAACGTCTGGAACAGGTGGCACACCTCGCTGATGCCGATGGGTTTCACCGCGAAACCGTCCATGCCCGCCTCGAACGCGCGCTGGCGGTCTTCCACGTAGGCGTTCGCCGTGGTGGCGATGATGGGCGGGCGCTTCCGTCCCGCCTTTGCATACCGCTCCACGATGGCGCGCGCCGCTTCCAGCCCGTCCATACCCGGCATCTGAATATCCATGAAGATGAGGTCGAAACGGTCCTCGGGCTCGCCTTCCAGCAGTTCGAGCGCCTCAATGCCGTTCCACGCGCGCTCCACCGTTGCGCCCGTCGACGTGATCATCTCTTCGGCAATCTCGCCGATGATCTCGTTATCCTCCGCAAGCAGCGCGTGCACGTGCGACCACGAGCAGGTTTCAACCGGCTCGTCGGAGGCGAGGTGCTCGGTCATCATCGTTTCGGCAAGCTGCTCTTCGCATTCCTCGCCCTCGCATGCGACGAACGGCAGGATGAGCGTGAAGCAGGAGCCCTTTCCGCATTGGCTTCGCACGGTTATGGTGCCGCCCATGAGATCGGCGAGGTTCTTCACGATGGCCATGCCGAGGCCCGTTCCCTCAACCGACAGACGCGTCGGAACGTCTTCGCGCTCGAACGGGTCGAACACGCGCGACATGAATTCCTTCGACATGCCGATGCCGTCGTCCTCCACGATGAAGCGGATGAGGCGCACGGGGCGCTCGCTGCCGTTCTCGTCCATCGCGGAGGAGGGCAAGCCGTGCTCGTCGATGAAGCGCTCGCGCTCTTCGGACGTGAGCTCCTCCACCTCGAAATTCACCAGACCGTCCGGCTCGGTGTACTTCACCGCGTTGCCCAGCAGGTTGATAAGCACCTGGCTCACGCGCATCTCGTCGCCCATCACCAGGCCGTCCGCCACCTCGACGCGCGAGACCGCGAACGTGAGGTGCTTCGTATCGGCCTGCGGCCGCACGATGGACGTGAGCGTTTCCACCACCGAGCGAATATCGAACGGCCTCGAGCTCAGGTCGATTTGGCCGCTCTCTATCTTGCTCATATCCAGCACGTCGTTCACGAGGTTCAACAGATGGTGCGACGAAAGCTGTACCTTGCCCAAGCTCTCCCGTACCCGCTTCTCGTCGTCGGCGTGCTCGTAGGCGATGTCGGTGAGGCCCATGATGGCCGTCAGCGGCGTGCGAATATCGTGCGACACGTTCGACAGGAACTTCGATTTCGCCTCGCTTGCATCGAGCGCGGTGGCGACGGCGCGACGCAAGCTTTCCTGCAACTCTTCTTGCTGGCGGTTCTTGCGCCTGAGCACGAAGAAGAACAGCACGAGCGCGAGCAGCACGGCGGCCATGAGCACCGTTGCGGTGGTGATGGCATCGACGCGCGTGGCGGTAACGGCATCGTAGAGCCGATCGAACGATTGGGAGGCGTTGTTCATGATGGCGTCGTTGTGCTCCACCATCACGTCGATGCGCGGGTTGATGTTGAAGGCAAGGAAGTCCGAGATCGTCTCGTCGCTCGCATCGCTCAGGCTCAGGCTGACCAGCTTTTGCTGCTCGATGCGCAGGTCGCTGTATTCGTCGACGAGCGCTTGCGCCGTTTCGGTATTGCCGCGACAGCGCTTCGCTATCATGTCGATGGCGTCCTTGAGCTCGGTATCGATGATGGCGAAGTCGGTTTTGACGCTTGCCACCGTTTCGGGCGTGCGCGTGTACGCCAGCCGATCGTCGAGCGTGCGAATTTGCATGAGCAAGGTCTCGGTTCGACCCGAG
This sequence comes from Eggerthella sinensis, assembly GCF_003339815.1. Taxonomy (GTDB): domain Bacteria; phylum Actinomycetota; class Coriobacteriia; order Coriobacteriales; family Eggerthellaceae; genus Eggerthella; species Eggerthella sinensis. Next base: position 61,898 of record NZ_PPTT01000003.1, read on the forward strand.
GCCACCGTGACCGTGTACGGATGTTGCTTGAGGTCTTCGGTCTTCGTGTCGATGGCGTTCATGTTCACCAGCAGCACGGCATAGAACGATGCGAGCAGAACCAGCAAGATAAGCGCGGCGATTGCATAGACCGGACCCGAGTCGAGCATACGTCCGAGCCGATCGCGCTTACGCGATGAAACCTTGTTCATGAAGGCAGCTCCGATATACGAGCGTATGACCGCACGCGAGGGAAGTGCGGCGAATCCTACGCGGAAGATTTCTTCACACGAACGCCGCCCGGCTCGGGCGGCGTTCGTCGAGTCTACTTAGAACTGCACCTTCGGTGCAACTTCGGCACCGGCAGTCGCGTCGAAGCTGTCGCGCTGCTTGAAGCCCATCATGCCGGCGATGAGCACCGCGGGGAAGGTCTGAATTGCGGTGTTGTACTTCATCACCGTGTCGTTGAAGCTCTGACGCATGTAGCTGATTTTGTCTTCGGTGTTGGAAAGCTCGGCCTGCAGCTGCTGGAAGTTCGTGTTCGCCTTGAGGTCGGGATAGGCCTCGGCAACGGCGAACAGGTTTTTCAGCGCGCCGGTCAGAATGCCGTCGGCTTCCATCTTGCCCTCGGGCGTGCCGGCGTTCATCACGGCGGTGCGCGCCTTCGTCACCTCTTCGAGCGTACCGCTCTCGTGAGCCGCGTAGCCCTTCACGGTTTCGACGAGGTTCGGAATGAGATCGAGACGGCGCTGCAACTGCACATCAATCTGCGCCCAGGCGTTGTCCACCATGTTGCGCAGCTTGATGAGGTTGTTGTACAGCCCGATCACGGCCACAACCAACACGACGACGATGACAAGGATGATGATCAATGGAATGCTCATATCGCTCCTTCGCTATTACGTAGACAGCATTCTACCATCGCGCAACCCTTTGAGGGAATATGGAACCATTCGGTAAACCAAACCGTAACGCTTATGTTTCAGAAGGCTGACGGTTCCCGCACCCTTCGCGGGCTTTCGGGCGTCCTTTTCCCGCGCATGATAGGTTTCGGGATACCTCCCGCTCCGCTCCCGCCCCCGCAGAAAGGCCGTCGTGGTTGCCATGCCCGATTCCCATATCGCAGAAACGTTCAAACATCGCAGCAACGTCGGTAAGGTGTCGGTGGTCGCGCTGCTGTTGCTGCCGCTCATCGGCCTCGGGTGCGTGCTGCTCCCCAGCGACATCGTGCTGACGCTGCCGTACCTGCTGGGCGGCGTCATGGCAGTGTCGGGCATCGCGAGCGTGGTGGCGGGCGTGCGCGCCCGCAAGCTCGAAGCGGGAAAGCACAGCATTGGCACCGGGCTCGTCATGGGCGTGGTAGGCGTGGTGGCCGTGCTGCAGGGCAGCGCCTCCATCATCTACATCGGCGTGATCTGGGGCGTGTTGGGCCTGTTGAAGGCGGCGCACGGGTTTGACGACACGCTGCGCCATATCGCCGCGCACGAACGGTTCATCCTGATTCTGGCATTCGCCGTGTTCAACCTCGTGGTGTCCATCCTCTTGGTGTCGAACCCGTTCGGCAGCATCGACCACCACATCATCGTGCTGGGCGTCGAGCTGCTGGCCTACCCCTTCCGCGTCGTGCTGACGAAGCGGGGCATGCGCGTGGAAGCCGAGCCCGACGAGGGTTAGCGGTTCGGGACGACGGCTGCGCGCGTCGAGCCGAAGGTGGTGGCGCGCGCCCACCAGCCGCGCATGCGCGCTTCGGCCGCCACGCGACCCGCGTCGGCGAACGTGGGACACTGCATGAACACCGCCGAGCCGCTGCCCGACATGAGCACGCGCTCCACGTCGCTGCGCTCGCTCGCCCACGTGCGGATGTCCACGAGCGCGGGCAACAGCTGCTCGGAAACGGGCACGAGGTTGTTGCACAGCGGCACGTCGCTCGCCTGGCGGGCAGCGAGAGCCGCGTCGCGGTCGGCTGCGGGAATCGCGGTGGGGTGCTCGTCGAACGCACGGTACGCGGCGGCCGTCGACACGCCGCCCTCCGGTTTCACCAGCACCACGTTCGTGTTCATGGGTTGCAGGTTGTGCGCGAACACGTCGCCGACGCCGGTGAAGCACGCGCAGCCGCCGTGCAGGAAGAACGCCACGTCGGCGCCCAGGCTGCGTGCCGCTTCCTCGATGCGTGGGTCGTCGGCCGGCACGCCCCACAGGTGCGCGGCTCCCAGCAGCGCAGCGGCCGCGTCGGACGAGCCGCCGCCCAGACCGGCTTCGGCGGGGATGTGCTTCTCGACGCACACGGCCAGGGTCTCATCGCCTGTGCGGCCGACGGCGGCAGCCAGCAACCGCACAGCCTTCGTGACGATGTTGCGCTCGACAGGCACGTCGAGCGGCACGAGCCCCTCGCGCGCGATGCACGACAGCTCGACGCTGAGGCCCTCGCCCCGTCCCGGTTCCAGCTTCATGCGCAGCACGTCGTGCAGCATGAGCGCGTGCATGATGCTGATGGCGTCATGGTAGCCGTCCGGGCGTTTCGCGCCGATGTCCAGGAACAGGTTCACCTTCGCCGGCGCCACCAGCTTCACGGCGGCGGGCGTGTTGAAGGCGGCCACGTCCACACCCTGCGCAACGCGGGCTACCGCCAGCATGTCCACGGCGTGTTCGTCGCTCGCAAGACGCTCGGCGCGCTCCGCGGCGCGGCGGTCGGCGTCGGCGGGGAGGGGAGTCGTTTGCGTCATGAGGGATTCACCCGTTTCTTCCTCTTCTTGGCAAAGAAATCGCGCAGCAGCGCAGCGCATTCGTCGTCGAGCACGCGCGGCGTCACGTCGAACGTGTGGTTGAGGCGCTCGTCGGCGTTCACGCTGTACAGCGTGCCGAGCGCGCCCGCCTTCGGATCGGCTGCGCCGTACACGCAGCGATCAACCCGCGCCTGATGCATGAGGCCCGCGCACATGATGCACGGCTCCAAGGTCACGTACACGGTGCAGCCCGTCAGGCGCCACACGCCCAGGTGCTCGGCCGCCTGCTTGAGCGCGATGAACTCGGCGTGCCCCGCGGGGTCCCGCGTCGTCTCGCGCAGGTTGCACGCGCGGGCAATCACCTGCGGCTCGGCCAACGGGCGACGCGTTGCGGGGTCGATGGGCTCGTACACGACAACGGCGCCGATGGGCACCTCGTCAAGCGCCTCGGCGCGGTGCGCCTCGTCGATAGCCATGCGCATGTAGTCTTCGTCGATCATGCCGCCTATTATATGGTATCCTACCGATGCGTTCGGGAACGCGCCGCGAAAAAGCTTGGTGCGAACGAATGTTTCACGTGAAACATTCGGCGACGATTCTCCCGATACGCATTCACCTATGCGGAGGTGTGGCCGAGTGGTCGAAGGCGGCAGTCTTGAAAACTGTTAAGCCGCAAGGCTTCGTGGGTTCAAATCCTACCACCTCCGCCAGATTTCCCTTCGCCGCTATTCCCCTCATCGCTTCTTGTGCAGCGCGCGGGCGTAGAAAAACGCGAGCGCTCCCGCGGCCACGGCTATGCCGATGGCTATCATCATAGTGTCGGCAAATCCGGCGGCGTAGGCTGCGGGCTTCGATAAGCCGGCGGCCGTGTCGTGCAGCACGTCCGACGACAGGATGCCCACGAACAGCGCCGAGCCCACCGCGTTCGCTATCTGCACGAACGTCGAATTGATGGCGGCGCCGTGCGGCAGCATCTCGGAGGGAAGCTGCGCAAGGCCCGCCGTTTTCGACGGTGCCGTCACGAACCCGAGGCCCGCGTACGCCGCCACCGAAGCCAGCACCACCACCCACGTCACGCGTCCGCCGGCTGCCAGCACCACCCCGGTCAGCCCCACCACGGCAAGCGCGAAGCCGCCCGGCACGAGCGGCCAGATGCCCCATCGGTCGTACACCTTGCCGCCCGTGAACAGGAAGCCCGCGTTCACCAGCACGGGGCCCAGCAGCAGGGCGCCGGCGAAGAACGCGGTGAGCCCCTGCGCGCCCTCGTAGTACAGCGGCAGCAGCACGCTCAGCGAGAACGACACCATGGCGCCCAGCATGTTGAGCCCGATGCCGATGGTGAACCGCGGGTGCGCAAGCGGGCGCAGGTTGAGCAGCGGGTTCTCGCGCTTCAGCTGACGATGCACGAACAGCGCGATCACCGCTGCGCCCACGAGCAGCCCCGCCAGCGCGGGGAAGAAGTCGTGCGTGATCTCGCCCAGCCCGTACACGAGCGCGCCGAGCCCCACCAGGCTGAGCACGGCGCTCAGCAGGTCGACCTTCTCGCTTTGCCGCGGCCGCACGTCGTGCATGCGCGAAAAGCCCACCGCCATCAACGCCGCGGCCAGCGCGCAGGGCACCACGAACATGGCGCGCCATCCGAAGAACGTGAGCACGAGGCCCGACACGACGGGGGCCACGGCCAACCCCACCGCGATGGCGCCGCTGTTCAGCGCCAGCCGCACGCCCAGCAGCCGCTTCGGCGAGATGGTGGTGAGCACGCTCGTGGCCGTCGGGTAGAACAGCCCGGTGCCCACCGCCTGCACGAGGCGGCACCCCACCAGCGTGGGGAAGTCAGGCGCGACCAGCGCCAAGGCGCTGCCGAGCGCAATGGCCCCCGTGCCCACGAAGAACACCCGGCGCAGCCCGAACCGGTTGAGCAGGAACGCCTCGAGCGTGATGGACGTGGCGGCAACCACCGTGTACCCCACGATGAGCCAGTTCGCCATCGACAGCGTGACGCCGAAGTGGTCGGCCACGTCGGGCAACGCGATGTTCACCATGGTCTGCGCAAACGACGCCAGAAACGAGCACGCGAGGATCATCACCATCATGCTCTTCTTCGAGCGCGTGGTCTCACCCGCCCCCGCTCCTGTTGCCTGCTGCATTCCGACCGCCTTCCGTCCGCGTCCGTCGCGCACGCGCGCGACGAACCCAGTCTAGTGGCCCGATGCCCACAGCACGCAATCCGTCGCCGCCGCGCAACGCCCCGGTTGCGCAACCGATGCCAAACGCACGGCATGCCCCGACCCGCCACGCACTCTGTTTCACGTGAAACGTGCGTACGTGCAAAGAAGGGGCGCGCATCGGCTTCGATGCGCGCCCCTTTCGATTCACGTGGTGCTGATGCTGTGCGAACGACCTAGCGCTCGCTCATGGGCACGTAGTCGCGCTTGCCGCTGCGCACCGACTTGTACGCGGGACGGATGATGCGCTTGCCGGAGACGATCTCCTCGAAGCGGTGCGCCGCCCAGCCGGACATGCGCGCGCACGCGAACAGCGGCGTGAACAGGTCCTCGGGGATGCCCATCATCGAATACACGAAGCCGGAGTACATGTCGATGTTCGCGCACATGTCCTTGTTCGTGCCCTTTTCGCGCAAGATGACCTCGGGCGCCAGGCGCTCGATGCTCTTGAGCAGGTTGAACTCGGCCTCGTACTCCGTGCCCACCGCCAGCTTCTCGGCGAACTGCTTGCAGATGATGGCGCGCGGGTCGGACTTCGTGTACACGGCATGGCCCATGCCGTACACGAGGCCCGTGCGGTCGTAGGCTTCCTTGTTCACGATCTTCGCCAGGTAGTCGGCCACCTGTCCCTCGTCGGACCAGTCGGCCACGTTCTGCTTGAGCTCCTTCTGCATGGCGAGCACCTGATGGTTCGCACCGCCGTGCTTCCAGCCCTTCAGCGACCCGATGGCACCGGCGTACGTGGAGTACGGATCGGTGTCGGAGGAGGTCAGCACGCGCGCGGTGAACGTGGAGTTGTTGCCGCCGCCGTGCTCGGCGTGCAGGCACAGCATGATGTCGAGCATGCGCGCTTCCTCCGGCGTGAACTGACGGTCGGGGCGCAGCATGGACAGGATGGTCTCGGCCGTGGACTGGCCGGGGATGAAGCGGTGCATGATCATGGAGCCGTTGTTGTAGCGCGCCTGCTTGGCGTAGTACGTCAGCACCATGATGCGGGGCAGACGCGAGATGAGCGAGATGGCGGTGTGAATCTCGTGGTGCGCCGAGCGATCTTCCGCATCCGGGTCGTAGGCGTACAGCAGCAGGATGGTGCGCTGCAGCATGTTCATGATGTCGGGCGGCGTGTCGCGCATGATCATGGAAGCGGTGAAGCCGTCGGGCAGCTCGCGCTCGGCGTCGAGCACGGCGATGAAGCCGTCGAGCTGCTCCTGCGTGGGCAGCTCGCCCATGAGCAGCAGGTACGCCACTTCCTCGAAGCTGAAACGGCGGTCGGCAACCGACGTGTCCAGCAGGTCGTACACGTCGTAGCCGCGATAGCGCAGCATGCCTTCGTCAGCGGCCTTTTCGCCATCGGACACCACGTAGCCGTGCACGTTCGCGATGTTGGTGAGCCCTGCAACCACGCCCGTGCCGTCGGCGTTGCGCAGACCGCGCTTCACGTCGAACTGCTCGTAGCTTGCGGGATCGATGGAATTGATCGCTTTGAAGTTCTCGTACAGCGCGATCTTCTTCTCTTCATTCATGACGCGTCCTTCCTGCCGCGCGCACGCGGCCCCTCTTCCGAAACGAACATGTCGACCGCCCCTGAATGTGCGGCCTCTGATGGGTATGGCAGATGGGAAAAAACGTCTCTCTTTATTATGATAAAGCGCATAAGCGTCGCGCGCAATGAACACGGGTCAGTTACTCGGCGAAAACCACAGGGTGGCCTTCGCGTCGCCAACCGGTGACGATTGGTCAACGCACCCGCTCCTTGGTCGAGAAGCGAAGCGAATTCCCTACAATGGAGGCACGCGCCCGAAAGCGAGGATCTCCCTGTGATTGAATCCATGTTCACCCTGCTCGTCGAAAAGCGCGCGTGGTTTTTCGACTTACTGCTTCAGCATATCGGCATTTCGCTCGTGTCCATTGCCCTTGCGGCCCTCATCGGCCTGTCGTTGGGCATTGCCATCGCGGCGTGGCGGCGCGGGGCGAAACCCGTGCTCGCGCTGGTGAACTTCGTGTACACCATCCCGTCCATCGCGCTGTTCGGCTTCCTCATTCCCGTCACCGGCATCGGCGACCTCACCGCCGTCGTGGCCCTCACCATCTACGCGCTGCTGCCCATGGTGCGCAACACGTACACCGGCCTCACCACCATCGACCCCGCCATCATCGAAGCCGCGCGCGGCATGGGCTCCACCGACCGGCAGCTGCTGTACCGCATCGAGCTGCCGCTGGCCGCGCCCATCATCATGAGCGGCATCCGCAACATGGCCACCATGACCATCGCGCTCGCCGGTATCGCCAGCTTCATCGGCGCGGGCGGCCTTGGCGTTGCCATCTATCGCGGCATCACCACCGGCAATACGGCCATGACCCTGGCGGGCAGCGTGCTCATCGCGCTCTTGGCCATCGTGGTGGACCTGCTGCTGGGCCTGGCCGAAAAATCCACGCGCCGCCACCTCGAGCCGCAGCGCAAACGGCGCCGCAGCCGCTCAGCCGACGGCGACGAACCCGCCCGCAAGCCGCGTCGCCGCCTGGCGCCCGTCGTGGCCACCTGCGCGGCCGTGGTGCTCGTGGTGGGCGGGGCGTTCGCGTTCATGAGCCGCGGGGGCGGCGAGAACGTGGTGAACATCGCCACGAAGCCCATGACCGAGCAGTACATCCTCGGCGAGATGCTGAACACCCTCATCGAACACGACACCGACCTCACCGTGGAGCTCACGCAGGGCATCGGCGGCGGCACGTCGAACATCGAGCCCGGCATGGAGAAGGGCGACTTCGACCTCTATCCCGAGTACACGGGCACCGGCTGGAACGCCGTGCTCAAGCACGAGGACACGTACTCGGAGGACATGTTCGACACCATGCAGCAGGAATACGAGTCGCAGCTGGGGCTCGAATGGGTGGGCATGTACGGCTTCAACAACACGTTCGGCCTTGCCGTGAGCAAGGACGTGGCCGAGCGCTACAACCTGCACACGTACTCCGACCTGGCGCAGGTAGCCGGCGAGCTGAGCTTCGGCGCCGAGCCTGATTTCTTCGACCGGCAGGACGGCTACCCCGGCCTTGCGGACGCGTACGGCATCGATTTCGGCTCCACGCGCGACATGGACATCAGCTTGAAGTACCAGGCGCTGTTCGAAGGCAAGGTGGACGCCATCGTCGTGTCCACCACCGACGGAAAGGTGGCCGACGACCGTCTCGTCGTGCTCGAAGACGACCGGCATTTCTACCCCTCCTACCTGTGCGGCAACGTCGTGCGGCAGGACACGCTCGAGAAGCACCCCGAGCTGCGCGACGAGCTGCTCAAGCTGCAAGGAGCCATCACCGACACCGACATGGCGCGCATGAACAACGCCGTGGAGACGCAGGGGCAGGAGCCGAAAGCCGTGGCCGACGCGTTCCTGGCCGAGAAGGGGCTGATGTAGATGACGGAGAGCACCGCGCCGGCCATCGTGTTCGACCAGGTGACCAAGCGCTTCGGCGACGCCGTTGCCGTGAACGACGTGAGCCTCGACATCGACGAGGGCACGTTCGTCACCATCATCGGCAGCTCGGGCTGCGGCAAGACGACGCTGCTGAAAATGGTGAACGCGCTGGTGATGCCCGACGAGGGACAGGTGCTCGTGCACGGGCACGCCACGTCGAGCGTCGACCCCATCGAGCTGCGCCGCAACATCGGCTACGCCATCCAAGGCAGCGTGCTGTTCCCGCACCTCACGGTGGAGCAGAACATCGCGTACGTTCCCACGCTGCTGAACAGCGGCGACAAGGCCCGCACCGCCGAGGCCGTGAAAAAGTGGATGGATATCATCGAGCTGCCGCGCGACATCATGGACCGCTACCCCGCCGAGCTGTCGGGCGGGCAGGCGCAGCGCGTCGGTATCGCCCGCGCGCTTGCCGCAAGCCCCGACATCCTGCTTGCCGACGAGCCGTTCAGCGCCGTCGACGCCATCACGCGCGGCACCTTGCAGGACGAGATCAAGCGCATCCACCGCCAAACGGGCATCACCGTGCTGTTCGTGACGCACGACATCGACGAAGCGCTCGACCTCGGCGACAAGGTGCTCGTCATGGAAGCCGGCCGCGCTGTGCAGTTCGCGGAGCCGTGCGAGATCCTGCGCGCGCCCGCCACCGAGTTCGTCGACCGCCTCGTCACCCGCAAGCGCACCGTCTACGCCCGCTAGCGCGCGGGCGGCGCGCCGGGCCCCACGCGCCGGAAAAATCTTCTTCCGACCCCTTCTAAAAAATAGTCAACGGTATAGGATGATCCTCAACTCGTTGACCGGCCGGTCAACGAGGCCCTACCAGCCGGACGAGGGGAGGCCCCGTGGACAATCGGCACGAGAAGTTCGAGAAATTCGAGAACCTGCCCGACGAACGTCAGGAGGCCATCGTCAACGCCGCGGTGGAGGCGTTCGGACGCAACGACTACAAGAGCGCCTCGACCGAAACCATCGCGCGCAAGGCGGGCATCTCGAAGGGGTTGCTGTTCTTCTACTTCAAGAACAAGAAGGAACTCTACCTCTACCTCATGGAACGCCTCATGGAGAAGGTGTCCGACCTCGTGGTGGACGACGCGTTCTACGAGATCGACGACTTCTTCGACCTGCTCGTCTACGCGTCCGAAAGCAAGCGCAAGGTGCTCGTCAAGTTCCCCTACCTGCTGGAATTCTCGATCCGGGCCTACTACCCGGAGCACAAGGACATCAAGGAAACGATGGACGGCTGGACGCAGCGCCAGATCGATCTGATGTTCTCGACGTACTTCAAAAACGTGCGGTTTGACCGGTTCCGCGACGACGTTGACCCGAAGTACGTGCTCAACCTGCTCATTTGGATGGCCGACGGCTACCTGCACCAACAGCGCGCGCTTCATCAGCGCATCGACATCGACGACATGATGGACGAAATGTACCGCTGGTGCGAAATGCTGAAAGCCTATGCGTACAAGGAGGAGTACCGATGAGTCACCCGAGTGACCTCGAGCATAGCCCCGTCATCGAAATCCGGGGGCTCAAGAAAGATTACGGAAGCGGGCGCGGCGTGTTCGGCGTGTCGTTTGCCGTCGAGGGCGGCGAAGTGTTCGGCTTCCTGGGCCCGAACGGCGCCGGCAAAACCGTGACCATGCGCAACCTCATGGGCTTCATCCGGCCCGACGAGGGAACGGTGCAGATCAACGGTCTGAACTGCTTCAGTCAGCGCGCTCGCATTCAGGAGCATCTGGGCTACCTGCCGGGCGAGATCGCCTGCATGGACGAGATGACCGGCGCGGCGTTCCTGGAATTCATGGCCCGCATGAAGAAGCTGCGCGACCGCACGCGCATGAACGAGCTGGTGGAGTACTTCGAGCTCGACCCCGCACGGCGCATCCGCAAGATGTCAAAGGGCACGAAGCAGAAGGTGGGCCTCGTATGCGCGTTCATGACCTCGCCCGACATCATCCTGCTCGACGAGCCCACGAGCGGCCTCGACCCGCTCATGCAAAGCCGCTTCATCGACCTCGTGCTGCAGGAGAAGCGACGCGGGGCCACCATCCTGCTGTCGTCGCACCTGTTCGAGGAAGTGGAACGCACCTGCGATCGCGTGGCCTTCATCCGCGCGGGCCAGCTTGCCGCCGTCGAGCGCATGGACGACGTGCGGAAGTCGCGCAAGCGCGTGTTCGTCATCACGTTCGCCGATGCCGCGGCGCGTGACCGCTACGCCCGCGCGCACGTCGACGCGTCGCCTCAGCCGCAGGGAGCCGCCAGCGTCGAGGTTACCGTTGCAGGAAACTTCGACGCGTTCGTGAAGGATCTCGCCGCCTACGACATCGTCGACCTGACCGCGCGCGAGCAAACGCTCGAGGAGCTGTTCATGCACCTGTACGGCACGATGGAGAAAGGGGGCTCCCATGAATAAGACGCTGTTCGCGAAGGAGCTGCGCGCCAACCTGTTCGTCAGCGGCATCATCGCCGCCGTGCTTGCCATGTACATCGGCATGATCATCAGCATGTTCGATCCGAAGCTGGGCGAGAGCCTCGACCTCATGATGCAGAGCATGCCCGAGATATTCGCCGCATTCGGCATGTCGACGCAGGCCACCACCCTCATCGACTTCATGCTGAACTACCTGTACGGCTTCCTGCTCACCATTTTCATCCTCGTGCTCATCCTCATCATGGTGAACAAGCTCATGGTGCGCTACCTCGACCGCGGCGCGATGGCCTACCTGCTTGCCACGCCGAACAGCCGCACGCGCATCGCGCTGACCATGGTAGGCGTGATGGTGACCGTGCTCGTAGCGCTCATAGCCGTGGTCACGGCGCTCGAGGTGGGTTTTGGCGAGGGGATGTTCCCCGGCGAGCTGGATTTCGAGGCCCTGGCACGGGTAAACGCCGGGTTGTTGGCGCTGTGGCTGGCGCTGGCCGGCCTGTGCTTCCTATCGGCCTGCCTGTTCTCGAACGCCACGGCCGCGCTGTGGGTGGGCGGCGGCCTGGGCATCCTGTTCTTCCTCATGCAAATGGTGTCGAAAGTGGGCGACAAGTTCGAGTTCCTGCAGAACATCAACCCGCTCACGCTGTTCGACTACTACGGCTTGGCCGCCGGCGATGCCTCGGCCGTCGGCGGGGCCGTCGCTCTCGCTGCGAGCGCCGTGGCCCTGTTCGCCGCCGCCGTGGTGGTGTTCGACCGCCGCAACCTCAGCATTTAGCGTTCGAGCGCGCGGCGTTGCACTTCGTCCGAGACGCACTCTTCCGGTGTGAAGGGGACCAGGGTATCCGGCGCGATGCCCGTCCCCGACACGCCTTCGCCGCGGAACGCGGCCTCCGTCTTGCTCATGGGGTACACGAGGGTGTAATACTCGTCGAACGACACCGCGAGCGGATTCGCATAGTCGATTGCCCCGCTTGTCGCGCGGCCCACCACGCGCATGTCAACCAGCCCTTTGCTGCGCGCCGCCTGCGCAATCCGCACGATGCGCTCGCCCGCCGCGCCCGTGGTCACGTCGGTGAGCAAGCGCACGGGTCGGCCGGGGTTCTCGCCCTGCACCTCGTAGTCCTCGCGCTCAACTTCGCGCACGAAACCCGTTCCCTCGTGCGACGCCAGACGCTCGAGCTCCTCGTCCACCCATCCGGCGTCGACCGGATCGAGCGACGCCCGCACGGCCATCAGCTGCGCGCGGCGCACGGCGCAGTTGCCAACCGTGTAGTTCGTGTACTGCACCTCGTCGCCCAGCACCTCGCCCACGTTGACGCGCCCCGCGAACAGGGCGGTCAGGATGCGGTCGTACGTCGCATCGTCGAACACGGCGGGAGCGCGGCGCAGGTCGATGATGGTCACGTCGTCCTGCACGCGAACCGGGTCGGCGGGTTCCGCGACGGCCGCGTGCGCATGCGGGAAACGCCTCATGCGCATGTCTTCCTCGCTTCCGTCCGCATGGCGCACGAGCACATGGGCGCAGCGGGACACGAGGTCGTCCCATAGCTGCCGATCAGGATCGTCCCCGTTCACCGGGTTGCCGATGGCGTAGCGCAGATGGTCGTCGGGCTTGCTGCGGTTCAGCAGCACGATGGCGTCGCCCACCGTGAACCGTTCGTCCTCGCGCACCTCGACCACGTACAGCTCATCGCCGTACCGGCGCACCGAGAACCCGCAGCGCTCAGGCTGATAGGGGCATTCCGCGCTCACTAGCAGCGACAGGTTGGGATCGTGCAGCGTCGCGAGGTACTGCGTCAGATAGCATGCGAACAGCTCGTCGTCGAGCCGATTTCCCTTCCACGCCTCGCCGAACGCAGTGAGCCACTGCTTCGTCTCGTTGAGCGGCGCCTTTTCAGGCGCGCCCGCATAGTCGCGCTCCAGCACCGACATGACCGCCTGAAGAATTCGATCTCGCTTTTCCGCCACCATGGGCTCCTCCCCGCACCGCCCCGCGCGATGCCATCCAACTTGCGAAAGGCGGGCGGAAGGAGCATACTCCCCTCCCGCCCGCTGCGTACTCCGGCGAACCTTACTGCGAGGCAACTTCCTTGCCGGCCAGGCGACCGTGCGTGCCCGCCATGCCGATGGAGTTGCCGGCGCACGGCGTGGAATAACCCGTGCCGTAGCGGCCGCCCAGGCTGTTGCCGCAGGCGTACAGGCCCTTGATGGGCGCGTACTCCTCGTTCATCACGTTGAGGTGCTTGTCGGTCATCAGGCCCGACATGGTCACCATGGAAGGCGACGCCGAGCGGCTGCCCACGCTGCCCTTGATGCCGTAGAACGGCGGCTCGTCAACGGGAATCATCGCGGAGCTGTCCTTGCCGTAATCGGCGTCGGCGCCCGCCGCACACAGCTCGTTGTAGTGGGCGATCGACTCGAGCCACGTGTCCTGCACGTCGGCGGGAACTTCGAGGTAGCCTGCCAGCTCCTCAAGCGTGTTCGCCGCGATGACCGTGGTGTAGCCGCGCTCGGCGATGGTGCAGTTCTTCACTTCGCCGCCCTCGGCACCGGGCTGAATGGCGGCCATGCCGTCCAGCATGTCCTGGTAGTACTGCGGACGCCCGCCGTTCGGGCCACCATGCTCCACGCCCGACGCACACACGCTCTTCATCCACTTCTGATCGGTGACGAGCCAGGCCGAGCCCTCTTCCTGACGCGCGCTTGCCGTCTGCGCGCCGGTGAGGTTGCCCTCGTTGCAGAAGCGCTCGCCCTTGCTGTTCAGCCACAGCATGGCGTTCGCGCCCCACGGGCCGCCCAAGCCGCCGCCGAGGATCATGCAGCCGCGCGGCGCGGGCTCGATGAAGCCGCCGGCCATGCAGCCCAGCTTGACGGACGAGCCGTCGCGCCCGCCCATGAAGCTGTAGAAGTCGGCCTTCAAGCCGCCTTCGCGCTCGTTGCGCTCCATGTACTCGTTCAGCAGCGCCCAGCACATATCGGGGTTGCCGCAGTAGTCGCCACCGGCAAGGACAACGCCCTTCGTGACGTTGATCTGGATGTTCTTGCCTTCTTCTTCCACGATGACGCCGGTCACGTCGCCGTTGTCGTTCTGCACGAGCACCACGGCCGTGCTGCCGTAGCGGATGGTGCCGCCCAACGACGTGGCCTTGTCGAGGCACGCCTGATTCACCTTCGGCAGCACCGAGTTCGCGGCGACGCCCTGAATGGGCTCGTCGTTGTACTCGCCCATGAACTGCACGGCGCCCGCCCAGGTTTTGGTGCCCGGCGTAAGCGGGTAGTTGGTCTTGTTCAGGCACTCGTAGATGTCGGTGCCCGCCTGAATCTTGTCGTAGTCCATATTCGCCTGAACGATGACCCAGCCGTCCTGCGTGTTGTCGTACGTGTAGCAACGCTCGTCGATGCCCATTTCCGCGGCCACTTCCAGCATGTGGTCGAGCGTCGCGCCGGAGTTCTCCACGTAGGCGCGCACGATGTCGGGATAGTTGCGCCCGCCACCGCGCGTGACGAACTCGTTCACGATGTCGCCCGTGTTCCACGTGCCGAAGCCCTGATCGGTGACGAACTTCGCGTTGAAGCAGCCGAAGTCCTCGCCATACCAGCTCATCGCGCTCTCAAGCTGCTTCTCGACGGCCACCACTTTGCCGTCCACCTTGCCGCCGTTCGCCTCGGCCACTGTCTCGCATGCCGCGAGGAACGCCTGCGTGCCCGAATGGCCCAGGCCGACAATCACCACGTCGGCGTCAACCGTCTCGTCGGCCGTCACGCTGGGAGCCTCGCCCAGCCAGTCGCCCGGACCCGAGTACCCGAACACGCGACCCTCGGCCTTCGCCGCTTCCTTCGCCGCCGTGCGGTCGACCGGACCCGCGTTGCCGCCGCCGGGACCTCCGGGGCCGCCCGCGCCACCGGCACCGCCTTCGCCGCCGCCCGAAGCCGCCGACGAACCCGCGTCATCCGCACCGCTGCTCGCGGTCGTGGACGCCTGCGGAGCGCAGCCGAACATGCCCGCGGCAGCGAACACGGCGACGCTCGCGGCGCCGCCTTTGAGGAAGCTGCGGCGCGAGAGATACGATCGCCCGCGTGCCAGCCCTTCGTCCAGGTTCATGTCGTTTTCCATGATGCTCCCTTCCCCTTGCTCGACGGAACGCGTCGCCTGCGATGCCCTCACGGCCGGCGCGCTTCCGTGCCGCGTCGTCCCATCGGAGGCGCGGCCTTCTCCTGCCGCCCTCGGAGGTTCGACGGGCGGCCTTTCAAGGGCAGAAGTATAGGAATCGGCTAATGCCAAAACGGGTGATTTTGAAAAAGGTAGTTTGACCTGGAGATTCTATTTATCGAGCAAATCGATGAGCTGTTGCTTGGAGTGAATACCCAGCTTCACGTAGATGTTTTTGACGTGCACGCGCACGGTGTTCTCGGACACAAACAGCCGCTTCGCGATGGACACGCGCGTATGCCCCTTCGCCAAAAGCCCCAAGACGTCGGCCTCGCGCTCCGACAACCCGTGCGCCTTCACCAGCCGCGCGCAAGCCGTCTGCACGGCATCGTCGCGCTCGACCGCCGCGCTCGCGGGTTCCACGTGCGCCGGCGCCGGAGTCAGCGCCTTGCCCGTGCCCACCGACGAATCGAGGTCGGAGCCCCAGTTGCCCATGAGGAAGCTCGCCGACACCACCGCCAGCACCACGAGCGAGATATCGACGTACAGCACGGTTTGCGCGTCCGAGCCGAAATGCAGGAACAGCACCTGCCCCGCCAGCTCGCCCACCGCGAACCCCAGGAACAGCAGCGAGAACACGCCCGGGAACAGCAGGGCGATGCTCGCCTCCTCCCGGCGCGCCAACTCGAGCATGAGCAGAAACGCGAACAGCCGCACGAGCGTCCACACGCACTCCGACACGAGCGAGCCGTACGTCGACAGGACGGGGAACACCACGTTCGACAGCAGCATCACCACGATGCACGGCGTTGACAGCCGCACGAAGAACGCGAGCCCCAGTCGGCCCTTGCTCACGGCCCACACGAGCGCCACGAGGAAGCACACCGCCAAGCCGAGCGCGGCCGAGCCCCAATCGAGCTCGAATTTGATGCTCAGCACCGAGCCCGCCGCCTTCGTGCCCGCGGTCACGCCCAGCACGATGGCGTAGACGGCAAGTCCGTAGATGTATCCGTGCGAGCGCCGCGGGCGCACCACCACCGGCCGATGATCGGGCGTTGCCGCCGCTGCGTCGCCGCCCGCTTCCCTGCGCGCGACAACCACGTAGCACGCCGCGGTACCCAGCCCGAGGAGCACGGCCGTCACCACCTGGACGGAATCGCCGGTCAACGCGGTGACCAGGCACAGAGCCGATGAAATGCCGAATGCTGCCAACGTTGCCGCGAACGCCTCGTTCGCCTCCATCTTCGCGAACGAGAACGACCACGCGTACATGATGGCCGACGAGGCCAATCCCACCACCGCGCCGGCCAGGTAATCGGCCCAACCCGTCAGCGCATCGAAGCCCAGAAACACCGTGGCCAGCATGCCCGCGCACGCCGAGACGCTCACGAGGGCAATCATCCACGTGCGCGAAAAGGCCGATATGTCGAACTTGTAGCTGATGAGGCAGAAGATGCCCAGACACGCCGCACCGATGTACGCAGCGAACAGCGGCGAGACGTCGAGGTCCACCGAGTGCATGCTCGCGAACCCGAACGCGCGCTGCTGCCATGCCAGCAACAGCGCCAGTCCCCCTGTTTCCATTTTCAGCCCTGCGCGAAGCAGTGCGCCTACCAGGTTGGACGGCACGGCATCGCGCGAGATCGCGTTCCCCATCGTCGCCCTCCCGCGTCGACCGATTCCTGCAGCGATTTCGTTGATGCTCTAAATAATACTATAGTTCTTCAACCTGTTTGAACTCCCCGTTTTCCACCGTCGCCTTCAAGGTGATGGCCTTGTCGCTGTCGGTGGATTCCCATGAGCGGGCGTACGTGAAGGTGAGGGTGGCTTCGCCCGAGCCGGAGGCTTTGAAGGCGAATATCTGCACGCCGCCTTCGCCCGCCTTGGGTTCGTTGCCGTCGCCCGACGCCACGTAGTTGTCGCCCTCCGCCGTCACGGCATCGCCCTCGATGGCGCACGTCCATTCATAGCCCGTCGTGGGATTCGCATCGAGCTGCACCTCGAGCTCGCCCTGCGAGAACTGCGCACGGCCGTCGGTGACTTCGACCGCCGTGCTCTGCGCCGCCGTGCAGCCCACCGCACACGCGACGAAGGCCGCCATGCACGCCCCAAGCAACACAAGCTTCATCGGCTTCTTCATGGCGGTTCTCCCTTCGTCGCGGGCATGCGTGTTCGCATTACCCTGCATTATACGATGATTGCGCTACTCCTGGATGCTCACGGCGGTGAAGGCGCCATCCTGCACCGTGGCCTTCACCACGATGGTGGTCTTCACGTCGTCGGCGTTCGTCGTGTTCGCCAGCTTCATCGTGATGGTGGAGTCGCCGTTGTTCTGGCCGTCGGCCAAGAAGCCGAAGGCGTGCATGCCGGCCGAGCCCACCACGTCGTTGGCGTTCTGGTCGTTGTAGTTGGAGGACGGAAGATCGGCGTCGGTGTCCTTCAGCACGGTGTTGCCGTCAACCTCGGCCGTCCACTGGTACTGAACGTCCTGGTCGGAGTCGAGCAGCACCAGCATGTCGCCCTGAGAATACGCCGCCCAGCCGTTCGGCACCTTGAGCACGGTGCCCTCGCCGATGCTGCCGCCGTCGCCCATCTGGCTGCCGCCGTTGTCCGTACCGGTTCCGTTCTTGCTGTTCTCCACGCTGGGGTTGGCGATGTCGGAGTTGTTGTCGTAGTTGTCGGTGTTGGCCGCGTTGTCGCTCGAACAGCCGGCAACGGCGAACAGCGCCAACAACAGAGCGGCAACCACGCCGATCATCGACCATTTTGCAGTCTTCGTCATGAGAATCCTCGCTTTCTACGGTGAATGGAAGACACGTTCCGCTCTATCCTAAGCACCTCGCACCACGCGATAGCTGAGGCCGCCGCCTCGTTAATCAGCTGCCACCCGAACGAGTGTTTCACGTGAAACATGCGGTATCGAAGTGCACGGACGGAATGCGGGACTTGCACGAGAAGTTTTGCATCGTCGCAGGTCAAATCCAATCTTGCCGAACTATTTCAAAAACTCTGAAAAAGCCGTTGACAGGGCGCAGCATTACCGGCATAATACTTTTTGCTGTTTCGACGTGCGCCGTTACCTCAGCTGGATAGAGGGACTGACTACGAATCAGTACGTCGGGGGTTCGAATCCCTCACGGCGCACCATTTCAGCTTCTAATTCCGCAACGACTGGCAGCAGCACGTGCGGTTTTTTTATTGTCCAGAGGAAAGGTACGTACTTGAAGGTTCGAAAATCGAAGCCTCACAGTAAGTAGTTTTCCTTCAGCTCCCCCTTACACCGGCAGTTGAAGGATGACTGCGGTAAGGGAATAATCATGCTCTATCTCTCTCAAATGATGGGGAAGCCCGTCGTGGATACCGAGGGCGAGAAGATCGGTACCATTTCCGATCTTGCCATCTCCACCGGCGAAGTCTTCCCGCGCATCACCAGCCTTGCGTTCCAGGGTCCCGGCAAAGTGCCGTTCATGATCTCGTGGCGCAAATACGTCGAAACGTTCGACGAAGACGGCATCGTTCTCAATGCCGAAGCTCACGATATCCGCTTCAGCTATCTGCAACCTGACGAAGTTCTGCTCGCTCGCGACCTCATGAACCGTCAGATTGTCGATACGCAAGGCATGAAAGTCGTGCGCGTCAACGATCTCAAGCTTTCCGTATCTGGCTCGCAGCTGCGCCTGCTGGGCGCCGAAGTGGGCACGCGCGGCATCCTGCGCGGCCTGGCCCCCTGGCTCGAGCGCGCCGTCGTGGCCGTAGCGAAGCTGTTCGGCAAGAAAATCGACGAGCAGATCATCGCCTGGAACTACATGGACCTGCTCGATCGCGACCTGTCCGAAGTGCAGCTGTCCGTCACGCACAAGCGCCTCGACGAGCTGCACCCCGCCGACGTTGCCGACATCCTCGAGCAGCTCGACCCGCAGCAACGCGCCAACGTGTTCCAGCATTTGGACGACGCGCAGGCCACCGAGGCCATCTCGGAGATGGACGACGAGTACCAGGCCGACTTCATCGAAGACCTCGACGATGCCCGCGCGGCCGGCCTGCTGGGCGACATGGACCCCGACGACGCGGCCGACATCGTGCGCGACCTCTCCTACGAGAAGGCCGAAACGCTCCTGCGCCTCATGGGCGTGGAAGATGCCACCGAGATTCGCCGCCTGCTGGGCTACAAGGACGGCACCGCCGGCGGCATGATGACCACGCAGTTCGTGTCGGTGCGTGCCGACAACACCGTGGGCGAGACCATCGAAGTGCTGCGCGAGCTCGACGAAGACCACCCCACCGTGCATTACGTGTACGTGCTGGACGATTACGACCAGTTCATCGGCGTGCTGTCGCTGCGCACCCTCGTGCTCACCGACGATGCGCGCCCCGTGCGCGAGGTCATGTTCGACGACGTCATTTCCGCCACGCCCGACGAGACGGAAGAAGACGTGGCCGCCGACATCTTCAAGTACGAGCTTCCCGCCATGCCCGTGGTGGACGAACACGGCGTGCTGCTGGGCATCGTCACCGTCGATGACGCGTGGGACGCCATCGAAGAGGACGTGAGCGGCGACAAGACGAAGGCAACCCTGCTCAAGGTGTTAGGAGGCCTCGTCGCTTCCATCCTGTTCCTTGCCTTGTACACGCTTGTGCTGCTGCAAATCATCGGCTACGCCGGGAGGTAGGGCCATGATGATGAAAAAGAACGAGAACAGGGAGCTCACGGTGATGGATGCCGAGCTGACCGAAGCCCCCGAGAAGAAGCAACCCAAGAAGATGTGGCTGTTGCTGGCCGCGCTCGGCCCCGGCATTGTCACCGCCATGGCCGGCAACGACGCGGGCGGCATATCCACGTATTCCACGGTAGGTGCGAAGTTCGGCTTCGCCACGCTGTGGGTCATCCCCCTCATGTGCATCCTGCTCATCGTCGTGGAGATGACGGCCGCGCGCATGGGCGCCGTCACCGGCAAGGGCTTCGCCGCGCTCATCCGCGAGCGCTTCGGCATCCGCCTCACGGCGCTCGCCATGTTTGCGCTGCTCATCGGCAACGTGGCCACCACGTTTTCCGAGTTCGCCGGCATTGCGAGCGGCATGGAGATGTTCGGCGTGTCGAAGTACCTGGCCGTGCCCGTTGCGGCGGTGGCGGTTTGGCTGCTGGTGGTGGGCGGCAGCTACAAGCGCGTGGAGAAGGTGTTCCTCATCCTGTCGCTCGTGTTCGTCACCTACATCGTGGCGGCTTTCATGGCCGAGCCGAACTGGGAAGAGGCGCTTACCAGCACCGTGGTGCCGCACATCGTACAAGATCAGAGCTTTGTATCGCTGGTCATTGCCATGATTGGCACCACCATTGCGCCGTGGATGATGTTCTTCAACCAGAGCAACGTCGTGGAAAAAGGCGTGTCGGTGAAAGACCTGTTCTCGCAGAAGGTGGACGTGGTGGCCGGCACCATCGCCGCCTGCCTGGTGGCATGGTTCATCATCGTGACTACGGGGTCGGTGCTGTTCCCGCAGGGGATCGAAATCGAGTCCGCCGCCGATGCCGCCCGCGCGCTGGCGCCCTTCGCAGGGCACTACGCCGAAGCGCTGTTCGCCATCGGCCTCATCGCCGCATCGTTCCTGGCCGCGTGCGTGCTTCCGCTCACCACGGCGTTCGTGATTTGCGAAGCCTTCGGCTGGGAAGCAGGCGTTTCGTTCAAGTGGAAAGAAGCGCCGCTGTTCAAGAGCATTTTCACGTTCGTGATTGCGTTTTCGGCCATCATCGTGCTCGTGCCGAACATCGACCTCATGGGCGTCATGCTCACGGCTCAGTTCGTCAATGGCCTCGTGTTGCCGGTGCTGCTGGTGTTCATGGCCATCATCGCCGCGGACAAGCGGGTTATGGGCGCGTATCGCTCGCGTATCGTGTCACGCGTGCTCATCTGGGTCACCGTGGGCATTGTCACCGTGCTCACCGCCGTGCTGCTGGTGATGCAGGTGCTGGGTATCTAGCTGGAAAGGTGCAGCCGCCGGCTGCGTTGACGCCTACTTGGCATCAATCAGACGGCGGCTTTCATCCTGGAGTCGTTCGGCCAAGATCGCACGGCTGTCTTCTGCGTTGCGAGCGCAGTCGAGCAGCATCTGCACGGTCAAGCTGGCCAGATAAGCGTCCATGCTTTCCTCGATGAGATCGTATGCTTGCTTGATGTCCTGCACCATCGCGCCGCCCTTGCGCGCGTCGCGCTTGGCACGCGTGGACTGCTTGGCGTCGTCATCGAGAGCTTCGAGGATTTCCAACACGTTCGTGTCTGCCGGGTCCTTGGCAAGGCGATACCCGCCGTGCTTGCCCGGACGGGCCTCGATGATGCCCGCGTTGCGCAGAAGCTGCGCGAGCTGAATGAGGTAGTCGCGCGGAATGGACATATCCTCGGCGATATCTTTTGAGGAGCATGTGGTACCTTGCGCAGCCAAGTACAAGATGGCGCGCATACCGTAATCGGTGGATGCCTTGAGTTGCACTGCTGTCTCCTAACTCTACGGCGCTCGGCATGCATGATGCCTGGTGAGCGGCCTACTTATATATGCCTGGTAGTCAATTTCTCCTTAGAAAACAGCAAACGACGCATTCGCAGCGTCGTTTGTGGCCGTACACCCTTGCGGCTGCGAGGGAGAACTAATCTAAGGTGGTCCGAGTGTACCCAATGCAAAACGATTATAGCAAGGTCAAAGATGGGTTTGCAGGTCAAATCGAATTGAAACGGTTACGTTTGCGCTAACTCCCCACACCTGCGCCATTATCGTGCAACGGCGCCGTTACGTCGATGCTATACTGCACCCCATGGACACAAAAGCACAACTGCGCTCGCGGGTGCTCGCGCGCCGCGATGCGCTGCCGGAAGAGGACCGCGCACGCAAGAGCGCGACCATCTGCGCGCGCCTCGAACAGCACCTCTGCGACGCGTTTGCGACCCGCACTCGCGGCGGCGCGAGCGAAGCTGCGGCACCCGCCGTGGCCGTGTTCGCGTCCATGCGCAGCGAGGTGGACACGCAGGCGTTCGTCGACGCGGCCTACCGACGCGGCTGGGAGGTGTGCTTCCCCTGCATGGTGCGCGAGGCCGACGGACAGCCCGCGCGCATGCGGTTCTACCGCGTGACGCGCGCTCAGCTCGATGCGGCCCGGGCGCGCTTCCTCGATACGCCCCTGCGCTGTCTGGCGTGCGCCGCGCTCGAAGCCGACGGCTTCGCAGCCGTTGCCGCCGAAGACCTCGATGCCGTGGTGGTGCCCCTCGTCGCATTCGACGACGACGGCAACCGCCTGGGCTACGGCGGCGGCAACTACGACCGCCTGCTCCCCGCCCTGCGCGACGACGCCGTGATAGCAGGCATCGCCTTCGAAGAGCAGCGTGTCGAAGCCGTTCCCGTCGAACCTCACGACCGCCCCCTCCCCCACATCGTAACCGCCTAGCTGGTTGGCGGCGCCGCGCAATGGAGGCATTGTCAGCCTGGAAAGCGCCGTGTACAATAGCAGGCGAGCCGCAGGGAGCTGTTGACTCCCCACGGCTCTCGGATCGCTTCGGCGGTTCGGACTTTTAGTGCTGTCCCGGTTCGTCCTCTTGGGACGACCGGGGCTTATCTTTCGACAACGCCTGCAGCACAAGCGCCGTCGCCTCAACCATCAAGCCGCTTACCGCAACCATCAGGCAAAGCACCTGCAAGACTACCCCGATAACAGCCAACGTCACATCATCCATAGAGGACACCTCCCTTCCGTATCTAGAATCGGAAATGGGTGTGTAGAGAGGTGGTTCCTCCCCGCCGGGTGATCCGTTCTTCAAGCGCGCTTCCAGCGCGGCGCCCCACCCGCCCGCATCATGCGGGTTGGTGCAACCTCCGGCGCAGGGGGCAACAAAGCGTTAGAATAGCAGCCACCTTGCGCGACCGCTTTTTATCCCTCGCAAACGGACGGACGACCTCACGATGCATGCACCGCACACGCTCGACCGGAAAACCGTGCTCCTCGCCATCGTGGCCACCCTCGGGTTCGGCCTGCTGCAAGGCGCGCGCCTGCTCGACGTCAACACCGGGCCGTACAGCCCGAGCCCCTACGCCCTGCTCGGCCTCGTGGTGGACGGCCTCACGTTCATCGCCGTGGCCGTGCTGTCGTACGCCGGCCGCATCGACCGGGCGCGGCCGCTGTTCATCGCGGCCATCGTGGCGAGCGGTCTGTACGCCGCGCTCGTCGTCTCCGGCAGCACGAACGAGGTGGCGCTCGTCGCTATGCAGGTGACGGCCGGCATGGGGTGGTCGCTGTCCATTCTGTGCTGGATGGAAGTATTCACCAGCTACCGGCCCCGGCTGTCGCTGCCCATGATCGCCCTCGGCTACCTCATCAACACGCTGCTGCCGCCGCTCACGAGCATGGTGCTCCCCGGCCTGGTGGGACGCAGCATCATGCTGCTGGCGTCGTTCGCGCTTTCCACCGTCGCGCTCTACTGGTGTCTGCGCAACAACCCGTACGTGGCGCAGCGCATGCAGGAACCGGTTGCGCCCACCACCTCCATGGCCGAGGCGCTCGCCCGCACGAAGCGCGCGGTGGTCAGCACCATTTCCTTCTCGCTCATCTGCGGATTCGTCATCGAGCTCGACATCTTCAACAACTTGCAGTACGCGCAGACCGACCTCACCGGATTGTTCGGCATCATCGCCGCGCTCGGCATGCTGGCGGTGCTTCTTGTGGTGAAACCGCGGAAGGCGAACATCGACTACATCAGCCCCATCACGGCGCTGTGCCTGGTCACCATCCTCTTGTACCGCAGCCTCGACTTCGCCGACGGCTACGCGGCCGGCGCGCTCATGACCACGTTCCTCATGTCGTTCTACGTGCTGCTGTGGCTCATGTTCATCAGCGAGGCGCACGAGCGCAAGCTCCCCGCGTTCTTCCTGTTGGGCCTGGCCATCGGCGTGGCACGGCTGTCGGTGGCGCTCGGCCGCTTCGTGGCGCAAATGCTGCTGGAAAACACGGGGCTCGACCCGCAGCTCGCGCTCGTGGGCTCGGTATGGCTGCTCGTGGCAACGCTGTCGCTCATGTTCTGGAGCTATCAGCGCTACACCGCCAAGCAGCGTCTCGTGGGCGTCGAGGACGCGCCCGAAGAGCCGACGGCGCCCCTTCGGCTCACCCCCGACGACGCGCTCGAGCAGCTCAAGGAAACGTTCGGCCTGTCCACACGCGAGTACGAGATGATCGAGGAGTTCGCCGCCGGCCGCAGCGCGCGCCACATCGCCGACACCTTCACGCTGTCCGAGCACACGGTGAAAACCCACCTGCGCCACGCCTACGCGAAGATGGACGTGCACTCGCGCCAGGAGCTCCTCGACCTCATCCAGGAAATGGGTACGGCGAAGCGGAGCTGACCCGACGCGAGCGCGCAGAGCGTTTATGCCGTAGCCAACGCGGCTCCCGTCAGGCGGCCCATGGTGAGCGCGCTCGAATTGGAGCAATGGCGCACGAAGCTGCGGTTGTACATGAAGCGGTGCGTCGCCTCGCCCACCACGAACAAGCCCGGGATAACCGCACCGCTCTCGGTGATGGCCTGGCACGACGCGTCGGTTTTCACGCCGCCCATCGTGGCTACGTAGGAAGGCACGAACGACACGAGGTAGAAGGGGCCGTCGCCGTACGGCACCAGCATGTCGGCCTTCTTGCCGAATGCCTCGTCGGCGCCCGTCGCGGCCGCCTGCTGATACGCCTCGAACGAGCCCGCCAACTCGGCGGCGCCGGCAGCGGCAGCCAGCTCGTCGACCGTGTCGGCCTTCAGCACGTCGCCCGTGGACAGGCCCTTCTCGATGACGGCCGTCACGTCAGCGTTCGAGCTGTCGAACAGCACGTAGTACGGCCCCGCCTCGTTATCGGTCATGGACGTGGCCAAGGCCGTCACCGGAGCCGCCTCGTTCACGAAGCGCGCGCCCTTCGCATCCACGAGCATCTTCGCCGACGTTGCCGCCCCGTCCATGCCGGTGTCGCACAGCTTCTTGAAGCCCACGTCGGCCTTCGTCAGCGCCCGCGTGGGCATGATGACGTTCGGGATGACCCACGGGTCCTCGTACAGCGCCGCACCGATGGCGGACGCCATGGTCATGCCGTCGCCGGTGTTCATGGCGTTGCCGAGGTACTGGAAGCCCATCTTGTTGATGGCGGGCACCAAGCTGTCGCAGTAGTCCGCGCTGCCACCGAAGCCGCCGGTTGCGAGCACCACCGACCCCGCGCGCAGCTCCTGCGCGCCGGACGGCCCTTCCACCTTCACGCCCACCACGGCATCGCCGTCCATGATGAGCTCCTTCGCCTCGGTGGACACCATCGTCTGCACGCCCAAGCGCTCGAGCTCGGCGGCGAACACGTTGACCACCTGCACGCCCGCTTCGGTGCTCGGGTCGGCGCTCGTGTCGGGCTTCACCGTGTCGGTGCCCACCATCTCCTTCGTAAACGACTTCTCGAACGAGATGCCCATCTGCTCCACCCACGCGATGGTGGCGCAGCTTTCCTCCATCAAGTGCTGCATGCGACTGTAATCCGGGTACGGCGCGTCCACCTTGCCGATTTCGGTGAGCTCGCGATAGCGGCCCGTGAACGCATCCATCGTGTCGGGCGTCTCGCTGTCGTAGCGCCAATCGGCCTGGTTCTCCGCAACCTGGGCGATGGACACGTTGCCCTTCGACGTGAGGAACGTCGAAGTGAGGAACGGCGCCTTGTCCACAAGGATCACCTTCGCCCCCTGCTGCGCGGCGGAAGCCGAACACGCGAGGCCCGCCAAGCCTGAGCCGATGACCACGATATCCGCCTGCGTCGCCTCGCCTTGCGTCGGCGCGCCGTCGGCCTTCTTGGACTCCGGCTGCGGCGCGCATCCCGTCAGCGCTAGCGAACCGCCCAGCACCATCGCGCCGATCACGAACTGCCTTCTCGAATATATGCTCCCCATAATCTTCTCCTCTCGATGATGGCGGCCCGTGCCGCCTCGAACGGCCCGCACTATACGATGCACGCGGCAGCGCACCATCGCACGAAAGGATGTAATTGCACAAAAATGCCCGGACAGCAGGCCGCCGTCCGGGCAAAAGAGCGCGCATAACGCGCCGAAGCGCCGTAGCGCCCCGGCGTCCGAACGCCCCGCCGCTAGGCCTTCACCGCACCGTATTTCGAGATATTCAGCACGAAGATCGCGGCGATCATGAGCACAACGCCCACGCCAAGCGAGATCCACGGGCTGCCCGTCAGACCGGCAACAACGTAGCCCACGATGCACACGGCCGCCACCACGGACGCGTACGGCAGCTGCGTGGCCACGTGGCGCAGGTGGTTGCACTGCGCGCCCGCCGACGACAAGATGGTGGTGTCGGATATGGGTGACACGTGGTCGCCGTACACCGCACCGCCCAGCGTCGCGCCGATGGCCACGAGAAACAGCGGGTCCTGCGCCGGGAACACCCCGATGACGATGGGCAGGATGAGCGCGATGGTTCCCCACGACGTGCCCATGGCAAAGCCGATGAACGCCGCAACCACGAAGATGACGGCCGGCAGCAGCGCCAAGCCCACGCCGATGCTGTTCAAGAACCCGCTGACAAACTCGCCCGTGCCCAGCAGGTAGCGGCAGGTGCCGCCGAGGCTCCACGCCAGCACGAGAATCATGATAGCGCCCACCATGGAACGCACGCCTTCGGCAACGCCATCCATATAGCCCGCCAGCGTCATCAGCTTGCGCGGCAGGAACATGGCGGCCGCAACCACCAGCGCCACGCATACGCCGATGCACAGGCCGAACACGGGGTTCTCTCCCACCGCGACGGCGAAGTCGACGCCCTGGAAGAAGCCGCCCGCGTACAGCATGCCCAAGATGGAGAAGATGATGAGCACCACGATGGGGATGATGAGGTCGAACGTGCGGCCCTTGTCCGAGATGGACATGCCCTTGAATTCCTCGACCGCGATCTGCGCGGCTTCATCAAGCTCGTCTTCTTCGGCGATAACCGTGTCAAGCTTCAGCGGCGGCTGCAGGTCGGCATCGGACTTGTCGGCCAGTCCCACCGTGGACATGGACTCGAGCGCGCTGTCCTTCGGCGGAATGCGATGCTGCTGCGCGGCAGGCTGCTGCGCCTCGGCCTCGGCAACGCGCATGGGGCCGAAGTCGCGCTTGGTCGCGCACATGAAGAAGACGAACACGATGGTGAGCAGCGCGTAGAAGTTGTAGGGGATGGACTGCACGAACGTCGTGAAGCCGCCCTCGCCCAGATAGCCGCCCACGGCCACGGCCCACGACGACACGGGCGCGATGATGCAGATGGGCGCCGCGGTGGAGTCGATGATCCACGCCAGCTTCTCGTGGCTGATGTTGAAGCGGTCGGTGACGGGTCGCATGACCGCGCCCACCGTGAGGCAGTTGAAGTAGTCGTCCACGAAGATGATGATGCCCAGCACGGCGGTCAGCACCTGCGCCATCTTCGCATTCTTGATGTGCGTGGACACCCACTCGGCATAGGCGCGCGATCCGCCGGCGGCCGCGATGACCACCACGAGCGCGCCCAATAACGCAAGGAACAGCAACAGCGCCCCGTTGCCGGCGATTTGCTCGGCCATCATCTGCGGCACCATGGTGAACGAGTCGACGAGCGGCTCGACGCCCACGCCGTTGAGCGAGAACTGGTAAATCATCATGCCCACGAACACGCCGATGGCAAGCGAGGAGTACACCTCCTTCGTGATCAGCGCCAGCCCCAGCGCCAAAATCGGCGGTATGATTGACCATACCCCCGTGCTGATGAGGTCGAATCCTTCCATATGATCCCCTTTAACGATACGAACCGCGCGCCGTCCGACCCGGCGCGCGTGTGTGATCCGCTTAGTATACGGCATACAAAGGGGTAACGCGAAGCTCCTACAGCTGGAAAAGGACGACGGAGGCCGGGAGCAACCACAGGACGAAGATGACCACGAAGGGCCAGCGATGGGCGTTGCTCACCGCCACGAATTCGCGAATGAACGCCGTCGGCCAGAAGTACCGCGCGGTTTTGCTGCCCACGCCATCGGCTGCAAGCCCAATCTTGTGCGCGTACTCGGCCGTGCGGAACACGTGGTAGTCGCTTGTCACCACGGCCGCGCGATACTGCCCCGCACCCGAGCGCGCGTCCATGATGGCTTTGCTGTTGCGCAGGTTTTCCATCGTGGTGGTGGAGCGGTTCTCCTCGATGATGGCGTCGGCGGGAATGCCGCACTCCTCGATGAGGTACGTGCGCATGGCCTCGGCTTCCGACACCTCTTCGTCGGCGCCCTGCCCGCCCGACGCGATGATGACGGCGCTGCGGCCGGCGGCCTCCCACAGCTCCACGCCCTTCTGCAAGCGCGACGCCAGCAACGGCGTCGGTTTCGTACCCGACAGGCCCGCCCCGTGCACGACGATATAGTCGTAGTCGCGGCGCTTCGGCAGACGTCGGTACAGCCACGAGTACAGCAGCAGCGCGAAGAACGTGAACGCGACGTACGAGCCCTCCATGAACACGAGCAGGCTCACCGCAAGCATCCACGGCGGCGTCGGCGTGAAGGCGAACACCGGCAGCGCCACGCACGCCACCACGATGAACAGCGCGAACAACCCCGGCAGCAGGTGCGACAGCGACAGCCCTTCGCGCTTCACCACCACAACGGTGTTCGCCAGCAGAAACACGACGAGCGCCACCGTGCCCACCGGAATAGCCGCGATGCCCAGCAACACGAGCCACGGCAGGTCGAACTGGATGGACAGACCGTACATCAGGAACATGCACAGCAGCAGAAAATACAGCGCGTTGCGGAACTGCCGCGGTTCCTTGCGGTAGTTTTTGACAAAGAGAAACCCGAACACGATGGCGGGAAAATATATGAGTGCGAGCTGGAAAAACATGGATGGGCTTTCAACGGAAGGCAGACGATACCATTCGACAGTATAGCGTTCGTCTCATCATTGTCGCCAAACTGTTCATTTTCCCCGCAGCGAACGAGTGTTTCACGTGAAACACTCGTTCGCGCTCAGGTTGCAGTGCGCGGCGATGCCGGGGGCCTACTCGCCTTCCAGCTCGAGCTCGTACTCGCGGTCGATGGCGCCCTCAGCGTGCGGCGGGTCCACCTCGAACGGCACGCTCTTCGTGAACAGGCTGATCACCGGCACGATCACGAGCGACAACACCATGGCGATGGCTCCGCAGTTGATGGGCGACGCGATGAACGCGGTGCCCACGAACCCGGCAATCATGTTGCCCGACGTCAAGCCCACGCCCACGATGAAGCTTGCCCACACGGCCGGCTTCGAGATGCGCTTGGAGTACAGCCCCCAGAAGAACGGGCCCAAGAACGAGCCGGCCAGCGCGCCCCATGAGATGCTCATGAGCTGCGCGATGAACGTGATGGACGAGTTGTACTGGATGAGCGCGAGCACGGCCGAGATGACGATGAACACCACGATGAGCACGCGCATGTAGCTGAGCTGCTTCTTCTCGCTCATGTTCTTCACGACGTTGTCCTTGATCAGGTCGAGCGTGAGCGTGGACGACGACGTGAGCACGAGCGACGACAGCGTGGACATGGACGCGCTCAGCACGAGCACGATCACGATGCCGATGAGCAAGTCGGGCAGGGTGGACAGCATGGTGGGGATGATGGAGTCGTACACGGGCGTGCCCGCGGCCGTCATCTCAACCTGACCGCCGTACAGGCGGCCGAACCCGCCCAGGAAGTAGCTGCCGCCGGCCACGATCATGGCGAACACCGTGGAGATGATGGCGCCCTGCTTGATGGCCGGGCCGCTCTTGATGGCGTAGAACTTCTGCACCATCTGCGGCAGCCCCCACGTACCCAAGCTGGTAAGGATGATGACGCCGAGAAGGTCCGGCAGGTTCGGTCCGAAGAAGCTCACCAGCGGGCCGGCCATCTCGCTTCCCTCGACCGGAATGAGCGACAGCGACGTGATGGCCTCGGTGAAGCCGCCGTTGTTCACGAGCACCGCCACAATGACGGCAACGATGCCCAGCAGCATGACGATGCCCTGGATGAAGTCGTTCATAACGGTGGCCATGTAGCCGCCCAGCACCACGTAGATACAGGTGATGGCCGCCATGCCGATGACGCACACCTCGTACGGCAACCCGAACGCCATGCCGAACAGCCGCGACAGGCCGTTGTACACGCTGGCCGTGTACGGGATGAGGAACACGAAGATGATGGCCGCGGCCGCGATGCGCAAACCCTTCGACTGATAGCGCGCGCCGAAGAACTCGGGCATCGTGGACGCGCCCAGGCGGTGCGTCACCTCGCGCGTGCGCGGGCCGAGCACCCACCAGGCAAGCAAGCTGCCCAGAATGGCGTTGCCGATGCCAATCCATGTGGCGGCAATGCCGTACTTCCAGCCGAACTGCCCGGCGTAGCCCACGAAGATAACGGCGGAAAAGTAGCTCGTGCCGAACGCGAACGCCGAGAGCCACGGCCCCACGTTGCGCCCGCCAAGGATGAAGCCGTCAACGCTGCCGGTGTGTCGTCGGCAGTACAACCCGACGCCCACCGCCACGCCGACGAAAATGAGCACCATGCAAATCTTTTCGATCATGGGAGATTCCTTCTCGATCATCTACCTACAGGTCATGCTATCCACAGCAGTGCGAACGAAGGTGTAGCGTGAAACATTCCAACGTTACCTGCTGATTCGCAGGAGGCGCACATGACTTTGCCGGGGCACGGCACCCGTCAGCACAACACCGACGAAGCGCCATGGGCAAACCCATGTGCTAGAGGTATCGGTAGGAATAGTAGGAAAGGGCGCGGTAGGCGCGCGCATCGGCCGCAGGGGACGACGGCGTCGCAAGCATGGATGCGAGCGAGTCCGCCGGGCGCGGAGCAAGGGAGCGGCACACCGCGGCAACGTCAAGCTGAAGACGCCAGCGCTGCTCAATCGTGGTATGTCCCTTCGCAGAATGCATGCGCATACTCTACCACAGTGGAGCATCCCCACCCAGCACAAATTTGAGGCGGCCGCGCAGGGATTCTCGCGCGGCCGCCTTGTGGGTTCTTAGTACCTGCTGTCGAAGATGCGCTTCGTTTTCTTCTCGCTGCGCGGGAGTTCGCCCATGGGGACGCCGATGGCGTCGGGGGTGCAGCCGCACTTCGCCTTGAAGATGAGGGCCAGCTCCTCCTGCGCGCGCTCCTTGGCCTCATCCTCGAGCGGCGTCTCGAACAGCACGGTGAGCACGTCTTTGCCGCTGATGTTCTCGATCATCACCTGGTACTCGCTCGACGTGCCGCCGGTGGCGGCAATGACTTCCTCCACCTGGGCGGGGAAGATGTTGCAGCCCTTCACCTTGAACATGTCGTCGGTGCGGCCCGTCAGCGTGTCGATGCGCGGGTGCTCCAAGCCGCAGGCGCAGTCGCCCGGGATGATGCGCGTGAGGTCGTGCGTGCGGTAGCGGATGAGCGGGGCGCCCTGCTTGCGCAGCGTGGTCAGTACGAGTTCGCCCACCTCGCCGTCGGGCACCGGCGCGCCGGTGACGGGATCGACCACTTCCACGTACACGTAGTCGGCCCACACATGCATGCCGTGATGCTCGGTGCACGAGATGCCGATGCCGGGGCCGTACACCTCGGTGAGGCCGTAGATGTCGAAGATCTCGACGCCCAGCTCGTTGGCGATGCGCTGGCGCATCTTGTCGCCCCACCGCTCGGAGCCGATGACGCCCTTGCGCAGGTACACCTTGTCGCGCAGGTTGCGCTCGGCGATTTCCTCGGCCAGCAGCAGCGCGTACGAGCTGGTGGCGCACAGCACGGTGGACTTCAAGTCCTGCATCATCTTCAGCTGCTTCTCGGTGTTGCCGGGACCCATGGGGATGGCCATGGCACCCAGGCGCTCGGCGCCCAGCTGGAAGCCGATGCCGGCCGTCCACAGACCGTAGCCCGGCGTGATCTGGATGCGGTCGGTGTTGGTGATGCCCGCCGTTTCGTAGCAGCGCGCGAACTGGATGGCCCAGTCGGTCACGTCCTGTTGCGTGTAGGGGACGATGACCGGCGTGCCCGTCGTGCCTGATGACGAGTGGATGCGCACCACTTCCTCGTCGGGGACGGCCTGCAGGCCGAGCGGGTAGGCGTTGCGCAGGTCGTCCTTCTCCGAGAACGGGAGCTTCTCGAAGTCCTCCTGCGTCTGCACGTCGGAAAGGTCGATGCCCTCGAACTTCGCCGCGTAGAACGGCGAGCGGTCTTTGAGCGTGGCGAACTGGGTTTTGATGAGCGCGAACTGGTCGTTGGTAAGCTGCATGACGGTCCTCTTCTCAGACGATGGGCGAGTTCAGGGTATGAAGATGCTTCAAGCCCGCAGGCGCGAGTCTTGAAGCTAAAGCCATCGCCCCGCCGAAACCACGGCTGGGATGGAGAAGATGTCGTTCGCATGTTCCATGCTTGCTATTCTAGGCGAACGCGCCGCGCTTGCCTAGCGAAAATCGATCACCAGCTGAAGCAGCCCTTGCCACGCCCCTTGCTCGCGTACAGCGCCTCGTCGGCGGCGCGGTACAAGTCGTAGAACGTCTTGCCGCGCGCAACGCGCACGATGCCGAGCGAGCACCCCAACGGCACGGCGCGGGAAGCCGAATGGGACGTCCACGTGTCAATGAGCTCGCGCGCCTTCGCCTCCGCTTCCTCGATGGACAGCGGCGCGGTGGAGAACACGGCGAACTCGTCGCCGCCCATGCGTCCAACGAGCGCGTCGCGGGCGAACACGCGCCCGAGCGTATCGGCGAATTCCACGATGACGCGGTCGCCCTCGGGATGGCCGAGCGTGTCGTTCACCTGCTTGAAGTTGTCGAGGTCGATCATGAAGAACGCGCTGTCGGTGCTGCCGCGGGTGAGCGCGGCGGCCACGTGCTTCTCGAAGGCCGCGTGGTTGAGCAGCTCGGTCATGGAGTCGAGGTCGGCGCGGCGCTCGAGCGCCTTGGAGTATTCGAGCGCGGCGTTCGCCTGCTCGGTGGCCGTTTTGGGATAGTACTCCTCGCGTCGCTGGTCGACGTTGGGCGTGGAGTGGTGCAGGTGGCTCATGAACCAGCGGTCGCCGTCGCGGCGGAAGAGCAGCGTGAAGCGGGTGTCCATCTCGACGAGCAGCGGTTTCGGACGATCTGGGCGTTCGCGCACCCACAGCGTGCCGAACACGACGCATCCGTCGGAGCCGAGAGGGCGCGCCTCGTAGTACTCGTCGAGGATTTCGAAGGTGACGTCTTCGGCCTCTTGCTGATCGCGCTCGAGGCCCTCAAGGAAGGACGCGAGGCTTGCATAGAACTCGTGCTTGCCGGTGCCGATGAGCGACAGTCCCTGAGGGTCGATAGCGTCCACGATGAACTGCATGCTTTCGTCCGACGGCTCGATGAGGTACGCGCCCCACAGCTTTTTGGACAGGGCAACCGCTTCGTCCAGCCATGCCTGGTTCATCGTGTGTTGCATCATGCCCCCGCCCTCTATGCATGCCATCAGGTGATTCAGTATAACAGCATCGGATACGTTAGAGGGGGTGTTCTTTAATTATTACGCCTTCTCTACCGCGTCGATGGCGGCCACATTGAGCGCGACGAAACGGGGCTTGACGCACTCCTCGATGGCGCGGCGCAAGTCGTCGAGGTCGAGCGCGATGCGCCCCTCCTTGAGCGCGCTTGCCAGCAGCACCGAGTTGAGCACCTTACGGCTGCTCACCGCATCGGTGAGCGCCGCGTCGTCAACGGCGATGAAGCGCTGCTCCGAGCCTTCGAGCGCTTGCTCGATGCGCGCTACCACGTCGTCGGCGCGGTAGGGCCGATCGGACAGCGCCGCCGTCACCGGTTGAATGGCCGTGGTGGCGGTGACGAGGAGGCCGTCGGGCGCGAGGAAGGGAAGCACGCGCGCGGCCTCGGCCGGCTCGAACGCGATGATGAGGTCGGCCGTGCCCTGCGCGAGCAGGGGCGCGAACACCTCCTCGCCCTCGTCGCCCATGCGCACGTGCGACACCACGTTGCCGCCGCGCTGCGCCATGCCGATGGTCTCGGCCGTGCGCACCTGCCAACCCTTGTCCTGCGCAGCCTGCGCCAACACCTTCGCAGCGAGCACCGTGCCCTGACCACCCACGCCTGCAAGCATCACATTACGCACGGGAGCCTCCTTCCGCCGACGCAGGCGCCGATGTTTCACGTGAAACATTTGTTTGGGTCATCCCCAGCGCATCGAAGGGGCATATTTGCGTACAGAGACCGCAGCCGTTGCAGAGGCTGGGGTCCACGAACGCTTGGCCGCGCTCGCGGCTCTTCGGGCCACGCGCGTCGGGGTCGAAGCCGATGCCGGGGCAGCCGATTTCGGTGATGCACTTCTTGCAGCCCGTGCACGCTTCCGCATCGACGAGGGCCGGAGCGCCCGGCTTCACCAACTGGATGCACGGCGATTCGAACAGGATGGCCGACGGGCCCTCGAAGTCGACGGCCTCCTTCACCGCCGCGATGGAGCCCTCGAGGTCGAGCGGGTCAGCATGCACGATACAGGTGAACCCGACGGCCTCCAGCACGCGCTGGATGGAGATGGGCTCGCGCTTCGGGCCCATGAGCGTGACGCCGGTTCCGGGGTGCGGCTGCGAGCCGGTCATGGCCGTGGTGGCGTTGTCGAGCACGCACACTGTGACGTCGTGGCCGTTGTACACGGCGTTCACGATGCCGGGCAGGCCGCTCGCGAAGAACGTCGAATCGCCCACGAACGCGAGCGTTTTCTTGTGCGGCTCGGCCACCGAGAAGCCCTGCGCCATGGTGATTCCCGCGCCCATGCACAGGCACGTGTCCACCGCGTCGAGCGGCTGCGCGTTGCCCAGCGTGTAGCAGCCGATGTCGCCGCACAGCACGGCGGGCGTTTTGCCCAGCGCGCGCTTCACCGCGTAGAAGCTGCCGCGATGGGGGCAGCCCGCGCACAGCACCGGCGGGCGCACCGGCAGCGGGTCGTCCGCGGCATCGTAGGAGGCCGGGGCAGCCGCGGGCGCAGCTGCGGGAATGCCGAGGAACGCCGCGATGCGCGCGGCGCTGTCGTCCACGTCGTTCTCGCCGCGGTCGCGCGTGTCGCCCGTCAGCTTGCCTTTCACCTCGAAGGCGGCATGGGTGCGGCCGGCGTGCACGAGCAGCGCGTCTTCCAGCACGTGATCGAGCTCTTCCAGCACGAGCACCTGCTGCAAGCCCTCGGTGAATTGCGCAGCCAATTCCTCCGGGAAGGGGTAGGGCGTGCCCACTTGCCAGAAGCGGTAGGCGGGAACCTCGACGCCCCGCTCGGCTGCGCGGGCCTCCACCATGCGCAGCGCCTCGCGCGCGTACGCCGCCGACACGCCGCCGGCCACGATGCCGAGCCGCGGCGTCGTGCCGCTTTCCGCCGCCGGGTTGAACGCCGCGAGCGTCGGCTCGGCGGCGAAGTCGTGCGCGATGGCCGCAAGCCGCTCGTTGATTTCGCCGTGCGCCTGGTAGGCGCGGCGCGGGAAGATGACCCACTTGGAATCGCGCTCGAAGCCCTCGTCGGGCACCGGGCGCGCGTCGGTGACGTCCGCAACGTCGAAGAACGTCGAGGCGTGGTTGATGCGCGTGGTGGGACGCACGATGACGGGCGTGTGGTAGCGCTCGGACAGGTCGAACGCAGCCTGCATCATGGCGAAGCCCTGATCGGGCGTGGCGGGATCGAGCACGGGCACCTTCGCGAAGCTCGCGAAACGACGCGTGTCCTGCTCGGTCTGCGACGAGATGGGACCCGGATCGTCGGCCACGAACAGCACCATGCCGCCCTTGACGCCCACGTAGTTCAAGCTCATGAGCGCGTCGGACGCCACGTTGAGGCCCACCTGCTTGCAGGTGAACAGGCAGCGCGCACCCGTGTACGACGCGCCGGCCAGCAGCTCGAGCGCGCTCTTCTCGTTCGTGGACCACTCCACATGGATGCCGCGCGCGGCCCCTTCGCCATGGAGCTTCGCCACCGTTTCAATCAGCTCGGACGACGGCGTGCCCGGATACCCGGCCACCACGCGCACTCCGGCCTCAAGCGCCGCATGCGCGAACGCCTCGTTGCCCATCAGCAGTTTCTTCGTCATATCGCGTTGCCCCCAGCCAATGCAAACAGATGTTTCACGTGAAACATTCTTGTCGCATCATGATAGCAAACGCGGATGCACCCCGAAGGGCGCATCCGCGAAGGGCATGCTATAGCAGCGATTTGATGCGGAAGGCCACGCTGTCGCCCTGGTACGAAGAGAGGCAGAACAACGGGTCGTCTTGCTCGTCGAGTTCGTCGGACACCACGTACACCACGGACAGCTCGCGCGTCTCGCCCGGCGCAAGGACGCAGTCCCAACCGGAATTCGTGGCAGCATCGAAGCCCGTCGTCCACATCATGCGGCTCGCCATTCTGGAGAAATGCCCCTCGTTGTCGTCGAGCACCGCAAGATCCCCCAAAGCCGCCGTGTAGAGCAAGACCTCGCCGTCGGAGCGGTTCGTCGCCTCGAACGTGACCGTGCGATACGAGAATCCCGACGTCAAGCTGCCGTCATCCTCGATATGGTAGCCCATCTGTTCCTCCGACACCTTGTTCGCATACGCCATATCTCCCCGATAGCCCGCGTATTCGATCGTATCCTCAACAGCCAGTCCGAACGGCAGCTGTGCGCTTCGTTCGAGCCTCAAATTCGCCACTTCCAGCTCGCGCGGTTCTGAATCTTGGCTGGCCCACGACCCGTTTTCCGGCACGGACACGATCACCGACGACGAAGGATCGCAGATCGAGTCCTCGCCGATCACCGCGTTCTCCACCGGCTCGAACGTGTTTGCCCGGTCGAATACGAACGGCACGGTATCGTTCAGCCACTCGTTCGCGTTATCGAGCGGATACGGATGCGGCCCCTCGGTCTCGTCAACGATGACGCCATAGAGCGAATGGAGCCAGAAGCACGCGCCGTCTTCGGTGACCTCGGGCGCATACACGTTCGGCATGGTGGAACGATCGACGATCTCAGGGTAGATCGTGATGTCGCCGTACCCGTAGAAAGCGTCGGGGTCGTCCATCTGCGCCTTGAAGTCAGCGGTGTGCAGCTCGATGGTCTGCGTAGCGCATGAACCGTCTTCGAAGTACGCGGTCACCGTGATGGTCTGGCCGTCGAACGTGTCGAAGACCGCATCGGTGTTCGCAAGCGGGCTCTCCGCGCTGTCGGCAACGTCGCCGTAGTCCGCGTTCGTCCACAGGCCGAAGCTCTTCGCGTCGCTGTCATCCTGCTCGTCGATGGGCAGGTCGATGGTGGAACCGAGCATCTTCGTGAGTTTCACCGTGATGTCCCGATCAGGATCAGGCACCCCGAACCCATCAACGATCTCCACGTCCTCGTACAGGCCGTAGTATTCTCCCAGCCCCGCCTTCGTCGGTTTCCATAGGCTCAATTCGGCAACGCGCTCGGGGTCATCTCGCCCGTTCACCGTCTCGTAGCTATTGCGATAGAACATGCCCGCCGACGTGGTGGCCTGAATGCGCACGATGCCCTCGCCCTTGACGGTGAACATGCAGCCCGTGTACTTGCCGTACCGCAGGTACCAATCCTTATCCGCCGTGGTCAAATTGCCCGAACGGTCGAACACGATCATGCCGTCCTCAGTGGGAGGCACGAGCGTGCGCGTTCCCGACGCATACGCCTGCACGGAGAAGCTCTGCGAAACCCCCGGCGCCTTCCCCGTTCCAAGCGGGATGAGCGCCACCGCAATCACGAGCGCACACACACCCGCCGCCGCGAGGGGCAGCCACCGCCGCCGACGAGGCGCGGCCGGCTGCCGGCGCGCATGGGGGACGCGAGTCCGACGCTCGGCACGCCGCGCGCGCTCGATTTCGGAGAGGATATCCTCATGCACCGAATTCGGGCTCTTGACCTCTTCCATCAAAGCACGATACTCGTCCATCGGCGATTTGCTCACGGGACTCCTCCTGTTCCAACAGCGTTTTGAGCTGCGCGCGGGCGCGATGCAAACGGCTACGCACCGTCGCGGGACGGCATTTCAAAATCTCGGCGATCTCCTCCGTGGCGTACCCTTCCACATAATGAAGGTGCACGACCGCGCGATACTTCTGCGGCAAGGTGCCCAGCACGCGCCACACGTCGTTCGCAAGCAGCGCCTCCGACGCGGCCGGCGACGTCGGCAGCAACGACTCGTCATCGGGAAGCGGCTGCGTCCGATGCCGCGACGCCGTGCGGCGAAGTTGATGGCACCGGTTGATGGCCACGCGGATGAGCCACGCCTTGAGGTGCTCGTCGTCCCGAAAAACTGTGACGTCCTTCAGCAGGCTGATGAACGTCTCCTGGCAGATGTCGTTTGCGTCGGCGGGTTCGTGCGTCTGACTGAGCGCAAGGCGATAGACCATGTCCTCCCATTCGTGCAGGGCATGGTGCATGAACTCATCTGAACGCAACGTCGTGGTCAACCGGAAACCGCCTCCTTACCCCGAACATGCCGGCGTCGCGGAAAATGTTGCAGGATGTTCAGAAAATTGTACGCCCCCGCATGCCGAAGCATACGGGGGCGTTGAGAACGAGAACTGCCGGGGTGCGGAACGCGTGCGCGCGGTTCTGCTTACGCGTCGGCCATGCCTTGCTTGAAGTCGATGATTTTCTGGCGGGCGCCGTCGCAGCCGGTGCCGAGGATCTGCACGGCGAGGATGGCGGCATTCTTCGCGCCGTTGATGGCCACGCACGCCACCGGCACGCCGGAGGGCATCTGCACCATGGACAGCAGCGAGTCGAGGCCGCCCAGGTCGCTCGTCTTCATGGGCACGGTGATCACGGGGTTCGGGGTGTACGCCGCCACAACGCCGCCCAGGTGCGCAGCCTTGCCCGCCGCCGCCACGATCACGCGGATGCCGCGCTCGTGCGCCGTGCTTGCCCACTCGTGCACCTCGGCCGGCTTGCGATGCGCGCTCGCCACCTTCACCTCGTAGGGCACGCCGAACTCGTCGAGCTGCTTCATGCACGGCTCCATGGCGGGCATGTCGCTTTCAGAACCCATGATGATGCCGACGACGGGGCTGTTTTCTTCGCAGGGCATTCGCACTCCTTTGGTTGTCTTTTCGCTTAATGTGATGTGCTCAGTGTAGCGAACCGGGGGCATCGGCGCTATCCCACAATGCGCCTGATGATGGCTTCCACCTCGGTCGCTTTCGGCAGGCCGCCGGCGGGGTCGTCGGCCACGTGGTACAGCGCGAACTTCGCCGCTTCGAGCGCCTCGGATACCACGATGCTGGCCTCTTCTTCGGCCGACATCTCCGCCGCACATGCTCGGCACGCGGGATGTTCTGCCATATAGGTCGTCACGATCAAGCGAAAATCACTCACGAATCCGAACGTGTTGTCGAGGAAGAGTCGCATGAGCGCCGGCGTGTCCTTCACGAGCGCCATACGCAGCGCGGCGATGTCGCTTTTCCAGTCGAACGAGCCCACCACGTCGAGGAACAGCGACAGCGTTGCGTGATACATCGACGACGGCATGAGGCGGTCGAACGCCGCATGCACCGTGTTCGGGTCGAGCTCGTACACCCCGATGCCTACGATGGCGGCGTCCTTCGTGGGAAAGTAGTTGAAGAACGTGCCCTGCGACACGTTCGCGCGATCGCAAATCTGCGCAACCGTCACGCCCTCGTAGCCGCATTCGTCCACGAGCGTGATAGCCGCGCGCTCGATGGCCGAGCGCGTCGCCCGCCGCTTTCGCTCGCGCAGCCCAACCGGTCGGTCGCCTTCCTGAGCTTCTTGTGCCATGTTTCGCGCTCCCTCATATGCTCTTACGTCATGCATCCGCGTTTCCGTCATGCATTATACGGGCCGTCGTTCCTCTTTGCGTCAATATTGTCAGTTTTACTTCAAATTTATAGTGACTTCAAATTTATGGTTGCTATAATGCTCGATGCGCGCTGCTACCGTCAGCGACGAAACACCCCGAAAGGAGCACGCTATGAAGATATTTGGAATGGGCATGCCTGAGCTCATACTGATTCTGGTGGTGGTGCTCGTTATCTTCGGGCCGAAGAACCTGCCGAAGCTCGGCGGCATGCTGGGTCGCTCGGTGAAGAAGATTCGCGGCCGCGTGGAAGACGACGACGTCGACGGCGCCCAAACCGCCTAATCTTTCGTGCGAAAATCGCATATCAGCGCTTGACCCCGGCCCCAACGACCGGTACAATATCGTTCCACGTCCTCACGGACGCTTGATGTGGTCGGGTAGCTCAGTTGGTAGAGCAGCGGACTGAAAATCCGCGTGTCGAGGGTTCAAGTCCCCCTCCGACCACCATCGTATGTAGAAGCGCTTCCCTTGGGGAGCGCTTTTTTGTTGTCGGAAATCCGCCAGCCTCAATTCTTCGTACAATCGTAAAGAAGCCCCCCCCCCCGGAGCATTTATGAATGGAACGAGCTATACTGAGGTCTTCGAAGAACACATAAGCGCTGCCTTGGTGGCTGCGTAGACAGAATGAGGCAGCGTGGCGAAAAGAGGATATCGAGACTTGATTCTTCGTGGTCGCACGAGAGCATTCCTCTCGGCGATACTTGTCTGCATCCTCATTGCATGCATGCCTCTCGGATCGAGCACGGCGCTCGCCCAAAACGAGAAGAGTGAGACACCGGCCGCCCAACGCGTTATAAAAGTGGGCTACATGGATCATGAAGGCTCGCTTTCGCAAAACGAGGATGGGACGTACTCAGGCTACACGTACGACTACCTGATGCGCATCGCTCAGTTCACCGGCTGGACGTACGAATTCGTCGAAGCCGAAGGCGAGACCGGCAACGATCAAGCTATCAACCTCATGGAAATGCTCGACAACGGAGAAGTGGACATCGAGGGCGGCATGACGTACAGCCCTGCGCTCGGCGAAATGTACGAATATCCCGAGAACAGCTACGGCGCGGCTCACACTTCGCTGTTCGTACTGAACTCGGGCGCCACCGTGTCGCAAACCGACCTGTTTACGCAGGAAGAGCTCCGCGTCGCCATCAACGCCACCGCCAAGAAGCGACGCGCGGAACTTGAATATTTCTGCCAGCAAAACGGAATCAACCTCGTCACCGTCGATTGCACGAGCACCGAGGAGATGCTCGAGAAAGTGGAAGCGGGAGAAGCCGACACGTTCCTAGAAATCGATATCAACATTTACCCGAATGCGCACATCGTCGCTTCGTTCGCCGAACGACCCTACTTCTTCGCCGGACCGAAGGGCGACCGCACCATTATCGACGAGATCGATGCCACCATCCAGCGCATCAACGAGAGCAATCCGACGTTGCAGGACAACCTGTACGACAAGTATTTCATGAAATCCGAGACCAACTTCACCCTCACCGACGAGGAGAAGGAATACTCGCGTCAGCACGAGACGCTGCGCGTGGGTATCATCTCTGAAAAGGCGCCGCTCCAAACGTTCAACGAGCAGACCGGCGAGTTCAAGGGCGTCACCAAGGGAGTGCTCGACTACCTAACTCAAAATTCAGGGCTCTCGTTCGAGATCGTCGAGATACCGCGCTCGGACGATCTCGCAGCCGCTATTCGCGATGCAGATGTCGACATCGTCGGCGGCATCAACGACACCGGCACCGAATCCAAAGAGCTTGGCGTTTCGCTGACCGCTCCTTACATGTCCACCTCCTCGCTGCTTGTGTACAACAAGTTCGTCGACCCCGACGATCTCAAAAACAAGAAGCTCGCGTTGCCGTGGGAATCCGCCGCCCTCGCCCCCGAGGGTGCCGACGTCGTCGTGTACGATACGCTCGAGGAGTGTTTCGAGGCGGTCAACGCAGGGAAGGCCGACTACACGTACGGCACGTCGTACACCACGCCCTACTACCTCAGCATCGACAACTTGACGAACCTGCTCTATCTGCCGGCCTCGACGCAATCGATCGACATCTGCTTCGGTGTGGTTCAGCCGGTCGAGCCCGAGCTGCTCGTCATCATCAACAAGTCGCTGCGCGATCTCAGCACCGCCGAACTCGATTCCATCATTTACGATAATTCCCTCATTGACCAGGGAGAACAGATCAACCTGTTCATCGGTGACCACTTGCTGGAATTCGCCCTCGGTTTCATATCGCTCCTGGTCATTATCATCGTGCTGCTTATGTTGTACTTGCGTTCGCGCGTTGTTGCCGCACGCACCGTGCGCGAGGAGAATCTTCGTTTCCAGGAGCTGTACCGCCTGGCCAACGAGCAGTTCTTCGAGTACTCCATCAAGACGGACACGCTACGCATTTCGAAGTCGAAAAATGCGCTCAGCGGCTTCCCTGACATAGCGGCCGAATCCGACGAAAAGTCGTCGTACCTCTCAGTCGACAATGCGCGCGAACGCATCCGTGCGAACGGAAGCCCCGAGCTGCTCGACGCGTTCACCTCGCCTGCTCATTCCGTCACCGAAGTACTGTGCAGCACGGGCGACGATACACGACAATGGCTGCGCATCACGTCGCACTTCGTGGAGGATGACGCCGGCAAGCCCATTTCGGTCATCGGAAAGATTGCAAACATCGACGACGAGATGCGCGAGAAGATGGACTTGTCCGAGCGGGCGCACCATGACGGCCTTACTAGCTTGCTGAACTGGAAAACCTTCCAGGAGAAAGCGGGCGCGCTGCTGGTCACCGGCAACGCCGGTGCGCTGCTGGTGGTAGACACTGACGACTTCAAGAGCGTCAACGACACCTACGGCCACCTCGCGGGCGATGGCGCGCTGCAAAAGACCGCGGAAGCGCTCACGCAAG
The DNA here is from genome assembly GCF_003339815.1 of Eggerthella sinensis. GTDB lineage: Bacteria > Actinomycetota > Coriobacteriia > Coriobacteriales > Eggerthellaceae > Eggerthella > Eggerthella sinensis. Next base: position 104,640 of record NZ_PPTT01000003.1, read on the forward strand.
CATTCCGCCCCCAAGACCTCATCGGTCGCTTGGGCGGCGACGAGTTCGCCATCTGCGTCGACGGGCCCATCGACCTCGAACGCCTGCAGCAGGCATGCGCCGGCATCGTCGAGCGCGGCGTGATGTTCCCCGATCAGAACGGTGAGGATCGCACGGTGACCCTGAGCATCGGCGGGGTGAAGCTGGATGGCAAGGCCGACTCGTATCAGAGCGCCTACCGTCAAGCCGACAAGGCCCTCTACCGCGCTAAGGCGGACGGCAAAGACCGCTACGTCATCGAAGAATACCGGCCGGACTAGAACCGCGTAGCACGGGATCCTTCGACTCCGCGCTACGCGCTCCGCTCAGGATGACAAGGGCTACTTGTTGTCTTTTTCCACGAGGCCGCTCGTGTTGGTGGCACCGTTGATGGTTTCGAGGTAGGTCACGCTGAGGGTTGCACTCACGCTGCTGACGCTTCCGTTCGCAAGGAGGTCACCCGTCAGCGAGATGTCGTTGATCTGGCAGCGATACTTCCCGTTTTCCAGCTCGCGCACCACGGTGAGAGCCGACGCGTAGTCCGGCACGGTGAACGACACCGTCACCGGGCGGCGCACCAGCTGCCCTTCAAGCGTGGGCTGCCCGAACGAAAGGTTGTACGTCGTGGCGCTTTGCAGCAGCGCATTCAGCTCGTCGAGCTCGCTGCGGATGTTGTCGTACACCGCAACCTCGGGTAGGTTCTCGTTGTCGCCAAGCGCCGCGAGTTCCTCCTGCATGCGAGTGCGCGCGACGGCCAGCGATTCCTGCACGTCCGTGCTCGCCTCGATTTGCGCGAGCTGCTGATTGTTGGCCGCCACGGTGTCGGCGACGTTCTTGATCACGAGGAAGTAATAGCAGGCCACGATCACGAGCACCGCCAGAATCAAAATGAGCACCGTCTCGCGGGTGGAGAAAGAACGGTTCAAGATGCTACGCCGCGCCATTGCTGGCCCCCTCTCCCTCAGCAGACTGGTCGTTCTCGGTATCGTTCGCTCCCTTGAACACAATCTGGATGGTTGCCGACGTGCTGCTATCGTTTTCGCCCTGAGCGGTGGAAACCGTCACGTGCGACACGCGCTTGTCGGTTTCAAGGTTCTCGACGAGCGCCGATATCTGGTTCAGATCCGCGCCGAGGCACGTGACCGTGGCCGTGTTGCCCACCACACGCAGCGAGGAGAGGTAGCCCACGTCCATAACCTTCTGCTGCAGCAGGTCGAGCACGGTGTCGCGATCGGTCAGGTCCTGCTCTTCCGAGGTCAGGCCGGGCACCACATAGCGATCGTACTGCGCGTTCAATTCGGCGTAATCGGCGTTTTCAGCCGTGAGTGCATCGAGCCGCGCCTGCGCAGCGGCCACGTCGTTGCTACTCGCCATGCTGCTTGCCAAGGGATCGACTACGGCGAACTTCGCGAATATGCCAATGAGCACGAGCGCGATAACGAACAGCGCCAGCTGCACCACCAAATTGCCGCGCGTCCTCTCGGTATCGACGAGGTTGATCGACGTCTTGGTGGGATAGGTGGGCGCCTTGCCTCGCTTGAGCGACCCCAGCGACACATCCTGTTTCAGATTCATGGCTACCTCCCCACCTTCATGGTTGCGCCGATGGCGGCAGGGCAGCGAATAGTTTCTTCCGCCGAAACCTTCGAAGAGGGCAGCACGTCGGTAATCGAGGATACGCGGATGTCCGCATGGTCGGCAACCGCTTCGACAAGCGGAACGAGCAGCGATCCGCCGCCGCAGCAGTACGCGGCCTCGATGGTGGTGTTCGGGTTGTTGAAGCCGTAGAAGTTGAGCGCACGGCCAATTTCAACCGCGATCGACTGGTACACGCCGCGGACGGCTTCGGAGGTTTGCGAGTTTTCGAAATTGGAGCGTTTATACTGGTCGGCAACGTGTTCGTCAACGCCGAACTCGTGCGCGATAGCGCGGTCGATGTCGATGCCGCCAATCTCGATGACGCGCGCAACGTCGTACGCGCCATCGAGGAAGAAGTGCAGCTTGGTCACGTGGTGCGAGAAGTCGATGACGCAGCAGTTCGCGAGCGCGTTCGGATTGCCGCCCACGAGGTTTTGGTACGCCGCCTGTTCGGGCAGCGCAACGCGCAGGTGCAGACCAGCGCGACGAAACATCTCGGTATAATCGGCAATGGCCTGCTTCGGCGCGGCGACGGCCAGCAGCTCCATGCCCTCCGGCACGCCGTCGGGGCCCGCCTGCATGCCGAGCATCGCGTAATCGTATACGTAGCGGTCCTTGCCTTGCGAAATGTAGTCGCGAAATTCGTAAGGAAGGTTGAGCTGCAGCTCTTTTTCGGTCATGGCCGGAAGCGACAAGCGACGAAACAGGCTGTCGGTGCCCGGCACGACGAATGCGGCGTCCTTCGGCACGCCGCCTGTGTTTTTCACGACGCTCTTGATGAGATCGGCCATCGCATCGTGGCTGACCACACGGCCATCCACCACAAGACCGTCGGGAAGCGTTTCAATCGCAACTTTGCTTACGGTTGCACCGTCGCAAACCGCCAGCTTGATGCTGCTATCCCCAATGTCAACGCCCGTGTACGTTTTACCCATGCGGCGCGTTTCCTTTCAACCGCTGCGTACCTGTCAGAACAACCCCGCATACCACGTGAGAATAGTCGGCCCCGCCAGCAACGTAAACGTCGTTGCCGCGGCGATGGCCGGCCCAAACGGGATCGCTCTTGTCCGGACGCTTTCGCCCTCGGCTGAAGAGGACGGAGCCGAAAGCCCCTGGACAAGAGCAAACACCAAGCCCATCACACACGCCACCAGCAAGTTGAGCAACGACCCTGCCAGTCCCAAGAACAACCCCACCATGAACAGCAACTTCACGTCGCCGCCCCCGAGGGACGTACGCTTCGTCACCATATCGAACACGAGCGACATCACCAGCACGCCGCCGCCAACCACCACGGCGCCCGCAATGCCGTCAAGCGCCACCGCGCCACCCGGATGAATCCAGCTGGCAAACAAGCTGCCAACCGAGAAGGCATCCGCGCTCGGCGTGGGCATGAACCAGATAGAAACGAGCCACAGCGCGCACCCCGCAAGCACGAACCCGTTCGGAATGGTGAACGTGTCCAGGTCGATGAGCGCAACCGCCATGAGGATGCAGATGAGCACCAGGTAGGTTGCCGTCTGCACCGAGATGCCGTAGCGCACGGCCATCGCCATGAACAACGCCGCCATGAGCACTTCGACGATCACGTAGCGGGGACTGACCTTCGTGCCGCAATGACGGCACCGGCCGCGCAGCACGAGCCACGAGACAATCGGGATCAGGTCGGGCACGCCCAGCACATGGTCGCACGTCGTGCAATGGCTGCGGCCAGCCAACACGCTTTCGCCGTTGGCCCGCCGCCACGCCAGGCAGTTCACGAAACTTCCCAAGCAAGCACCGAGTACGGCGGCGATCCCCAAAAGGATCGCCGCCTGCACCGGAGTTAGGATGCTGAAAGGGAGGGTCACGGACTTACTAACCGGTAACCTTATCTCCCTTTATTTTAACGCTTACAGCCTCACCGTCAGCGCTAGCCGCAATTGCCGCACCAAGAGTCTTCGCAGCATCATCGGACAAGCCGCCCGTAACATCCGTTGCTCCAGCAATTTCAGTCTTACCAAAATCGGTAACATTGCCGTTTTTATCAACTTTTGCATAGAAGGTAACTTCCGAGGTCTTGTCGGTAATAGTAGTATCCGTCAGATATGCAGAAGTCGCTTCAGACTGAATGGATCGTCCAGCCGAACGACCAACAGCCATATTTGCACTATCCATTGCACTCGTAAACACAGGTATTGCCACGGCCACGAGAACCATAATGATCGCAACTACGATCAGCAGCTCGGCGAGCGTGAAGCCGCCACGATCCTCTCTTACCCTCTTTATCATCTCTTTCACAGTTTGATCCTTTCTCGTTGCCCGAGCCATCCAGGCTCGAACCTCATCCCGCTTCTCTCTGCACGATGTTTCAATTTCGACACCCCCGGGTGCCATAAAATGCTACATCGCAGCATACAACGAAAACATGGGCAAATACAGGGCGATAACGATGAATCCGGCGAACACGGCCATGAGCACCAATAAAGCGGGTTCCATCAGGGAAAGCGCCTTGTCGGTCACGCGCTGCGTCTCGTCGTCGTAAAACGTTCCCATCGTCTCCAACGTGCCCTCGAGTTCACCGGTTTGCTCGCCCACCGTCGTCATCTCAACGAGTGTGCGCGGCAAGAAACTCGCCGCTTCCAACCCCTCGCCGAGCGTGCGGCCCTCTTCCAATCCGCCTTCCAAACGCCCCACTTCGCGCGACAAGGCATAGTTGCTCATCACACGCGAGGTGATGGCCACGGCGCGCGTGATGGGTAGGCCGGCAGCAACCAGCATGCCCATCGTGTTCGCGAACTGCGCCGCGCCCGAATAGACGCCCACCGTGCCCAGCACCGGCAGCTTCAGCTTGAGAACCGCGAACGCCATCTTGCCCGGTTCGGTGTTCGCGTACAGCTTAGCGCCCACGATAATCAATGCGATGACCACCACGATAACCACGATGTTGTTCCGAACGAAATCGGAAGCATCAATCAAAAATTGAGTCATAGCGGGAGTGTCGGCGCCCAGCGACGAGATCATGCCCGTCATCGACGGGATAACCATGACCATCATGATGGCCACAACCACCACGGCGATGATGGCCACGAAAATCGGGTACGTCATGGCGCCTTGCACCTTCGCCGCCACTTTCGCACGCTTGTCATAGTAATCGTGCAGCCGCTCGAAGCTCTCGGGCAAATGCCCGCTCTCTTCACCAGCGCGAACCGTCTCGATGAACACGCGCGGCAGGTTCTCGCCCTTGTTGTGGAAGCTCTCCGCCAGGCCATGACCGGCCGAAACGTCTTCGGCAACCTCCGTCAGCACGCGCTTGAGATACTTGTCGTTCGTTTGATCGCGCACCAACGTCGTCGCGCGCGACATGGACAGGCCCGCGTTCAAAATGGTGGCGAACTGCGCGCACATGATGGCGATGTTTTTCTGCTTGGCCTTGGGCTTGGTGATGTCCATGGTGAGCAGGTTCTTGCCTTCGCGCACCTGCTTGACGCTTTGCACGACGCGGCACAGCTCGCGCGCTCGCTCCATGGCCTCGATCTCGTCGAACGCCTCGACTACGCCGTCCACGCGTTCGCCGGAGATCGTTACTCCGGTGTAGGTAAAGGTGGGCATTAGCGAAGATTCTTTCTCACGAAGTCGACGTCATGCGCGGCGCCGACGGCTGTCTCGGACGTGATCTCGCGGTTGCGCGCAAGCGCGATGAGCGCGTTGTCCATGGTCACGCTGCCCGCAGCGGCCGACGTGCCCAGGGCGCTTGCGATCTGCGGCGTTTTCCCCTCGCGGATGAGGTTGCGAATGGCCGGCGTCACCATCATGAGCTCGCAGGCGAGCGAGCGGCCCATGCCGTCGCGGCGCGGCAGCAGCTGCTGCGACAGCACCGCCACGAGCGACGTTGACAGCTGCATGCGAATCTGACGCTGCAGCCCTTCGGGGAACACGTCAACCATGCGGTCGATGGAGTCTGCGGCCGATTTCGTGTGGAGCGTCGCTAAGACGAAGTGGCCCGTTTCCGCTGCCGTGAGGGCCGTTTGGATGGTGTCGAGATCGCGCATCTCGCCGATGAGGATGATGTCGGGGTCCTCGCGCAGCACAGCGCGCAGGGCGTTGTGGTACGTTTCGGTGTCCTGCCCGATTTCACGCTGCGAAATGATGGATTGATCAGGCGTGTAGATGTACTCGATGGGATCTTCCATCGTGATGATGTTCTCGGCGCGCGTATGGTTGATGGAGTCGATGAGCGCTGCAAGGGTGGTCGACTTGCCGCTGCCCGTCTCGCCCGTTACCACCACGATGCCGCGCTGAATGCGGGGGAACTCCATGACGGCGGGCGGCAGGCCCAGCGATTCGAGCGCGGGAATGCGATCGGACAGCAGGCGCAGCGCGGCGCTCACGTGCCCCTGCTGACGGAACAGGTTGATGCGCACACGCACGTCGGCGATGGTATCGGCGCGGTCGAGCTCGCCGATGCGCTTGATGCGGTCGAAATCGCCTCCGGCCAGCTCACGGCCAAGCTGTTCGCAGTCGTCGTGCGACAGCGGAGCGTCCCCGTCGATGCCGGCGTCCATGAGGTGCCCGCCCACGCGGAACTTCACGGGCAGCCCGCACACAAGATGCACGTCCGACGCGTTCACCTGGTGCGCGAGGTCTATGATCTGCTCAACGTTCATATGGCTGAGATTCCTGTTCTCTTATTCGAGGGCCGTGATGGTCTTGCGCGCTTCCGCGACGGTGGTAACGCCCGAAAGCACCAGTTCGCGACAGCTGTCTTCCATCGTCTTGAATGAACCGCTTTGCTCGATGGCGTCCTTGAGCTCCTCGCGCGTGGCGCCGCCCGTGATGCGGCTGCGCAGCGCGCGATCGATAACGAGAATCTCGAACACGCCCGTGCGCCCGCGATACCCCGTGCCGAAGCACATGGGGCAGCCCGAGCCGCGATAGAATTTCATGTTCGGATCGTAGTGCAGCCCGATGGCGTCGAATTCTTCGGCGTCGGGACGGTACTCCTCGCGGCAATGCGGGCACACCTTACGCACGAGGCGCTGCGAGATGACGCCGCGCACGCCGCTCGCGATGAGGTACGGCTCCACGCCGATGTCGATGAGGCGGTCGATGGTGGATGCGGCGTCGTACGTGTGCACGGTGGACAGCACGAGGTGTCCGGTGATGGCGGCGCGCATGGCGATCTCGGCCGTCTCGCCGTCGCGGATTTCGCCCACAGCCACGATGTCGGGGTCCTGACGCAAAATGGCACGCAGACCGCTCGCGAACGTCATGCCCGTTTTCTCGTTGATCTGTACCTGGTTCACCGCGTCGATGTTGTATTCGACGGGGTCTTCCAGCGTGACGAGGTTCACCGAATCGGTGTTGAGCTGGCGAATCATCGTGTACATAGTTGAGCTCTTGCCCGAGCCGGTGGGGCCGACGATGAGCACCATGCCGTTGTTCGAGCCGATGAGGCGTTGGTATTTCTCAAGGTTCGCGCCTTCAAGGCCGATGCCCGACGGGTCGAACAGCGACTCGCTCTTGTCGAGCAGGCGGATGACCACGGTCTCGCCATGGATGGTAGGCAGCGTGTTGATACGCAGGTCGATGTCCTGCTTCTTGAGGCGAATGTTCGCGCGGCCGTCCTGCGGCACGCGGCGTTCGGACGTGTTCATGCCACCCATGATTTTCAGGCGCGAGATGACAGACGCCTGCAATTCCTTCGGCACGGTGAGGATGGTGCGCAGCACGCCGTCGATGCGCATACGCACATGCAGGTCGGCTTCGCGCGGCTCGAGGTGAATATCGCTTGCACGCTCGGTTGCGGCGCGCTCAATGATGCTGTTCACGAGGCGCACGGTGGGAGCGGATTGCGCGTCGGCGTCATCGCCGAGCGTCGAGGTTTGGAACGAGCCGGCGGCGGCATCGTCCGAGCCGGTCGCGCGCACGTCGCGCTTCATTTCCTCGATGGCGCGCGCGGCGCCTTCGTTGCCGTACAGCGTCATAATGGCACGCATGAGGGAATCCTGCGTGGCCACCATGGGAACCACGCGTTTGCGCGTGGCGTTCTTCACCGCCTCGATGGCCATGAAGTTCAGCGGGTCGCTCATGGCGAGGTACACTTCTTCGGGCGACGTGCGCACCGGCACCACGTTATACTGCCGCGCGACGTTTTTGGAAATGACACGACTCATCTCGGGGTCGAGGTCCGTTTGCGACAGGTCGATGAATTCCACGCCCAGCTGCATCTGCAGCGCCTCGATGAGGCCCGCTTCCGTAATGACGTCCTCGGCGATAAGCTCGTCGCCCAGGCGTCGCTTCGTCACTTTCTGCTGTTTGAGGGCGTGCCCAAGCTGCTCATCCGTGATGAGGCCCGCATCGATCAGCACGTCACCCAAGCGTTTGTAGGCCATTTACGATCCTATCCTCTTCACGGTCATAGTGGTTCCAGCAAGCGTTTTTCCGCCTGAATTGATGGTGATACCGAACGTCCAGGTTCGAGTGGACGCGTTGTACTCAAGATTATCGAGCGTTGGCGTGAGGCCGTTTTCTACTGGTACGAGACACGAATCGCTGCTGGCTTTCAGCCAGATGCCGGGATTCTCTTTGCCGCTTGCCAGCGTCGCTTGTTCATGCAGGGTCGCGCTCGTGAACTTGGTTGAGCCGTCCTCTACGCCCAAAGCGTACACCAGCTCGTTGCTCACCACTTCCACCGCCTGCGACAGCATGGCATCAGCCTGTGTCTGCAGCGTAATCTTGGCATACGACGACATAGCCGCACCAAGCCCCGCCGCCACAGCGATACACAACAGCCCTATAAAGATGATGCTGACAAGCTGCTCCGCCAGCATAAACCCCCGCGTATCCCGCAGGCGTTCGCGCACATGCGCCACACTTGAACGAAGGATCATTTTGATTGCCCTTCGCAGTAGTAGGTGTAGTTATTCGAGGTATAGTACATTACCTTGATTTCTTGAGTATCACTCCCTGGCTTGTCTGCCCCATTCGGCATGGTTACCGTGATACTGTTGCTGTTGGCCGACGACGTCATGAGCGCGGTTTCCTCTGCATAAGATGCACTCAGCGCACGCTCGCTTCTTGCCGCAACGCTGACGGAAGCCATCACCATCGTCGCGAGCATCGTCGCCCCCAACACCGCGATCAGAATGGCGGTGAGCGCCTCAACCATCGAATCGCCTCGTTGATCGACAATCTTTCGACGGAATTTGTCGAACGCGCGCCTCATCATGACGCGCCCCCCGACGTTTTCTCGATGACCGTGTTGTCACCGTACGAGAACTCAACAAGTCGACCCTTCACGTCATACGAAGGAGTGCACTGAATGTACACGGTCATGTTGTACTGAGAATCCGCTGAAAGCGACGGGCTTAAGGACAGATCAACGGTTATATTGAGATCAGGATCGATCGTGATTTTCCCGTATACCGTTTTAAGATTGCTCATCACTTTCGATTCGATTTTCAGACGATTGTCATCTGAAGCGCCAACAACATACGACTCCCCTTTTGCACGCTTTGCAAGTATGGCATCAGTTTGACTTTGCGTCCAAAGGCTTTGACCTAACGAAGAAGCCACACCGCCAATATCGACTACAGTCTTTCCATCGGCATATGAGACCTTCACAACGACCGATTTTTTATTCCACGTCAGGTCTTCTCCTCCCAGCTGCTGAGCAACAAGCTCCGCAGCCGATTGCATCGTGTACTCATCCTGCTGCAAATCGACATGCGTCTCCACCGACTTCGCCTGAACGGAAGCCGCCGTAACCACAACCGAACCCACAACCCCGCAAATGAGGAAGAACACGAGCGCGATGACGATAGAGGCACCGCGCTCATCGACGACCATTCCGCGACGCTTGTTAGCATTCGCGCTCATGAAGAACTTCCGGTATCATTTTCGCCTTCTTGGCCTTCGTCCTTGACTTCTGTTTCTGTTTTTCCAGCAGGCGCTACAGGTATTTGATCTGGATTGGCATTCTCCGGTGCAGGAACTTCTTCCTGCACCTCGGAATTCGCCGAGCTCTCGTCTTCCGCAACATCTTCACCCGAAGGATCGGGGGCAGGGTCAGGACTCGCAACGTTTTCTGGAATAGAAATAGAAGCTCCCAGTACGATATCCGGCAACACATCCCTTACCAGAATCACATTCTTGTACGTGCTGTTCTTTATCTCTCCTGTTGTGTTTTCCCGACCCGCAAGTGCACCAGCGATAAGCTTATTCTTTTCATCAACTTGATTTGCCGGGCCTTGTAGCTTGACATTCGTAACCAAGCATCCGTCCAGTCCTGAAGAACCGTCCAGATAGCCCACTAATCCCCCCGCACCCATGATTCTTCCTTGGTAAGCATGGTACGCTTGGGTTTTTGTACCAATCGTAACGTCAATTGCTTCGCTTTTCTCGATATTGGTATTTAGAGCATAGCCAACGATCGAACCGAAGCATACGTCAGTTCCCCAACTCGCACTTTCATTATTACCGGAGGAAGTGAGCTTTATACTATTCGCCTTCAAACCCGTCAATTCGGAGTCTTGAGCTCGACCAACAAGAATACCCCAGCCGCTAATATTGGCACTTTTTTGAACAATACCAATACTCGCAACGGGAACATCATTTGACGCAATTCCCTCTACGCTGCAGTTGCTAAGAACCGATTGAGAAACAGACCCTGCGAGTAAACCGATATTGGTAAACGAGTCGTCATAATCCCAAATCCAAGCATATGAAGACTCAGGGTAACCGCTTAAATCTTCGTGCATATGAATATTCTTGAGACACGCTTTCTCTACGGTACCCTCGTCAGACAAAGTCCCCGCAACACGAGGGAACAACACCGACGACCCTCGTGTAGAAGTAGACTCGCCCGCAATTTGAACTCGCTTAGAGTTTATCGAGTTAACATGAGCATTCCAAATGCTATAGTCTCCGCCATCATAGATACCGCGAAAAACGGACCCCTCTCCATCATTGGAGAACACTCCATTATTGACCGAACGCTGTGCCATATCGATATCGCAGGTCTGGTGAAAGCTATCACTAACGTACTTTCGTACGATTTTTTCACTTTCGCTCTGGCTTGATCCCTGAAGAGCACCTACAAATTGATCCGCATGGCGAACATTCCAAGCAGGCATCGCTTCGCCATTGACGTTGGTTGTCGTCTCCGTCTGCGCGTTGCCATCTCCAAGCGCAATGGCGGCGGCGAAATTCAGATTGATTGAGAAGGTTCCCGTCTGCGTGGTTCCATTGCTCGTAGCTGCATACGACACTTTTTGCGTTGCTTGCTTCTGAGCATTGCTTCCCGAAGCTAAACGATATGCATCGTAGTTTGCATCGTTCAATTTGATCGTCACTTTTTCTCCCGTGAGTCCCACGGAATCCTTCAACGCAGTTGGCGCGGATCGCCCTTCGGGAACCACAACATAGTAGCCCCACGAATCCACCACTTGAGTACTCGTCAAATCCTTAGTTACAGCAGAGCCGTTCCCTGAGGAAAGATACCCGTAATAGCCACTGAGCGCACCGGCTGTATCGAACTCCAAATACATGAGTCCTAAAGCAGCGTAAGACGCCGTCAGCTTCACCATCCCGTATTTGAGCTTCGACTCATAATCCGCCACCACCTTACCGTCGGAGGCAACCTTGAACGGATCGCTTTGCCATGTACTGTCTGTTCCGACATCCCAGCCCGAGAATGAAGATCCTACTTTGCTCGGACCGTCAGCAATGCTCGCATATTTCCCATTACTCTGCACAGAATAAGTCACGTACTGTAAACCTAGGCCATCTATGCGATTTCCGTTTTCGTCTCGATAGTCGAGAATGCGATAGAAAAGACCATCACGTGCAGTGGACAACTCGAAATCGGCCGACGTGGTGCTGGTGAGGGCATACGGAACGCCCGAGCTTCTCGGATTGGTTACATAGGCTCCAGGAAGAGAGTTCTTGTACTGGTCGCTCTTTTTAAACCCCCACAGTTGAGCACTAGGGGCTTCCGTATATACGCTATCGTTGGCAGCGCCGTCTTTCCATGCTATCGCCGTAGTTGCCGAATAGTATATTCGAATATCATCATTACCGAAGTACGAGCTTCCACTGGACAGCACGCTCTCGGAAGCGTAGGTGTCGGTCGGTGCCGAAGACGTGATATTGTACAGACCGACCGTAGAAGACGCGCCAAATTCGTTCTCGAATGGCTGACGTATCGGAGCGCCCAGATTAACGCCACGCATGCCAGTTGTTCTGCTCTTTCCGACAAAATAGTCTTTGATTCTGCTCATATTGTCCGCAAAATACTGCCTCACTTCATCCGCATTCGGCGTGGTGCGGACGTACACTTCATAGCCATCCGCATCTTGAGGTACGTTTTCATACAATTTCGACAGATTGATTTTTACCTCTGTGGAATTGGATGTGATCGGATCAACGCATGGGGAGAATTGACTTCCCAGATCCGTCTCTTCCCACACCCATTCACCTTGCCGCAGATAACCCGCTCGCTCGCCATTGATCCATATCTCGTACACCTGATAAGCATGGCTTGCTCCAGAAGGCATGAAAATGCCTCCGTTGGACCACAAGAGGTCGTGTTCGACGGTGCCCGGATTCCTCATTGAAGAGACGTCCACCCCTGCTTCTTTATCCGAAGTATAGCTTCCGGCTGTCACTTGGGCGTAGACGTTCACATGCTCGTCAGGATCCGCTTGGCTAACCGCATCAGCCAGTTTCACCCAACCGCCAGAGTACGACTGTCGAGACGACTCAATGTTCTCAGCCTGCAAGACTGGCGATGTTTCGATTCCTGCTTCTGCGAGTTCGAACACCTTCTCCTGCTGCTTCATGGAAAGACCTGTAACAGGGCTATCGCCCGAATCAGTAATCAATTTGGTTTGAGGGTCCACATACGTTCCCGATATATGGCTGGCTGACGACTTTCCTCCATTGTTTTTCGCGTCAAGCGCTGGGTTCGTCACCAAAACCGTGAGCGTTGCCACCTTTTCCGGCCATTCGATGCGCGCATCGGCCTTGGCGGTCACCGTAAAGGTCGTCACGTTCGCGGGGGCAACTTCCACATGAACATCGAGCGTTTGCTTCGATGTCGAAAGCTCATCCAGAACAGCCTCGAAATCAGAGTCCTTAAGCATGCTCTTAAGGTCGTTCAAGTCGATAACGTACGTATTTGCTTCGGTCGAGCCTTCTCGCGCAAAAAGATCGTAGATATGTGTCTTCTCGGAAGAGTTGCTGAACAGCGCAGTGTTTTCACCTGACGAAATCGCATAAGAGCGAGCCGACCCATCCAATCCGGAAAGGGTAAGCGAAGCTCCTCCTGGTAACGAGACAACAATCTCGGTCGTCGTTTTAGCATCCGCGTTCGTGCTCAGATTCGGGTCTTGAACGCAAAGACGACCTCGCTCATCCACCCAGATCACGGGGTTTTCGAGGGCTACGGCGTCGGTGGCACCGGCGGGGGTGCCTTGGTAGTAGCCGATCATGGGGCCGTTCGCCATGCGGGCTGCCTGCGCGGTGTTTCCCGAGCCGCCTGCATAGTACGACTGGGCTGCATTCGTGCTTTCGGGAGCTTCGCCGAAGAAGCCTGTTTTGCCGTCGGCGTAGAACACTTCGACGACGCTTGCCGTGGAAGCTTTGAACACGATGACGAAGTCGCCGCGTCGCACCGTGTCGTCGATGGACAAACCGGGGACAACCCCGTTGTCGCGCGCGCCTTTCAGGGCTCCTGAAGAGTCAGCGACCATATAATAAGTGTCGGTGGAAGTGCTTGATGTGGGGTATTGCACCTTGCCGTCGGCATCCTCGACAAGCGCCAGCCACGTACCCGATACCTTCATGGCGGTCATTTGGGTTTGGGCGGCGTTGGCTATGGATTGGGCGGCGTTGTTGAGCTCCACCATGCGCATGTTGTTCTGAGCCGTGATAATGGAGGGTATGGCGATGGCGGCGAGCACCATGATGATGGCGATACTCAGCAGCAGCTCGGCGAGCGTGAAACCTGCGTTATGCTTGACCCGGTCGATCATATCTGCGCTGTTTCCTTACCCCATCAGGCAATAGACGCCTCAGCGTCTTTGACTGACCATCATAACACTTACAACACGGGGGGTTGTCGAAACAATTGCGCCGTCAACTATTTACGGCGAACGCAAAGCGCCCGCACGTTACCGTGCGGGCGCATGCATACGGAGCGGATTCGGCTACTTGCCGTCGCCGAAAATCAATTCGCGCTCTTCGCCGACAAGCGCGGAGCGGGCCTGATCGCGCAGGTTGTTCACGCCGATGAAGAACTGGCGCATCATCACCACCATGAGATAGCGACCCTTCGGCGTGAGCGTGAGCTCGTCGGCGTTGTCGTGGTCGAACGCGCCGGACGCTTTCATGAACGCCATCTCCACGGGCAGACCGCGCTCCACCGTGCAGCCGAAGTCCTTCTTGAACTGGCGCTTATCGAGGCGCAGGCCGAACAGCTGCATCATGAAGCGGTAGCGCATGCGATCGTGCTTCGAGAACGTCGTCTTGCCCATGAGGGACATGCGGCCGTTTTCGATAGCGGCATTGTAGTCGTTCACGGAGAACGTGTTCACGTACAGGTTGTTGCCGAGGTAGGTGATGCCGCCGCTGCCGATGGCGGGGTACTCCTCGTAATCGACCACGTACTCGTCGATCATGGCGTCTTCGCCCGCGGCACCGGTGCCGCGCTTGTTGAACGTCCAGGCGCTGCCGTGCTCGAACAGCGGATTGTCGCCGCCGGCCAACACTTCGGAAATGATCTCGTAGAAGCGCTGCTCACGCGCATAATCCACCTTGCCCACCGTACGCGCAAGGGAACGCGCGACGCTCGGCGACGCCATGAGCGGGTAGAACGTGGTCTGGCTCGTGCCACTGGCCACCACCCTCTCGATGTCGCTGAACAGCACGTCCTCGGTTTGAGCCGGGAAGTTGAAGATCATGTCCACGTTGAGCGAGGTGAAGTAAGGGCTCGCCTCGCCGATGCGCTCGAGGATTTCCGCGCCGCTGCCGTACTTGTCGTAGCGGTCCATCTGCTTGAGCAGGTCGTCGTCGAAGCTCTGCACGCCCACCGACAGACGCTGCACACGGCCCTGCAGCTTGTCCAAGTACGACGGGATGAGGTGGTTCGGGTTCGTCTCGCTCGACACTTCGCCGATGGAGAACGTCTCGCGCGCGAGGTCGATGGTTTCGCACAGCTCGTCGATCATGATGGTAGGCGTGCCGCCCCCCACATACAGGCTGTCGAAATCGTACCCGAGGTCCTTCAACATGAGCATTTCCTTGCGCATGTTGGCGAAGTAGGGCACGGCGCGATCTTCCGCAAACGGGAAGCGGTTGAACGAGCAGTACGGGCACAGCCGCTCGCAGAACGGCACGTGCATGTACAGCATATACTTCTGGCCGGGAACCGGAGCGGGAACCATACGTTCCTGCGTGGGTTCGAGGCGCAGGTAACTCTTCGTGCATTGACGCACGACGGACGTAAGCATACGTTCTGAAAGCATTAGTTCTCCCACGCTGCGCGGCCGGCAGCCGCGCGTTTTCCGATATCGCTGCGGTACTGCTTGCCCTCGAAGTTGATGAGGTCGCAAGCTTCGTACGCCTTTTCGCGAGCGTCGTCGAACGAGTCGCCGAGTGCCACCACGTTCAGCACGCGGCCGCCCGCCGTCACCAGCTCGTCGTCGAAGTTCTTGGCGGTGCCGGCATGGAACACCGTCACGCCTTCGATTTCTTCAGCCTCGTCGATGCCGAGGATGACCTTGCCCTTTTCGTACGAGCCCGGATATCCTTCGCTCGCCAACACCACGCACACGGCCCATTGCTCGGACCAGCGCAGGTCGATGTCGTCGGGACGACCCTCGGCCACGGCCAGCATGATATCCACGAGGTCGGACTCGAGGCGCGGCAGCACCACCTGCGTCTCGGGGTCGCCGAAGCGCGCGTTGAACTCGAGCATCTTCGGGCCCTCGGGCGTCAGCATGAAGCCGCCGTACAGCACGCCGCGGTAGTCGTGCTCGAATGGCGCGCGCGCCGTTGCCGCAGCGGCGGTCTGCATAATGTCGCGCATGGCGGTGAGTTCGGCGGCTTCCACGATGGGCACCGGCGAGTAGACGCCCATGCCACCCGTGTTGGGGCCGCGGTCGCCGTCGAACGCGCGCTTGTGATCCTGCGCCGTCACCATGCAGTGGGCCTTGCCGCCCGTGACGAAAGCGAGCAGCGAGCACTCCGGGCCGGTGAGGCATTCCTCGATCAGCACGATGTTGCCGGCGTCGCCGAACGCGCCGTCGAAGCAGGAGCGCACGGCGTCTTCCGCGTCTTCCAACTCGTCGGCCACGATGACGCCCTTGCCGGCAGCGAGGCCGTCGGCCTTCACCACGATGGGCGCGCCCAGTTCGCGCACGTAGGCGAGCGCCGGTTCGAGCTCGGTGAAGCTGGCGTAGCGCGCCGTGGGAATGCCGTTGGCATCCATGAATTCCTTGCTGTAGGTTTTGCTGCCCTCGAGCTGCGCGCCCTGCGCGTCGGGGCCGAACACGGCGATACCCTCGGCGCGCAGCACGTCGGCCACGCCCGCCACGAGCGGGGCTTCCGGGCCGATGACCACGAGGTCGATGCCGTGTTCGCGTACGAACGCGAGCACGGCCTGGCCGTCCTCAGCGTTGAGGCCCGTCACGTTCTGAGCTATATCGGACGTGCCGCCGTTGCCCGGCGCCACGAAAAGGCTGTCGGTACGCGGGGACTTCGCAAGCGCCCACGTGATGGCATGTTCGCGACCGCCGCCGCCCAATACCAAGATGTTCATACCAGGTCCTTTCAAACCCAATCGTTGCGGAATGTTTCACGTGAAACATTCCGAATGCCGCTCCGAGCCAAGTGTCGCGCTTCGCGCTCTTTGAGGAGGATCCTTCGATTGCGCTCAGGATGACAACCGGGGGAGCGCGGAGCGCGACGCTGTTTTACTAGTTCCAGCCTCGCATGATGGTCTGGTCGCGATCGGGGCCGACGGCGATGATGCTTACGGGCACGCCGGTGATCTTCTCAAGATACTCCACGTAGCGCTGCGCGTTCTCGGGCAATTCCTCGAACGTGCGGCACTCGGTGATGTCGACGCCCTTCCAGCCGGGAAGCTCTTCGTACACGGGCTTCGCGTGGAACAGCACGCTCTGCTGCATGGGGAAGTAGTCGTACAGCTTGCCGTCGCACTCGTACGCCGTGCACACCTTGATGGTGTCGAAGGCGGACAGCACGTCGAGCTTCGTCAGCGCCACGTCGGTGAGGCCGTTGACCTCGGCCGCGTAGCGCGCGATGACCGCGTCGAACCAGCCGCAACGACGCTTGCGGCCCGTGGTCACGCCGAACTCGTGCCCGACCTTGCACAGAAGCTCGCCGACCTCGGCCTCTTCGCCCTGGCCGCCGTCTTCGGGGAAGCGCTGCTCCGTGGGGAACGGGCCCTCGCCGACGCGCGTGACGTACGCTTTCTGGATGCCCAGCACGCGATCGATGACCTTGGGGCCCACGCCGGTGCCCGTCGCTGCGCCACCGGCGCAGCACGAAGAGGACGTGACATAGGGATACGTGCCGTGGTCGATGTCGAGCAGGGTACCCTGCGCGCCCTCGAACAGGATGGACTTGCCGTTGCGCACCGCTTCGTTCAGCAGCTGCGCCGTTTCGGCCATGTACGGCTTGAGGATGCGCGCGTAGGGGAGGTACTCCTCGCAGATTTCCTCGACCGTGTAGGTGTGCAGGCCGTAGATCTTCTCGAGGATGGGGTTCTTCTGGGACAGCACCGCCTCAAGCTTCAGGCGGAAGATTTTCTCGTCGAGCAGGTCCTGGATGCGGATGCCCTTGCGCGCGACCTTGTCCTGATAGCAGGGGCCGATGCCGCGCTTCGTGGTGCCGATCTTGTTGTCGCCGAGACGCTTCTCGTCGGCGCCGTCGAAGTCTTTGTGGTACGGCATGATGACGTGCGCGTCGCACGAGATTTTGAGGTTCTTGCAGGAAATGCCTTCGGCCTCGAGCATGGCCATTTCTTTGATGAGCACGCCCGGATCCACCACCACGCCGTTGCCGATGACCGGAACCGCATGCTCGTACATGACGCCGGAAGGCATGAGGTGCAGCGCGAGCTTCTTGTCGCCGTGAATAACGGTGTGGCCCGCGTTGTTTCCGCCCTGGTAGCGCACCACGTAATCATATTCGCTGGCGATCAGGTCGGTGACTTTGCCCTTGCCTTCGTCGCCCCACTGGGCGCCAATCAGTACCGTGCTCGGCATGTCTCTGTTTCCTTTCGGTGTTTGGATCGCAGACTCACAGTATATTACAGTTCGACTTCATTCAGCGTCGGATCGGCTTCCCTCATCGTCTCGACGATTTCTTCATGGCAGGTGAACAACACCACCTGGCGCATGCGGGCCAGCTCGGCAAGCGCGCGGGCGGCGCCGGCGCGGCGTGTGGAGTCGAAGTTCACAAGGATGTCGTCGGCCAGGATGGGCACGGCGCGGCCCACGTTGTCGGCGGTCATGAGCAGCGCGATGCGCAGCGACAGATACAGCTGCTGGCACGTGCCGAGCGACAGCTGCACGGGGTCGCGCGTGGTCTTCACGGCGTCGGTCACCTGCAAGCGGCCTTCCGCCGTGAGCGACACCTTCGTCCATCGGCCGTCGGTCATGAGCGAAAGCAGACGGCTGGCCTGGCGATACACCTCGGGTTGACTCTTGCTCTCCCAAGTGGCGATGGCGGATTCCAACATGCGGCGCGCCAGCAGCAAGCGGGCGTACTCCTGCGCGCTCTCGTCCTGACGGGTGCGCACCTGCTGGTAGAGCAGCTTGAGTTCGTCGAAATCGTGCAGGTGCTCGGCGTGCGAGAGCTCTTGCTTGAGTTCGCCGTAGCGTCGGTTGAGCCCCTCGCTCGTTTCGAGCAGGCCCATGCGTTGCTGCGACTTCTGCGCGAGCGCGTCATCGACGGCTTCGATCGTGCGTTCGGAGCGCAGGTCGATGCGCTCGTACAGGCGCCGACGTTGCCGCTTCGCGGATGCGAGGCTTTCCTCGAGCGCGCTGCGGCGCGAAATGAGCGCTTGCAGCCGCTGCTGGAACAGGTTGTTCTCGGCGCGGGCGTCCTTTGCTTCGTCGAGCAGCGTGCGCGAGCGGCGCAGCGACCCGTTCGCATCGGCCAATCCCGCCGCATCGAGCTGCGCGCGGGCGCGCACCTTGAACGCTTCCTGGCTCTCGAGGCACGCTTCAAGTTTCTTTTTATCCTGCAGCATGACCCACTGGGCGTCTTGCTTGCGCGCTTCCTTCGCGTCCTCTTCTTTGTTGGGGCGAAACAGCATGACCATGGCGGCCAGGGCCAGCATGATGGCGAACACGATAAGGCCCACGCCGACAGCGGTGAACGACAAGCTGGTGATCTCGCGCCCATGGATGAACAGCGGCAGACCCGCGCTGATGAACCCGAGCGGCAGCACGATGGACAGTGCCACCTGCACGCCGCGCTGGCGACGCGAGCGCTCGTGCTGAGCCTGGGCGTCCGCGGTTTCGAGCAGCGCCTCGTAGGCGGCCTTCGAGGTGGCGAAGTTGTCCTGCGCCAAATCCACGGCGTGCTCGCATTTCGCCTCGTCGACGGCGAGTGAATCGATTTGATCGCGCAGGGCACGCTCGTCGGACGTGCCCAGCTTCGCCAGTTCGGATACGCCGCTCGTGTGGGCGCAATACGTCGTGACCAGCACGTCTTCCTCATCGTGGAGGGAGGCGATCTGGTCGGTCAGCGAATCTATCTCGCGGTCGAGCTTCTCGATATTCGCACGCGTGGCCGCGAGCGTCTCGATGTCGGTGTTGAGCGCGTCGAGGCGCGTCAGCAGCTCGTTGCGCTGCGGCTCGAGCTCGCGGAATTCCTTGTCCTGGCGTTTGAAGCGCTCGGCTTCTTCGGCGGCTGCGGCCATACGGGCGCGCAGGTCGCTTTGCTGCGCCGTGAGGTTCGCGATGGAATGCTCGATGCCGGCGGCGCGCGAGGTGTACTCGGCGAGGCGCTCCTGCACGGTGGCCAGCGCATGCGCGGGCGACGCGCCGGTGCCCGACCCGGCGGTGAGCAGCTTCGCCGTGACGTCGGTGGTGTTGCGCAGCGTTCGCAGCTCGTCGCTCGTGAGCGAAAACATCGTTTGGAACGTTTCCTTGTCGATGTCGGCCACGAGGGAAGCATCGCCCTGCAGGCCGTCGCTATTGCGAACGCGGGAGAGGATGCGTTCGTCTTGGGAGCCATCTCCCTCATCCTCAACGAAGAACAGCGACCCGGCTCGTTCGGCGTTTATCGGTTTGTAGGTGTTGCGGCTGCCGCGGGCTTCTTCCCAGCCGAAGAGGACGCCGCCCACGAACGATGCGAGCGTGGTCTTGCCCGCTTCGTTTTGGCCGAACACCACGTTGAGGTGCGGGCCGAACGGCCCCACCACTTTGTTGGAGAACGCGCCGAAGCTGTCGATCTTGATGCGTTGCAGATACGATGCCTTCATCGGTCATCATCCTGAGCGAGCAAGTCGAGCACGAGGTTTTCGGCCGATTCGGCCAGCTTGTCGATATTGCGCGTGTAGGCGCTTGGCAGCTGGATGTTCTTCTTGAGAAACTCGTCCTGCAAGAAGGCGATGGACTCGTCTGAATTGCGGCGCTGCGCGTCGGCAACCTGCAAGAACACGGCGGGGAACAACCCTTCGCGACGCAGGGCCTCCTTGTCGCGCGGCGGCACGGTTTCGTTCACCAGCGCGTCGCAGAAGAACGCCGAGTACGCGTCGTTCACATGCTTTCGCAGGCCGGAAAGCACGTCCTTGCGTTCAAGCATCGCGTGCAACGGCGTGGAACCGACGAGCGCAATGCGCACCACCATCTCCTCGCAATGCGCTTTGCCGTTTTCGCGGAACAGTTCGCGCATGATCTTGTCGGTGATGTCCGGCAAGTTCGCGCAATCCGACACGTCGACGCGCATGCGCTGCCACACAACGCTTGCCGTGGGGATGAATTCGAGGTCGTTCGGCATACCCTCTTTGAGGGTGACCTGGTACACGCCGCGCTCGCCGGTCTCTTTGATGTCGCGCCCTTGGATGCAGCCCGAGAACACGAGGCGCGGATCGTCGAACGACGGGTAGGCGTACTTCATGTGGATATGGCCGAGCGCCCAGTAATCCATTCCCGCGCGCATGAGCACGGGCGGGTCAACGGGCGCCTTCACCGGGTCGAGATTGAGGCCGGTATGCAACAGGCCCACCGCGAACGGCGCTTCGGCGGCGCGCGGATGCTCGGCTGCAAGCGCCTGCTCGGCAGCGGCGCGCGTCACGCCTTCGGCGATGCATTCGTCCATCGGCCACGTTTGATTGTAGTAGCCGCGGCCGCCGATGAGGCAGAGCGGCTCGCCGTCGCGCTCCACCAACGCGAAGCCCGGACGATCGCCGGGAAGCATGGTGGCGTTCGGCGGCAGCGAGAAGAAATCGTGCTGCCACGACGTGTACGGGTCGTGGTTGCCGGTCACGAGGTAGGCGGGGATGCCCGCTTCGCCCAACCGTTCGAGACCGCTGAAGAAGTGCAGGTAATCGCCGTACGACGGACGGGCGTCGTCGAAGATGTCGCCCGACACCACCACGAAGTCCACCTCGCGGGCGATGGCGGCGTCGATCATGCGGTCGTACGACTCCGGAATAGCCGTGAGCAGGCGATTCGCCCACTTGGTCGAAAGCGCGCGCAGCCCACGAAACGGCGCCCCGAGATGGAGGTCTGCTGCATGGATAAATGTAACGCGTTTCGACATAGGCCCAGTGTACCGCGAAACGGCTCAACAGGGGCTTTACATATAGCCGCCCGCGCGCGAATCGTCGATGAAATCCATGAAGCGCGTGTACTCCGCGTTGAAGGCGAGGGGGATGTCGCGCGTGGGACCGTTACGGTGTTTCGCCACGATGAGCTCGGCGGAGCCCATGTCGGGGCGGTCTTCGCTCTCGGCTTCGATCTCGTCCATACTGCGGTCGATGAACATGACGATGTCGGCGTCCTGTTCGATGGAGCCCGATTCGCGAAGGTCGGACAGCATGGGGCGCTTCTTGCCGCGCATTTCCACCGCTCGGGACAGCTGCGACAGCGCGATAACGGGCATGTCCATTTCCTTCGCGAGCACCTTGAGGCCTCGGGAGATCTCGCCGACCTCGACGGCGCGGTTGCCGTCTTTGCGCGACTGCGGCGGGGACATGAGCTGCAGGTAGTCGACGATGATGATGCCCTTCTCGGCGGAGCGCAGCTCGCGGCGGGCCTTCGCGCGCAGCTCGAGGATGGACAACGACGGGGTATCGTCGATGAACATGTCCAGCTTGGACAGCGTGTTCGACGCATCGGCAATGGCGCCCCAGTCGGACTCCTGCACCTGGCCGGCGCGCAGGCGCGACAGGTTCACGCGGGCTTCGGCGCAGAGAATACGCTGAACCAGCTGCGCCGCGCTCATCTCGAGCGAGAGGAACGTGACCGTGGCGCCCGACTTGGCGGCGTTCGTGGCCAGGTTCAGGGCGAACGACGTTTTGCCGACACCGGGTCGAGCGGCCAGGATGACGAGGTCGCCGCCGCGGAAGCCGTGGAACAGATCGTCCACGTCCTTGAACCCGCTGGGGATGCCGGCCATGCTGTCCTTCTGCTCGGCCAGTTTCGTCAGCTCTTCGAAGGCTTCGGTGAGCAGGATGTCCATGCGTTTGAATGCGGACGAGACGCGCTTCTCCGTAACGTGGAACAGCGTCTTCTCGGCTTCTTCAACCACCACGCCCAAATCGTCGGGCGCGTCGTAGGCCAATGCGGTAATCGAAGCGGACGCGCGGATGAGCTCGCGCAGGATGGACGTGCGCTTGACGATTTCCAGGTGGTTCTGCCAGTTGGTGAGAGCGAACGTGTTATCGGCCAGCTCGATGAGGTAGGCTTTGCCGCCCACGGCGTCCAAGGTGCCCATGGCTTTGAGGTTGTCGGCCAGCGAAATGTGGTCGATGGGAATATGCCGCACGTACAGGTCCATCATGGACTCGTAGATGTGCTGATGGGCAACGCGGTAGAAGTTCTCCTTGACCAGCTTCGGGGCAACTTCCTCGATGGCCGCCTGGTTCAACATGCAAGCGGCAAGGACGGACTTCTCCGCCTCGATGTTCTGGGGTTCGATTTTGCGATGGTCGGCAACCGAGGTCTCTTCCGGTGCAAAATCGGCGCTATACGGCGCGGGTCCGGGCATGCTCTATCTCCCTCTCGAATGGCGTGAGACCTTATGATACTGCAACGGTAATCGCAGGTCATCAGTTAATTTTGTGCAGCTCGTAGGCGTAAAAAGTTCTCCACCGACACAAGAAAACCCCCTCCGCGCCCATCAGGCGGAAGGGGGTTTTCCACTGTTTCCACAACCGAGGGTTGTGGAAAACTATTTTTCGAGCGATTCCGCAGGCTGCTTATTCAGCGGCCTCGGCGGTCTCCTCAGCCGGCGTCTCGACAACTTCTTCAGCCGTCTCGACGACCTCGACCTCAGCCTCAACCGGCTCGGCCATATCGTCGGCGCCGCCGACGAACAGCTTCACCGTCGTCTTGATGTCGCGGTACAGAGAGATCGTAACCTCGTGCTGGCCCGCCGTCTTGATGGCATGGCCGAGCTCGATGCGGCGGCGATCAACGTCGACGTCCGTCGCGGCCTTGATGGCGTCGGCGATCATCTGCGCGGTCACGGAACCGAACAGCTGACCCTCTTCGCCCACCTTGGCCTCAACCTTGACGAGCGTGCCGTCAAGCGTCTCCTTGATCTTGGCAGCATCGCCTACGCGGTTCTCTTCGCGCTTCGCAATGTTGTGCTTGCGCTGCTCGAGCTGCTTCAGGTTGCCCTTCGTAGCGAGCATGGCAATCTTCTGCGGGAGCAGGTAGTTGTTGGCAAAACCGGGAGCCACGTCGACGACGTCGCCCTCACCGCCCTTACCCTTCAGTTCTTGGAGCAGGATGACTTTCATGGTTCCTCCTTGCGCCTAGCGACTGCGGCGGTCGCCGCGGCCGCTGATGGCGGGAACCGCGTAGGGCATCAAAGCCATTTCGCGAGCGCGCTTCACAGCGTTCGCGATGTCACGCTGGTGCTGGGTGCAAGCACCCGTCACGCGGCGCGGCTTGATCTTCCCGCGGTCGGTAACGTATTTACGCAGCATCTGAGTATCTTTGTAGTCGACGTACTGCGCGTCCTCTTTGCAGAACTGGCAGAACTTGCGACGCGGCTGCTTCGCGTAATCGGACATTTCTAACCTCTTTCGTGTCGCTTAAAACGGGATGTCTTCGTCATATACCGAAGAAGAGGCATCAACCACCGGCGCGGCAACCACAGGGGCTGCTGCGGGAGCGGAGTAGCCGCCACCCATACCGCCACCGTACGACGACGAATCGTTGCGGCTCGACATGAATTCGAGCTCGTCGACGATCACTTCGATCTTGCTGCGCTTCTGGCCCTCTCGCTCCCACTGGCTCCAACGGAGCTTGCCTTCGATGGACACCTTCGTGCCCTTGCTCAGGTAACGGGAAAGGCTTTCGGCACGCGCGCCGAACATCGTGCAGTCGATGAAGTTCGGGTAATCCTCCCACTCGCCCGTCTGCTGGTTCTTGCGACGGTCGTTGACCGCCACGCCGAAGCCCAGCACGGGAAGCCCGCTCGCGGTGGAGCGAAGCTCGGGGTCGCGAGTAAGGTTACCGCTGATGATAACTCGGTTGATGCTCATGTGAATCTACCTCTTCTCATGCCGGACACTGGGTTTCGTTGCCCAGGTCCCCTACGTCGTCCTAGTCGCGGTCGGTGCGCTTAACGATCATGTGGCGTTCCACAGCGTCGGTAATACGCAGAACGCGATCGAGTTCGGCAACGTCGGCGGGATCGGCGTGGAAATCGATGAGAGTGTAGTCACCATCGGTCAATCCGTTGATCTCGTAAGCGAGTTTACGCTTGCCCCAGTTGTCGACGTTGTCAACCGTGCCCTTTGCGTCAGCGATCGTGGTGTCGATACGCTTCATAACAGCGGCGCGGGTTTCCTCGTCGATAGACGGAGCGACAAAAAACAGCAATTCATAAGCCTTCATCAGCTCACCTCCTTTGGTCTTTACGGCCCCGGTGCTGAGAAGGCAAGATAGCCGGGGCAGGATTAGCCTGACTATTCTAGCAAACCGGATCCGTTTCAACCAGCACAACCTTTGTGCTCATCGTTTCCGCATCTTTTCGCCACACTTGCCATGTTCTCACATCGTGCCGAACATCGTAGGTACCATGATAGCAAGCCCATCTGGCAAAACGATGGCGTGCGTCCAGCGCAGAACTTTCTGGATGTTGCGCATTTCAAGCGCAAAACGAACGCGGTTTCCACGCCGCGCACCTCCGAATCCAGCGCATTTCCAGCGCGCAGCACACGTCGATCTAACAAAAAAGCTGCGGCCCCGAAGGACCGCAGCTCACACGCACGCCCGCTCGCGCTCGCAGGCTACCGCTGATAGTGCGAAACGCTCGCTTGCTATTCCTCGTCGGAGGCTTCGTCGTCTTCGAGGTACTTTTCGTCGATGTCGTCTTCGCCATACGAATCGGCTTCGCTCAGGGCAATCATGAAGTTCGGAGCCTCGCCCACGTAGGCCGGCTCCTCCTCGAACGTCAGGTTGCCCTCGTCGTCCGTCTCGTACAGATAGCTCACCGCATAGCCTTCGTCTTCGCCCGGCACGCCGCCCTCGGCGATGATCGCGTCCTTCACACCGTCGTCCGTCTCGATGTAGCCGTCATAGCACAGCGCGTACGCCGCAGCGCCGCGGGCATGCTCCACCGTATGACGAGCGAGATTGAAGCATTCCTCGGCCGTATCGGCGGGATGGTTCTCGATGAACAGGTTCTCCTTCACCACGAGAGCCGTGAACGGCACCACTTCGGCACCCTGCGACATCTTCTCCTTGGCCTCGTCCAGCGAGAACAGGAGCACCTTCTCCAGAATCTCGGGGATCTCGGGAACCTCGACGTCGGAGTTTTCAACTTCACGATCGGCCATTGCCTTATCCTTTCAAACAAGTAAGTCATGCGTTGTGATCAGTGTAGAGCTTACCGCCACGCCTGCGCACGCCGCCGCGCGCTTATTCGGCGTATCTGCACAGAAAAGGACCTGTGTTTCACGTGAAACACAGGTCCTCTCGTCACCGGCCCAACCGCGAACGGGGAGGGTTATTCGGGTGGGCCGCACGAATCGGCTACTTTGCTGCGGCCTTCTTGCCGGCCACGCGGCCGCTCGTCAGGGCGTTGCCCATGTTGTTGCCGGCCGAGGGGCAGTTGTACGAGTTGCCGTAGCGCTCGCCCATGACGTTGCCCACCGCGTAGAGGTTCGGAATGACCGCCGTCTTGGCCATGTTGAGCACCTCGTAGTCGCCCGTCACGCACAGACCTGCCAGCGTGTTGAGGCCGGGGCCGTACAGCGCGGTGGTCGCCTGCGGGTACACGTAGAACGGGGGCTCGGTGAGGGGGAGCAGCGTGTCGGCGCTCTTGCCGAACTCGGGGTCGGACCCTTGCGCGCACAGCTCGTTGTAGTGTTCCACCGTGGCAACGGCGTTCTTCAACGCGTCGCCGGTGAGGCCCGCGCTCTTGAACGCTTCCTCAACCGTGTCGCCCTTGAACACCTTCGTGGACAGCATCTGCACCATCTGGTCGCTCACGCTGGCGATAACGAGCGAGGGAACCGTGACGGCACCGCCTTCGGGCTTGCCTTCCATCGCGGCAGTGAAACGGTCGAACCCTTCGGGAAAGCCCCAGTTCGGCGAGCCGTGGTCGATACCGGCCTTCTCGATGTAGGCCATATAGTTCTTGTCGGTGACGGCCATGTTGCCAATGGTGCCGTCTTCGGAAACGGGCTGGCGAATGGACTGCGGCAGCAAGCTGCTGCTCATTTCCTCGTTCATGAAGCGATTGCCCAGGCTGTTCACCCACAGGCACGGCGTGGAGCCGATGGGGCCGAAGCCGATGACGGGCGCGCTGCCCGCCACGGGACGCGGGTGGCTCTCGATGGCGCCGCCGGCCCAGCAGCCGATTTTGTGGCCCGAGCCGTCGCAGTCGGTCATACCGATGAGCGACTCCTTCGGCACGCCGTGACGCTCGGCGTTCTCTCCGCATTCCGAGCACAGCTCCCACACCATATCGTAGTTCGCGCCGAAATCGCCCGTGGAAAGAATGACGCCCTTGGCCGCCTCGTACTTCACGTACTTCCCGTCGGCATCCTGAGCGATGATGCCGGTCACCGCACCGTCGGAGCCCTGCACGCACGTCACGGCCGTCTGCTCGCAGAACCACTGGGCGCCGAGGTCTTCGGCAGCTTCTCGGCTGTATATTTCCAGTTCGGCCAGGCGTGTGACGCCCGTCAGCTGGTTTTTGCCCACCGGCGCCTCGTTCATGGTGCTGAGCGTTTGAACGGTGGACGCCCACTGCTTGTACCCGGCCTTCTCGATGGGATAGGCGGACCCGTCGGGCTGCTCGTGGGCGACCTGCACCGTGCATTGGCGGCCTTCGTAGTCGAACACGGTGGACGTGTCGGGCACGATCGAGGCCAGGTTGTCCATCATCTCGCCTGAGTTGTACACGAACGAGCGGATGACCGCCGTGTTGCAACGCCCCGCCGCGCGACGCACGTACTCGTTCACGATCTCCTCGAGATCGTACGGCCCGAAGCCCCAGCTCTCAAGCATTTTGGAGTTGTACGAGCAGATGTCGTCGCCGCGGTAGACGATCTCGCCGTCCTTGTGCTTCTCGATGACGGCAACCTTCGCGCCCTCTTGGGCTGCGGCGAGCGCGGCCTGGGTGCCGGCGTGGCCGCCGCCCACCACCACGACGTCGAAGCTCTTGGTCTCAGCGATGTCGGCGTCGGCGATCTCGGGCGCGCTGCCCAGCCAGTTTTCATCGCACATATAGCCGGTCGGGCGCTGCGAAACCGCGGCGCTCGCCTGAGCGGGATCGGTTTCGGCCGTCTTCTTCGCATCGTTCGACGCGCTCGGCGCGCAACCGGCCAACCCCGCCGCCGCACTTACGATTCCGACGCTCGCGGCGCCTTTCAGAAAACTCCTGCGACTCAATTCCATGATCATCACCCTTCCTCGTTGACATGGAGGCTCCCCTGCCTCCGCTGCCACGGATTCTCGGGCGCGACGCCCCGGAACGCCATACGCAAAGCGTTGATTTTTCGAGAACGCCTCAGTGCAATCTAAACGTTTTACGTAGACAGCGCTCTGACATCGCAGAATGCGCCCGCGCGGCCGATGCTATAATCAGATGCGAAACACGGAGCGACAGGGGATCGTGATGCCGAACGCGAAGCGGGGCGAGCGCTCAAGGGGAATAACGAAGCTCAGCGCAAGCTCGTTCGGCTTGGGCGCATTCTTCTCGTCGATGCTCATATACGCGGGATCGGTCACGCCGTTTCTTCGCTACGACGGCATCACCGATTTCGTCAGCATGTTCGCGCGCGTCTCTCTGGCCTCGCTGCTTCTGGTATCCGTCGTGCTGGCCATCGCGCTCTATAAAGGAGTGACGCTGCCTTCGCGCGGGCTGAAGGGCGCGGGCGGCGTGCTGTACGTGCTCTCAGGCGCGGCGTTCTGCTTTATGGCCGTCTCTTCCGTCGACGAACCCGTGCTGCTCTACGCAGGCGGCATCGCATGCGGCTGCGGCAACGCGCTCATGTGTCTGGTGTGGGGGAGGATTTTCAGGCGCTTCTCGCTGAACGAGGCTCTCGTGAACATCGCGTGCGCGTGCGTGCTCGCTTCGCTCGTGTACGGCGCGATCACGTATGCGCCGCCGCTCGTCGGCGTGGCCGTATTCATGACGTGCACCGTGCTGGCCATCGTCGTGCCGCTGCTCACCCAGGAAAGCCAGGCGGGGCAGGTGGACGTTCCCACTACCGTGCACACGCTGCTATCGTTCGTCAGCGTCATCGCCAAGCCGGCGTTGGGATTGCTCGTGTTCTCGTACGTGATGGGGCTGACCTGCTATACCTTCGTCGACGTGTTCGACCTCTACCTTGCTGCGGCCATCCTCTCGGCCGCGGTGTTGGGCGTGCTCGCATGCCTCAAACTTCCCGGCAAACCGCTCACGCGCCTCCTGTACCGAGACCTCGTGCCGCTGTTCGCCATCGTTGCGCTGGCCATCCCGAACATCACGAACGCGCTCATCGGGGAGTCGCCCCTCACCATGCTTTCCACGCTGCTGCTGTACACGTTCGCCGCGTTCCTCACCCTGGCAACGCTGTGTGCCATCGCGAACGCCTCGGAGTTCTCCTCGGACTTCGTGTTCGCCACCGCGCTCGTGCTGTTCGCGGCGGCGTCGCTGGCGGGGCTCGCATCGTCCGAAGCACTCTCGCCGGCCATGGCGAACGTGATGGTGACGGTGGTGACCACCGTGTACGCGTTCATTCTGGTGGTGATGAGGGACGAGAAAGCCGACGACGCCCTTGAAGAGCTGGCACCTCAGCTTGAGGAATCCGGGGCGGCGGCTCCTCGACGCGAGGGGGAGGAGCTGACGGAAGCAACGCCGCTTTCGGTTGCCGCGCGCTGCGATGCACTGGCGGCGGAATACGACCTGACGGCGCGCGAGCGGGAGATTCTCGCATACCTTGCGGAATGCCGAAACGCCCCGTACATCTCCGAGGTGCTATTCATCTCGCCGAACACCGTGCGCACGCACATCCACAACATCTATCGCAAGCTGGGAGCGACGTCACGCGAGGATATCCTCAAGGTGGTGCACCGGCTTTAAGATGCAAAGCGGCCCGTGTTTCACGTGAAACACGGGCCGCTTGGTGGGGGCGATGGGCGCAGCTCGCTTGTGCTAGCAGCAGCTGCAGTGGTGAGCCTTGCGGCCCTTCTTCTTGCCGTTGATGCCCTTGTCCTTCATCGAGAGGATGAGCTTCTCGGTGATGGCGTTGAGTTGGGCGATTTCTTCCTCGGACAGGCAGTCGATGATGCCGTCGGCCGTCTTGTCGTTCGCGACGATGCGCTTCTCGGCAACCTTGCGACCCTCGTCGGTGAGCTTCACGGCGTACGTGCGCTCGCCTTCGGCGTCCTCAATGGTGACGTAGCCGTTGCGCTCGGCCTTCTTCACAACGTCCTTGAGCTCGCTGCGGCTCAGGCCGAGGGTCTTCACGAGTTCGCGCTGCGTGGTGCCGTCGTTGTCGATGAGGGCGTTCAGCAGGGCGCCCTGACCGCGCTTGTAGCTCTTCGGGCCGTTCTTGTGGAAAGCGAGGCGGGTGAGCTTGCTGGCCTTCTTCAACTGGGCGAGGGTCTGGGATGCTTCGTTCATGGAGGGGTCCTTCTCTCTTCTTTGTCTCGATATCTGAGGCAACTATAGAACGACCAACGAGCCCTGTCAGAATTATTCACAAATTTACACTGAACAATTATTTTTCGAGGTGAATATGCATAGTTGAATTATTCATGAATAGGTATTATTCAGGAATAAGAAAAGCGCCCGCAGGCGCTTTCGCAAGATGTAAAAACTGGCGGAGGAGGAGGGATTCGAACCCTCGTCACCGGGGTTGCCGGTGAAACGGTTTTCGAGACCGCCGCATTCAACCACTCTGCCACCCCTCCGCATGGGGTGCAACGCGCTGCCGCAGGGACGGGGCGTTGTTAAAAAAATGGCGGAGAGATAGGGATTCGAACCCTAGGTACTCTTTTGGAGCACACACGATTTCCAATCGTGCACCTTCGGCCTCTCGGTCATCTCTCCGCATTCTCGGCAAGCATGCTCGCGCCGGGCGCGGTCATGCAGCAGCTACGTAGTATACAACAGCTCATACGTGCTCACAAGCGAGAAATATTCCTCTTCACGAGCATCATCGATCTTTTTTTCTGAAGCGGGCGCGACGGTGCGCTTCACGTGCAGCGGAACGTCGAACAGGGAGCTCATCACGTCGTCGGTGAGCAGCTGGCTCTTGGGGGCGTCGGCGAACAGGGCGCCGTCTTTCAGCAGCACGATACGCTCGATTTCGGGGATCACGTCCTCGGGGTAGTGCGTCACGAGCACGATGCCCTTGCCGGCGCGCGCGAGTGTGCGCATGCTCGCGCGCACGTAGTACATGCCTTCGGGATCGAGGCCCGTGCAGGGCTCGTCGAAGACGAGCGCGTCGGGGTCGTGCACGAGCGCGCGGGCGATGAGCACGCGGCGCGCCTGGCCGGTCGACAGCGTCATGATATCGCGCTGGGCGAGATCGTCCACGCCGAGCATCTTCATCGCATCGTGCGCGCGAACGCGCGCATCGTCGGCACCTTCGACATGCTGGGGAATGCCGAGCGCGCCGAACAGGCCGCCGGCCACCACGTCGATGGCCGGAAGGTGCACGGTGATCTGATCCTGCATGGTTGAGGACACGATGCCGAGGCTTCGCTTCACGTCGGCCAATGTCGCGCGTTCGCGGCCGCGGAACAGCACGGGAGGCACGTCGCGATGCAGGGGGAACACTTCACGCGTGATCAGCTTCACGAACGTCGATTTGCCCGAGCCGTTCGGGCCGAGCAGCGCGATATGCTCACCTTCGTCGAGGCGAAACGAGTCCACCGAAAGAATGGGCGCGCCCGTACGCTGCACCACCGCATCGCGCAGCTCGATAAACGGCGGGGTGGCGTTCTTTTCCTCCATCGCATTCCTTCCATGCAAAACGGCGGGCCCCCGAAGGATGCCCGCCGTGTTCGTCGTTCGTTCTCCTGCGTTGAAACCGCTAGGCGGCTTCCGCCGGCTGATCGGACGTACCGCTACCGCTATCGGTCGCGTCGCCCGCATCCGCAGCGCCGTCGGCCGCGCCGGCGTTGTCGGCATTCTCAGCCGCGCCGTCGGTCGCATCGCTGCCGTCGGTCGTGCCATCGGTCGCACCATCCGTAGCACCATCAGTCGTGCCCTCATCGGTCGCCGCGGCCTCGTACTTCGCCATATCAACGTCGTACGGCAGGCCCTGCGGCATGTCGTTCACCTTGATGTCGGCCGCCTCGGTGATCTCCTCGAGCCACTGGTTGTAGGAGTCCTGCTGCTTCTGCGTCTGCAGCGACGTCTTGATCGTATCAACCCACTCGGACGGAATCTGGTCGATGCTGGTGATCTCAACCTTCTCGGTACCGTCGTCAGCAGTGGTTTTCGGCGCCTCGTACACCTCGGTGCACTTGATGATATGGATGCCGAACTGCGTGGTAACCAGACCGCTCACCTGACCCTTTTCAAGGGGCTCAACGGCGGCTTTGTAATCGGAGATGAGCTTGCTCGGGTTGTTCCAACCCACATCGCCATCCTGCTCGGCCGAGACGGTGTCGGTGGAATATTCCTTCACCGCGTCGACGAAATCGAGCTCGCCGGAGTTGATCTTGTCGAGCACTTCCTGAGCCGTCGCCTCGTCGGAGGAATCGAACAGGATGTGCGAGGAACGCTTGGCGCCGTCATAGGCGGAGGCGTACATCTGCGCGTACTGCAGCATGTCGGATTCGCTCGGGTCTTCCTCGGATGCGAACGAAGCGTACAGCTTGTTCTCCTTGAGCTTCTGCTCGATTTCGGAGCGGTAGCTCTCCTCGGTCATACCGGCCTGCTCGAGAGCGGCCTGCCACTTCTCGTCGGAGTCGAAGTTGTCCTTCACGCTCTGGATGGACTGGTCGATCTCGGAGCTTTCAACCGTGATGCCCTTTTCCTCGATGGCTTCCTTCACCAGCTCGCGCTGAGCAAACGAGTTGACCACTTCGTCACGCACCGATGCGGGCGTGTAATCGTTCTCGGCGAGCCACGTGCCCCAGGCTTCCTCGTCGCTTGCGCCCAGCTGGTCGCGCACGCCCTGGATGTAGTTCGTGATGGTGTCCTCGGAAATGTCCACTCCGTTGACGGTGCCCGCCACGCCGCCGGTACCCGCCGAAGCGTCGGTACCGCTCGAACAGGCGGCAAGGCCCCATGCGCACGCGGCCGTCAGGCTCACGGCACACACGGTCTTCATGATGTACGTTTTCTTCATATGACCCTTCCCTCGAACATGAACATCGCCACGACACCGCTAGCAACGAGGTCCATGAGATAAGATACTGCGCCGTATTCTCGCACATGGGGTAAAACGGGTTCGTGCGTTGCACAATATACCCATTATCGATTCACAGTCCCACCGTTGCGATCAGGGATTAACCCGTCAATACGTCCTACGCTCAACGTAAGGCCGTACTGACGGACCAGCTGGGATGAGCTCGTTGCCAAGCCCATCCCAGCGCATGCCTACCTGATTTACTTCTTGGAGGCCTTCTTGCGGTCGGTGGCCGACAGCATCCTCTTGCGCAGGCGGATGCTCTTCGGCGTCACCTCCACCAGCTCGTCGTCCTCGATGTACTCGAGGGCTTCCTCAAGCGTGAAGGAGATGGGCGGCGTGAGCGAAATGGCCTTGTCAGCGCCCGAGGAACGCTGGTTGCCCAGCTGCTTAGACTTGGCGATGTTCACCACCATGTCGCCTTCCTTCGCCGACTCTCCCACGATCATGCCCTCGTAGCAATCCTCGCCGGGACCCACGAACAGGCGGCCGCGCTCCTGCAGCGCGTCAAGGGCGTACGCCACGCTCTTCTCGGTGGACATGGAGATCATCGAGCCGTTCTTGCGGCCGCCCATGTCGCCGCGGTACGGACCGTACTCGGAGAAGTGGTGGAACATCGTGGCCTCGCCGCGCGTCACGTTCAGCAGGCGCGTGCGCAGGCCCATCGTGCCGCGGGACGGAATCTTGAACACGAGGTGCGTCTGATCGCCGCGCTGGTACATGTCGGCCATCTCGCCGCCGGCGCTGCCGAACACTTCGATGGCCTTGCCCGCGTATTCGCTGGGCGCGTCAACCGTGGCTTCCTCGATGGGCTCGAGCTTGTGACCGGCTTCATCCGTCTTGATGAGCACGCGGGGACGGCCCACCTGGAA
This sequence comes from Eggerthella sinensis, assembly GCF_003339815.1. GTDB lineage: Bacteria > Actinomycetota > Coriobacteriia > Coriobacteriales > Eggerthellaceae > Eggerthella > Eggerthella sinensis. Next base: position 138,231 of record NZ_PPTT01000003.1, read on the forward strand.
CTCGAAGCCTTCGCGACGCATGGTTTCCATGAGCACCGACAAGTGCAGCACGCCACGGCCGGCAACTTCGACGCCGGTCTTGTCCTCAAGCTCTTCGATGCGCATGGAGATGTTGCTCTCCTTCTCTCGCATGAGGCGCTCTTTGAGCTGGCGCGCGCCGACGATCTCGCCTTCGCGGCCGACGAGCGGGCTCGACGACGCTTCGAACACGATGGCCATCGTGGGCTCTTCCACCTGGATGGGATCGAGGCGCACCGGGTTCTCGCGGCTCGTCACCATGTCGCCGATGTCGGCGTCCTCGACGCCCACCACGGCCACGATGTCGCCAGCATGCACGGCTTCCTGCTTCTTCTTGCCCAGCTCCTCGAACGTGAACACGTCCTTGATGACGGTGTTGTAGCGCGTGCCGTCGTTCTTGATGACCAGCGCCTGCTCGTTCTTGTGGATGGTGCCCGAGAACAGGCGGCCGACGCCGATGCGGCCGACGAAGCTGGAGTGGTCGACAGTGCAGATTTGCAGCGCGACCGGGCCGTTCGGCTCGCAGTCGGGGGCCGGAACCTCTTTGAGGATGGTCTCGAGCAGCGGCACCATGGTCATGTTGTCGTCGTCGGGAGCATAGCGGGCGTAGCCGTTCATGGCGCTCGCGTAGATGACGGGGAAGTCGAGCTGCTCGTCGGTTGCCTCGAGCTCGACCATGAGGTCGAACACCTCGTCGACAACCTCTTCCGGGCGGGCGCCCGGGCGGTCGATCTTGTTCACCACGAGGATGATGCGCAGGCCCTGGCCCAGCGCATGCTTCAGCACGAAGCGCGTCTGGGGCATGGGGCCCTCGAACGCGTCGACGATGAGCAGGGCGCCGTCGGCCATGTTCAGCACGCGCTCCACCTCGCCGCCGAAGTCGGCGTGGCCCGGCGTGTCGATGACGTTGATCTTCACATCGTTGAACGTGACGGAGATATTCTTCGACAAGATGGTGATGCCGCGCTCGCGCTCCTGGTCGTTCGAGTCGAGCACGCGTTCCTCAACCTGCTGGTTTTCGCGAAACACGCCGCTCGTATAGAGCAGGCGGTCGACGATGGTGGTCTTACCATGGTCAACGTGCGCGATGATGGCTACGTTGCGAATGTTCTCTTGCTTCATGCCTTCCTTCTTCTTTCTAATCAAGCCGCAGCCCTTCCGGCGCGACGATGTTCCAACGTGCGTGCTACTCGTCGTCAAGTTCCTCGGCGAGGCGGCGCTCTTCGGCATTCAGTTCCGCGATATGCTCATTGAGCGTGGAGATAGTGCGCTGCGACGACACGATTTGCACGATGCCCCACACGGCGGCAGCGCTTGAGATAGCGGCGACGATGCCGAAGAGGCCGAACGGGCGGCGGCCGGTGAGCAGCGCGATCAGCCCGCCGATCACAGTCATGGCAATGCCGTTGCGACGTTCGTCGAACACCACGTCGCGCTGCTTGACCAGCTGCGTGCGCGAGGCGGCGATACCGGCCATGCGCGCCTCGGTGACGTTCGCGCTCGTGCGCGGACGGCTTGCCGACCCGGCACTCGAGCTGGAACGACCCGCAGAACGCGAGCCTTTTCCGCTGGTCAGGTAGTCGTATGCTGCTTGGAGATTCTTGAACTGTTCAGTCGCGCGATCCTGGAGCTTCTTGTTGCTGGCGAACCGGTCGGGGTGCAGAATCTGCACCGTTTCTTTGTACGCAGTCTTCACATCCTCAGGCGTCGCGTCGTCGTCGAGGCCCAAAATGCGCAATGCTTCCGTTCGATTCATAACTCCCCAGATGCAGTATCGCGGTTGGTATCCGAACTGGGATTCTACCACGTCGCCACACAGGGAACGACGCGCCCCGCCTGCGCTCACAGAATGCACGTGGGAAGAAGGAGACGGCGCAACGCGATGTTTCACGTGAAACATCGGGAGGGGCTGGCAGGGGTGGCGTTATTGCACGACGGTTGCGGGGACGGCGCTGTCCTTGTCGAAACGCATGAACTCGTCGTCGTGCTGGATGTAGATAAGCCCCGTGCCCTTGCCGAACCAGTCGATCTGCCAGGTTTCCTCTTCGTAGCCGAACGTGGCGCGATAGTACCTCCCCGATGATTCCTCACAAGCCGGCGAAGGTGCCTACAAGCAGATAGGGGATGCGCGCACCGCGCTGCTCTTGCGTGGACGGGTTCATAGGGAGCTCCTTCCACCGGGAATGGATGCTTCGAGTATACACGCCTCGCAGAGCCCCTAAAAACAAAAAAGCCGGGGAATCCCGGCTGATACTGTTATGGTGGAGCATAGGGGGATCGAACCCCTGACCTCAGGCTTGCAAAGCCCGCGCTCTCCCAGCTGAGCTAATGCCCCAAGTTGCACTTTCTTGGCTTTGAAAATTAATAAACGCTCCACCGGCTAACTCGGCTCACGGTGGAGCGTTTATTGCTAAAAAATGGTGGGCCCGAATGGATTTGAACCAGCGACCTCACGCTTATCAGGCGTGCGCTCTAACCAACTGAGCTACGGGCCCAAAAAAAGTGCCTGATCACTATATGACGAATGGAGGGGGTCGGTCAAGCGCTTTTTGAATATTTCTTACCAGTTTTTGAATATTCGGCAACGAACGCAATTTCTCGCACCTCCGGTTCGTTCCGTGCAGAACGTGGTACGCTTTACCGGTTCGCGTTACCACGCCGAGGGGAGGCCGAGCTATGAACATCAAGCAGATCAACTATTTCATATCTGTCGCCAACCACGGCAGTTTTTCGTCAGCGGCGCGCGAATTCGGCATCTCCGTGCAAGCTATGTCGAAAGCGATGACCGATCTTGAGTCGGAGTTCGGCGCGGTTCTCTTCGAGCGCACGCATCAAGGCATCTCGCTCACTTCGCTCGGCGAAGAATTCCTCCAGAAAGCCACGCCCGTGTGCACTTCGTTTCGCGAGCTCGAGGAAATGGGCGACACCTTCGGCAAAGAGCAATCGAAACTGAGCCTGTTCCTCTGCGCGCCGTCGTTTTGCCGCAACGCGAAAGCGCGCGCCGACATGGCCGCGTTCTTCGACAAATGTCTGGAAGCCGAAACGGACGTGTCCATCGGCACGTGCGAGCAGGGGCTCGAAACCATCCGCGAAAGGCGGTGCGACGCGCTCATCACCATCGGATCGTTTTCGCATCCCGACTTCGACTGCTTCGCCATAGGCACGGTGCCCACGGGTATCTGCATGCCGAAGAACCACCCCCTTGCTACGCAGAAGGAAGTCACCCTCAAGCAGCTCGCGCCGTACCGCATCATCGCGTCGAAATCGTTCGACCACTTCAACGAGTCCATCTTCGTCACCTACGAGAAGGAGGGGCTCTATTCCGAAGTGGTGGAGCCGCCCTACTACGATATGCCGCGCCAGTTCTACCTCAAGCACGGGGTGTGCTTCATGGTGAACGTGGCGCAGCTCGGCGAGATGCTGCCGCGCAGCGTCATGGTGCCCATCGCGGCTGAAGACGCGAAAGCCATTCCCATCTGCCTTATCACGCCGAAAGGCGCGAAGTCGCTCGCGTACCAACGTCTCGAGCACTTGCTGAAACAGCGCGTCTGACGCGGGCGCGCCGAGCGGTTCGGCGTCCGCATCTTGAAAGCAAAACGCCACGGCAATGCAATCGTCGTACGCAGCAAAGCGGTATAATCGGATGACGCGTCTCACACGGCGCGGCGCTCAGGACGCCCGACGCCTGCAATCGCCTTGCGAGAAGGAGCATCGATGATTCCCGTCACCATTCAAACGCTGATCGTCTCAACGTCTCCGTCGCCTTCCATCGTGGTGCTGCAACCCGTTGAGGATGCACCCCAGGAAGGGAAGTCGCGCATCGTGCCCATTTGGGTGGGCGTGAACGAAGCGACGCAGATGGGCATCGCGCTTGAGAAAGCGCGCTTCTCGCGCCCCATGACCCACGACCTGTTCCTCGACGCGCTCACGAACCTCGACGCCCGCGTCGACCACGTGGTGATCAACGACGTGCAGGGCTCCACATTCTTCGCGCGGCTCACGCTGCGTCAGCACGACCGCCTCATCGACCTCGATGCGCGGCCGAGCGACGCCATGGCGCTTGCCGTGCGCCAAAAGGCTCCCATTTACATCGAGGAAGAGGTGCTCGAACGCGCGTCGTTCCCCTACGTGCTCAGGCGCGAAGAACCCTCCCAAGCCACCGAGGCCGAGCTTTCGGAATTCAAGAAGTTCCTCGAAGAACTCGCCCCGGAAGACTTCGAGGAGTAGCGACAGCTACCACATGGAGGTTATCGCGTTGAGGATGGCCTGCACGACCGCGTCCGTCAACCCGCCGTCGTCGGCAAGCGCGAGCCCCATCACCGCCGTCAAGCTGAGCGCGCCAGGCTCCTTCGGCTTTTTGAGCACGAACATGGACGGCTTCACGTAGGACACCGCCGCCTCCGGCACCTCCCTGGCCTCCTCGGCTTCCTTCGCGCGCCCGAGCGCGCGGCGCCGCCACCCTCCGCGCGCGAACGTGATCATCAGGAAGCCGGCGCGCAGCCATTCGTCCACGCACATGGCAATCCACATGCCCACGATGCCCCAGCCCATGCCGATGCCCAGCACGTATCCGCCGGCCACGGCGAATATCCACGACGAGATGACGTTCACGGTCACCGGCGTCTTCACATCGCCCACCGCGATGAGCGCTTTCACCATGACGATGTTGAGCGCGCGCCCGATGCCGAGGAAGATTTCCACCAGCAGCACCTGACGGCCCAGTTCGTGCACCATCGGGTCGGCCGTGAACAAGCCGAACACGGCATCGGCGTTGAGCCAGATGAGCGTCGACACGCACGTGGTAAGCGCGACGGCGATGAGGTCGGCCACCCACACCCGGCGCGCCACCGCGTCGAACTTGCCGGCGCCGAACAGATATCCCAGCACGATCTGCGTCGCTTGCGACAGCGCGATGGAATACAGGTACGCGATACCCGCGATCATCGAGCAATACACCTTCACCGTCACCACCGTCGTGCCCAGCACGTTGATGAACGACAGGATGACGATCTGCGCCATGTCGTAGTTCATCTGCTCGCCCGACGAAGGGATACCCACGCCCAGCATGCGCTTGAGCGTGATCCAGGGAAACGGCCGCAGATACCGCAGACGCATGCGCACGTCGGTGTGTTTCAGCACGAGACGGCACGCCACCACGAGGCCCACGACGCGCGCTACCACGTTCGCAACCGCGGCCCCTTCCACGCCGAACGCCGGCACGAACGCGATGCCGCCGATGAGCGCCGCACTCGCCGCGATATTGACGGCATTCATCACGAGGCTCGCCTTCATGACGTCCGCGCCGCGCGCGTAGCTGCGCAGCAGCGCCGTGAACGCGAAGAACGCGCCCTGCACCACAGTCGTCGATCCCACGATCAGCAAAAACGACGATGCCATACCGGTGATGGACCCGTCGATGTTGAGCCACGAGAAGAACTGCGGCCAGAAGACGAACAGCACGGCGGTCATCACGGCCGCCAAGCCGATGTTCACCACGAGGGCCACCGTCGCGATTTCCGACACCGCGCGCGTGGAGGACGAATTTCCCAGCACGCGCGTGACGAGCACGGTCGAGGCCGTACCCATGGCCGAGAGCGCGATGGTGACGATGTTGAGTATCTGCAAGGCATTGCCCACCGCGGCAGCCGGTTCGGAGCCGAGGGGAGCGAGCATGAATTGGTTGATGTTCCCGATCATAATTTGCATGAACAGTTCAACGAACAGCGGAACGGAAAGCACGAACACGTCACTCGCCGTGGTCTTCTCCGCCGGTGCGCGGCGGGCACGGTCGCGACGCGTCGTGCGTGCGCGTTTCGCCGCATCGCGTGCTTTTGAGGTCAAGCGAGCTGCATGCGCGGCAGCCAAATGGTACATGGGTTTTCCATCCCCCTTTCGGTTCAACGGTTACGGGCCGTGCAGTATACGGCACGGTAACGACCCGTCAGGGGGAAGTACTTCCATCCATCGTATGCGCATTCATGAGTGAGAAACGATGGAAATGTTTCACGTGAAACATTTCCATCGCTTGCGGCGCGCCAATAAAGAAAGGGCCCCGCATCGCGGGGCCCTTCGCACTCATTCGTTACTCGGCGTCTTCAGCCTCAACTTCGACTTCGACGTCGGCTTGAACTTCAACGTCTCCGCCGTCTTCCAGATCGTCTATCTGGCTTTCGTCCAGCTCTTCGCCTTCGCCGGGGGCGCCGGCGGCTTTCTTCTTCTTGCCGCGGCTCGAGATAGCCACCGCCGTCACGCGGTCCTTCGCCGCCGCCTTCATGACGCACACGCCCTGCGTGGAGCGCCCGAGTTCGGAGATGCCCGACACCGGCGTGCGCACGACAACGCCCTCCTCGGACATGATCATGATCTCGTCGTCTTCGCCGACGATCTTCATGACGGCCAGCAGGCCCTTCTTCTCGGTCATCGTGATGGTGAACACGCCCTGGCCGCCGCGATGGTGCTCGGGATATTCCTCGATGGGCGTACGCTTGCCGTAGCCCTTCTCGGTGATCACGAACAGGTCGGTGTCAGGCTGCGCGATCTCCATGCCCAAAACCTTGGCGATCGGCGGCACGTTCATGCCGCGCACGCCCATCGTGTCGCGACCCATAGCACGCACTTCGCCCTCGTCCCACATGATGGCCTTGCCGGCGCTCGATACCATGAGCACCTTCTCGCCCGGCGCCACGCGGCGCACGGCGATCAGCTTGTCGTTGTCCTTCAGGCTGATGGCGATGAGGCCGTCGCGACGCGTGCGGTCGTACAGGTCCATCGACGTCTTCTTCACCATGCCGTGCTCGGTGGCGAACATGAGGTACTCGTCGGACGGGAAGTCCTTCGTCGCGATGACGGCCGAGATGGTCTCGCCCTTCTCAAGCGGCAGCAGGTTCACGATAGCCGTGCCGCGCGCATGGCGCGACGCCTCGGGCAGTTCGTACACCTTGAGGCGATACACCTTGCCGGCCGTGGAGAAGAACAGCATGTACGCATGCGTGGAAGCCACGAACAAGTGCTCCACGTAGTCGTTGTCCTTGAGGTTCACGCCCTGCATGCCCTTGCCGCCGCGCTTCTGCTGGCGGTAGGTTGCCACGGGCAGACGCTTCACGTAGCCCGCCTTCGTCATGGTGACCACCATGCTCTCCTCGGCGATGAGGTCCTCGACGTCGAGGTCCTTCGCGGCTTCGGACAGCAGCGTACGACGCGGGGTGCCGTACTTCTTCTTCACCTCGAGCAGCTCTTCCTTGATGATGTCGTGGACGAGCTTGTCGTCAGAAAGGACGCGCTTGAAGTACTCGATCTTCTCGAGCAGTTCCTTCAACTCGTCTTCGATCTTCTGATGCTCCAAGCCGGTGAGGCGACGCAGGCGCATCTCGAGGATGGCGGAGGTCTGCTTGTCCGACAGGCCGAAGCGCTCGGTCATCCGCGCGGCCGCTTCCTTGTCGGTCTGCGACGAGCGGATGATGTGGATGACTTCGTCGATGTTGTCGAGCGCGATGATCAAACCCTCGAGGATATGGGCGCGCTCCTCGGCCTTCGCCAGCTCGTAACGCGTACGACGGACGATGACCTCTTCCTGGTGCATGATGTAGTAATGCAGCATCTCTTTGAGCGACAGCACGCGCGGTACGCCGTCCACGAGCGACAGCATGATCACGCCGAAGCCCACCTGCAGCTGCGTGTGCTTGTACAGCTTGTTCAGCACCACCTGCGGAATGGCGTCCTTCTTGAGATCGATGATGATATCGATGCCGTGGCGGTCGGCCGCGTCGTGGATGTTGCTGATCTCGGGCAGCTTCTTCTCGCGAACGAGTTCGCCCAGCTTCTCCAGGAGGCGGTTACGGTTCACCTGGTAGGGAATCTCGGTGACCACGATGGAGTTGCGGCCGTTCTTGCCTTCTTCCACCTTGCACTTCGCGCGCACGGTCAGCGAGCCGCGGCCCGTTTCGAACGCGTCGAGGATGCCCTTCTTGCCCATGATGATGCCGCCGGTGGGGAAGTCCGGGCCGGGCATGACCTTCATGAGCTCTTCGGTGGTGATCTCGGGGTTGTCCAGCATGAGACAGGTGGCATCGATCGTCTCGCCCAGGTTGTGGGGCGGGATGTTCGTGGCCATGCCGACGGCGATGCCCTGCGAACCGTTCACCAGCAGGTTGGGGAAGCGGGCCGGGAGCACCGTGGGCTCCTCGAGGCTTTCGTCGTAGTTCGGCTGGAAGTCGACCGTTTCCTTCTCGAGGTCGCGCAGCAGTTCCATGGCCACCTTGTCGAGACGCGACTCGGTGTAACGCATGGCCGCCGCGCCGTCGCCGTCGATGGAGCCGAAGTTGCCGTGACCGTCAACGAGCGGCACGCGCATCGAGAACGGCTGAGCAAGGCGCACCATGGCGTCGTACACGGCCGTGTCGCCGTGCGGGTGGTACTTGCCAATCACGTCGCCGACCGTACGGGCCGACTTCATGTGGGGACGGTTCGGCGTGTAGCCGGACTCGTTCATGGCGTAGAGGATGCGGCGGTGAACCGGCTTGAGGCCGTCGCGCACGTCCGGCAGGGCGCGCGAGACGATAACGCTCATGGAATATTCCAGGAACGACGTCTGCATCTCCTTGCCGAGGTAGGCCGTGCGCACGATGGTGCCCTCGCCGCCGTTGGCGCCCTCCACGATGGACCCGTGCGGGTTCGCCATCGTCGACATGTCGATCAGCGCGCGAGCCTTGTTCTCCTCGGACACGAACCCGCCGGGGCGCGACGACCCGTCGTCCTCCACGTCGTCGAGCACGTCGTCGTTGTCATCATCGGCGTCGTCGCCGTCGTTGTCGGCAGCGTCGGCGTCGTAGTCCTCCTCCGCGCGATTCAAAAACTCGTCAAAGGAATCGTTGTTGTCTGCCACGTATCTCTCCTTAAATGTCCAGGAAGCGGACGTCGCGGGCGTGCTTCTGGATGAACTCCTTGCGCGGCTCAACCTGGTCGCCCATGAGGTCGCTCACGACGCGCTCAGCTTCGGCGGCGTCGTCGATGCTCACCTGCAGCAGCGTGCGCGTGGCGGGTTCCATCGTGGTTTCCCACAGCTGATCGGGGTCCATCTCGCCGAGACCCTTGTAGCGCTGCACGTCGAACTTGTTCGGATCGTCGTACTCGGCCAGCACCGAGGACAGCGCGCTCTCGTCGTAGATGTAGCGCTCGATCTTCGGAGAGCGGGAGTTCTTCTTCTTGAGGCCGAAGATGGGCGGCTGCGCGATGTAGATGTAGCCGCGATTGATGAGTTCCGGCATGTAGCGGTAGAAGAACGTGAGCAGCAGGATGCGGATGTGCGCACCGTCGACGTCGGCGTCGGTCATTATGACGATGCGGTGGTAGCGCGCCTGGTCGGCGTCGAAGTCGTCGCCGATGTTCGTGCCGATGGCCGTGATCAGCGAGCTGATGGTGTCGGAGGACAGCGAGCGGTGCAAGCCCGCGCGTTCCACGTTGAGGATCTTTCCGCGAAGCGGCAGGATGGCCTGGTGCTTACGGTCACGCGCCTGCTTGGCCGAGCCGCCTGCGGAATCGCCCTCTACAATGAAGATTTCGGAATCGGCCGGCGTCTTCGACGAGCAGTCCGCCAGCTTGCCCGGCAGCGCGAAGGAGTCAAGCACGCCCTTGCGGCGCGTCATCTCGCGCGCCTTGCGCGCGGCTTCGCGGGCCTTAAGGGCCTGGGTCGCCTTGCCGATGATGCGCTTCGCCGGCGTCGGGTTCTCCTCGAGATACTCGGCCAGGCCTTGCGTCACGGCGTTCTGCACGAGCGGGCGAATCTCGGTGTTGCCCAGCTTCGTCTTCGTCTGGCCCTCGAACTGCGGGTCGTGCAGCTTCACCGACACGATGGCCGCGCAGCCCTCGCGCGTGTCGTCGCCGGACAGGTTGGAATCCTTCTCTTTGAGGATGCCTTTGTTGCGCGCGTATTCGTTGATGGTACGCGTAACGGCCTGCTTGAAGCCGTCGAGGTGCGTGCCGCCTTCGTGCGTGTTGATGTTGTTCGCGAATGCCATGACGGAGTTCGTCGAATAGGACGTCGACCACTGCATGGCCACTTCAACCGTGCCGTCGTCGTTCTCGGCCTCGAAGTAGATGGGCTTGTTGAGCGTTTCCTTGCCCTCGTTCAGGAACCTCACGAAGTCGACGATGCCGCCGGCATACTGGAACACTTCCGTGCGCGGCTGACCGTCGGCGTCGGTGACGCGCTCGTCGTACATCACGATCTTGAGACCCTTGTTGAGGAACGCCATCTCGCGGAAACGCGCCGCCAGCGTGTCGTAGTCGAACACGGTGGTCTCGGTGAAGATCTCCGGGTCGGGCCAGAACGAGACCGTCGTGCCGTTGCCCCGCTTCGTGGGGCCCAGCTCGTGCAGCTTCTCGGACGTCTTTCCGCGGTCGAAGGCAATCATGTACTCCTTGCCATCTTTGCGCACCTTCACCTCGACGTGGGAAGACAGCGCGTTCACTACGGACACGCCTACGCCGTGCAGGCCGCCGGACACCTTGTAGCCCTCGCCGCCGAACTTGCCGCCGGCGTGCAGGATGGTGAGCACGACCTCAACCGTCGGGATTTTCTCCTTCGGGTGCTTATCGATGGGGATACCGCGTCCGTTGTCGTCGACGCTGATCGAGTTGTCCGCATGGATCCATACCTTGATCTCGTCGCAGTATCCGGCGAGCGCTTCGTCCACGCCGTTGTCGACGACCTCGTACACGAGGTGGTGCAGACCGCGCGGACCCGTCGAGCCGATGTACATGCCCGGACGCTTGCGGACCGCTTCCAGGCCCTCGAGGACCTGAATGTCAGAACCGTCGTAATGGTCAGGTTTGTTTGCCACTGACATGCTCCTTTTATAGTGCGATGTTGAGTGATGAACGTGTGTTTTCAACGCGAACACACGAACCGTAAAATTTTACCATATTTGAACTTCCGTACCAATAAAAACCATCACTTGTGGAGGGTTTCAGAAGCCCCAGAAGGCGCGATCTCCAATTCACACGTGATTTTTAACCTTGCAGCCTTATCTGCGCTTCGTGTCGGCACGTATTGCCCTCGCAAGGGCAGCGCGCACCGCAGGGCTTTCCACCGATTCAATATGCTCTTCAAGCGCGGCAAGCTCCTCGGGCGTCAACGGAGGCCGCGGCGGCTCGCTGCGCCCGGCACGCGATGAGGAAGACGTCGCCGGGTCCTCTTCGCGGCGGAAGGGATGGCGCGATTTCATCTCGAAGCGCGAGGGTAGGATGCGGAACGTCTCGACGTGCTCGCCCTGCTCCTTGAGCTTCATCTTGAGGAATTCCTGTCGCGCATCCAAATCCGAGCGGATGAGGCTGTCGTCGGAATACACGACGAGCTGCGACCCAGTGCCGGTGTGCGACGCTTTCGAAGGCGCGCCGGCCACCACCTCGTCGGCGCCCATGATGTACACCGCGTTGATGTGGCCGAGCACCATCTCGGCCGCGTCCTTGTACACCGCTTCCACGGCATTGCGCCATGCGACGTTCACCGCAGCGGCGCGTTGCGCCTTGACGGAGGCGTCGTCGCCTGCGGCAAGCTGCGTCATGAGATCGTTGAGGGCGTTGCCAATCTTCATGGGCGCTCCTTTCCCAATTCCACGATGCGCGCGGCTGACAGCAGATCGTCGTCGAAGTAGGAGAGGTTCGTCGTGGTGATGAACGTTTGGATATCCCCCGAGATGAACGCGACGAGCGCGCGGCGGCGCGCGGCGTCCAGCTCGCTCATCACGTCGTCGAGCAGCAGCACGGGCTTCTGATGCAGGATGTCCTGGATGAGCGTGGCCTCGGCCAGCTTGAAGGCGAGCACCACCGAGCGCTGCTGTCCCTGGCTCCCGAACAGCGCGGCGTTCTTGCCGTCGATGAAGAACTCGATGCGGTCGGCGTGCGGGCCCACGAGCGCCCGATGCCGTATGCGCTCGTCGGCAGCGCGCCGCTCGAGCGCATCGGTCAGCTCCGCGCGCGCTTCGTCGCGGCCAAAGGTGTACGTAGCGGGCACCATCGGGTCATGCGGGCGCCACGAGGGCACGAAGCACGCCTCGAGGCGCTCGCGTCCGTCGGTGATTTCGGCATAGTAGGACGCCATCGACGCCGCCAGCTTCTCGAACAGCGCCGCCCGGTAGCAAGAGAGCTGCGCCCCGCACGTGACCAGCGTTTCGTTCATAGCCGCCACGAGCGCCGCCGGGGCCTCGTCCTTGAGCAGCCGGTTTTTATGGCGCAGCACCTTCTCGTAGTCGCGCCTGATCAGGTAATGGTTCGCGGACAGCTGAGAACCCAGGGCGTCAAGCGCCGCGCGGCGCACCGACATGGCCCCCTTCGCCAAATCGAGGTCGTCAGGGGTGAACGTGACGGACGGCACGAGGCCCTTGAGGTCCGCCGTGCGCTTCGCCTTGCCGTTCAGCAGGTGCTTCTTCTTGCCTTCGGCCAGCTGCACCACCAACTCGAGTTCGCGGCTGCCGTCCGTGACGTCGGCTGCGAGCCGCGCGAAGTCCGAGCCCGCGTGCACGAGCTGCTCCACGGGCGCGTGGCGAAACGACGACTGGGCGGTCAGCAGCTGAATGCCCTCGATGATGTTCGTCTTGCCCACCGCATTCGGGCCGACGAGTACCGTGAGCGGCCCGATGCCGTCCAAATCGAACGACTCGTAACTGCGAAACGTCAGAAACGAGATATGGGTGATGGCAAGATCCACAGGCACACGCGCCGCAGCGCGTCCTTACGAAATGCGTACGGGCATGACGAGGTAGAGGAAGTTCTCGCCCTCGGCGGATTTGAAGATGCCCGGTTTGAGCGACGACTGCACCTCAAGGTACACGTTGTCCGTGTTCACCGACGACAGGCCGTCCAGCACGTAGGCGTAGTTGAACGCGATTTCCACATCCTCGCCTTCGCCCTCGCACGACAGCGTCTCCTGAGCCGAGCCCACGTCCTGCGCCACGGCCGACAGCTGCGCCGTCTGCGAGGCGATGTTGATGTCGAACCGCACCGGCGAGCTCGTCTGCCCCAGCAGCGACGTGCGCTTCACGCCGGCGATGAGGTGACCCACGTCCATGCTCACGCGCGTGACGTAGGAATCGGGCAGCAGCTGACGGTAGTTCGGGAAGTTTCCCTCGAGGCGGCGGTTGATGAACACGGTGTCGTGATACGTCACCACGATCTGATTCTCAGCGAGCGCCAGCTTCAGATTCTCGTCCGAACGCGGCAGCGAGGCGATTTCCTGCAAGAACGAACCCGAAATGACCGCCTGGAACTCCTCCGCGGCAGAATCTTCCAGCTGCGTCTCGGTGATGGCCAGTCGATACGAGTCGGTAGCCACCATCTTCAACATGGAATCTTCCAGCGTGATGAGCACGCCCGTGAGGATGGCGCGGCTCTCGTCCTTCGACACGGTGCGCGCCACGCGCTTCACCATGGAAGCGAACTGCGCGAACGGAATGGCGATCTCCTGCTGCACGTCCACATGGGGGAACCCGGGGAAGTCTTCGGCATCGAGCGTCTTGATGGAGAACGACGCCGTGTCGCACGTGATAACGGCCGAATCGTCCTCGGCTTCCACATGCACGGCCGCATCGGGCAGGTTCTTCACGATGTCGGAGAACAGCTTGCCCGGCACCACCGCTTTGCCCGTCTCTTCGATAAGCGCCGACACCGAGTATTGAATGGACAGCTCGAGGTCGGTTGCCTGGAGCGTGAGCGTATCGTCGTGCGCATCGAGATAGATACCCGACAGGATGGGAAGCGTCGAGCGCGTAGCGATGCCCTTGAGTACGACCGACAGCGCGTTTTGCAATTCTGATTGGTTGATGCTGAATTTCAAGAGGTTCCCTTTCTCTTAACGGTGCTCAGTATGGCATAGAAGCGCCGAGGGGTTCAAATGTTTCACGTGAAACATTCTGGTTTGTAAACGGGTTTGATCTTCTCTATATATATCTAAGTTTTTAATAATGATAATAATAAGCACGGTGGAAATGTGGAAAACCAGCGTTACCGCACGTCAAGCTCAAGAAATAATGCGATTTCGGCTGGGCAGTTCGGGTACCCTCTTTCAACATCAATTATCGCTAAAATTATCTTTCCATAGGGTTGTACCACTTTTCGGCAGGTTGTCAGTCATGTTTCAGTCATCTTTCCGCCGAACGCGCGTACGCTTCTATCCTACATTTCGTGAATCAGCTGCCTCAGGGCTTCCAATTCCTCGCGCAACTCGCGGTTTTCCTTCATCTTTTCCTCCACGTTCGTCACCGAGTACATCACGGTGGAGTGATCGCGGTTGAACTTCTTGCCGATATCGTTGAAGGGAAGGTCGAGCATCTGTCGGCACAGGTAGATGGCGATCTGCCGCGCGTAGATGATGTTGCGCGTGCGCTTCTTTCCCACGAGGTCGGCATGGCTCACCTTATAAAAGGTTTCCACTTCCTTTTGAATATCGGCGATGGTGAGCCGCTTGGAGGGCCCGCCGGTGAAGTGGTTCTCCAAGAGCGTGCGCACGTCGTCGAGCTTCAGGTTGGGCTGGTTGAAGAACGTCATTTGGTAGATGACCTTCGTGACGGCGCTCTTCAACTCGCGGATGTTCGAGCTCGAGCTTTCCGCGATGTACATTTGAATGTCCTCGGGGATGTTGAAGTCGTGCGAGCCTTCCGACTCGCGGTACTCGTCCACGAAGCTCTTCACGATGCCCAGCTTCGTCTCGATTTCGGGAGGCTGGATGTCGAAGGTGCCGCCCGAGTTGAAGCGGCTGCGGTAGCGTTCGTCGATGTCGATGTTCTTCGGCGCGCGGTCGGCCGACAGCACCACTTGACGGCCCTGGCTCGTCAGCTTGTTGAATATCTGGAAGACGATGTCGAGCGTCTGCTTCTTGCCCTGCAGGTATTGGACGTCGTCGATGAGCAGGACGTCGGCCTCTTCATAGCGCGTTTTGAAGTTCTTGTAGCTCGATTTCTGCTTGTCGTGCGCGGCGGATGCCTCCATGTAGTCGCTCAACAGCTCGGCCGAGTCGACGTAGATGGTGGACAGCTGTGGCATGGTCTCGTTGATGTAGTTCTGAATGGCGCGCATGAGGTGCGTTTTCCCCAGACCCGACTTGCCGTAGATGAACAGCGGGTTGAGGTGCGCCTTGCCGGGCATCTCGGCCACGGCCACGGCCATGGAGTACGCCATGCGGTTCGAATCGCCGATGACGAAGTTCTCGAAGGTCAACGTGGAAGCCGGGCTGTCGGGGCCGTCGAGCGGGCCGTCGTCCAATTCCACCGCAAGGGCGCGGCGGGGGCTGTCGGCTTCCCGCGCCTCTTCGCGCGGCGATTCTTCGGCGCCTGCTTCGCGAGCCGGCTCGCTCGGAGCCGGCGCAGGCGTCGCCGCAGGGGCAGCTGCCGGCGCGGCGGCGGCCGGAGCGGGCGCGGCGGCGGCCGGAGCGGGCGCGGCGGCGGGCGCGGGCGGTTGTTCGGCCGCGGTGATATCCACTTCGATGATCACGGTGAACGGTATATGGTACAGATCGTTCAACGCGCGCTTGATGAATTCAACGTAATGGCGCTCGATCCAGGTCTTGATGAAGTCGTTGTCCGCCGTGATCATGAGGAACCCCTCGCTCATGGCCTGCGGGTGCAGGCGCGAGAAGAACGCGTTGATCTGCGAGGGATCAATATTGTTGTAGCTTTTGACCTGGTCGCATACTTCCAACCAGACTTGTTCGAGTTTTTCGCTGTTCATAGCTTGCTTCCTTGATGGGGGCATCTGCGGGCGCCACCCGCCGCGGCTTTGTACGTGTATACCAGATTATAGGGAATTTGCCACGTGGTATCCGAGATCGGTCAGGATACGCTTCTGTCCGACGGTCTTTTCGATAAGGCCGTTCTCCTCCAGCTTGGACAGCGTGACGTACGTGCTCGATTGCGGCACGCCCGTCAAGCGCGACAGATCCGTCACGCCGAGCGCACCCTCGTTGAGGAAGATCGGCAGGAAGTCGCGTTCGCGCTGCGACAGCGGCGGAATGAGCGGCGCCACCGGGTACTGTCCGGCCATCGCGTGACCCTGCACCGGGTACTTCGGCGCGCCGCCCTGGTAGTACGGGGGCATGCCCTGCTGCGGCGCGTACGGGTCCTGCTGATAGCGCGGGTCGTACTGTTGCTGCTGCTGGTAGCGCGGCTGCATGAGCGGCTGCATGAGCGGCTGCTGCTCGGCCCCGTAGCCGTACGTCGGCCGCGCCGGGGCGCTTTCCACCGGGTACTGAGGGGCTGCGTATCCGTATTGATCCTGGTAGATGGGCTGCTGCGGCTGTTGCTGCTGCGCGAGGTCCTGCGGGTTGAACGGCTCTTGCGGCTGCGAGAGGGCCCCGTCGGGTCGAAGGCTGATGGTAACCACGGCGCCCGTTCCCAGGTTGTCCTCGATGGTGATGGTGCCGTGCGAGAAGTCCAGGTACTCCTTCACGATGGGCAAACCCGACCCGACGCCGCGAATGTAATGCTTCATCGGCTCGACGGCGGACGTGAATCCGGGAATCTGCGCCTGGTCCTTGAACGGGATGCCCGGGCCTTGGTCGGCGAAGCGAATGGTGTTGCCGTCGTCGAGGATGGACACGGTCGCTTCGGCGAAGCGCGCGTGGATGAAGTTTTCCGACACTTCTCTAATAACGGTGTACGGAATGGTCCCGCCGGCGCTTTTCGCTTGTTCGTAAATCTTGGAAGCGAGGCTTTCAATAAATTCAGCGGTCGGCGCGGGATGGATCTCCGTTACGCGCGGCGCGCTGCGGAGATCGTCGTACAGGGCGATCCGAGCGACGGCGCGCACCTGCGTGTAGTCGAACGACTCGGTGCCGTCATCAGCGGATTCGTCCTGCTGATCTGCTTTTTCAATCTGGTTGTCCAATGGTGTTCCGTTTTCAGATTCGATATTCAGCATTTTTCAAAGGCTTTCAACGGCATTGTAGCGTTTTTTCCATTCTGAATCTATCCACCTGGGGAATTCATAGCATTCAAAACATTGCATTCATCCATTTATAAAAGTCACCCTCCTTTCCACACGGGCTTTTCAACGTTTTCCACATTCTATTCAGAAAATGTGGAAAACGTTGGAGAAAGCTTTTAACAAGACGGATGAACGTTGGTGAAAACCGTGCAAAAATGTTGATATATTCCGGTCTGAGAAGCGCTGGAGCCGTTGAATTCCCGGAAGAATGGAACATGACCGTTTGGCTTCATTCGCGTGAAGAACGCGTAACGCATGCTCTGAATTGGAAATTCTCGAGCTCTGACCTTGTTCTAAAATACCAGGTCAGACCTTTGTTAATAAGTCTAATCATCCTTCGTGCCTGATGAGAGGCTTGTAAAAATTAAAGAAATCATCTCTTGACAAACAGGTGACTTTAGAGATTTCCACAACGGGTCTCGAATGAAATGCGAGTTTTCCACCTTTTCCACAATTTGAGTGTTCGTAAAAGCGGAAAACGTCGGAGGAAAACGCGATATGCCGCCGTTCGTGGGCAATCAGAACATGCTTTCGAGGTTTTCCACGTATGGATGCCGTATGAAGAATGATGCAACCTTCTTGTGGGTTTTCCTTGACTCCCCGGTTACGTGAGCTATACTTTCGAGGTTGCTCTAAAACCATGAAAGGGAATCAATATGAAGCGCACGTACCAACCTAACACTCGTAAGCGGGCTAAGTGCCACGGTTTCCGTGCTCGTATGTCGACGAAGGGTGGCCGCAAGGTGCTGGCTGCTCGTCGCGCTAAGGGTCGCAAGCGCCTCTGCGTGTAAAGAGAGCTTTAGGTTGGAGACTATTAAATCCCGCGGGGATATCTCCGATCTGTTCTCATGCGGCAAGCGTCTACATACGCCGTACCTTACGTTCATAGTGTTACCCACGAAGCAGCACGGCCCGCAAGGTCGTGTTGCTTTTATTGCGGGTAAAAAATCGGGGAACGCGGTATGGCGCAACAGCGCGAAACGGCGTATGCGAGCCATCTGCCATGACCTGGGTGGTCCTTGGGCGGGCTATGATGTGATATTTCTCGCGAAGTCGGGCATCATGAGGAGTTCTTATAGTACAGTGCATACAGCATGTGCCGAGACGTTGAAACGCGCTGAGTTACGGTAGGGTTCGAGAGATGAAGGCATGTTTGAAACAGGTGCCGTGCAAAATCGCGGTGTTTCTCATCACCTTCTACCGAGCTGCCATTTCTCCTATGTTCCCTTCCTGCTGTCGTTTCACGCCAACTTGCTCCGAGTACGGGCTCATAGCTTTTCAGCGCTACGGGTTCTGGCGGGGCCTCAAGCTCACGGTGAAACGTGTGCTGCGTTGTCGTCCGGGGGGTTCGCACGGCTACGATCCTGTTCCATAGGGGTCGACGCACGGGCTTCTTTGGTATAGAGGAAGGAACAACTGAACATGTGGGACGTATTTAAGGATTGGATATTCGACGTTATCCAGTTCTTCTACAACTTCTGCGGCGACTGGGGCTTGGCCATCATCCTTGTCACCATCATCTTCCGCATACTCATCTCGCCTTTGATGCACAAGCAGACGAAGTCGTCTTTCCAGATGCAGAAAGTGCAGCCGCTCATGCAAGAGCTGCAGCGCAAGTACGCTGACGACCAGCCTCGCCTGCAGGAAGAGATGCAGAAGCTCTACGCCGAGGTGAAGTTCAACCCGCTCGCCGGCTGCCTGCCCATGTTGTTGCAGATGCCTATCTTCATGGCTCTGTTCCAGGTGCTCCAGGAGATGGGTTCGCGCACGTCGGGCACCACCTACGAGTTCTATCACCTCGTTCCCAACCTGGTTGTTCGCCCCTCTGAGGCATTCGTCAGCGGTTTTGGAACGTTTGTTCCCTATTTGGTGCTCATGATTATCTTCGCAGGCGCCACCTTCCTTCCGATGGTGCTCATGCAGATGGGCAACAAGGACAACCCGCAGCGCAAGCAGACCATGATCATGGCCGCCGTTATGAGCGTGTTCATGCTGTGGATCAGCTGGGGTTCGCCCGCTGGCGTGCTCCTGTTCTGGGGTGCGTCTTCGCTCATGGGCCTTGCGCAGCAGCAGATTTCCATGCGTATCATGAAGCGCCGTGACGCCGAAGCGGCTGAGACCGTCGAGGTCAAGCCCATCGAAGTTGACGTCACCCGCAAGGAGAAGAAGCCTCGTCCCACCAAGAAGGATACGACGAAGCGGAAGTAGTTGCAGGTACCGCGAATGTTTCACGTGAAACATTCGCGTGTCGTGAGCGTTGGTAAAGGAGTCTGTCATGGCTGAAGAATTGGTTGAGAAGCCCCTCGACGAGGAGCCGACTGAGCTGACCGACGAGGATCTCGATCGCATCGCCGACACGGCAATTGGTGCGCTCCAGGACATCCTCAAGTATTTCGATGTGGGCGAAGTGACCATCGACGAGTACGAAGGCGACGAAGGCGAGCTTATCCTCGACATCACGGGCGACGATCTGGCGGTTTTGATCGGACGGCACGGCAAGACACTCGACGCCCTGCAGTTCCTCGTGTCGGCAATCACCGTGCGCACCATCGGGTTCCGCTATCCGGTGATCGTGGACGTCGAAGGCTACAAGAGCCGTCAGCGTGAGAAGCTCGAGTCCATCGCACGTTCGTCCGCGAACCGCGCGGCGGGTCAGAACCGCAGCATCAAGCTGCGTCCGATGACTCCGTACGAGCGCCGCATCGTGCACATCTGCCTGCGCGACGACGACCGTGTGGAAACCGCGTCCGAAGGTGAAGGCAGCGCGCGTCACGTGGTAATTCTTCCTCGCTAAGTTCTATTACTTGCTCGCCCGCATCGAAAGGTGCGGGCTTTTTTTATGCCCGAATGTTTCACGTGAAACATTCCACTATACTGGTGGCACGTCGAAACGGAGGAGCAAGGAATGCACGACGATCTTTTGAAGCGCCATCTTGAACTGGTTATCGAGGCGAACAAGACCACCAACATCACGCGCATCTCGACATGGGAAGAGGGCATGCTGCTGCATGTGGAAGACTCGCTCGTGGGATTGCCGGAAGTGATGGATGCGCCAGCGGGCCGTATGGCCGATATCGGGTCGGGGGCTGGATATCCGGGGATTCCGCTTGCTATCGAAAGCGGGCGTCAAACGCTGCTTGCCGATTCCGTTGGTAAGAAGACGGCGATCCTTTCCTCGATGGTTGAAACGCTCGGGCTCGAAAACGTCGAAGTGTACA
Source organism: Eggerthella sinensis (assembly GCF_003339815.1). Lineage (GTDB taxonomy): Bacteria > Actinomycetota > Coriobacteriia > Coriobacteriales > Eggerthellaceae > Eggerthella > Eggerthella sinensis. Next base: position 158,438 of record NZ_PPTT01000003.1, read on the forward strand.
CCGGTCGCATTGAGGACCTTGCGCGCGAGAAGCCGGCGGCGTTCACCGTCGTGACGGCGCGAGCGCTCGCGCAGCTCTCCATCTTGATGGAGCTTGCCAGTCCGATGCTCCAAGAAGGCGGACGTCTCGTATGCTACAAGGCGAACGTCTCGGACGAAGAACTGCAGCATGCATTGTCACTACAAGAGCAGCTTGGCATGAAGCACGTGTCCGACCGTACTGTGACGCTCGGTGACAACTGCCGCCGTATCATCTGCTTCGAGAAGACCGGTCGTCCGAAGATCAAACTGCCGCGCAAGGTTGGTATGGCTCAGAAGCGCCCGCTTTAACCGATGCAGAATGTTTCACGTGAAACATTAGCGTTTGTCCTTGAGCTTTTGAAACAGGTCTTCCTTCACATCGTTACGTCGGTTGAGAACTTCGGCATGAATGGCTTCGCACACGCCTTCGAGGTTCTCAACCACCTCAGTGTTCGTGAAACGCAACTCTTTGATTTCCAGCATCTCTAAATAGGTGGTGCGAATCTGATCGTACTTCTTCTGTCCTCGCGTATAATGGCTGTCACCGTCAATCTCGATGCTCAACCGTGCTTTCCGGCAATAGAAATCGACGATGTAGGTTCCTATCACTTTCTGCGCAACGAATGAGGTAGGATATTCTCGCAGGAACGAGAACCAGAGCCGCCGCTCTGCATAGGTCATCTGCTTCCGCATGGTTGTCGCCCGCTCAGCGAGCAATTGACGCCGTGTCATATTCATCAGCTCCCTCGTTTCGCCCTTCCCTTATTGTACTCAGAATATCTAGCGCGCAGATGAAGGGCATCGAACGGGAATCTAGCGTGTTTCTAGCACATGTTTCACGTGAAACACTACCGGTTCCAGCGAGCTTCGAATGTTTCACGTGAAACATTCCTCTGACGTGTTTCACGTGAAACACTAAACAGGGTATACTGTCGGTGCGGTTAAGAAAGGGGGTCCCTGTGGGACTATTCGATGGTCTCAAACGAGACAAAAAAGCAGCCGAGACTGTCAAGCAGGATAACAAAGAAGAATTCATCGAGGAAGAGTTGATCGTCGATCACATTGAAGTGGTCGAACGTGAGGCGCGACCCGTGATTGAGCAGGAAGTGCCTCCCACTCCTATCAAGACGATCAAGGAGAAGGCGCCCGTCAAGCATGTGGTGGGCCAGACGAAGGTCATGGCCATCATCAACCAAAAAGGCGGTGTCGGGAAGTCAACGACTGCAATCAACCTTTCTGCTGCGTTGGGCGAGCTTGGCAAGCAGGTTCTTCTCGTAGACCTCGATCCTCAGGGCAACTCTTCGAGTGGTCTGGGTATCGAAAAGAGTCAGGTGCATAACTGCGTCTACGACGTGCTGCTCAACGATGTTCCCATTGAGGACGTTATCATCCCCGATGTGAGTGAAGGACTCGATCTCGTACCAGCCACGATTAACCTCGCAGGGGCAGAAGTAGAGCTTGTATCTGAAATGGCCCGTGAGAATCGCTTAAAAGACGCCGTAGGAAGCCTTCGCGGCAAGTATGACTATGTTTTCATCGACTGCCCGCCGTCCTTGGGTCTCCTGACCGTCAACGCGCTGGTAGCCGCCGACAAGCTTCTCATTCCCATTCAGTGCGAGTTTTACGCGCTGGAAGGTGTGACAAAACTCCTTGATTCAATGAAACGTGTCAAAACACGCCTTAATCCGACCCTCGATATCTTCGGCGTGCTGCTGACGATGTACGATGGTCGCACCACGCTTTCGCGTCAGGTTGCGGAAGAGGTGCGTGGATACTTCGGCAAAACGGTCTTTGCGGCGCTTATTCCCCGTACGGTCAAGCTTTCCGAGGCTCCGAGCTTCGGTCAGCCCATAACGCAGTACGATCCTTCGGGTAAGGGTGCTCAATCGTATATGGATCTCGCAAAGGAAGTGGTACAACGTGGCTAAATCGAACAAAAGCGGGTTGGGACGAGGCCTGAACTCGCTTCTTGGCGGCGCATACGAGGAAGCAACCCCTATCGAAGCTACTCCTCAGCGTGTTTTGATCGAACAAGAGCGTGAAGAAGTCGTTGTTATCACTGAACCGGCACCGCAGAATGTTTCACGTGAAACAATTGCGCCGATTCAGGAGGAATCGATCGTCGATGGCGAGAACCATGTGACCATCAAGAGCGTGTCGCAGCGCCGCACGGATGAGGTTCCTATCGAGCAGGTGAGCCCGAATCCCGATCAGCCGCGTACGAACTTCAAGAAAGAGGCCCTGGAAGAGCTCGCGTCGTCCATTGAGAAGGATGGATTGCTTCAGCCGATCCTCGTGCGGCCGGTGGGTAATCAGGAATACCAGATTATCGCCGGCGAACGTCGTTGGCAGGCTTGCAAGATTGTCGGATTGAAGACGGTTCCCATCCGTATCAAAGAAGCCGACGACGATCAGGCGCTCGAACTGGCGCTTGTTGAGAACATCCAGCGTTCTGACCTGAATCCCATCGAAGAAGCGTACGGATATCGCCGTATGATGGAGCGCCGCAATCTCACCCAGTCCGAAGTTGCCCAGGCGATGTCGAAAGGCCGCTCTACGGTCGCAAATGCGCTGCGCCTGCTCGAATTGCCCGAAGAAGCGCAGCAGCTTTTGTTCGAAGAGAAGATTACGGCGGGCCACGCGCGCGCCATTCTGTCTATTCCCACGAAGGAAGGCCGTCAGAAGCTCACGGACAAGCTCGTTGCCGAGAAATTGACGGTCCGCGAGGCGGAGGCTATCGCGCGACTGTTCTCCGGCAAGCGCAACGAATCTGCAACGCCGAAGCCTCCCGTGCCGAAGACGTACAAAACGGTGGCAAAAGCGCTAAAAGACGTGCTGAACACGAACGTGAAGGTGAAATCGTCTCAAGGGAAGAATAAGATTGAGATCGAGTTCAAGGATGAGGAAGATCTGGAGCGGTTGTTTGAAGAATTGATTGCCGCCGCATCATAGGAACAAGAAAGGCCCCGCATTGCGGGGCCTTTTCAATGTTTCACGTGAAACATTCCTTATTTGAATGTGTTTTTAAGTTGCCCGCAGGCGCCGTCGATATCGGAGCCGCGTGAATCGCGCAACGTGGCCTCGGTGCCCTTCTTCTGAATCGCGTTGAGCCAGCGATCGATGGTTTCCGGTTCGCTCGGCTGGAATACGGACCCTTCGATGGCGTTGATGGGGATGAGATTGACGTGGCAGAGGAGGTTCGCGCAGAACTTCTGCAAAGCTTTGAGGTCTTCGTCAGCGTCATTCACGCCGTCGATCATGATGTACTCGAGGGTAACGCGTCGATTGGTCTTCGCAATGTACTCCTGCAGTGCGCTTTTCAAATTCCCTAGCTTAAAACGGGCGACATTGGGCATCAGGAGGTCACGCACGCCCTGACGTGCTGCGTGGAGCGACACTGCGAGCGTGAATTGCTCGGGTTCTTCGGAAAAACGCTCGATACCGGGCAGAATGCCGCAGGTTGAGACGCTGATGTGGCGCGCACCGATCTCGAGGCCCTTCTTGTTGTTGAGGATGCGCAGCGCTGCCATGGTGTTGCCGTAGTTGAGGAAGGGTTCGCCCTGTCCCATGCCCACGACATTCGTCACGCGCTTTCCCATGTCGTCTTGCGCGATGAGCACTTGATCGATTATCTCGCCTGGTGTGAGATTTCGCGCGAACCCTTCGCGACCCGTCGCGCAGAATGCGCAGCCAATCGCGCATCCAGCTTGCGTCGAGAAGCACACGGTGAGACGATCGCCCCCACGCGAGGGAATGGCGACGGTTTCAACGCGAATACCGTCGTCGAATTCGATCAAATACTTCCGCGTACCGTCCCGAGACACCTGACGATTCACGATTTCCGGCATTGTGAGGGGAAAACGCTCGGAAAGCACGGCTCTGAGAGCCGCTGGGAGGTTCGTCATCTCGTCGTAGCTGCTCACATGACGTTGATAGAGCCATTCAGTTAGCTGCTGAGCACGGAATGAGGGCTGCGCAAGCTCCTTCATCAAGGAAGGAAGCTCAGATAGCGCGTACGTTTTAATTGGTTTATCCATGGCGGTCATTATACATGTTTCACGTGAAACATTCTGGTTTGCTATACTGCTGTGCAGCGAACGTACCAAGGATGATGAAAGAAGGATGCATGTCTGACTGCCGTGTGGCCTTGCTTACCGGGGGAAAGAGCGGCGAGCGAGAGGTTTCCCTGGCATCGGGAAAAGGAGCTCGCGAAGCCCTTGAAGAAGCTGGATTTACCGTAACGTCCCTTGATCCTGCGGAAAAGGAGGATCTGAAGAGTCTTATTGACGGACCCTTCGACGTCGCATTCCTGTGTTTGCATGGGAAATGGGGAGAAGATGGCACCGTGCAGGGCTTTTTGGAGACTATCGGGCTGCCTTACATCGGCTCAGGGGTATGGTCGAGCGCTCTTGCCATGGATAAGGTGAAATCGAAGCTGTATTACGAGCGGGATGGCATTCCCACTCCCCCTTCGGTCTCGCTGCAAGCGGGAGATTCGTACGATGTGGACGAAATCGTAGCAAAATTGGGAGAACACTGCGTGGTGAAGCCCGGTACCGAGGGAAGTGCGCTGGGCGTTTTCATCGTTGAAGGTGCCGAAGCGGTGGCCGAAGCGATTGAAAAAGCATTCGCAATCGATTCTGAGATTCTTATCGAGCGGTATATCAAAGGTAAGGAATTGACCGTCGCGGTGATCGGCGACGATGAGGTTGAAGCGCTGCCTATCATCGAGATTGTGCCGAAGAGCGAGTTCTACGATTACGAGTCCAAGTACGCGCCCGGCGGCTCGCAGCACCTATGTCCCGCGCCGTTGTCGGAAGAAACCACGCGTATGGTGCAGGATTTGGCCGTTCGCGCGCACCGAGCGCTGTCATGCAAGGGTGTTTCCCGCTCGGATTTCATCCTGGAAGACGACGGTCGGTGTTGGACGCTCGAGACGAACACCATTCCGGGCATGACGGGCACATCGCTGTTGCCCGATGCCGCGCGCGCTGCGGGTATTTCGTTCCCGGAGCTGTGCACGCGGCTGATTGGCTACGCGCTTGCGTAAGAATGTTTCACGTGAAACATTCTGTTTAGAACAACCCGCATGATTTAAGACCGAACAGCACGAGCGCAATGAGGAGCAGGAGGAACAGCCAACTGACGACGTAGCAGCCTTTGTTGCCCTTGCGGCCCTGTTCGATCATCTTCTCGGACATTTTGCGATGGCTCTTCATGATGACCGTGCCTGACTCCTTCGAGGGGAACGGCACGGTTTTCTTCGGAGTCCATGCACCGTCGCTTGAGATGAGCTGTTCGACGGCTTGCTCGCCGAGGTCGACGTCGGGACGAACGCCGTCGGACAAGCGCGACGCCGTCGACGCGATGAAGGGGGAAAGCGTCTGCTCGAGAGAGGGATCGTAGCAGATGACCGCCGCCTGACCCCAGTAATGACCGGGTTCGGGCTTGTCGGTGAACGCTACGAAGGACAGCAAGGCCCGCAGATTCCATCCGCGGGCGGCAAAAACGCTCAGTTTTCGGGAAAACGAGGGATCGAAGTACCCCACCAGGCTGCCGAAGCGGTTTTTCATCCAAGCAGTAGATACGCCGTCTTCGGTTTGGAACACGATCTCGAATACATCGCCGATGAGGTTGTCTGCTCCGAGCAAGGTGGCAGCGTCTTTCTTGGAAAGGGTGTCGAACCGTGCGTACGTTCCGAAATAGCGCTCTGCCTGCATGTTCTCTCCTTTGAGCCGTTCTTTTTGTCGGCATCGGCGTATCAGTTTGTGTGATCCCATGATAGATGATAGGCTAACCGGTATGGATAAACAAAACATGCCCTCGCAGGATACCCTGCAAAGTTTCATAAGCGATGGTACGTCGCAGGCCATCTGCGATCGCTATGCGTCGCTTTCCAAAATCGCCGCTACGGCGGATTTTGGCGATCTCGACCACAATATCGTGGTGCTGGACACGGAAACCACGGGTTTCTCGTTCCATCACGACGAGTTGACGCAGATCGCAGCCGCTCGAATGGAGAACGGTGAGATTGTCGAGTGGTTCATCACGTTCGTGAACCCCGGCAAGCCTATTCCGGAAGATGTGGCGCACCTTACCGATATTCACGATTGCGATGTAGCCGATGCGCCGTCCCCTTCGGATGCGCTTGCCGAGCTCGCCGCGTTCGTGGGCGACGCAAAGGTGATCGCGCATAACGCCGAATTCGACCGCACCTTCACGACCCGCCACCCGAGCGGGTATCCCCTGCTTGAGAACACGTGGATCGACTCGCTCGACCTTGCGCGCATCGCGCTGCCTCGCTTGAAGTCGCATCGATTGCTCGACCTCGTGCGCGCATTCGATTTACCGCTGTCGACGCACCGGGCCGACGCCGACGTTGCCGCAACCTGTGCCATTTTCCGCATCTTGCTGGCGGGTGTGGCAACGATGCCGCCGGCGCTCGTGTGTGAAATCGCGCATATGGCGACGCCTGACGAATGGTCGACGCAGGTGGTGTTCGATCAATTCGCGCAGAAGTACGAAAATGTTTCACGTGAAACATCCGACCTGAAGTTCTCGCTGCGCAATCTGCGCAGAGATCGTTTGGGTAAGCTCGAACGCACGGCGAAGCTCGATGCCGACGACATTGCTGCCGACCCGCAGCTCTCGCTCGTATTCCCCTCGAACGAGGAAATCGTGCAAGCGTTCTCGGAAACGGGGCTCGTAGGCTCGCTCTACAACGATTTCGAGCCACGTATGGAACAGGTTGCCATGGCGGAAGCGGTGCGCGGCGCGTTCTCAAGCTCGGAGAACCTGTTGGTTGAAGCGGGGACCGGCGTTGGCAAGTCCATGGCGTACCTCGTACCGGCCGCGTTGACGGCTCGAGCCAACAATATCGCCGTCGGTGTGGCGACGAAGACGAACACGCTGCTCGATCAGCTGGTCTATCACGAGCTGCCCGCGCTGTCCGAGGCGCTGAACGCTGACGACTCCGAACGTCCTCCGCTGACGTTTGCGCCGCTCAAAGGCTTCTCTCACTATCCCTGCCTGCGAAAAATCGGGCATATCGTGTCGGATGGCGCGCAAACGAAGCTCTTCGGCAATAAGGAACAGTCGCAGGCCCCGGCGCTCGCAGCGCTCCTGTCGTTCATCGAGCAAACCGAGTACGACGACATGGACAGCCTGAAAATCGACTATCGCATGCTGCCGCGCCGCATAGTGACGACGACCGCGAACGATTGCTTGCGCAGGAAGTGTCCCTATTTTGGTACCTCGTGCTTCGTTCACGGGTCGCGCCGCCGCGCCGAGGCGGCCGATATCGTGGTGACGAATCACAGCCTGTTGTTCTGCGACCTCGTTGCAGACGGAGGGCTGCTGCCCCCTATTCGCTACTGGGTGGTTGACGAGGCCCACGGTGCCGAAGCTGAGGCGCGTCGCGCGTTCTCGCTGTCGCTCTCAGCGGAGGACATTACGCGCCTGGCGAACCGCGTCGGTGCAGACGAAGCGTCGCGCAATGTGTTCGTGCGCGCCGAGCGCCGTGTGGTCGTGCCCGGCATGGAAGAGGGATCGTCGCTGTTCTATGCTCTCACGGCGAAAGCCCGCTCGGCGGGTAAAGTGTACGCTGAGGCGGCGCACGAATTCTCGTCGCACCTTAAAGACCTTCTATTCTTCGATCAGAATAGAAAGGGTAAGGGGTACGAAATCGTTGAGCTGTGGATCAACAGCGATATACGGGCGAGCGCAACGTTTTCCCAGGTGGCAAGCTATGGCCGTGCGATGACGCAAGCGGCTGAGAAGCTGGTGACCACGTGTCAGGAGCTTGTGGGCTACCTGGAAGACCTCGAGGGTGCGGCGGAGATTCAGCGTGAGATCGCATCGGTGACGATGGAGCTCAAGGAGCAGATGAACGCCGCCGACATCATCCTCGACAAGGCGCCCGAGACGTACGCGTACGCCGCGACGGTGAGCCGCAAGAAGGATCGCGTAGCCGAGAAGCTTGAGGCGTTGCTGATCAACGTGGGCGAAGCCATGAACGAAACGCTGTTCGAGCGCACGCATTCCACCGTGTTCGCGTCGGCGACCCTGGCGGTTGACGACAAGTTCGACGCGTTCGAGAGCGCGTTGGGGCTGAACGCCTCGGAGCACTCGACCTGCCAGACCTGCAAGCTGGACTCCAGCTACGATTTCGACGCCAATATGACCGTCTATGTGGCCAGCGACATGCCGGAACCGAACGAAGCGGCCTATCTTTCGGCTTTGCAGCGCCTGCTCGTTGCCGTGCACCGTGCTCAAAACGGCTCGATGTTGACGTTGTTCACGAATCGCCGCGAGATGGAGCGCTGTTTCGACGAAGTGCAACCCCAGCTCAAAGAGGACGATCTGCGTGTTGTGTGCCAGAAATGGGGCGTGTCCGTGAAGGGCCTGCGCGACGACTTCTTGGCAGACGAGCACCTGTCCCTCTTCGCGCTCAAGAGCTTCTGGGAAGGGTTCGACGCGCCGGGTGCCACGCTGAAGGGCGTCATCATCCCGAAACTGCCGTTCGCGAAGCCGACTGACCCCCTGTCGTGCGAACGCGCGGCACGCGATGACCAGGCATGGCGCCGGTACGTGCTGCCCGCCGCCGTGCTCGAGACGAAGCAGGCTGCCGGCCGCCTGATCAGGAAGGCCGACGACACCGGCGTGCTCATCCTGACCGACCGCCGTCTGCTGACGAAGAGCTACGGAAAGGCGTTCCTCAACTCGCTGCCGAGCAGGACTATCAAGGTGATGACGGCGTCGGAGATTGCTGCCGACCTCGAGCGCGCGAACAACGGGTAGCGCAGGGCGAACCAGCAGGTACGAATGGGCAAGTGGGAAGACAAAATAACGCGCGCCGCGCACATCAAGAAGCACACCCGCGGCACGTCGAACGAGATATCGTTCAGCGTCCTCGACGCGGCGAAAAACGCGCTCGACGGGGATGCGAACGACAAGCAGAAGCATGCGCCCTTCTCGGGGCGCATCTCGCTGTTCACCCTGCCTGGTCGCCGCAAGAAACCGGCGGGCACGCCGACGAAGGAACGAGGACTCCCCCTCTCAACAGGCGATTTCGTCTCGGTTGAAGACAGCGGACCCGTCCCTAAGCTCAATACCATGTCCCCTCCTCGCACGTCGGCGCCCGCTGCGAGCTCATCTGCCGCCATCGTCCCGGCAAAGCTGAAACGTTCCCCCGAGGAAGAAATCGCACGCCGCAAGGCGCGCCGCCGCTTGAGCAAGGTACTCGCCATATCCGTGGTCGTGGTGGTGACGATTGGCTTGCTGGTAGCGGGCGGAGGTTACCTCTATCACGATTTCCAGAATCAGCAGGGGCATGTGGCCGTGCTCGATGAAGCGTTGAACCTGGTCAGAGAAACAGACGAGCCGCTTCATCAGCTGAACGACGTCGTGTCCGATCCCTTCAAGGAGGGCAATGCCGCCGCACGCGCCTCCATCCGTGAAAAAGCGGAAGCGGTGGACGAGCAGCTGCAGCAAGCCGATAAGAAGGCGCGTGAGGTCTCGGTCGATTTGAAGAACCAGCGCGATAAGGAAGCGGCGAATCAGACGGTGGTCACCATTTCCGCACGCCGTGCGCTTTTGGAGCAGGGACAGGTGCTCATGGACGCCGCCGACGCAGCCGAGGACGCATCGAAGCGCGTCGACGGTGCGTGGAAACTCGTGATGCAAGGCGATGAACTGGCTCGACAGGCGGCGCAGCTCATTACCGAAACCACCGCGGAGAACGTGGAGGCATCCAAGGACAAGACGAACGAGGCACTTTCGACGCTCGACGACGCCCTGGCGGGCTTCGTCGACGCGCAGATGACGTACGATCTGGCAGATTTCTCGCCCTTCATCGACTACATCCAAAAGCGGCAGGAGTCGCTCGGGTACGCCATCGCATCGGATGACGCGCTGTTAGCGAAGAACAAGGAGGAAGCGACCGCTCAGAACAACGCGTACAACATCGCCGACGCCGAAGCGGCCACGCTTGCGAAGGCGTTGCCGGCCGATCCGTCGAGTCTTGTGGACGAGGCGTTCGAAACGGCTACGGCGGAAGCTTCAAAGGCCTATTCAACAGCACGTTTACAAGCCGGAACAGCTGACGCTTTTATTACTGATTATTTGGGTACAGGGAGCAAATAGCGTATACTTCCCTTATGTGTGCCTTGTAGAATCACCAACGAAAGGCAAAAGAGTATGCCGGACATACTGGATCACGTCGCATATTTATCACAGGAAATCGGTCCCCGTCCTGCGGGAACCGAAGAAGAGCAGCAAGCGGCGTTGTACATCACTGAGCAAATGCAGAAGGAAGCAGGCCTTTCTGCCATCATCGAAGATTTCAGCGGCGCTCCCGGAGCCGATGCCCCGCGGGTTATCTGTTGCGCGTGTACGCTGGTCATCACGATCGCTGCGCTGTTCTTGCCGATCGTGGGCGTTGCTTCCATCATCGTTACGCTCATAGCTGCGCTGTTGTTCGCCGCCGAGGTGTTTAATCGCCCCGTGCTGTCACGCGCTTTCGCGCGCGGTGTCAGCCAGAACGTGGTGGCGAAGTACGAGCCCAGCTACTCGGCCGAGAGCGGCGGGTCGCGTCGCCGGAAGGTGGTCGTGGTTGCTCGCTACGATAGCGGCAAGGTGCGCGCCGAGCTCAACGGACCGGTGCTCGCGGCGCTCCCCATCCTGCAATGGGCGACGTTCGGTGCAATGGTATTTCTCCCGTTGCTGCTGATCATTCGCAACGTGTTCTTCCTCAATGCCGAAGGCGCGGCCGCAATCGTGTTGACGGTTCTCGCGGTGATCGCGCTTGTGTTGGTTGCGCTTCCGCTCGTGTTCGCGCTGCTGCACAAGCTTGCTGCTTACAACGAAGCGGCGAACTGCAATGCTGCCGGTACGGCCGTGCTCATGGAAGTGGCCCGCCGCGTCGGCCGCGGCCGCGTGAGCGAAGCCGAGCTCGCCGCGCGCGCTGATGCCTCCATCCACGGCGAAGAGGCCGCTCGTGCGGCGGGCCTCGTGCCCGAGGGCGCGCAGCTCGTGTACGAAGCGGCTAGCGTGAAGCCGCCCGAGCCCGCCCCGCAGACGCCCGAAGCGCGCCTTGCCGCCGCGAAGGCGGCGGTGGCTGCCCTTTCCGGCAAGCCCGTGACAGGCGTGTCGGCGTCCGACATCGCGCAAAACCTCGTGCAGATCAAGGAGCCGCCCCTGCCGGTGCCGTCCGAAGAGGGCTACCACGAGCTGCGCGACGAGACACGCGAAGCCCTGACCAGCATTCCCGAAGACACGATGCAGGAAGCCATCGCGCATGCCGAGGCAGCCGCTGCTGCAGCGGCTGCTCACGAAGCCGAGCTTGCCGCCGCCGCTGCCAACATGGCCGCGTCGTCGTTTGCTGCGGTGAACGAGGCGAACGCGAGTGCGCCGAGTGACGGCGTGCCCGACTGGTTCAAGAAGGCGCAGGAGAAGGCGAAGAAGCCGCGCAATGCCGACAAGCCGGCGCAGCGCTCTCGCTTTGCGAGCGCCCTTGACGCCGCGGTGAACGAAAGTGCTGGTCATTTCGCCGAAGCAAGCACTACTGTCGATCATCGTCCGGAAGAATCGCTCGATGCCGGTCGCGATGAGATTCGCGAAGTGAAGGCTCCGCAGTGGAGCGCGGCGGAACCCGAAGGCTCCGCGCGCTACGAAGCGCCCGAGTCGGGCGTGTACGAGCTTCCTACCGAGGGCGAGCCCGCGCAGGCTGCTCCGGTTGTGCAAGAAGCCGCGGTTCCTGCCGCAGCTCCGGCTCCGGCCGACCCGTTCTCCACCACCGCCATGCCGCCGATCGACGTGAGCGAGCTGCACCTCGGCGACGTGCCGCCTATCAGCGACGTTCCCATGCCCTCGTTCCTCGATCCGCGCAAGGTACAGGAAGAGGCGCGCGCCGCGCAGCAGGATGAACGGCGCACGGGCAATCGCGTGGATGTGACGGGCGCTCCCATCGGGGCGAGCGGTCGTATCGACGTCGTTGCCGAACGGTACGAGGAGCGCGTTGTGGCTGCTCCGGGTGCTGAAGATGCTGCTTCGCGGCCCATCGTGCTGCCCGATATCGGCGCTGCCTCGTCGAACCTCACGCCTATTTCCGAGCTGCCGAAGCAGCGCGCCCCGCTCGCCGACGTGGAATCGTCGGGCAAGAGCGCCGCAAAGAGCCTGCTCACCATGCTGCCCTCCATCAACCTGGGCGGTACCGCAGAAAGCGACTCGGCAAGCGACGACGTTCCGGCTTCCGATCAGGCTGCTTCCTCGAAGAAGCCGTCCCTGCGTTCGATGCTGCCGTCGCTGTCCGGTTCTATCAGCCGCGAGGATCTTGCCGAGGGTAAAACCTCGAACGTGAGCGCTGCGGGAGCCTTCGTACCCGCGGGCGCAACCGGCACGTTCGCCCCTATCGGTGACGAGCTCCTGGACAACGTCGACCCCGACGACATCTACGTCGACGATGCCGACGACTCCGCGTACGATCAGAACTTCACCGAGACGGGCGCGTTCGCCGGTCCGGGGTACGTGGAAATGCCCAAGTCGCGCGTGCATCGTCTGTTCGACCGCCTGCGTCGCAAGAACAAGGACGAGGAAGCCTCGCCCCAGGAATGGCTCGAAGTTGACGAGACGTTCGATGCCCGTACCGTGGGTGCCGAACGCGGCGGTTGGGAAAGCTTCCGCGAAGAAGACGATCCCCTGGACCCCTCTGCCACCACGCGCATGGATCCGTACCAGGTTGGCTACGAAGACGATCAGTACGGTACGTTCGAGGACGACGACTTCGAGAACGCCGACGGGTTCGATTACGAGGACGACGACGAATTCGACAACTACGGCCCGGACAACCGTCGCCCGTGGAACGGCGGCGCGTTCTCGCCTCGTCGCATGGAGAAGGCGGAGCTCGGTTCGGAAGACCTCATGGGCGAAGCGTCCGAAGGCCTCGACTTCGAGGACCCCGATGTGCCGGCCGAACTCAAGCAGATCTACCAGTTCCGCAACCCCGACATCAACACGGAAGTATGGTTCGTCGCGCTCGGTTCCGAATTGGCTCAGAACGGCGGCATGCGTGCGTTCCTCACCGAGCATCAGCAGGATCTTCGCGGCTCCATCATCATCGACCTCGACGCGCTTGGTGCGGGCGACCTGTGCATGATCGAGCAGGAGGGCATGTACCGTGCGGTGAAAACGTCTTCGCGCATGAAGCGGTACGTGAAGAAGGCTTCGCAGGCCACCGGCCTCAACGTGGGCAGCGCCCAAATCAAGTGGAAGGACAGCGCTGCATCGTACGCCATCAAGCAGGGCTACCAGGCAATGCACCTGGTGGGTATGCATGGTGCCAAGCCGGCGTTCTTCGCGCAGGGCGACGACGTGCTCGAGAACATCGACGAGCAGACGCTCGAGGAGAATACCGAGTTTGTTATGGAGTTGTTGAAGAATATATAATGCGCCAACGGTGTCCCCGGTAGCTCGTTTGGAGCGTACCGTATAATACGGATTCGTGTGTGCTGGGAACAACGAACGAAGCGCACCGACAAGTTGCAGGATGAAAGCGTCCTGCTCAAGTACAGGAACAGAGAGGTGTTTTTGCAGCCATGGCGATTGAAGCATATTGCGTGAAGTGCAAGGCCAAGAAGGAAATGAAGGATCCCGTCGAGAGCCTGACGAAGAACGGCAAGCCTATCACGAAGGGCAAGTGCCCCGACTGCGGCACCACCATTTGCCGCATCGGTGCTGCGAAATAACCTCGCGCTCACCCGATGACGAAAAGGACGGCGTATGCCGTCCTTTTTTTGCGCCTTTTGTCGCATTGGGCCGCGCATGCGCTATAATTTGTTCCTGCATGCGGGTGTCGCCAAGTGGTAAGGCCCAAGCTTCCCAAGCTTGTATTCGCGGGTTCGAGTCCCGTCACCCGCTCCAATGCTTACGAATCGAAACCCGCTGCGGCGGGTTTCGTCAATTATGGGAGGTGACGAACCATGAGCGATCAGAACACCCCAACGTTCGACACGTTCATTTTCGACCTTGACGGCACGCTGCTCGACACGCTGCCGGATTTGGTGGAGCTGACGAACGCCGCGCTCAACGAGCAGGGATTCCCCAGCCGAACCACCGATGAGATTCATAGCTTTGTGGGCAACGGCGCCCGGGCGCTCATGTATCAGGCGGTTCCAGCGGATGCGACAACCGAGCAAGCCGAAGCAGCAATGCGCCGATGGATGGAGCTGTACCCCGTCATCGGCAACAAGCTGACGGAGCCGTATCCTCATATCGAAGAGGCCCTCGCCGAACTCGCCGCTCGCGGCATCAATCTCGGCGTGCTGTCGAACAAGTTCGACCAGGGCGTACACGACGTGATCGACGCGTACCTTCCCGGAATGTTTCACGTGAAACATGGCGAATGTGCCGACATTCCGCGCAAGCCCGATCCGACGGGTCTGCTGCGCTCCATCGCCGAGCTGGGATCGACTCCCGACCGCACGGCGTACGTGGGCGACTCGCCGGGAGACGTTGCCGTGTCGCGCAATGCCGGCACGTTCGCCATCGGCGTGGCGTGGGGTTACCATCATGCGGACGACCTGCGCGCTGCAGGAGCCGACGTGGTTCTTGAGGACGCGCGCGAGCTGTTGCGATTCGCGGAGGTGCGTTAAGTGGTGGAAACCGTGCGCAAGCAATCGACGCGCTTCGTGGTAGTCAGCTGGGTGGCTGTTGCCGTGTGGGCGTGCTTTATCTTCTTCATGTCCTCGAACACGAGCACTGGCCTTAACGAGGGCCTCGGCATTTTCTCGAGCATCTATCGGGCGATGCAGGACGTGCAGGCTTCGATCCTCGGTCCCGACGCCGACCTGCTCTCGTCGATCGCCCATTTTTGCGAGTACACCGTATTCGGGGCCCTTCTGGCGAACGCGCTGCGCTGCCACATGCCGCTGCGCCGTGCGTGTTTGGTGGCCATCGCCTGTGCGAGTCTGTACGGCGTGAGCGATGAATTCCATCAGCTGTTCGTTCCCGGCCGCATGTGCGATCCGGTGGACTGGATGGTTGACACGGCCGGCGCGACGCTCGGTTCGGGAATATTCTACGCGGTGCAGCGAAAGCGGAAGCGCGCCTAGTTCGCTAGTACACCTGGGGGTTGCGCGCTTCGGCTTTGCGCGCACGATCTTTGCCGCGCTGCACTTCGCGACGGATCTCCTCGTCGGTATGCACGGCTAGCAGGAAGTCGGGCGTGGTTTCGAAAGCGGCCGCAAGCTTTTCGATAATCGCAAGGCGCGGATTGGCGGTTCCGTCCTCGATTTTGTTGAGGAAGGGACGACCGATGCCCACCATGAGCGCGAACTGCTTTTTGTTGATTCTGACGCACGTCCGCATGCGCTTGACGTTGTCGGCCAGGATGGGAGCATACGTGCTCTGACCTGCACCATCAGCAATAACGGTACTATGTTCGCGTTCGATCGTCATGCACCCTAGGGTAGCGGCGCGCGTCCTTGGGGCTGTAACCGCGCGAATACGTTTTGGTGCATTTTCAGAAAATGTGGGCTTTGTTCCCGACGCGTGCCAATTTTATGATGGCGCGGCAACGATGTTACAATAAACCTCTATACGTGATGAATCTATGCGTACCATCTCGGAGCTTGCCTGGTCCCGGACCTTTCGAGAAGGGATGCGGAGGAGACCATATGGCGTCAAGAAACTCTCGTACGAACCGCAAAGAAGCGCGCTCCTCGCGAGCTCCCCAATCGGCCCGCGCTGTGAGATCGGCGAAGGCGGCACAGTCGGGGCGCATCGCCCCGCGTGATCAGGCCTCTTCCTTCGGAAGAAACGACGGATACGCGGACAACACCTCCTATCGTCCCGCGTACGTCCCCGGCAGTCAGGGCTACGGAGCGAACGGCGCCTACGAGCGTCAAACCGCAGCCAGCCAGTATTCCCGCAATAACCCCACGTATTCGGCGGCCCGCAAGAGAATGGGTCGCGGCAAGAAAATCGCGCTCGGCGTGATCATCGCCATCCTCGTGGTGGCGGTCGGCGGCGGCTCCGCGTTCGCTCTGTGGAAGAACTCCGTCAACGAACAACTGACCAGGGGCGACAAAACCGACGAAGAGATCATGGCCATCAACGACGCGCTCAAAACCGATAAGGACATGACGTTCACCGAGCCGTTTTACATGATGCTCATCGGCACGGACGAGACCGAAGACAGCGATGAGGACATGCATCGCTCCGATACGAACATCGTCGTGCGCGTGGACCCGGTGAACAACCAGGCGACGATGGTGTCCATCCCCCGTGACACGAAGATCGACATCGACGGGTACGGCACGAACAAGTTCAACGCCGCCTATGCCTATGGCGGCGCCGCCGGCGCTGTCCGCGAGGCGAATCAGCTGCTGGGCATCGAGATTTCGCACTACGCGGAAGTGAACTTCGGCAAGCTCAAGGAATTGGTCGACGCGGTGGGCGGCGTGGACGTCGAAGTGACCGAACTCATTGACGACCCGGATGCCGACGGCACCGCAGCTCATCCCGAGTGGCCGCGCGTCATCATCGAAGAGGGCGAGCAGCATCTCAACGGTAACGAGGCGCTCGTGTTCGCCCGTAGCCGCGCCTACGCTGACGGCGACTTCACTCGTACGGCGAACCAGCGCAAGCTGATCATGGCCATCGTGAACAAGGTGCTCGATCTGAACGCAACCGATCTGCTGGGCGTCATCCAGGCGGCTTCGCAGTGCGTCACCACCGACCTCGCCGTGGGCGACATCGCTGCGCTGGCGCAGCAATTCCAGGACGAAGGCGATCTGACCATCTACTCGGCCATGGTCCCCTCCTACACGCAGGAGATCTCCGAAGGCGGCGTGCTCGTCTCGTACGTGATCAACGATGCGACGGCTACCAAGGAAATGATGAAGCTCGTGGAAGAAGGAAAGGATCCGAGCTCGGTTGTTTCCACCGGCGCGCCCGCGACCGCGAGCACCGGTACGGGAACGGGGACCGGAACCGGAACCGGCGTCGACACGTACTCCAACAACGGGTATAGCGCGCCGGCGAACACCGGGACGGAATATTACGACCCCGGCTATGTCGATAACTCGGGCAACGGCGGGTACGTCGATCCCGGCACGAACGGCGGCTACGACGACACCGGCGGCACCGGTACCACCGGAGGCTACGACGACACGTACACCGGCGGCGGCACCGATACGACCTACAACGGTGGCGCGGGCGGCGAAACCCTCTAACAACATCGCACCGCAGTGAGCGGCGTCGGAAGCATCCGGCGCCGCTCTTTTTAACGAAACTTCAACCTAAGCGTTGTGCTTGAAAACGTCGGTTGAGTTTTCCCCAAGCATGGGTGATACTTACGAACCATCGGCCGATTCAACAGATGAGGCGCTCCCTGTGGCACACCATGCGCGCAATCACGCACCCATATCGGATTCCCTGACTCCCGAGTCTCGCGGCTCGTTGCGCGCCGTGCTTGCCGTGCTCGTTTCCATGGTGGTGGTTGCTCTCATCGTGTTCGCGATTTTTCGCACGTATTCGGACTCGCTGAGCGAAGAATTCTACGATTTGGCCAGCGAGAGCATGAACGACTACACCGCCGCGCAAAAGATTGATGTTGAATCTACCTTGCGCGAAGTGAGTTCCACGATTTCCACGATGCGGGTGCTGGCCGAGTCGCCCGACATCGATCCGACGGGTTCCACGTTCTCGTCGTACCTGGAAACCTGGAACGAACAGGGTTCCTTCCAGGTGACGTACACGCCCATCGAATCGCTTGAAGCGGGCATCGGCGAATCCGGATCGATCGATCAGGACGAAGATACCCTGCGACGCCTCAAAGCGGGCGAGACCGTCATATCCGATGTGCGCAAATCGACGCGATTGAACGGCTATTTCTTCAGCATCGCCGAGCCGGTGGAACGCGACGGGCATACGGTGGGCGTCATGCGCAGCATCGTGAGGGCCGAGGAGTTGGTCGAGACGAGCCAGGTGAGCTCACAGGTCACGCTGCTCGGCTCGCTGCTGATCAACGGCGACGGCACCATTGTTTCCGTGTCCGATCTCACCGAGTACATTGACGGCGACAACCTCTACGACGTGCTGGCACAGAGTGGCGTAGGGCCGAATGAAGTGGACGCCATTCGTTTGAACATCGAGAACGAGCGTGATGTCTCAACCGTCATGATGGGCAAGCATGAAGGGCTCATGACGTTTGTCACGTCCATCCGCCTCGATGCGAACGATTGGACCATCGTCAACTTCACGCAGGAAAACTCGTTGGCCCATCGCTCCGAGAGCATCCTCTCGTCCACCATTTTCACAGGCGGCCTGCTGGTGGCTATCAGCGCCGTGGCCTGCCTCATCGTGGCGCTTGTGGTGAGCCGTTTCCGCCGCCGCGCGCGGCGCAGCGCCGAGCGGTACGCGGTGCTGGCCGAGTTCTCCGACACCGTGCTGTTCGAGTATACCTACCCGCGCGACACGCTCGAACTCACGCCGAACGCGCGCACCATGTTCTCGCTCGGCTCGCTGACCGATGAGGGGTACCTCGCGCGCGGCACGTCGTTCATCGATTTCAACGAGGAAGACTATCCGCGTGTCCATGCCCTCTTCGAACATCCGGCGCCGCCCAACGAGCTGCGCACCGTCACCTGCCGTGCCCGCGTGCTGTCAGGCGAGTACCGCTGGTTCTCCTTCACGTGCCGCTATCTGTACGAGGGCGCGCAGCCG
The DNA here is from genome assembly GCF_003339815.1 of Eggerthella sinensis. GTDB lineage: Bacteria > Actinomycetota > Coriobacteriia > Coriobacteriales > Eggerthellaceae > Eggerthella > Eggerthella sinensis. The sequence continues at coordinate 177,181 of NZ_PPTT01000003.1, forward strand.
TACATGGCGGTAGGCAAGATCGTCGATATCACGCAGCAGCGCGCGACCGAAGAGCTGCTCACGCGCAAGTCTCAAATAGACGGATTGACGAAGGCCCTCAACAAGGTGACCATCGAGGAAAAGATCGGCACGATGCTGACGCAGAACGACAAGGCGTTGCTGTTCGTGCTCGACATGGATCGATTCAAGCAGATCAACGACGAGTACGGCCACCTCATGGGCGATCGCGTGCTCGAGGGCGTGGCGCGAGCGCTGTTCGACGTGTTCCGCCATCGCGATCCAGTCGGGCGCATCGGCGGCGACGAGTTCGTCGCGTTTGTGGCGGGCGTCGATGACGAAGAAGTGGCGAACGCAAAGCGCGAGGCTCTGGAATTATTGATCGCAGAAACCTCGCGCGTATTGGGCGTGCCCATTGCCCTGAGCATCGGGGTGGCTCGCTATCCTCAGGATGGAGCCACGTATCAAGAGCTGTTCGACGCGGCCGACCGGGCCATGTACGAAGCGAAGAACGAAGGTCGCGCCTAGCGGCTGAGCAGGTGCGTCGCTAGGCGGTTGCGTATCCGTCCGGGTTCTGCGACTGCCAGCGCCATCCGTCAACGCACATGCGGTCGAGGTCGTACTGCGCAACCCAGCCCAGCTCGTCGCGTGCCTTGTCGCATGCGGCATAGTTCACGGCCACATCGCCCGCACGGCGCGGCTTGATTTCGTAGGGAAGCTCGCGACCACAGGCGCGTTCGAAGGAGTGCACCACGTCGAGCACGCTCGAACCCGTGCCGGTTCCCAGATTGAAGATGCCCACGCCGCGGCGCGTGCCATCGGCTGCAGGTTCGCCCGCCATGGTGCCGGCCGTCTTTGCCTCGCCGGTACCCACTTTGCCGCCCATCCAATCGAGGGCCGCCACGTGGCCGCGCGCCAAGTCCACCACGTGGATGTAGTCGCGCACGCCGGTGCCGTCGTGCGTGGGGTAGTCGTCGCCGAACACGCCGACGCTGGCAAGCTTGCCCACGGCCACCTGCGCCACGTAAGGCAGCAGGTTGTTCGGAATGCCTTTGGGGTCCTCGCCGATGAGCCCGCTCTCGTGCGCGCCGATGGGGTTGAAGTAGCGCAGCAGCACGACGTTCCACTCGTTGTCGCCCACGTACAGGTCGGTGAGCACCTGCTCGAGCATGGACTTCGTCCAGCCGTAGGGGTTCGTGGCGTCGTGCTTCGGGCAATCCTCGGTGATGGGGATGAACTCGGGCTCGCCGTACACGGTAGCGCTCGACGAGAACACGATGTTCTTCACGTCGTACTCGCGCGCCACCTCGCACAAAGCGAGCGTGCCGGCGAAGTTGTTCCAGTAGTATTCGAGCGGCTTCTGTACGCTCTCGCCCACGGCCTTGAAGCCGGCGAAGTGGATGATGGCGTCCACGTCGTTCTCGGAGAAGATGCGATGGAGCGCGTCGCGGTCGAGAATGTTCGCCTCGTAGAAGGTCAGGCGCGCATCGTCGGCGGCGAGGCCGGTGATCTGGCGCACGCGGTCGAGGGCGAGCTCGCTCGAGTTGCTCAGATCGTCCACGACGACCACGCGGTACCCTTGCTCCAGCAGTTCCACGCAGGTGTGCGTGCCGATGAACCCTGCGCCGCCCGTGACCAACACGCAGATGTCGGCGTGATCTTTAGCCAGCCCCTTGTTTGCCATGAAAACTCCTCTCCGGATTGTTTGGTGCCATGGTAGCAGGTGGAGCGCTTGCTGCGAGCGAATTCGCCAAAAGCACCATGCCCACCGTTCCGCATCCTGGAACGTCCGGTGCGCTATGCGGAACGGATTCGAGTGGTGCCACGCGCGTCCCCGTAGTGCGACATGCGTCTCGATACGGCTGCATCGTGTGTTGCAAGCTGAACCGATATCCTGATTGAGATGCGCGGAGATATGAAAATTTTATGAGCTTGCTGTAAACGTACACAGATTTTGAAAATGGAAAAGATGCTGTTGTGGCTGATGAAAAACAACGAGATGAAAAGAAAGCTCCTACAGGATACCGAGGCTTGATTGTTGCACCTTACCGCTTAGATCATATATCTTATGCGTATTCGCATCTGGAGCGGATGCCAACTCCTGCCCGGATGCATGTTGTAGGTATATGCACAAGGAGTTGAAGAGAGATGGCGGTGTTCGACGGTAGGATAAAGCGGAGGGGGGGGGTCTCACTCTAGGCTGCTTGCCTGTCTGATCGCCCTCGTATTGGTGCTTTCAATGGCACCGATGGCGGCATACGCGAGCGAAGGGGGTGAACGAGGCTTCGACCCGCTCGGCGCGATCGCATCGCTCTTCGGCCTTGGAATCGATTCCGATGACGTTTCCGTACCACTCGCGGCAAATGATAGCTCTACCGTAACCGACGCCAACACGTTGGGTAACTGGGAGAATGGCTTGCGAGACAGCACCGAGAACGTGGGCCGGATCTGGACGGATAAGACCGTCGAGGATTCCGACATCACGCTCTCTCCTTCGCCAATCACCATCAAAAAGGGCGATGCCGACTTCCTGGTTGGACTTTCCGCCCTCTCCTCAACGTCCAACCTCACTACGACAGCATCCACCCCGCTCGACATCGTGCTGGTGCTGGATACTTCGGGTTCTATGGATGAGGGTATGGGCGACCCGGTCTATAAAGAAGTCACTGACGTTCAGGAAACGAGCGGCTGGTCATTTGCCCCGGACTACTATGTCAAGCAGGGCGATGGCTACGTTCAAGTTACCGAGAAACGCACCATCAACGGTTTCTGGGGGTGGGAGCATGTCGGTTGGGAGGTGAACGGTCAGGCGGTTGAACCAAAAACCGACCAGAATCCCAACGGTGTGCAGTTCTACCAGCATATTCAGCCGACGAGACTCGACGCACTGCAGAACGCGGTCAACGACTTCATTGACGAGACGGCGAAGGCCAACGAGTCCATCACTGATTCTGCCAATAAACATTCCATCTCTATCGTGACGTTCGCAAGTAACGCCAACACGCGTGCCGAACTTACGACGGTCGACGACGAGCATGTCGAAGAACTCAAAAATACCGTCAATAGATTGGAAGCCAACGGCTCCACCGCTGCCGATTACGGCATGCAGCATGCGCAAAATGTCTTGGAAGGTGCTCGCAAAAATTCGCAGAAGGTCGTCATTTTCTTCACCGACGGCGAGCCGAACCATCAGAACGGTTTTGACAACGAGGTGGCGGCTGACACCGTCAACGCTGCTCACTCGATCAAGCAAGACGACACGTTGATCTATTCAGTCGGTGTGATGGAGGGCTCCGACCCGAACGGAACAGACGATTACAACAGCTACATGAACGCTGTTTCGAGCAATTATCCGAATGCAACGGCGCAGGGCGACAACGGCGGTTTCTTCGAGGACGGGTATTTTACTATTACGTGGGGCGATCGGGTCGCGGATGCCAGCTACTACAAGGCCGCCGACAACGCTGACGATCTGAACAGCATCTTCGAGGATATTTTCGAGGAGATTAGCACGGGTGCGGGACTGCCCACGCGAGTTGAGGGCGGCGATCCGTCTCATGGCGGATACCTTACGTTTTCCGATCAGTTGGGTGCTTACATGGAGATCGACCCATCCAACATGACGGTGGTGTATGCGAACCAGTCCTTCGCCAACCCCACATCGAGCACCGACGGTAAAGTAACCACCTATCATTTCAAGGGCACGGTCGAAACCGGTAACCCCGACTACGCAGAAGGGAACATGGCCGATCTCATCGTGGAGGTCGAGCACAGCGATGATATGGCAGCGGGCGACGTTGTCACGGTCAAAATACCGGCCGCCCTCATCCCTCTGCGCACCTACGAGGTTGACACGACCGAAGGAAGTGAGTCTTTCACGACCAACGAGGCCTATCCCATTCGCGTGTTCTACGGCGTGAGCCTGAAAGATGAAGCGGCGTCGTCCCTCGCCGATCCCGATGCCGAGCTTCAAAGCTATATCGACTCCAACAAGGACGAGAGCGGCAATGTGCGGTTCTATTCGAACCTTTACGAGAAAACGGACGGCGTAGCTGGCGATGCCGAGCACGGCAATACCACGGCAACGTTCGAACCTGCCGAAGGAAACTCCTTTTATTACTTCACTGCGAATACCCCCGTCTACGTTGACGAAACCTGCTCGACGCCGGCGACGCGGGAGAATCTCGCCAACTTCGATACCTTCTACTACCAGCTCGACCATTACGAGAAAAACGACGGCGCGCTCAAGAAGCAAACCGAGGTGTATTCCTTCCCGTCAAGCAGTTTGACCTTCTTGGGCGATGCGATTGGCTTCGATGCAGCCGGTAACGCCTATGTCAAAGCCGGTCAGCCTCGCTTGACGTACATCAAGAATTTCAGCGACAAGAAAGCGGGCAATGAAACTGACACCGCATCTGCTGTGGTCTCGCCAGAGTGGGTGAGCGAACAGGCGGCTGGCGTCGTCAACTCGTACCTGGGCAACAACGGGCTGCTTCTCGAAGAGCTCCCAGGTACGCTCGCCATCAGCAAGGACGTTACTGTTCCGGAAGGTATCGACGAGGAGGACTACGCCTCCACGCAATTCGCCTTCGAGATCGTCGTGGCCGACGCGGCTAACAAGAATTTCGACGCCGTAGTCAAGAACGCCCAGGGCGACATTCAAGGCGACCGGTTCACCCTGAGCTTCGACGACCAGGGTAAGGCTGTCTTCGAGATCGCCGACGGGCAGACGCTGTTGATCTACGGTCTGTCCGATGGTTGGAAGTATACGGTGACCGAGACGAACGTCCCGCAGGGTTTCACCTCGCAGTCGACCGGCGAGACCGGCGTCGTTTCCGGCGGTGCCACAACTACGGCGAGCTTCGTCAACACCTATAAAGTCACTTCCGCAACGCTCGACGGTTCCGTCTGCTTGACCGGAACTAAAGCCATCGACGGCCGCAACTGGCTTGATACCGACGAGTTCGAGTTCAGCATCCACCCTGCCTCCATCTCGCCGGAGGGTACCCCGACGCCCGAGAATACCAAGGTCACGGTGAAAGGCTCCGACGTGGCCGACAAGACGGGCGCGGCTTCGTTCAGCTTCGGCGACATCGTCTACACGAAACCGGGCACCTACACCCACGTTATCCGCGAGGACGCAACCGCCGCCGCAGACATTCCTGGCATTACGCGGTCGCAGGCGCAGTATCTGGTGACGGTCAAGGTGACCGACAACGGCCTGGGCGCCTTGGAGGCGTCGTCGCAAATAACGCAACTTTTCGATGACGCGGGCAATCGACTGGACTCGCCCGTCGCTACCACCACTGCCTCGTTCATTAACGCTTTCAGTGCCGATGACGATACGGTTGTCGTGAACGCGTTCAAAAACTACACCGATAATTCCGGATCGCGCCCGATGAGCGACGGCGATTTCCTATTCGAGCTCAAGCCCACAAACAAGAGCTCCGATGATGCTCCTGATGCCCCCATGCCAGCAGGCGTATCTCCCGGACAAAGCATGACCGCGAGTATTGACGCGGAAACCGGCACCGTCTCCTTCGGCGAGCTGGTCTTCACAGGCGAGCATGTGGGCTTCACCTATACCTACGAGATACGCGAGGTTCCCGGGAACACCCCGGCCATGGCGTACGACGATACCGTATACACGATGGAGGTAGCCGTGAGCGCCGAGTTGGACGGCAGCGGCGGGACGCGCGTCGTCGCCACCCGCACGCTCACGCGCGACGGAGCGCCGGTTACCGATGATGAATCCATCTTGTTCTCAAACGAGTACAGACCCGACCCTGCCGTGCTCGAAGGCGGCACCGCCTTAGGCGGCACCAAGGTTCTGACTGGCCGCGATTGGACGGAAGAGGATACCTTCACCTTCACGCTCGAGCCTACGGACGCCACGGCGAGCGCCGTTGCTGACGGTGTTGTGCAGATTACCGAAAGCTCCGCTACCGCAAGCGCATCCGGCGTCGACTTCGCTTTCGGCTCCGTACACTTCGCCAAAGCGGGAACCTATACCTTCCGGATAACCGAGGACGTGCCCGAAGGCGCGCAGGGTGGCAAGCTTGACGGGATCGTATACGACACGCACGCATGCGACGTGACGGTGGTCGTAGGCCTCGACGCGGATAACGGCAGGCTGGCTGTCGAATCGGTGACGTATGACAATGGAGAAGGCGCGGTCGACAACAGCAAGGCCGTGTTTGAAAATTCGTACAAATCGGGCATCGACTACGGCGACGCGGGCGGATTGAGCGTGAGCAAGACGTTGAACGGCCGTGCCATGAATGCGGGTGAGTTCGGTTTCACCATCTCAGGGATTGACAACGAAAGTACCTCCGCTGAAGAGGCCAACATCAAGTTGACCGATGATGACAAGAGCTTCGCGAATGCCCAAAGCCGCCGCGATGGCGTGCCCGAGGTGATGAAAAAGCTCCAAGGACTCGTCTTCGACCAGGATGATGCCGGCAAAACCTATTCGTTCATCGTGGACGAGACGCCCGGTATTGCCGATCGTGTGACCTACGACGCTTCGCAGTACCGCGTGGACGTCAGCGTGGAGGACGACGGAAGAGGCGCGATGCATGCCAAGACCACCGTCGTCAGGACCAAGACCGCGGGAGGCGACCCTGTCAACGAAATCGTATACGGTCCTGCTAGCACCGCAGACGCGAACTACGTTGCTCCTGCGGTGAGTTTCAAGAACGAGTACGCCAAACTGCCAGTTGAGGCCGAGCTATCCGCGGTCAAGCAAGTGATAGGAGCCCCTTACGAGGGCAGCTTCGATTTCACGTTGACTCTGGTAGAGGGCGATAGGAACGCCGTAGTCGGTCTTGACGAAAACGGAGCGGCAACCGCCGTGGCGGCGGGCCCGTACGAGGAAGGCGGCAGTGCCGAAGCGTCCTTTGGCAAGTTGACCTTCACGGCTGAAGGAACCTTCGTCTTCTCCGTGGTCGAAAACGATCCGGGCGAGCGTGCGGGTTGGACGTGGGCGACCGGTGATGGGAACGCAAAGACCATCACCGTGAACGTGAACGACGACGGCGACGGTCGGCTGGATGCGCGAATCGTGGGCAATAACCCGATTTTCGTGAACTCCTACGAGGCAAGCCCCGCCATCCTCTCGGGCGACGCGGCGCTCGCAGTGCAGAAGAGCGTCGAGGGATCTGATACCGATGGCGATTTCACCTTCACGCTGGCCCCGGTGGACCCTGAGAACGAGAAGTGGCAGGCGGTCGATGTCGAATCCGGCGGCAACCACGTCTCCATTGAAGGCCCCTTCGCCGCCGGCGAGGTAAAGGATGCAAACTTCGGCGACATAGCCTTCCGGGAAGCGGGCACCTATCAGTTTACTGTGGTGGAAGACCAGGCGGCCGAGGGTCAAGAGGTTCCCCTTGGCTGGATCTACGATGCGTCCACATCCACCATCACCGTGGAAGTGACCGATGAGGGCAACGACGGCCAGCTGGACGCTGCCGTGAGTTACGCCAATGAGGGAAAGAACAAGCCCAATAACATCGCGGCGTTCACGAACAGCTACAGTGCCGCGCCGACCGAAGGCGTGCCTGCGAATTTCCGGTTGACCAAGACGTTCGAGGGTCGTGAATGGACTGACGACTACGTGTTCCAGTTTGGGATTGAAGCCGTGACCGAGGGGGCACCGATGCCCGAGAGCGATACCGTCACGGTGGGCAAGCCGGCCGAGGGCGTCGAGGCTGCGTTCGACTTCGGAGAGATCGTCTACACGAAGGCCGGCACCTATGTGTACAAGGTGTTCGAGATTGCAGGCGATAACGCCGGCATCGTGTATGACGGCCACGAGGCCACGGTTACTGTTACGGTGGTCGACAACCACGATGGCACGCTCAGCTCAATCGCAGCTGTTGCGAACGGCGCGTTCTCCAACGCGTACCAGGTGGAGCTTCCTCTTTCGCAGCGGGCCAACGTGAGCATTTCCAAAACGTTGACCGGCCGCGACATGGAAGAAGGCCAGTTCGAGTTCACGGTGAAGCCCCTTGACGAGCTATCGGCCGATCGTCTGGGAATCTCGGCTGAGGGCAGGGTGGTGCCTTCCGAGGCTGCTGCCGACGGAGAAGTTGCCTTGATGCCCCTCGACTTCGACGGTCTTACGTTCACTGCGGACGACAGCGGCAAGCGGTACGGTTTCGTCGTGACCGAGACGAAGGGCGGCGGGGCTGGTTACGCCAACGACGACGAGAACGCGACGGTGACGTTTGATGTGACGGACGATGGCAACGGCTTGCTCGTAGTGACGATTACCGTGCTGAAGGGAGACGGCAAGTCGCAGACCGTCACCGTCAGCAATGCTGACAATACGGTGGCCAGCGTTGTCATCCCGTTCGCGAATTCCTACGCTGCAACCGGCGTGCTCGGCAGCGAGGGCGATGCGGCTATAAACGCCAGCAAGATGCTGACGGGCCGCGATCTAGTGGAGGGCGAGTTTTCCTTCCAGGTAGTCGATGCCAAGGGCAACGTGGTGGCCACGGGAACGAATGCTGCGGACGGTACGATCGATTTCTCCGCCATCTCGTACAGCAGCAACTCGTTCGCCGCGGACGTCGCGAGCGGCATCGCGACCAAGACGGAGATGGGCTACGAATACGTCTACGAGGTGTCCGAGATAACCGACGCCCTCGGGGACAGCGGTATCACGCCGGTCAAATACTCGTTCGCCGTCGCGGTGCGCGTGACCGACAACGGCGACGGCACGTTGGGCATCGCCGTCGACTACGGCAGCGAGGGCAACGGTTTGACCTTCTGGAACGTCTATGACGCTCAGGCCATCTCCAAGTCCATCGATGGCAGGAAAGTCATCGACGGTGGCGGCTTCGGGAGCGCGCCTACGCAGGAAGACATCGCTGGCGCGTACACCTTCACGTTGACCGGCTTCGCGGCGGACGACGGCACTCCTGCGCCGATGCCCCAGGGGACCGGTGCGGACGGCACCAAGACCGTCGTGAACGACGCGGTGGGCAATGTGAGCTTCGGGGAGATCGAATACACGGTTGCCAACGTGTGGCCCGAGGGTCAAGCTGCCGACGAGGCGGGCGAAGCCGTCGCAACCGCGACTCATGCGGGCGCGACGCGCTCCAAGACCTTCACGTACTCGGTGACCGAAGCGGGCGAGTTCGCGGGCGTCGCCAACGAGGGCGGCGTCAAGACCTTCGCCGTGACGGTGACCGACAACGGCGACGGCACGCTTTCCGCCGTCACCGATCCGGCCGCGGGCGCCCTGTTTACGTTCACCAACGTCTACGGCGTCGATCCCGTGGACAGCAGCCTGACGGGTGAGGGCGGCGTTCCGGTTACCAAGAGCCTGACGGGTCGCGACCTGGTCGAGGGCGAGTTCTCCTTCGAGCTGCGCGACGCGGTTACCGGCGAGGTGGTGGCCGTTGCTGCGAACGCCGCCGACGGAACGGTGGAGATGCCGGCGCTCACGTTCGATGCTGCGGGCACTTACGCCTACTGGCTCTCCGAGGCCCCCGGGGACCGGGGCGGCGTGACGTACGACGGCGCGGTGTACGACGTGACCGCCACGGTGACCGACGACGGCGCGGGCTCGCTCGATGTGGTGTGGTCGGTTGAGAAGGGCGGGGAGGCGTTCGAGGCCGTGACCTTCCGCAACTCCTACGCGGCGACCCCTGCGAGCATCGCGCTCGATGCGTCCAAGAGCCTGACGGGTCGCGACCTGGTCGAGGGCGAGTTCTCCTTCGAGCTGCGCGACGCGGTTACCGGCGAGGTGGTGGCCGTTGCTGCGAACGCCGCCGATGGGTCCATCACTTTCGGCCGGATCGAGTATGATGAAGCCGGTACGTACGAATACGAGATCGCCGAGGTTGAAGGGGACGTCGAGGGCGTCACGTACGACGACACCGTGTTTGCTGTGCGGGTCGACGTGACCGACGACGGCGACGGCCATCTCTCCGCCGCCGATTGGAGCTACGGCGAGAACGGCGCGCCGGTGTTCGAGAACGTGTACGAGGGGCCGTCGGCACCGCAATCCGCCGCTCCCGAGACCCCCAAGCCGCTGCCCGGCGGGAGCTTGGTGCAGACGGGCGACGCGACGCCCATGTGGGTCGCCATCGGCGCGGCGCTGGCGGCGGCGGTCGTCGCCTGCGTGGCGGCGCTGCGCCTTCGTCGGACGCGTCGAAGCGGACGCCACCTGCATTAGGGTGGGCCGTGCGATCGGCGCGCGGTAGAAAAGCGCGTATCGGGCATCATAGCCGGGTCGCTCCTGCGGGGGGGGGGTGACCCGGCTTTCTTGTCGCTCGGCGCTACCCCCCGGCAAGCGTTTCTGTTTCACGTGAAACAGTCGTCGCCCCTTCGTGCCCAAGGGATGCGGCCATCCCCCGAAAGGGGCCAATCGCGGGTTTGCGCAGGTGCCCCCTTGGTGGGGGATGCGCCCGCCGTCGCCGCGGGGCTACCGTGCGAATCGTTGCGGAGAGGGGATGCGCCGGAGGGAGGCGCGATCTTCGCACGGAAGGGAGCACTACCATGGAACTCGATCGCAGGAACTTCCTCAAGGGCGCGGCCGTCACGGCCGTCGGCGCGATGGGCGCCGCCACGCTGGCGGCGTGCTCGCCCACGAGCAAGGAAGACAAGGACGCGGCGGCTGCAAGCGCCGGTTCGCCCGAAGGCGAATCGTACAACACCGCGGCCACATCGCAGCGCAAGTGGTCCTTCGAGATTCCGCCTGAGCCCATTGCGGACGCGGACATCAAGGAAACTATCGAAGCCGAGCTCGTGGTGGTGGGGTGCGGCACCGCCGGCCTCATGACGGCGAACAGCGCGGCCGAAGCGGGCGTCGACACCATCATCGTGTCCGCTTCCACGAAGCCCACGTGCCGCGGCGGCTCGAACAACGCCGTGTACTGCAAGGCCTTCGAGGAGCAGGGCTACCCCCGCGTGCCCGTCGAGCAGTACCAGAAGGAGATCTTCTGCCAGACGCACAAGGTTGACCAGCGCAAGTGGTATCAGCACTACAACCATTCCGAGGAGGCCATGAACTGGACCATCGATCTCATGGAGAAGGCCGGCTACGGCATCACCATCGAGATTGGCACGCCGGACGACGAGGACAGCCTGTACCTGCAGCGCACGGCCGCCGTCGGTTGGGACCTCAACGGCCAGACGCCTCCCGAAGAGGGCCTCGAGATCGTCACCGGCAAGATGCAGCCCCTCCTGGTGTGGGAGCTCGCGCGCCATCTCGAAGAGGACCTCAAGGGCAAGATCTACTACAAGAACATCGCCGAGCAGCTCATTCGCGAGAACGACAACACGGGTCGCGTGACCGCCGTCATCTGCAAGCGCGAGGACGGCACGTACGCGAAGTACGTGGGCAAGAAGGCCATCGTGCTGGCCACGGGCGACTTCTCGGGCGATCGCGACATGATGCATCGCTACTGCCCCGAGACGGCCGAGTTCGTGTCGGACGACGTGTACGACAAGGACCCCGACTGGGATCAGGGCTTCAAGTACGGCGGCATCTACAAGGGCCAGGGCCAGAAGATGGGCCTGTGGGTTGGCGCGGCGTGGCAGAAGAGCTTCCCGAACTGCACGATGGGATCGTACTGGGGTCCCGGCCCGCGCAACCTGTACACGAACCACCTGGGCCTGCTTGTGGATCGCGACGGCCAGCGCTTCATGAACGAGAACTGCGTCGGCCCCATGGCCAGCGAGAACATCCTGCTGCTTCCCGAGAAGAAAGCGTACGCCATCTGGGATGCCGGGTATGCGAAGCATGAAGCCGTGTCGGGCGACTGGACGAACGACTCCATGATGACGGGCGAAGAGGCCGTTGCCGCCGCCGTCGCCTCGTGGGACAAGGCCGCCTCGGGTTCCAACAAGAACTACGTCAAGGGCGACACCATCGAGGAAGTGGTGGAAAAGCTCGGCCTGCCGAAGGAGGCGGTCGACACGGTCAAGCGCTACAACGAGCTGGCCGCTCAGGGCTCCGACGACGATTTCCACAAGGATGCCAAGCACCTGCATCCCATTGAGGAAGGCCCCTTCTACGGCGAGATGACCGACGTCTTCGGCTTCCTCACCGTGCTCGGCGGCCTCAACACGAACGTGAACATGCAGGTGTGCGACGCGGAGGACAAGGCCATCCCCGGCCTGTACAACGTGGGCACCATGGTGGGCGACATGTTCGCCGGAACGTACACGTTCATGATTGAGGGCGCGAACTACGGTATGACCTGCGTCACGTTCGGCTACCTCACCGGCAAGTACATCGCCGAGAACGAATAGCACCCTTCCCGCGCCCGCGCTCCACCCTCCCGGAGCGCGGGCTTCTTACTGCTCGAGCGACGCCGCGCGCTGCGACGCGAGCTCGATGAGCTCCTGCTTGGAGTGCACGAGCAGCTTCTGGTAGATGCGTCCCGTGTGCGTTTTCACCGTCTCTTCGGCCATGTTCAGCTCGCGGGCGATGGCCTTGCGGTTGTAGCCCTTCACGATGAGGTCGAACACCTCGATTTCGCGCTTCGACAGGCGATGCTCGGTGGCCATGAGCTGGCACGCGACGGCCAGGTTGCCGCCCGTGTCGGCGCTGCTGCCGCTTTCGCCGGGACTCACGGCGCCCCATCCCGTGCGGATGTTGCGGCTGCTCGTCATGAACAGCGCGGCCAGCAGCAGGATGAACGCCACGAACACCGAGAGCATGCGCCAGTCGGCCACGAGCACGTCGAGCACGCTTCCCACGAACTGCCCCGCCAACAGGCACGCGGTGGCCGAGCCGATGATCCACACGGGCGGCTGCCCGAGGCCCTTCGTCAGGTACGCGCACAGCGAGCACGACATGAGGTACTGGAAGCAGTAGCCCGTGTCGAGCGCGAGCGCGCCGGGAAGCAGCGCCGGATCGAACATGCTCACCACGAAGAACCCGCTTGCCATGAGCGGGAATCCGATGCGGTAGATGAGCACGTCGAAGTTGTTCTTCACCGAAATGGCGCAGAAGAACAGCAGGGCCACCGCGATGAAGAAGCCCATGCTAACCACGAGCGCCGAGCTGCCGAAGTTGTTGATGAGCAGGCTGTGCATCACGCCGAGCGCGAGCCCTTGAAACGCCGACGTCACGAGGAACTTCGTGGGCGGGTGCACCTGTATCTGCATGCCGCGCCCGTACAGCTCGCGCCGCGGGAACTGCGCAATGCTCTTCCAGATGCACGCCACCATGGGCAGCGGCGTGAGGATGAGCACGATCTTGCCCACCTCGCTGGGAAACAGCGACAGCGCGAGCGCCCCCACCGTGCCGATGAACAGCGCCGCGATGCCGTTGAACAAAACCTGCAGCGGTCCGATGCAGCCGAACACGCGGCTCGCTTCCAGGTTGATGTTCGCCGTGCCGCATCCGATGAGGATGGACCCGGCGAGGTAGGTGACCACGGCGAGGTCGTGATGCTGCTCCATGAGGGCCGGGTACGAGCTGTACAGAATGGCCCCGAGCATCAATCCGCTGCACAGCAGATAGGGAAACCAGCGCGCTTCGCTGAACCGATTGACGCGCCGGTACCCCAGGGCCCACACGAGGTACGTGAGCACGCTCGCCACGAGCAGCACGGTGCCCTTCGGCAGCGACGAGATGCCTGCGAGCGGCGTGGGGTCGAGAAACAGGTACGGGCTTTGGAACAGCAGAACCGTCTGCATCCAGTACAAGCCGAAGCCGATCGACAGAAACGGATGAGCCACCAGGCTCTCCTTGAACCGCTGCACGTACCGCCGTCGATCGTCGATGCGATTGAATGCGCTTCCCATAGGCCCTCTTGCCCTCTGTTCCTCCCCGAAATGATGACAGGATAGCATGCACCGCGCCGGCGCTTCGCCCGAAATGTTTCACGTGAAACATTCTCAATCGATGCGGAATTATCCTTGACAAAGTATAATCAGGAGCGTAAAGTATGCGTTGTGGAAATACCGACTCCAACGGTTCTCCTCGTTTCACTCGTCCAAGCACAGGCCGCCTCCCCCGCGGCCTGTGCTAGTTTATGCCCCTTACTTCATCTGCCTCTTTCGCGATGAATATCGCACCGGGCCTTCGGTTGGCTATAATGCGAAGCGGAAGACAAAGCAAAACGGAACGAAGGGACTCCTCCGTGGCAGACATTCACTTCGGAACCGATGGTTGGCGCGCCATCATCGGCGAGGACTTCACCAACGAAAACCTAGTGCGCGTCATCGACGCAGCCGCGCGCATCTTCAAAGAGGATGCGGTTGCGGCCGGGCGCGCGGCCGATGCGCCGGGCACCCTCATCGTCGGCCACGACTGCCGACAGGACGCGCACGCCTACGCCGAGCTGGCGTCCGAGGTTGCGGCGGCACAGGGTTTCCGCGTGCTGCTGACCGAGGACTACTGCCCCACGCCCACGCTGTGCTGGTCGGTGGCGCAGGACGCCGACGCGGTTGGCGGCATCATGCTGACGAGCAGCCACAACCCGGCCGAGTACCTGGGCGTGAAGCTGCGCATGGCCGACGGCGGCGCGGCGGGCAAAGAGTTCACCGACCGCGTTGAGGCGGCGTTCGCCGACGAGGCCACCGACGCGCGCGGCGCGTACGAGACGGTGGACCTCATGACGCCGTACCTGGCCACGCTCAAAGAGCGCGTGGACGCGGAGGCCATCCGCGCGGCCAACCTGCGCGTGGTGGTGGACCCGCTCTACGGCGCGGGCCGCATGTACCTGGCGGGTCTACTGCGCGACCTGGGCGTCGAGGTGTGCGAGATCAACAACGCCGAAGATCCCACGTTCGACGGCTTGCATCCGGAGCCTATTCCGCCCTGGGTCGATCGCTGCATCGCGAAGGTGCCCGAGCTGGGCTACGACGCCGGCTTCATCAACGACGGCGACGCCGACCGTATCGGCACGGTGGACGAGCACGGCAACTTCGTGAACCCGCACCGCATCATCACGCTGCTCACCGCGCACCTCGCCGAGGACAAGGGCCTGAGCGGCCGCGTCGTGTCCACCATCACCGCGTCGGCCATGCTCGCGCGTCAGTGCAAGCGCCTCGGCCTCGAACTCACCAGCACGCCGGTGGGCTTCAAGTGGATTTACGCCGAGATGGAGAAGGGCGACGTCATGCTGGGCGGCGAGGAGTCCGGCGGCATCGGCATTCCCTCCCATGTCATGGAGCGCGACGGCCTGCTCATGGCGCTGTTGCTGTGCGAGACGATGGCGCAGCGCGGCATGAGCCTGGGCCAGCTCGTGGACGATATGTTCGAGAAGGTGGGCAAGCTCGAGTTCGAGCGCCAGGGCCTCAAGATCACCGACGAGCAGATGGCGAACTTCCGCGCGAACATCGTGCCCGCGTATGCGGTCGACGAGATCTGCGGCAAGAAGGTGGTGGACGTCGACCGTCGCGACGGCGTGAAGTTCTACCTCGAGGGCGACGCGTGGGTCATGATGCGCCCCTCCGGCACCGAGCCGCTCGTGCGCATCTACGCCGAAGCCGAAACGATGGACGAAGTGCACGCCCTCCTCAAAGCCGCCGAAGAGGTTGTCACTGCATAACCGCCCAACCACGAACGAACGGATGTTTCACGTGAAACATCCGCACCTGCAGCGGCCCGGAACTCGTTCCGGGCCGCTGTGCTTTGTTGGGCGTCGCTATTCGCCGAAGCGGGGGAGTTTTTTGAGCAGCGCCCAGGCGATTTGCTTGTCCTGGCCGTCGTTCAGCATGGACGCGAACGACGAGAAGGCCACGACGCTGCGGCCGAAGGCGCGGCTGGGTTTCTTGAGCGGGATGTCGCAGCGGTACGTGCGGCCGAGCGCTTGCGCGGCTTGGCTGTCGGCCGCGATGAGGCAGAGGGGGTCGAGCCCTTCGATCATCTGGAAGAGGGCCGCTTCGTCCAATTCTTCCGTGCGGGCGAACGTGCATGCTGCAGGGCCGTATCCGAGCGAGTTCGCGGCGCTGCACAGCGCGGCCCGGCTGCGCTCGTCGAGGGCGCTTCCGCTCAGCACGCATACGAGGGCCGAGCGCGCACCGTCGAGGTACGCGCCGAACAATTCCCACGCTTCGTCGAGCGCGATCTCGTACATGTTACCATTCGCAGATTTTTTCACACGATCCCTTGCGGTTCGGGGGCGTTCGCCGTATAACCGTAATAATAGCAAGAAACAATCGAGGAGGAACTCCTATGTGCACGAATGGAATCAACACGGGACAATTCGAGCAGATGATCGAGCAGATCGACGATCATATCAAGCTGGAGCGTCGCTGGGCGCACAACCTGGGTCATATGGCGGGCGACGCCGGCTTCGCCACCGTGTCCGAGAAGATGCATGCCGCGCAGGCCATCCTCGACGACGTGCGCGCGCTGCTCGACGAAGCGAAGGACGCGCTCGAGGATGACGCCGACGCGTCGGCGAACGTCACCGTCAACCTTGTGTAGGCTGTCGGGGCGCCTATGAGCAACGACCTCATGCGCTTCTCGGTGGCAATGCCCGAGGAGCTGCTTGTCCGCTTCGACCAGTTGGTGGCACGACGCGGCCTTGCGAAGAACCGCAGCGAAGTGGTGCGCGACCTCGTGCGCGACGCGTTGGTGGAAGACGAATGCGCCACGCCGGGTGTGGAAGTGGTGGGCACGCTCACCATCGTGTTCGACCACCATGCGAGCGATTTGCAGGAGAAGCTGCACGCCATTCAGCACGACTACTTCGAGTCCATCATCTCGTCCATGCACGTGCACCTCGATGCGCACCATTGCCTTGAGATCATCGTGCTGCGCGGCGAGACCGGCCTCGTGCAGGATATCGCGAACCTCATCCTGGGCACGAAGGGCGTGAAGAACGGCCGCCTGGTAGTCACCACCACCGGACAGTATATATAGGCTGCGCGCGACGATAGCGGGATCCTTCGGCTCGCTTCGCTCGCTCAGGATGACAACTACAGTAAGGAGTCTTATGGATACCACGGTCATGCTGGGGCATGGCAGCGGCGGGACGATGATGAAGCGCATTATCGACGACGTGTTCTTCGCCGCGTACGCCGGCGACGAGTTGCTGCGCGGCGACGATGCGGCCGTGCTGCCCGCACCCGAGCCCGGCGAGCGGCTGGCGTTCTCCACCGACAGCTTCGTGGTGACGCCGCACTTTTTCCCCGGCGGCGACATCGGGCGCCTTGCCATCTGCGGCACGGTGAACGACGTGGCCACAAGCGGCGCGACGCCGCGCTACCTCAGCTGCGGGTTCGTGCTGGAAGAAGGGTTCCCCATCGAGGACCTCAAGCGCATCTGCGCCTCTATGGCGGAATGCGCCAAAGAAGCCGGCGTGCACCTGGTCACGGGCGACACGAAGGTGGTCAATCGCGGGCACGGCGACGGCGTGTACATCAACACATCCGGCGTGGGTACCATTGCGCCCGGCGTCAACCTGGGCGGCGCGCAGTGCAAGCCGGGCGACAAGGTGCTGGTCACCGGCACGTTGGGCGACCACGGCATCACCATCATGAGCTGCCGCGAATCGCTGAGCTTTTCGGCCGACCTGGAAAGCGATGCGGCCCCGCTCAACCACCTCATCGCCGAAGTGCTGGCAGCGGCGCCGAACACGCGCTGCTTCCGCGACCCCACCCGCGGCGGTCTGGCCTCGACGCTCAACGAGCTGGCTGCGCAGTCGGGCACCGACATCACCGTCGAGGAAGATGCGATTCCCGTGAAGCCCGCCGTGCAGGGCGCGTGCGACATGCTGGGCTACGACGTGCTGCAGGTGGCGAACGAGGGCAAGATGGTGTGCGTGGTGGCCGCCGACGAGGCGGACGCGGCGCTCGCGGCCATGCGTGCGAACCGCTACGGCGCGGATGCGGCCATCATCGGCGAGGTGGCGGCCATGCAGCCGGAGCGCGGCTCGAAGGTGTTTCTGCGCACGGCGTTCGGCGGCACGCGTATCCTCGATATGCTTGTGGGCGAGCAGCTGCCGCGCATTTGCTAGAGGCGGCATCTCTGAAACGATTTTGCCCCGTCCCCTGAGAAATTCGCGGTTTCTTATTGCATTTGCGGACAACAATGGTATCTTGCGGGCATAAAGTTTTTGGGGAAGTGACCGACGCGTCCCGTCGGAATGCTTTTGACGAGAAGGAGTTAGCTATGTCTCACCCGGTTATCGAAGCCGATGAGTGCATCGGTTGCGGCATCTGCGTCGATGCCTGCCCGCAGGAAGTGCTCGAGGTTGTTGGCGGCGTCGCTGAAGTCGTGAACGAGGATGCGTGCATCGCGTGCGGCGACTGCGTCGAGGAGTGCCCGATGGGCGCGATTCCCGAGGTCGTGGAGGACTAACCTCCCGCTTCACACGCTTATCGCAAGCGCAATGAGAACCCCCGTCTCCACAGGAGGCGGGGGTTCTTTGCGTTGGGGAAACGGTTGCGCGCACAGGGCGTAACGAAGCGTCTCGAAACCGCTTGAGGATGTCGCAGATCGCTATAGTTTGGTGCGTTAACAAAACTTATATTACAAATTGGTAATAAACTTGACACCAACAGACTTAGATAATATAGTCCAAAACATCGAAGAGAGCTTGAGCTTACGCAACGCATCCTCAGGCACCCTCCATCGACAGAGTGCGCCTGCGGGCGTGCTTTGACGCATAGACAGAAAAACGACTGCTAACGACCATTGATTTAGGTAACAACTCCGACAGAGAGGAAGCAGGATAATGAGCAAGATTCTTGGTATCGACTTGGGCACGACGAACTCCGCGATGGCGGTCATGGAGGGCTCCGAGCCTGAAATCCTCGTGAACGCCGAGGGCGACCGCACCACCCCGTCGGTCGAGGGCTTCCGCAAGGACGGCGAGCGCGTGGTCGGCAAGGCTGCGAAGAACCAGGCCGTCACGAACCCCGAGAACACCGTGTCGTCCGTGAAGCGCTTTATCGGCCGCTCGTACAACGAGACGCCGGAAGAGCGCAAGACCGTCAGCTACAAGCTGCAGAAGGGCAAGGACGGCCGCGCGGTTGTCGACATCGACGGCAAGGACTACACGCCGGAAGAGATTTCCGCCATGGTGCTGCAGAAGCTGAAGAACGACGCGGAGAAGCAGCTGGGCTCCCCGGTGACGCAGGCCGTCATCACGGTGCCCGCGTACTTCAACGACGCTCAGCGTCAGGCCACGAAGGACGCCGGCAAGATCGCGGGCCTCGAAGTGCTGCGCATCATCAACGAGCCGACGGCTGCCGCACTGGCCTACGGCCTTGACAAGACCAACAAGGACGAGAAGATCCTCGTGTTCGACCTGGGCGGCGGCACGTTCGACGTGTCCATCCTGGAGTTGGGCGACGGCGTGTTCGAGGTTGCCTCCACCGCCGGCGACAACCACCTGGGCGGCGACGACTGGGACCAGCGCATCATCGACTGGCTGGCCGACAAGTTCCAGGCTGACAACGGCATCGACCTGCGCAAGGACAAGATGGCCCTGCAGCGCTTGAAGGAAGCCGCTGAGAAGGCGAAGATGGAGCTGTCCTCCACCACGCAGGCCAACATCAACCTGCCGTTCATCACGGCCGACGCTTCCGGCCCGAAGCACCTCGACTACACGCTGACGCGCGCCGAGTTCGAGCGCATCACGAAGGATCTGCTGGATCGCATCAAGAAGCCGGTTGAGCAGGCGCTCAAGGACGCCGGCCTCAAGACGGGCGACATCGACGAGGTCATCCTCGTCGGCGGTTCCACCCGTATGCCGGCCGTGCAGGATCTCGTGAAGAAGCTCACCGGCAAAGAGCCGAACATGTCCGTGAACCCGGACGAGGTCGTGGCCATGGGCGCAGCGGTGCAGGGCGGCGTGCTCGCCGGCGACGTCGAGGGCATCCTGCTGCTCGACGTGACCCCGCTGTCGCTGGGCGTCGAGACCATGGGCGGCGTCATGACCAAGATGATCGAGCGCAACACCACGATCCCCACCCGCAAGACCGAAATCTACTCCACGGCGTCCGACAACCAGACGTCGGTTGAGGTGCACGTCCTGCAGGGCGAGCGTCAGATGGCGGGCGACAACAAGACGCTGGGCAAGTTCCAGCTCACCGGCATCCCGGCCGCGCGCCGCGGTGTGCCGCAAATCGAGGTCACCTTCGACATCGACGCGAACGGCATCGTGAACGTGTCCGCTAAGGATCTGGGCACCGGCAAGCAGCAGCAGATCACCATCTCCGGCTCCACCGCGTTGAACGACGACGAGGTCGAGCGCATGGTGAAGGACGCCGAGGCCCATGCCGAGGAAGACGCGAAGCGCAAGGAAGAGATCGAGATTCGCAACAACGCCGACGCCCTGGTGAACGCCACCGAGCAGACGCTGCAGGAAGTGGGCGACAAGGCCCCGTCCGACGTGAAGACCGCTGCCGAAGAGGCCATCGCCGAGGCGAAGAGCGCGCTCGAGGGCTCCGATCTGGACGCCATCAAGTCCGCCACCGAGAAGATGCAGCAGGCAGGCTACAAGCTGGCCGAGGTCGTCTACTCCACGCAGGGCCCGGATGCCGCCTCGCAGGCTGCAACCGCCGAGTCCACGCCGGCCGATGACACCATCGAAGCCGACTACGAGGTCGTCGAGGACGACGATAAGGAAGGGAAGTAATCGCTATGGCCCAGCCCAACCAGCCCACGCCTGAGCGCGCGGCTCAAGGCGCAGGCAAGAGCATTCCCATCGAAGAAACCCGTTCTGCGGCTGAGGAAGCTCAGCCGCAGGGCCAGCCCGAAGAGGGCGTTGCCTCGGACGAGCCGATCGAAGCCGAGATCATCGAAGACGCCGGCCCTTCGGCCGACGAGCAGGTGGCCCAGGCCAAGGCCGAGATGCAGGAGTGGCAGGACAAGTACATGCGCCTGCATGCCGAGTGGGATACCTACCGTCGCCGCACGACGGAGCAGCGCGAAGTCGAGAAGGCGCGTGCGACAGAGAAGCTGGTCACCAGCCTGCTGCCCGTCATCGACGACTTCGAGCGCACCATCGACTACGCCACGAAGAACGGCGAAGGCGGCTTGTTCGACGGGGTGAAGGCCGTGCATGCGAAGCTCGTCGATGTGCTGAAGAAGGACGGCGTCGAAGTGATCGACCCGACCGGCGAGGCGTTCGACGCGCTGGAAGCGCAGGCCGTTGCCACCATCGACGACGCGAGCGTGCCCGACGAGACGGTGTCCGAGGTATACCAACGAGGTTACAAGATGGGAACGAAAGTTCTCAGGCCTGCAATGGTAACCGTCACCTCCGGCGGTCCCAAACGGGAGAAACCGCAGGAAGACGCGGGAAAACAATAAGGACGACGAGATGAAGCGGGCGCGAATGAGGCCCGCTTCTGCTTCATAGAAGGAAAGGCGGTGGAACATGGCGGCGACTCCCGACTACTACAAGACGCTTGGCGTTCCACGCACAGCGACGGCCGACGAGATCAAGAAGGCCTTTCGCAAACTCGCACGCACGCATCACCCCGACGCCGGCGGCGACGAGGCGAAGTTCAAGGAATTGAACGAAGCGTACGAGGTGCTGTCGGACGATAAGAAACGCAAGCTGTACGACCAATACGGTACGGCGAACGAGAACCATATACCTCAACAAGGTTGGGGAGGCGGCGGCTCCGTGAACGTCGAGGACATCTTCGGTGGAGCGGGCGGCGGCTTTGGCAGCTGGGCCGATATTCTGGAGAGCATTCGCCACGGCGAAGGCGCCTTCGGAACTGATTGGGATTTCAACGACATGTCGGGCTTCGGAGGCGGCCGCCAGCCGCGTCCGCGCAACGGCCAGGACATGAACGTCACCCTCAACGTCACGTTCGACGAGGCGTTCAAGGGTACCGAGAAGCGCGTGACCGTGCGCGTGCCCGGCCGCGGCGAGTCTGAAACGCTCACCGTGAAGATTCCGGCCGGCGCCGTTGACGGCGGGCGGCTGCGCTTCAAGGGCAAGGGCGGTCCGGGCGAGAACGGCGGCGCTTCGGGCGACCTGCTGATCACCACGAAGATCGAGCCGCATTCGTTCTACACCCGCAAGGGCGCCGACGTGCTCATGGACGTGCCGGTGAGCGTGGCCGAGGCCGCGCTTGGCGCAAGCGTCGTCGTTCCCGCGCCGGACGGCACGAAGGTGCGCGTGCGCGTGCCGAAGGGCACCCAGGACGACACTGTGCTGTCCGTGAAGGGCAAGGGCGCTCCGAAGGTGAAGGGCGAAGGCGCGGGCGACCTCAAGATCACCGTGAAGGTGGTTGTGCCCAAAGACATGAACGAAGGCCAGAAAAAGGCCATGGAAGACTATATAGCCGCCACGACCGATGATGTGAGGAGCTGGTAATGAGCGAGCGTACCGATCGCAACCGCCCGCTGTACATGATCAGCGTGGCCGCGCAGCTGGCGGGCGTTCACCCGCAGACGCTGCGCGCTTACGAGCAGAAGGGGCTGGTTTCGCCCCAGCGCACGAGCGGCAACACGCGTATGTATTCGCAGGCCGACATCGAGCGGCTCGAGCTTATCAACGAATTGACGAGCGAGGGCATCAACCTGGCGGGGGTCATTCGCATCCTCGATCTCCAGGGCCGTTTGGACGAGCGTGACAACGAGCTGGACGATTTGCACAAGCGCGTGCGTCGTTTGGCCGACCGCGTGCACGAGCTTGAAACGCGCGAAAGTGTGAACGCCCTCGTGCGCGTGTCCGACCTGCCGTCCGCATTGCGGCAGCTGCCTTAGCGAAGGAGGAACTTTGTATGAACATGGGTAATTTGAACAAACTAGCCCTGACCGCTCAGGAGGCGTTGCAGCAGACGATTGTCATCGCGTCCGAGAACGAGTCATCGCAAGCCGAGCCTATTCACATGCTGAAGGCCCTGCTTGAATCGAAAGAGAACAACCTGTCTGCCATCATCAAGCGCATCGGTGCCGAGCCGTTCCAGCTGCAGTCCAACGTGGACGCGGAGATCCAGCGCATGCCGAAGGTGAGCGGAAACCCCGGCATGATGAGCGGCATTCCCGGTCCGGCCCTCATGAACCTCATCGACGAGGCCGTGAAGGTGGCCGAGAAGCTGGGCGACAGCTACGCCACGAGCGAGCACCTGCTGATCGCGCTGTCCGAAGAGAAGGGCGCGGCGGGCAAGATTCTCAGCGCCGCCGGCGTGACGCGCAAGAGCATCGAGGCGGCGTACCAGGAACTGCGCGGCGACACCCGCGTGACCGATCAGCAGAACAAGGTGCAGTTCGAGGCGCTCGAGCAGTACGGCCAGAACCTCACGCAGAAGGCGCGCGAGGGCAAGCTCGACCCGGTCATCGGCCGTGCCGAGGAAATCCGCCGCACCATCCAGGTGCTGAGCCGCCGCACGAAGAACAACCCCGTGCTCATCGGCGAGCCGGGCACCGGCAAGACGGCCATCGTGGAAGGCCTCGCGCAGCGCATCGTGGCCGGCGACGTTCCCTCGTCGCTGAAGGATCGCGACATCGTGGCGCTCGACCTGGGTGCGATGGTGGCCGGCGCGAAGTACCGCGGCGAGTTCGAGGACCGCTTGAAGGCCGTGCTGCGCGAAGTGAAGCAGAGCGAAGGCCGCATCATCCTGTTCATCGACGAGCTGCACACCATCGTGGGCGCAGGCTCCACGGGCGACAGCTCCATGGACGCGGGCAACATGCTGAAGCCGGCGTTGGCCCGCGGCGAGCTTCATGCCATCGGCGCCACGACGCTTGACGAGTACCGCAAGTACATCGAGAAGGATGCCGCGCTCGAGCGTCGTTTCCAGCCGGTGCTGGTTACCGAGCCCACCGTGGAAGACACCATCGCCATCCTGCGCGGTCTCAAGGAGAAGTACGAGATTCACCATGGCGTGCGCATCACCGATGCGGCCATCGTGGCGGCGGCCGAGCTGTCCAACCGCTACATCTCCGACCGCTTCCTGCCGGACAAGGCCATCGACCTCATGGACGAGGCGGCCAGCCGTCTGCGCATCGAGATCGACTCCATGCCCGAAGAGGTGGACGCCGCCGAGCGCAAGCTCACGCAGATGCAGATTGAAGAGCAGGCGCTCATGAAGGAGAGCGACCAGGCGTCGCAGGAACGCCTCGAGGCGTTGCGTCGCGAGATTGCCACGGCTCAGGAAGACCTCGACAAGCGCAAGGCGGAATGGCAGAACGAGAAGGACGCCATCGAGCACGTGCAGAACCTCAAGGGCGATCTCGAAGGCGCGCAGCTTGAGGAAGAGCGCGCTACGCGCGAGGGCGACCTCGTGAAGGCGTCCGAGATTCGTTACGCGCGCATCCCCGCGCTGCAGCAGCAGCTGCATGCGGCCGAGGAAGAGCTCAACGTGAAGCAGCAGGACGGCGCCATCCTCAAGGAGGAAGTGTCGGACGACGAGATTGCCGAAGTCGTGTCCACGTGGACGGGCATCCCCGTGCAGAAGATGATGCAGGGCGAGATGGCGAAGCTGGTCGACCTCGAAGAGAAGCTGCACGAGCGCGTGGTGGGTCAGGATGAGGCCGTGTCGTCCGTGGCCGGCGCCATCCGCCGCAACCGTGCGGGCCTGTCCGACCCGAATCGCCCCATCGGCTCGTTCTTGTTCCTGGGCCCCACGGGCGTGGGCAAGACCGAGCTTGCGAAGGCGCTCGCGGAGTACCTGTTCGACAGCGAGAAGGCCATGATCCGCATCGACATGTCCGAGTACATGGAGAAGTTCTCGGTGCAGCGCCTCATCGGCGCCCCTCCGGGATACGTGGGCTACGACGAAGGCGGTCAGCTGACCGAGGCCGTGCGCCGCAAGCCGTACAGCGTGATCCTGCTCGATGAGATCGAGAAGGCGCATCCGGATGTGTTCAACATCCTGCTGCAGGTGCTTGACGACGGCCGCCTGACCGACGGCCAGGGTCGCGTGGTGTCGTTCAAGAACGCCATCATCATCATGACGTCGAACGTGGGCTCGCAGTTCATCCGCGAGTTCGCCGAGCACGGCGACGAGAAAGCCATGAAGCAGGCCATCGACGGTGCCCTGCGCGCGACATTCCGCCCCGAGTTCATCAACCGCATCGACGACGTGGTGGTGTTCAACGCGCTTAACATGACGAACATCGAGCCTATCGTCGACCTGCAGCTGGAAGAGGTTCGCGACCGCTTGGCCGACCGCCGCATCACGCTCGACGTGACGCCGGCCGCGATGGAGCACCTGTCCATCGACGGATACGATCCCATCTTCGGCGCGCGTCCGCTCAAGCGCCTCATTCAGAAGGAGATCGTCGACCGCATCGCTCAAAAGGTGGTTGAAGGCAAGCTGCGCGACCGTAGCCACGTGCTGATCAGCATCGATCAGGACGGCAACTACGAGTGCACCGTGGAAGAGCCCCTCGAACTCGACGCTTCCTCCCTCGACGACCTACTGTTGGACGGCGAGAAGTAAACGCCTTCCAGTAAAACGGCCCGACGGATGTCGGGCCGTTTTTTCGTATAGGGCGATGTTTCACGTGAAACATCGCGAAGCATCAGGTGATGTTCGCTCCCTTAGATGAACGCGCCCTCTCGGATGACGCATTCGTTGTCGAGGTAGAGGGTGGGGCGCAGGATGATGCCGTCGAGGTGGCAAGCCGCTTTTGTGGTGCCGCCGAACGAGGTGTTCGTGCCGAAGGCGATGTGGACGGTGCCGTAGAGCTTCTCGTCTTCGAGGATGATGCCGCACAGCTTCGCCGCCTCGTTCGTGCCAATGCCGAGCTCGGCGATGGTACCGTTCTCCGGTTGGTCGAACAGGACGCCCAGGCGATCGGCGTAGGGGCCTTGGTCGTCGGCGCCCTCGATGCCCGTGAGACGTCCGTGCTCGATGGTGACCGTCATCGGCGCGGACAGCGTGCCGATGCCCACCATGGAACCGTCGATGACGGCGGTGCCGTGCGCGCCGTCCTCAAGCGGAGCGATGTAGGCTTCGCCGGAGGGGAAGTTGCCGCTTGCGCCCGGCTCGCGGTATACGCCGGGACTTGCCACGCCGTTGCGGCCGGCGAGGGAGAGCTCCAGGACGTGGCCGTCCTTCTCGATGCGCGCCGAGCGCGCGTGCGTGAGGCGTTCCGTCAGCTCGCGGGTGCGCTGCTCCACCTGCGTGTAGTCGGCGCAGGCGGCGCCGTCGCGCAGCATGTCCATGGTGATGCTGGGCATGGTGACCACGCGCGTGCCGGCGGCTGCGGCTTCGATGCGCGCGTTCGTGTGCGTGATGGACTTCGCCGTGGGGCACAGGGCAACGTCGGCGGCTTTCATAGCGGCGGCCACCGCGGCGGGCGGCTCCTCGCCGGCCACACGCCCCTCGGGCATCTGCATGATGAGCGTGCGATGGCCCATCGCCTGAGCGGCCTCGTAGAAGAGCTCGCCCACCTCGCGCGTGGGGTCGTCGGTGACGATAAGCAGCGTCTCGCCAGGTTGGAGCGCGAGGTTGGTGGCGATGATGCTCCGCGCGCGGTCGGTGAGGGGTAGGGTCATGGGGGCTCCTTACGCTTCCGCGTCTTCCGGGGGCAGTGCTCCCATGCTTTGCAGGTGCTTCATCGAGCCGTAGCGTTCCACGAAGCGGGCGTATTCGTCCTCGTCGTAGAAGGCGCACTTCCCTTCGCCGAAGGCTTTGGCTGCTTCGATCATGAAGGTGCCGGCTTCCTCCAAATCTTCCAGGTGCGTTGCGCCGGTGGCGCAGCCGGGGACGGCGGTTTCGGTGGTGATGGCCACGCCCACGACGGGTGCGTCGGTTGCGGTGCACGGTTGCAGGATGGAGTTCAGGTGGTACAGGCCGTTGCCGTAGGGCGTGATGTCGGCCATCGACAGCGGGTAGGTGCGCGCACGGCGACCGGTCGCAATTTCCACGAGGCTCACGAGATCCTCGCTCACGCGCAGGATGCACCCCTCCTTCACGGTGGGCGAAATCATGAAGCCGCGCTCGTTCATGATGCGGTTGCCCTTCGTCGTGTCCACCACGAGCACGGCGTCGAGCGCCCCTGCGCCGCCGACCTCCTCGCGATTCACCGCCGATGTGGCCACGGGCGACCCCATGAACGCCACCGGCTCGTGCGGGAAGGTGGGCGCGTGCGGGCACACGTGCGTGGAGACGAACACGTCGCCCGGCAGCACGTCGCCGCGCGCGTGCATCGACAACAGCTTCGCCGCGCAGGCCAGGGCGCACAGCGCGCCATCGCCATCGGACACGAATCCGATGCGTTCGGGCCGCGCTCCCAGTCCTCCCAGGCGTCCCAGCAACCCGATGGTGGGCGCGTCGCCGCCCGCCGCTCGCCCGCGCGACCCGGGGATACGCACGCGCACCATGTCGGTGGAACCCTTCGGGCCTTCCAATACGTACGTTTCGGCATCGCATGCGGGATCGATGGACCGCAGATAATCGACCACCTGCGCGCCGCTTGCGGAAGGGGAATCAAGCAGATCGTAGAGTTCGATCAACTGTTTGAAAATCATGGGAAGGTCTCCTTTTGGCTATGTTGTCATCGCAAACCTCGTTCGGTTCCATGATAATACGGTTCTATGCGGTTCGTAGCATCTTCGACGAAAGGTCCTATCCATCATGAGAAGGAATATCGGCATCAAAGAGATCGAGGATATGGCGCTTGGCGCGACGGTCCTCGGCGCGGGCGGGGGCGGCGACCCCTACGTCGGCAAGCTCATGGCCATCGAGGCCATCAAGAAATACGGCGATGTGGAGCTGATCACCCCCGATGAGGTTCCCGACGACGCGATGGTATGCGTCTCTCAGATGATGGGCGCCCCCACCATCATGGTGGAAAAGATTTGCAGCGGCCTCGAGCCCATGGCCACCTACGACGAGCTGGTGAAGGAGCTCGGCCAGGAACCCTACGCCATCTACGCGGTGGAAGCGGGCGGCGTGAACTCCACCATCCCGTTCATCCTCGCGGCAACGCGCCGCATCCCCGTGGTGGACTGTGACCTCATGGGCCGCGCGTTCCCCGAGCTGCAGATGACCACGCTCGGCATCAACGGCGTGATCGGGCAGCCGGCCGTCATGGCCGACGAAAAGGGCAACACGGTGACCGTGCGCGCCATCGACGACAAGTGGCTCGAGCGCATATCGCGCCAGGCCACGTCGGTGATGGGCGGCTACACCATCCTCGCGTCGTACCCGTGCTCGGGGCGTCAGCTCAAGGAGTACTGCATTCCGAACACGCCCACGCTGTGCGAGGAGATCGGCCGCACGCTGCGCGAGGCGCGCGAGCAGCACGCCGATCCCATCGATGCCGTGTTGGAGGTGACGAACGGGTTCCGCCTGTTCCGCGGCAAGGTGATGGACGTCGAGCGCAAGACCGACGGCATGTTCGTGCGCGGCCGCGCCGTGGTGACCGGCCTCGACGAGGACAAGGGAAGCGAGCTGGTCATCGAGTTCCAGAACGAGAACCTCATCGCGCTGCGCGACGGCGAGCCGGTGACGACGGCCCCCGACCTCATCATGTCGCTCGACATGGAGTCGGGCGCGCCCGTGACCACCGAGGGCCTCAAGTACGGCGCGCGCGTCGTGGTGGTGGGCATGCCCTGCGCCCCGCAGTGGCGCACGCCGCAGGGCCTGGCGGTTGTGGGCCCGCGCGCGTTCGGCTACGACGTGGACTACATCCCGGTGGAGGAGCGCATGGCGGCGAAGGAGAACGAGGAGGTGCAGGCGTAATGGCCGATCAGGAGCAGAAGCGCATCTGGCGTTTGGGCATCGACGTGGGTGGCACGAACACCGATGCCGTGATCATCGACGGCGACCTCAATCTGGTCGCCGCCACGAAGAGCCCCACCACCGAGGACGTCATGGGCGGCATCGTGGCTGCCATGCACGAGGTGATCACGCAGATCGGTGCGGAGGCGGCCAAGAATATCGGGTTCGCCATGCTGGGCACCACGCACTGCACGAACGCCATCGTCGAGCGCAAGCGCCTCAACAAGGTGGCCGCGCTGCGCGTGGGCGCGCCGGCCACGACGGCCATCAGCTGCATGGCCGACTGGCCCGACGAGCTGAAGGACGCCATGCGCGTGCGCGACTTCCTCGTGCACGGCGGCAACGAGTTCGACGGTCGCGAGATCAGCGCGCTGTCCGAGGACGAGATCCGCGAGGTGGCGCGCGTCGTGCGCGACGAGGGCTTCGAGTCCGTGGCGGTGACCAGCGTGTTTTCGCCGGTGTCCGACGCGCACGAGAAGCGCGCGGCCGCGGTGCTGCGCGACGAGCTGGGCGAGGATTTCCCCGTCACGCTGTCGTCGGAAATCGGGTCGCTCGGCTTCCTCGAACGCGAAAACGCCTCCATTCTGAACGCGGCGCTCTACGACGTGGCGCGCACGACGGCCGACAGCTTCGAGGCCTCGCTCGCGTCCGAGGGCCTCACCGATGTCGCGGTGTACCTGGGACAGAACGACGGCACGCTCATGTCCGTGGACTACGCGAAGCGCTATCCCATCTTCACCATCGCCTGCGGGCCGACGAACTCCATCCGCGGCGCGTCGTTCCTCACGCGGGAGCTGGATGCCGTGGTCGTGGACATCGGCGGCACCACCACCGACGTGGGCGTGCTGGCGCACGGCTTCCCGCGCGAGAGCATGGTGGCGGTGGAAATCGGCGACGTGCGCACGAACTTCCGCATGCCCGACCTCGTGTCCGTGGGCTTGGGCGGCGGTTCGCTCGTGCGGCAGCTTGACGACGGCCGCGTTACCGTGGGCCCCGACAGCGTGGGCTACCTCGTGACGAAGAAGGCGCTCTGCTTCGGCGGCGACACGCTGACGGCTACCGACATCGTGGTGGCGAAGGGCTTGGCCGAAGGCGTGGGCGATCCCGCGCTGGTGGCCGACCTCGACCCGGCGCTCGTGGACGCGGCGTATCCGAGATCACGCGCATTATCGAAGATGCGGTGGACGCCATGAAGACGTCGGCTGGCGATGTGACCGTGATCCTCGTGGGCGGCGGCTCCATCCTGGCCCCCGACCATCTTGAGGGTTCCGACAACGTGCTGCGCCCGGAGAACTTCGGCGTGGCGAACGCTGTGGGTTCCGCTATCGCGCAGGTGTCGGGCCAGATTGCGAAGGTGTTCTCGCTGTCCGAGACGCCGCGTGAGCAGGCGCTCGCGGAGTCGAAGCAACGTGCCTGCGACGAGGCCATCGCCGCAGGCGCCGACCCGAGCAGCGTGGAAGTGGTCGACGTCGAGGACATCCCCATGGCCTACCTGGGCGACGCGCTCTGCATCAGGGTGAAGGCAGTGGGAGACCTCAAACTTTAGGAAGGAGGCATCATGCCAAACGAAACGCGGTCGGTTCACCTGGCGCTTATCCAGTTCGAGAGCTCGCTTTGCAACCCTGAGGCCAACACGGAGAAGGCTTGCCGCATGATTGCCGAGGCGGCGGCGCAGGGGGCCGACCTCGTGGTGCTGCCCGAGCTGTTCTCGACGGGCTACGAGCTGAACATCGTGGGCCCGCACGTGCCCGAGCTGGCCGAGCCGGTTGACGGCCCCACCGTGCGCGCGCTGCAGGACGCAGCCCGCGCCGGCGGCTGCTACGTGGTTGCGGGGCTCGCGCTGACGCACGAGATGGCGGGCGTGGCCTACAACAGCGCGGTGTTCATCGACCGCGACGGCGAGCTGCAAGGGACCTACGACAAGCAGCACCTGTGGGCGCTCGAGCGCTTCTACTTCCGCGCGGGCTTCGATTGCCCCGTGTTCGACACCGACTTCGGGCGCGTCGGCGTGATGATCTGCTACGACATGGGCTTCCCCGAGGTGGCGCGCATGTTGGCGCTGCAGGGTGCCGACCTCATCCTGTGCCCCTCGGCCTGGTGCGAGGAGGACATGGACGTGTGGGACGTGAACGTGCCCGCTCGCGCGCTAGAGAACACGGCGTTCGTGGCGGCCGTGAACCGCTACGGCGTGGAGGACGCGCTGGTTATGCCGGGCCACACGAAGGTGTGCAACCCGCGCGGCCATGTGGTGGCCGAGCTGGCCGAGGAAGCCGAGGGCGTGCTGCACGTGGAACTCGACCTCAACGACGTGGTGGAGCATCGCCAGCGCAGCCCGTACCTGCGCGATCGCCGCGCCGACCTCTACGACCTCGTGTTGATGCCGTAGCGCCGGCACTTCTCCCATCGACGAAAAAGGCCCCGATGTTTCACGTGAAACATCGGGGCCTTCGCTTTGCGAGGAGGTTGCGGGGCGATTGCCCTACAGCACCTGATCCGTCTCGGCGAACGTGACGGTGTCAACCTTCTTCGCCGACGCGTATGCCTTCATCGCCACCCAGTACAGCACGCCGGCCAACACGAGCGAGTTGAGGCCGGGGATGCCGATGTTCATCAGGCTGGTGATCTCGCCCACGGCGAAGCCGGCGACCCAGCTGGCGATGGCGATGGGGTTCCACTTCTCCACCTTGGCCGGCAGCTCGCCCTTCGCACGCGACTCGTCGAGCGTGGCGCGGCTGCGCTTGAGGATGAAGTAGTCCACCACCATGATGCCGGCGACGGGCGGGATGGCCACGCCGAGCAGCGTCAGGAAGTTGGTGAAGTAGTTGATGATGCCGATGACCGACAGCAGCGTGCCCACGATGCCGAGCGCCCACACGAGGCCGTTGCGGCTGATCTTCTTGTTGAACAGGGAGTTGATCATGGTGGCCAAGCCGAGGCTCGACGAGTACAGGTTGATGTCGTTGAGCTTCACCGTGGAAGCCACCACGATGATCACGCCGAGGATGCCCGAGGTGCCCATCATGATGTCGACGATGTTCTCGGTGCCCATGGCGTGCGCCAGCAGCACGGCCAGCAGGTTCATGCCCAGCTCGCCCACGAACGTGCCGATGAGCGTCATCCAGAACACCTGCGTGCCGTTCTTCAGGAAGCGTGCGTAGTCGGGGGTGCAGATGGCGCCCGCGATGAAGCCGCCCGCCACCATGGTGGTTGCCGCGCCCAGCGACAGCGCCGGTCCCGGAGGGGCCGTGGTCAGCAGCTCGGTAATGGTGTGGTCTTGCAGGATGATGGCCGCGGCCACGATGACCACGATCACGAACAGCGGCACGAACACGGTGGCGAAGTTCGCGATTGCCTTGATGCCGAACACCACGAGCAGCGTGATGCCGAGGCCCGTGATGACCGCCCACAGGATGTACTCGGGCGTGATGCCAGGCATGATGCCGGGCATGATTTCCTGCGTGCCGAGGAAGTCCGTGAACGGGATGATTTCGGCCATACCCTGGCCGAACACCGCGTTCTGCACGCCGAACCAGCCCACCATGGAGATGGCCACGACGCCGCCGAACAGCGCCGACCCAATTTTGCCGAAGCCGGTCCAGCGGGACAGCAAGCTGGTGGATAGGCCTTCGCGCGCGGCCGCCGTGCCGAGGGCCCAGCTGACCACTTGCAGCAGAACCGAGCCGAGCAGCGTTGCCAGCAGCGCGTCCCAGAAGGTGAGGCCGTAGCCGAGCGCCGCGCCCAGCATGAGCTGCGATACGCAGCAGATCGCGCCGATCCTGATGAAAAGAATCCGCCAGAACGGCTGCTTCGCTTCATCAGGAACGCGCGACAGCGAATAATCGATGTCGTTTTCGGGAGCCATGATGTTCCTTTCTCGTCCACCCGTGTTTTTTGATCGGCCGATCAAAAAGATGCTGGGATTATACCGTGCTCGTACGTGCAACAAAGCGACGCGCGCAAACTTTATCACGGGAAGCGTCAAACGGCAGAGATACTCCCCCTATTGCGCCCGCATTGGGGTTTTTGGGTCCGCAAGTGTTTGCGCGGGCGCAATAGGGGGAGAGGGGGAGCGCGG